>NZ_SCMX01000009.1 GCF_005503625.1 Cupriavidus sp. 2SB | reverse complement strand
GGCCCGCACACTGCCCCACATATCGGCCGGACCTATCGCTACTACGACCTCGTCATGGTGGCCTTCGTGACGGTGCTGCTGTGTTCGAATCTGATCGGGGCGGCCAAGGCCGCGCAGGTCACGCTGCCGGTGATCGGCCCCGTGACATTCGGCGCTGGCGTGCTGTTCTTTCCCGTCTCGTACATCTTTGGCGACGTGCTGACCGAGGTGTATGGCTATGGCCGCGACCGGCGCGTGGTGTGGGCCGGCTTTGCCGCCCTGGCGTTTGCCACGTTCATGGCGTTCGTGGTGCTGCGCATGCCGGTGGCGCCATTCATGATCGACTACCAGAAGAGCCTGGAGGATGTGTTCGGCAATACCTGGCGCATCGCCCTCGGCTCGCTGATCGCCTTCTGCTGCGGCAGCTTCACCAACAGCTATGTGCTGGCCAAGATGAAGTTGTGGTCGGGCGGGCGCTGGCTGTGGACGCGCACCATCGGATCGACACTGGCCGGTGAACTGGTCGACTCCTCGCTGTTCTACGTGATTGCCTTCTACGGCATCTGGCCGCTGGAGAAAGTCATCCAGGTGGCCGTGGCGCAGTACGTGCTGAAGACGGGCTGGGAGGTGGTCATGACGCCCGTGACCTACAAGGTGGTGGCGTTCCTGAAGCGTGCCGAGAACGAGGACTGGTACGACAGGAATACCAACTTCACCCCGTTCCGCCTGAAGGTCTGAGCCTGCGTTGCCCTGGGTTTCAGGGCACGCGCCGGTCTACCTCGTCGAGCGTCAGCGCTTCCAGATGGCTGACATCGGCCCATTGCAGCACCGTCAGTGTGGCGCTGTCGCAGCGCATGCGGTTGATGCTGGCATTGAGCAGCTCATGCTCGCGCGGCGCTTCGATCGTCATGCCCGTGGCTTCGCGATAGAGGCAGTCGAGCACGCCGCCGTGCGCCACCATCGCAATCCGCTCGCCGGGGTGCCGACGGGCCAGGGCCAGCGCGATTTCCACCGCCCGATCCTGGAACTCCCGTAGCGATTCACCACCCGGCGGCGCATAGTCGGGCACGCGCGCCTGCCAGTTCGCGAAATCCTCGGGCCGCTTCTCGGCGACCTCGGCGTAGGTCATCGTCTGCAAGTCGCCGTAGTGACGTTCCCGCAGCCGCGGCTCCGTGCGCACGGTCAGTCCGAGTGCCTGCGCCAGCGGCGCCGCGGTTTCCATCGCCCGGCCCAGGTCGCTCGAATACACGGCATCGATCGGCTCGCCCGACAACGCGCCGGCCAGCGCCAGCGCCTGAGCGCGGCCCGTGTCGTTGAGCGGAATATCGACCTGGCCCTGCAAACGGCGTTCGCGGTTCCAGGCCGTCTCGCCATGGCGGATGACGATCAGGTGGGTGTAGGCCAGCGTTTGCGGGCCAGAGCTTTGCGACATGCCGATTCCTTGGGGGGCGACGGACGGCGGTCCTGAGAATTATTTGATGAGACGCGGGTTGAGCGTGTACGTGCCGGTATAGCTGGCCTCGGCCAGCACGTGACCCTGGATAGCCTCGCGCACATCGGCGCCAGTGAACTTGCCTTCCACGGGCACGCTGTCGATATCGAGCGCATACACCGTGAACACGTAGCGATGGACGATCGCGTCGTTCCACGGCGGGCACGGGCCGTCGTAGCCGAAGTAGTCGCCCTTCATGTCGTCGTGGTTGGCAAACCAGCCCGTGTAGTCGTTCGTACCGTGGCGCAGGCCGCCAGCAGTGGCCGTACCGACCAGTGCCTCGGGTCCGGGCTTGCCGCGCGCGATCACGCCGTCGCTATGCGTACCAGCCGAGATCGTGGTCAGGCCCGGGGGAATATCGACCAGCACCCAGTGGAAGAAATCCAGGCGCGGCAACGATTCCGGCACCTCGCGGTCTTCCTGGTTCACATCGTCGCCACGGCTCGGCACGTCGGGATCGTGGGCGAGCAACACGAAAGAGCGCGTGCCTGCGGGTACGTCATCCCAATGCAAATCGGGGTTGCGGTTGGTCGACAGCGTCACGTGATTGGCCGCGTCGGGCACGCAGAACGCGAACTCGCCCGGAATGGGCGCGTTGTCGGCAAAAGCCTTGCTCCAGAGTTTCATGTGGATCTCCTTCGACTTGGATTCGTTTGGCGATCAGGTTGCAGCGGGTCAGGCACTTGCGTCCTGGCGCGTCCGCAATCTCACGCCGTGCCGGCCGGGGGCACGCGCAGCCAGAACGTCACCGGGCCGTCATTAGTCAGGCTGACCTGCATCATCGCGCCGAATTCCCCGGTCTGGACATCGGGATGTGCGGCACGGGCGCGGGCCACGAAATGATCGTACAGGCGACGACCGTCTTCGGGCGAGGCCGCCGGCGTAAAACTCGGCCGCGTCCCACTGTTCGTGTCAGCGGCCAGCGTGAACTGGGACACCACGAGCAGTCCGCCCGCCTTGCCCTGCCCGTCAATGTTCTGCACCGGCAGGTTCATCTTGCCGGCTGCGTCGGAAAACACGCGATAGCCCAGCATCTTGGCCAACAGGCGCTCGGCCTGCGCCTCGGTGTCGCCACGCTCGGCGCACACCAGGGCCAGCAGGCCCGCACCGATCTCGCCGGTCGTCCGGCCTTCCACGGTCACGCGCGCCTGCGTCACACGCTGGATCAGGGCGATCATCGCGCCCCTCAGGCCAGCGTCACACGTGCAAAGCGGCGCTTGCCGACCTGCACCACATACGTCCCCGCCGCCACCTTGACGGATTTGTCCGCAACGGTGGCGCCGTCGATCTTCACGCCGCCCTGTTCGATATTGCGGTTTGCCTCGGAGGTAGACGGCACAAGGTTGGCCTGCTTGAGCAACTGGGCGATGGCCATCGGCGCACCTTCCAGGCTCACGGCCGGAATGTCGTCCGGAATACCGCCACGGGCGCGATGGTTGAATGCTTCCAGCGCGCTCTCGGCATCGGCCTGGCTGTGGAAACGCGCCACGATCTCTTGCGCCAGCAGCACCTTGCAATCGCGCGGATTGCGGCCCGCGGCGATTTCCTGCTTCATCAGGTCGATCTCGGCCAGCGGGCGGAACGACAGCAACGTGAAGTATTGCCACATCAAGTCGTCCGAGATGCTCATGAGCTTGCCGAACATCTCGTTCGGCGCTTCGGTCACGCCGATGTAATTGTTCTTGGACTTCGACATCTTCTCGACGCCGTCCAGTCCTACCAGCAGCGGCATGGTCAGGATGCACTGCGATTCCTGCCCGTATTCCTTCTGAAGTTCGCGGCCCACCAGCAGGTTGAACTTCTGGTCCGTGCCGCCCATCTCCAGGTCCGCCTTCAGCGCCACCGAGTCGTAGCCCTGCATCAGCGGATACAGGAACTCGTGGACCGAAATCGGCACACCGGAACGGAAACGCTTGGTGAAATCGTCGCGCTCCATCATGCGCGCCACGGTGTACTTGGCAGCGAGCTGGATCATGCCGCGTGCGCCCAGCGGATCACACCACTCGCTGTTGTAGCGGATTTCCGTTTTCGCGGGATCGAGTACCAGGCTGGCCTGCTTGTAGTAGGTGGTGGCGTTGGCCTCGATCTGCTCGCGGGTCAGCGGCGGCCGCGTGGAATTGCGCCCCGAGGGATCGCCAATCGTCGACGTGAAATCACCGATGAGAAAGATCACCTGGTGCCCCAGGTCCTGCAACTGGCGCAGCTTGTTCAGCACCACGGTATGGCCCAGGTGGATGTCGGGCGCGGTGGGGTCGAGTCCCAGCTTGATGCGCAGCGGCACACCAGTGGCCTCGCTCCGGGCCAGCTTCTGGAGCCATTCGGCCTCGACCAGAAGCTCGTCGCAGCCGCGCTTGGTGATCTCCAGTGCGCGCATCACGGACGGCGTAAGTGGATAGTTGGCCACGGCGGCCGGCTTCACTTCAGTCATGGGTAAGTCTTTGAAATCTTTAGGAAAAAGGCTACGGATGACAGATTTTCATCTGATATACTTCGCAGCTTCTCGTCCGACAACAGTCGTCGGCGGTCACCCGGAAGGGTGGCAAACAGACAATACCCGCACCGCACCTCGGGGGAGGATGGCAGACGAAACAAATCGTCGCGGTAGGGCCTGCCAATTCGGAAAGCTTGAATTCTACGTGATGTGGTCTAATCTCCGCGATGTTTTCGCGCGGCAACTGGTAGTCCTGGTTGACCCGACGAATCCCCAGCATACGCGCCGCCGCAAGCAGTTGACCGTCGCCGTCGGCACGGTTTTTACGCTTGGCATGGCGGCGGCGATGGGCGTTGCCCCCCGCAACGCATTCGATGATCCGCTCGCCCCGCGAGTCGAACATACCCTGCGCATGCCCGACGTGCATGAGCAACTCGAACAGCTGACCGAGGCGAGCGACGCGGGCGTCTACGTACAGCAGGAACGCATGCAGCGCGGCGATACCATCGGCTCCCTGCTGCGCCGGCTCGGCGTGGACGATCCCGATGCGCAAGCGTTTATCGTCAAGAACCCTACCGCCCGCAGCCTGTTCGACCTGAACCCCGGCCAGGCGGTGCAGGCCGAGATCGACAGCAGCAATCTGCTGGTTTCGCTGCAAGCCAACCTCGGCGGCGACGCAGGCAGTTCGCGCGAACTCGTGATCGAGCGCGTGGCGCCTAAAAAGGAAGGCGGCGATTTCACGTACAAGGCGCGCATCGAGGCAGTCGACAACGACCTGCACTACGAAATGGCGTCCGGCGCAATCGACGCCACCGGTTTCTTCAAGTCGATGGACAGCGCGAGCGTGCCTGACGAAGTGGTCAACCAGATGATCTCGATCTTCTCGGGTGTCATCGACTTCCACCACGACATCGCCCGTGGCGACCGTTTCCGCATCGTCTACGAAGCCGGCTTCCGCGATGGCGCATTCGTTCGCAATGGCCGTGTCGTGGCCATCGAACTGATCAACCGCAACACGCTGTACCAGGCACTCTGGTACGCACCGAAGGACGGTACGCCGGGCGCCTACTACACGTTCGATGGGCGCAGCATGAAGCGTCCGTTCCTGCGTTCGCCAGTAGAGTTCTCGCGCGTATCGTCAGGGTTCGGCGGGCGCGACCACCCGCTTCACCATCAGTGGAAGCAGCACAAGGGCGTGGATTTCGCCGCGCCGCAGGGCACCAAGGTGATCGCCACGGCCGATGCCACGGTGGAGTTCGCCGGGCAGCAGAACGGCTACGGCAACATCGTCGTGCTCAAGCATGCCAACGGCTACTCGACCTTTTATGCGCACCTGTCGCGCTTTGCCGGACTACGCGAAGGCCAGCATGTGTCGCAGGGCCAACTGATCGGCTATGTCGGTTCGACGGGCTGGGCCACTGGGCCGCACCTGCACTATGAGTTCCGCTACAACGACGTTCCGCAGAATCCGCTGACGACGACGTTGATGGAAGCGCCGACCTTGACCGGCAAGTCGCGCGCGGACTTCCTGACCTACACCAGTGCCACGCTGAGCCGCATCAACATGCTCCGCACCTACAATGTACTGACCGCCAGCAACTGAGCTTCGACCGAAACCGATATCCATGCCCCCGGTGCCTACTGATTGTTTCATTGGCCTGATGTCAGGCACCAGCATGGACGGCGCGGACGGCGTCCTCGTCGATTTCACGGCGGCGCAGCCGATGGTGCTGGCTGCGGCTCACCTGCCATTCCCGGACAGCCTGCGTGAAGCCTTCGCAGCGCTGCAACAACCTGGCGAAGACGAGATTCATCGTGAAGCCATGGCCGCCAATGGTCTGGCGCGCGTCTACGCTGCGTGCGTGGAAGCCTTGTTGCGTGAGTCCGATATCAACGCCAGCCAGGTGGTTGCGATCGGCGCACACGGCCAGACCATCCGGCATCGTCCCGGACTCTATGACGGAACGGGCTACACCCGACAGACCCAACATCCTGCCCTGCTGGCGGAACTGACCGACATTGATGTCGTCGCGGACTTCCGCAGTCGCGATATCGCCGCAGGAGGACAAGGTGCACCGCTCGTTCCCGCCGTCCACGCGGCGCTATTTGGCGCGCGCGACGAGACCCGCGTGGTCTGCAATATCGGGGGCATCTCGAATATCAGCATCCTGCCCGCCGCGAATACCGGCCGGCCTGTGACCGGCTTCGACTGCGGACCGGGCAATGCACTGCTCGATGACTGGGTGCAACGTCATCGCGGCGAGCCATTCGACGATCGCGGCGCCTGGGGTGCCACAGGCAGCGTCGACGAGGCGCTGCTGACGCGACTGCTGACCGAACCCTATTTCCACGCCCCGCCACCCAAGAGTACCGGCCGCGACCTGTTCCACCCGGGCTGGCTGCAGGCGGTGCTGGAAAGCCTGCCAAGCCCGCTGCCGGCGGCCGATGTGCAAGCCACGCTGGCCACGCTGACGGCTACGGCTATTGCGCGTGACGTGCAGACTTGCGCGCCAGATGCCCAACGGCTGATTGTTTGTGGTGGCGGTGCGTACAACGAGGCGTTGCTCGGCAATCTTGGACAGTTACTGCCGGGCGTGACGGTGGAGACTTCGGACGCGTATGGCGTGCCGGTTTCCCAGGTGGAAGCGCTGGCGTTTGCATGGTTCGCCCGCCAGTGCGTGCACCGTGCGCCCGGCAATGTACCGACCGTGACGGGGGCAGCCGGACCGCGCGTGCTGGGCGCGATCTATCCGCGCTGAGCGCGTCAGGGGTTCTGCGGAAGAAAAAAGCGCACCGTAGGGTGCGCTTTTTTTTATGGCGAGACGTCTGGCGTCAGACCGAGAACGACGAGCCGCAACCACAGGTGGTCGAGGCATTCGGGTTCTTGATCACGAACTGGGCGCCGTTGATGTCTTCCTTGTAGTCGATCTCGGCGCCAATCAGGTACTGGTAGCTCATCGAGTCGATCAACAGGGTGACACCGTTCTTGTTCATCTGGGTGTCGTCTTCATTCACGTCTTCGTCGAACGTGAAGCCATACTGGAAGCCGGAGCAACCGCCGCCCTGCACGAACACGCGCAGCTTCAATTCGGCGTTGCCCTCTTCCTCGATCAATTGCTTGACCTTGTCGGCCGCGCTGTCAGTAAAGACGAACGGTGCCGGCACATCTTCGGTAACGGGTGCCTCTGCGACTGCGTTCATGGGGAATTCTCCTGGTTAGGTACGCCCGTATTCTAAGCGCTACTCTGAAATCGTGCCGAAACCCCTTGATTTCAAGGGCCTCTGCGTCTGGATTGCCGGGCCGCGTCAGGCCACTTTCTCAACCTTTTCCAGCTTTTCACCGGTTTCGGAAGCCTCTTCCGTCACGTTTTCCACGGTTGGGACATCTGCCACGATCTCCACGACAGTGGCTTCGACATCCACATCGGTCTCTGCGGGCGGGACGTGATTGGGCAATGCACGCACTTCTGTCTGCACCAGCGGGATCAGACGCCCTTCGACGAGCGCCCCCTGCTGCATCTCAAGCGCCGCATAACGCACCTCGCCATGGACCCGGGCCTGCGCTTGCAGTTCGAGCAGTTCCGTCGCATGGACCGGCCCGTTCACTGTGCCGTTCAGGACCAGATGCTCGACGCGGATTTCGCCCTCGACCACACCTTTCTCGGTGATCACGAGCATGCTGGACTTGCCTTCCACAGCGATGATGTTGCCGCGCACGCGGCCATCCAGACGCAAACCGCCGGAGAACGCCACATCGCCCTCGATGGTGGTGTCCGGCCCGATCAATGTATCGATGGACAGGCCCTTCTTCTTGGAAAACAGCATGTATCTACTCCCTTTTCATGCAGCGTCTGGATGCAAGCCCGTGATTGTATCGCCGCATGAACGGCATGCGGATGAAATGCTTTAAGCACGGATATGCGCAACGCTGAATGTGACAAGTCCTTGATCTGAAATGTCATGGCAAAAAAAAACCGCACGATGAACCGTGCGGTCTTTTTCGGGCCTTGCCAGATCCGGCGGGCCGGACCAGGCAGAAACACATTAACGCTTCGAGAATTGCTTCCGACGACGCGCCTTGTGCAGACCAACCTTCTTACGCTCGACTTCACGTGCGTCACGCGTAACGTAGCCAGCCTTCGACAGGGCCGACTTCAGCGTGGCGTCGTAATCGATCAGCGCGCGGGTGATGCCGTGGCGAACAGCACCGGCCTGGCCGGTTTCACCACCACCGGTCACGTTGACCTTGATGTCGAACGTTTCGGCGTGAGCCGTCAGTTCCAGCGGCTGGCGCACGATCATCAGCGAGGTTTCGCGAGCGAAATACTCGTTGATGGGCTTGCCGTTGACGACAATAGCGCCCTTGCCCGACTTGATGAAGACACGTGCCACGGCGCTCTTGCGGCGGCCAGTACCGTAATTCCAATTACCGATCATGGATGGCCCCCTTAGATTTCCAGCACCTTGGGCTGCTGTGCGCTATGCGGATGCTCGGCTTCGGCGTAAACCTTCAGCTTCTTGATCATCGCGTAGCCCAGCGGACCCTTCGGCAGCATGCCCTTGACAGCCTTTTCCAGGGCACGGCCCGGGAAACGCTGCTGCATCTTGCCGAACGTCGTTTCGTAGATACCGCCCGGGTAACCCGAATGGCGATAGTACTTCTTGTCCTGTTCTTTGGTACCCGTCACGCGCAGTTTGGCTGCATTGACGATGATGATGAAATCACCGGTGTCGACGTGAGGAGTAAATTCTGGCTTGTGCTTGCCGCGCAGTCGGCGTGCCACTTCGCTGGCAACACGGCCGAGGACTTTGTCCGTCGCGTCAATCACGTACCAGTCGCGCTTTACCTCTGCAGGCTTGGCGGAAAAGGTCTTCATGATTTTTCCTGATTAGAAAATCTGCCCGGTATGACGGTCGCCGTTTTAGCGTCCTGTCGTCGGTCGGCCCTTGGGACCTGACCTTCCTGCTTGTTCTCTGCAGGCTCTCCCTGATTTTTTCCGGGGGCAATGACCGGAAAGCCGACGATTATAAGCGCCTACCGCGCCATCGCACAAGCAAAGTTGCCGGATTTCGTCAAGTCTTTGCCGGCTGACAGCATGGCAAGCGCCGAGTTGTTCACTGGCGCACCGTGGCGGCCCTTGCAAAGGGCGAAAAAAAACCCAAGTCTATCGGACTTGGGTTTGAATCCACCAAAGGAGGAGGGTGGAGGAGACACCGGGCGATCGACGGGGCCGGTCATTGCGGTGGTGCGGGAAGCGATCCGGGTCGGAACCTGCTTTCGCTTTCGCACTCTGCGCGCTCTTCGTGCGCCGTCGTTCGATGGATTGGATTATACATACGGCCCCCTCCAAGGCAAGAAAATTTACACTACGAAATCCAATATCATAATATGGAATAAATAGTACGCCACTCATAAAGTGAGTCATTACCTAAAAATCAATAACTTACGTATCCAAAGTGAGTCGTTGATCGACACCACACTAGAGGAAACCCTCAGATTTTTAGGGGAAATCCCGTAGGGGAAGGCGCTCGCGGAGTTAGCCTATACTCGCGAAATGCAAGTCATGAGATGCCCTGCGTGCGAGCGAAATCAGGACATCAACGAATCGAGGAACGAAAAAAATGGAATGCAAAGTGACATGGTCGGGCCCGGAGGGCATGAGCTTCATCGCCCAGACCGGCAGCGGCCATCTGGTGGCCATGGACGGCGCACCGGACGGTGGCGGCAACAACCTGGCGCCGCGTCCAATGGAGATGGTGCTGCTGGGCACTGGCGGCTGCACCGCCTATGACGTGGTGCTGATCCTGAAGCGTGGCCGCCAGGATATTCGCGGCTGCTCGGTCAAGCTGGAAGCCGAGCGCGCCGATACCGATCCGAAGGTGTTCACGAAGATCAACTTCCACTTCACGGTAACCGGCAAGGGCCTGGACCCCGCCAAGGTGGAGCGTGCCATCGAGCTGTCGCACGAGAAGTACTGCTCGGCATCGATCATGCTGGCGAAGACTGCCGAGATCACGCATACCACCGAGATCGTCGAAGGCTGACGTTTCCACGCTCACGCCAAAGCAAAACGCCCGGCGGTGCAGAAGCACGCCGGGCGTTCTCAAATCCGAAGCAAAGCAGGCCGATAAGCCGGATTCTGTGCATGCCGACCGCCCTTGCGGGCACTCTGCATGTGACAACCATTCCTCTAGACCGGCCGTTACCGGACGGTTCCAGCTCCCTACCCGCAGACTCAGCGGGCCGCCTCAACGTCTGCCTATTTGGGATTGCTCCAGGTGGAGGTTACCGCGTTTCACCCTTCCCGCCGACCGAAGCCAGCGGCAAGACTCGTCTCTGTGGCCCTATTCCGCACGTTACCGTGGATGGCTGTTAGCCAACACCCTGCCCTGTGGAGTCCGGACTTTCCTCCCCTTGCCCCTTGCGGGAACAAGCAGCGATTGTCTGGCCTGCTTTGCGGGCCGCAGTCTATCACCGAATGGACGGCTGGGGCGGCCGGCGTCCCGGACGAAACACCGTGACATCCTCATAGAACGCTGGATCAGCGTTGCCGTCGCACCAGCCCGGGATACCCATGACCGGCAACGGCGAAAAGCTGCGGCCACCGGCGAAGCGGCCTGCTTCTGCCGCTTCGGCGAGATCCGCTGCAAGCATGGCGTCGAGTTCGTGCATCGGCATCGACGGCGGCGCAATGACACGCCAGGCGTGGGCCGTGGCGGCCTTGTAGGGATGGACGAGCTTCTCGAGCAATGCGTGCCCGAACGGCATCACGCCACAGACGCCCCGCCACGAAACGCGCCGGGTGATGAACAATTCGCGCCAGTCAAACCCTTTCAGGGCATCGAACAGCGTGTCGTCTTCGGTGAGGAAAAGGATCGCGTTCTCGTCGAACAGCGTGGCGGCATCGCGCAGACCGCCTCGCATCTGTTGCACGCCGTCGCGCGCAATGGCCTCGGCCTGCAGCCGGTTCAGCAATCGTTTGGTTTCGGGGAAGTGCAGCCAGATCAACGCGTTGAAGGCGTCGTGGAGGTTGTCGCGCGTCGGCACCTGCCCGCTGGCGTGGATGTGGGATTCGTACGCCGTGCCATCGGGCAACGATGACTGCGGCACGAAGCGTAGCGGCTGCCCGCGCGCATTGCGCAGGGCACCGGCGACTGCATTGAGTCCTTCGCGCAGATCCTCGTGCGAAAGGACCGATGCGGACGCGGCGAATGGTTGGTACCAGGGCCGCGTCCAGTCAATCGCCGGAAGCAATCAGCTTGCCTTCCAGCGCAGCGTTTCGCCTGCGCGCAGCGGCACCAGCGTGGTGTCGCCGTACGGCAGTTCCGTCGGCAGCTCCCAATCCTCGCGCGTCAGCGTCAACGTGCCCGTGTTGCGCGGCAGGTTGTAGAACGCCGGGCCGTTGAAGCTGGCGAACGCCTCCAGCTTGTCCAGCGCGCCGACTGCATCGAATGCTTCGGCGTAAAGCTCCATCGCATGCAGCGCCGTGTAGCAACCCGCGCAACCGCACGCGTGCTCCTTGAGGCCCTTGGCATGCGGCGCGCTGTCCGTGCCGAGGAAGAAACGGTCGCTGCCCGACGTAGCGGCCTTTACCAGCGCCTCACGATGGGTCTCGCGCTTGAGTACCGGCAGGCAGTAGTAATGCGGACGGATGCCGCCGATGAAGATCGCGTTGCGGTTGTAGAGCAGATGGTGCGCGGTGATCGTCGCAGCGATCGGGCCTTCGGCTTCGGCCACGTACTGGGCGGCCTCGGACGTGGTGATGTGCTCGAACACCACCTTCAGTTCCGGGAAATCGCGGCGCAGCGGTTTCATCACGCGCTCGATGAATACGGCTTCGCGGTCGAACAGGTCAATGTCGCCATTGGTGACTTCGCCGTGCACCAGCAGCGGCATGCCTGCACGCTGCATGGCTTCCAGCGTAGGGGCGCATCGCTTGATATCGGTCACGCCAGCATCGCTGTTGGTCGTGGCGCCGGCCGGGTACAGCTTCACCGCGTGGACAAAACCGCTGGCCTTGGCTGCGACGATTTCCTCGGGCGGCAGGTTGTCGGTCAGGTACAGCGTCATCAGCGGCTCGAACGTCATCCCGGCCGGCAGTGCGGCCAGGATGCGGTCGCGGTAGGCAGCGGCTTGCGCCACCGTGGTGACCGGCGGCTTGAGGTTCGGCATGACGATGGCGCGCGCGAACTGGCGTGCGGTATCGGGCAGGACAGCGGTCAGCGCCGCGCCATCGCGCAGGTGCAGGTGCCAGTCGTCCGGGCGGGTAATCGTGATCTTTTGGGTCATGGGGACAAGCAACAACTAGAGAATCAGGATGGCGCGGAAATCGTTCACGTTGGTCCGCGTGGGGCCGGTCACGACGAGGTCATCCACCGCATGGAAGAACCCCCACGCGTCGTGGGCATCCAGGCTGTGCCGGGCCGAGACGCCGGCTGCATCAGCGCGCGCCAGCGAATCGGGGCCCAGCAACGCACCGGCGTTGTCCTCGGAACCATCGATGCCGTCGGTGTCGGCGGCAATCGCGTGGATTTTTTCCGCACCGGCCAGCTCGATGGCCAGCGACAGCAGGAATTCCGAGCACCGCCCGCCACGCGCGTTTGTCGCACCACTCGGCAATGTGACCGTGCATTCACCGCCCGAGATCAGCGCCACCGGCGCGGAGAACGGCGCATTGTACTTGCGAATCTCGCGGACGAGCGCGGCATAGACGCGTGCCACCTCCTGCGCCTCGCCGGTAACCGTATCGCCGAGCACCACGGGTTCGATGCCTTGACGGCGGAACAGCGCGGCGGCAGCTTCCAGGCTGCCATGTGCCGTGGCGATCATGCGGTTGTCGACGCGCTTGAACAGCGGATCGCCCGGCTTCGGCGTTTCATCGATCTCGCCGCGCGCGCCGCGTTCCAGATGGGATTGCACGCTCGCCGGCACCGTGGCGCCGAAGCGTTTCAGGATGCCGAGGGCATCGGCATAGGTGCTGGGATCGGGAACCGTAGGACCGGAGGCGATGGCACTCGGATCGTCGCCCGCCACATCGGACACGATCAGCGTGGTCACGGGTGCCCGGCTCGCCTGCGCGAGCCTTCCGCCCTGGATGCGCGAAATATGCTTGCGCACGACGTTCATGTCCGTGATCGGTGCGCCACAACGCAGCAACTCGCGCGTGGTGGCTTTCAGGTCGGCCATGGGGATGCCATCGGCCGGCAGCGACAGCAGGCTGGAGCCGCCGCCCGAGACCAGCACGATCAGCCGATCCTCGGGTCCGAGCGATTGCACACGCGCCAGGATATCGGCGGCGGCCTGCTCGCCCGCTTCGTCGGGCACCGGATGGCCGGCCTCGATCACGCGGATATGGTCGGTGGGCATGCCATGCGCATAGCGCGTGACGACGATGCCTTCGAGCGTGGCCTTGCCCTGGTAGGCGCGCTCGACCGCTGCCGCCATCGACGCGGCAGCCTTGCCTGCGCCCACCACGAGCGTGCGCCCTCCGGCATGCGGCGGCGGCAGGTGATCGGCAACGATTTGCAATGGATCGGCGGCAGCAACAGCGGCGTGGAAACTCTCGAGCAGCAAGGTGCGCGGACAGCCCTGGAAATTCATGATGCCTCCGCGATGGCGCCCTGGGGCATGGGTTCCGTTCCGATTCCGTCTCCGGGAATGGCAGCGATCTTGTCTCGATTCATGGCTGGGAAGGGATGAGGGCGTCGGCGCCGTGCTTGGCAGCGTCCGGTACGCGAAGGATAATGGCCCCATTCTATTGCAAAGCGGCAGCCCCCTGCCGCACGGTGCCCTCGCCATGTGCCAGCTGCTAGGCATGAACTGCGCCACGCCAACCGACGTGACGTTCTCCTTCACCGGCTTTGCCGCGCGCGGCGGTGTGACGGACCACCACTCCGATGGTTTCGGCGTGGCCTTCTTCGAGGACAAGGCGTGCCGCCTGTTCATCGATAACCAATCGGCGGGCTCGTCGCCGGTGGCAGACCTGATCAAGCGCTACCCCATCAAGTCGAAGAACGTGATCTCGCATATCCGCAAGGCCACGCAAGGCACGGTCCGGCTGGAGAACTGCCATCCGTTCATGCGTGAGCTCTGGGGCCGGCACTGGATCTTCGCGCATAACGGCGACCTGCACGGATTCGCCCCTTTCCTGTCCGGCGTCTACCAGCCTGTGGGCGACACCGACAGCGAACTGGCGTTCTGCACGCTGATGCAGGGGCTGCGCAAACGCTTTCCGGGATCGCAGCCGCCGCTGAATGAGTTGGGACATGCGCTGGCCGACATCACGCGAGACATCACGCTGCATGGGGTATTCAACTTCCTGCTGTGCAACGGTCAGGCGCTGTTTGCGCACTGCTCCACGCGGCTGTACTACATCGTGCGGCAGTGGCCGTTCTCCAAGGCACATCTGATCGATGCCGACCTGTCGATCGATTTCGCACAGGTCACCACGCCGGACGATCGCGTGGCCGTTATCGCCACCGCACCGTTGACGGACAACGAGACGTGGACGCAGTTTGCGCCTGGCGAGCTGATCATGTTCGAGAATGGAAAGCCCGTCATGACGTGGACGGTGCCGATACCGCCTGAGGTGCAGGCGAAGAATGCCGCGAATACGGCTTGTACTTGAGGGGGATTGCTCCCCTCTCCCGCAGAGCGGGAGAGGGGCTGGGGGAGAGGGTCAGCGCATCAAGCGCTGTCCGCGCCTGAAAAAACCGACAGCTTCGGCCAAGCTGGTACCCAGCTAGACCACCCCTCTCTCCCGCTCTCTCCCTCTGAGGGGAGAGAGGGCCAAGACACCACATCCTGATATCGCTTGGGCGCAGCGCACGGCGTCGGCTGCCTAACCACCAACAGCTTCGGTCTGCACCCTACGATCTCAGTGCTGCAGGATCTTCGACAGGAACTGACGGGCGCGCTCGGAGCGGGCTTCGATATTGCCGAAGAACTCCTCCTTGGCGCAGTCTTCCACGATCTTGCCGGCGTCCATGAAGATCACGCGGTTGGCCACCTTGCGGGCGAAGCCCATTTCGTGGGTCACGCACATCATGGTCATGCCTTCGTTGGCCAGTTGCACCATTACGTCGAGCACTTCGTTGACCATTTCCGGGTCAAGCGCCGAAGTCGGTTCGTCGAACAGCATGCAGATCGGATCCATCGACAGCGCGCGCGCAATGGCCACTCGCTGCTGCTGGCCACCTGACAGTTGACCCGGATACTTGTCGGCCTGGCTCTTCAGACCCACGCGCTCCAGGTACTTCATGCCCTTGGCGTTGGCTTCGTCCTTCGAGCGGCCCAGCACCTTCATCTGCGCGATGGTCAGGTTCTCGGTGATCGACAGGTGCGGGAACAGTTCGAAGTTCTGGAACACCATGCCCACGCGCGAGCGCAGCTTGGGCAGGTTCGTCTTCGGGTTGCCCACCGACGTGCCATCCACGAGGATGTCGCCCTTCTGGAACGGCTCCAGCGCGTTCACGGTCTTGATCAGCGTCGACTTGCCCGAGCCCGACGGACCGCACACCACCACCACTTCGCCCTTGGCCACCTTGGTGGTGCAATCGGTCAGCACCTGGAAGGCGCCGTACCACTTGGAAACGTTATTAATTTCGATCATACGGCCACCTTTTTCTGATAACGCTTGACCAGCAGCGAAGCGGAAAAACAAATGATGAAGTACACGAGACCAGCAAACAACAGCATCTCCACGATGCGGCCGTCACGCTCGCCAATACCGTAAGCCTGGCCGAAGAAGTCTGCCAGCGCGCTCACGTAGACCAGCGACGTATCCTGGAACAGGATGATGCCTTGCGTCAGCAGCAGCGGCACCATGTTGCGGAACGCCTGCGGCAGGATCACCAGCCGCATGGTCTGACCATAGGTCATGCCCAGTGCCTGGGCCGCGAACATCTGGCCACGCGACACGCTCTGGATACCGGCGCGGATAATTTCCGAGTAGTACGCGGCCTCGAACAGCGAGAACGCGATCAGCGCGGAGGTCATGCGCAGGTCGGATGCCGCCGAGAGGTTGAACACCTTCTGCAGCAACTGCGGAATGATCAGGAAGAACCACAGCAGCACCATCACCAGCGGGATGGACCGAAACAGCGTCACGTACCCCTGTGCAAACCAGTTCAGTGCCTTGATCGACGACAAACGCATCATCGCCAGGATCGTGCCCCAGACGATGCCGACGATCACCGCCGTCACCGTGATCTTGAGCGAAACGGCCATACCCTCGCCCAGCACATGCAGCGTGGAGTAATTGATGGAGCTGAAATCGAATTCGTATGCCATGTTGCAGCTCCTTACTTCGTGCCGATGAAGCCCGGCACGCGGGTACGGCGTTCCACCCAGCGCATCAGGAACATCACCGTGAAGTTGATCAGCGCGTACAGCAGCGTGACCGCGATGAACGATTCATACGGACGCGCGGTGTAGTCCACCAGCTGGCGGCCCTGTGCGGCCAGTTCCAGCAGGCCGATCGTCGATGCCACGGCCGAGTTCTTGAAGATGTTCAGGAACTCGGAGGTGATCGGCGGCACGATGACGCGGAAGGCCATCGGCAGCAGCACGTGGCGGTACGTCTGCGCCAGCGTGAAACCCATGGCCAGGCCAGCGTTCTTCTGGCCGCGCGGCAGCGAATTGATCCCCGAGCGCACCTGTTCGCAAACCCGGGCGGCCGTGAAGGTGCCCAGGCAGATCATGGCTGCCAGGAACTGCTGGGTGAACGGGTTCATCTGCTTGATGGCTTCGCCGCCCGGCAGCAGCTCGGGTCCGACGAAGTACCAGATGAACAGCTGCACCAGCAGCGGAATATTTCGGAAGATTTCGACGTAAGTGGCGGCAAACCCCGACAGCCACTTGTTCGGGACCGTGCGCAGCACGCCCAGCACCGAGCCGAGAACAAGGGCGATCACCCACGACGACAGGCCCAGCGCGATCGTGACCTTGAGACCGGAAATCATCCAGTCCAGGTACGTCTCGTTGGAAGCGGCCTGCTCGAGGAAGACTCCCCAGTGAAAAGCGTAATCCATAGTGCGTCCTCAAAAAGAAACGGAAGGACTGCTCCTTCCGTTTCGCACTGCGCCAATCGCAACGATCAGTCGAGTGCCTTGTCGTTCGGGGTCTTGAAGAGCGCCTTCATATCTTCGGACAACGGGAAGTCCAGGTTCAGGCCCTTGGGCGGGACCGGTTGCTGGAACCACTTCGCGTACATCGTGTTGATCGAACCATCCTTCATCAGGCCGGCGATCACGGTGTCGGAGATCTTCTTGAACGGTGCGTCATCCTTGCGGATCATGCAGCCGTACGATTCACGCGACTGCGGCTTGCCCACGACGATCCAGTCTGCCGGGTTCTTGGCCTTGGCGCGTTCGCCGAACAGCAGCGCGTCGTCCATCATGAACGCCACGGCACGGCCCGATTCCAGCGTCAGGAACGACTGGCCATGGTCCTTGGTGCTGATGATATTCATGCCCAGCTTCTGGTCATCGTTCATCTTGCGCAGCAGGCGCTCGGACGTGGTGCCAGCGGTGGTCACCACGTTCTTGCCCTTCAGGTCGGCCCAGTCCTTGATGCCGCCGTCCTTCTTCACCATGATGCGCGTGCCGATGATGAAGATGCTGTTCGTGAACGATGCCTGCTTCTGGCGTTCCAGGTTGTTCGTGGTCGAGCCGCACTCGATATCGATCGTGCCGTTCTGCAGCAGCGTGATGCGGTTCTGCGACGTGATCGGAATTTCCTTGACCTGCAGGTTCGGCAGCTTCAACTGATCCTTGATGGCTTCCACGATCTTCATATTGATATCGTAGGAATACCCAACCTGACGGACACCGCCGAGGTTGTAGTTGAAGGGAATCGAGGAGTCCCGCACGCCCAGCGTGATGACACCCGTTTCCTTGATCTTCTGCAGCGTACCCGTCAGCGGCTCAGCTGCTTGCGCGCTTGCGCACAACACCCCTGCCGCAATCATCAGGCCTGCCAACTTGGCAACATTCATAACATCTCCTTGACCATGAAGAGAAAGGCGGGACTGTAACAGACTGCCCCACCGGCGAAACAGTATTGCTTAGCTCGTCACTCAAGACAACGGGTTTTTCCCCTAACTGGTGCCAATTCAGCGATGGTTTAGCTGCGTTGCGCCAAAATGAGACACAAGTGCGCACCGATTGTTGCCGCCGCTTCAAACCGTTGATGACAAAAAAACGCGGCAACCGGAGTCATCCGATCGCCGCGTTGCGGGCTTCACCGAAGCGGGGAATTTTGCTGCATTGCAGCAG
This sequence comes from Cupriavidus sp. 2SB, assembly GCF_005503625.1. Lineage (GTDB taxonomy): Bacteria > Pseudomonadota > Gammaproteobacteria > Burkholderiales > Burkholderiaceae > Cupriavidus. Next base: position 111,357 of record NZ_SCMX01000009.1, on the reverse strand, counting down.
CGTCAAATCCCGGCTTCATGAATCGTCCTCCATCAAGGATAGAGGCCGCGCATCTCGCGCGCCTGCAGGATCCGCGTGCAGGCGACGATGAACGCGGCCGTCCGCAGCGTGACCTTGTTGTCCTGGGCAACCTGCCAGATCGCCCGGAAAGCCTCTTGCATGATTCGTACCAGCCGGTCATTGATCTCCTCTTCGGTCCAGAAGAAGCTGGAGAAATCCTGCACCCATTCAAAATAGGACACGGTCACGCCGCCTGCATTGGCAATCACGTCCGGGCAAACCAGAATATTGCGCTCGCGCAGGATGTCGTCGGCCTGTGGAGTGGTCGGGCCGTTGGCGCCCTCGATCACCAGCTTGGCCGTGATGCGCGGTGCGTTCTCGGCGGTGATCTGGCCTTCCAGCGCGGCCGGGATCAGGATGTCGCACTCCACATCCCAGAACTGGTCACCCTTGAGGACTTCGGCCTGGAAGCCGTCGATCGTGCCGCTGTGCGATGCGTATTCCATCATTGCCGGCACGTCCAGACCCGCCGGGTTGAACAGCGTGGTGCGGTGATCCTGCACCGCCACCACCTTGGCGCCGGCTTCATGGAACAGCTTGGCGGCCACAGCGCCCACATTGCCGAAGCCCTGCACGGCCACGCGCGCACCCTTGACGTCCATGCCCAGGTTGCGGGCGGCTTCCGAACCCACCACGAACACGCCACGGCCGGTGGCTTCATGGCGGCCCAGCGAGCCACCCAGCGAGATCGGCTTGCCGGTCACCACGCCGGTGGCCGTGCTGCCCGAATTCATCGAATAGGTGTCCATCATCCAGGCCATGACCTGGGCGTTGGTATTCACGTCAGGCGCCGGAATGTCCTTGTTCGGACCGATGATGATGTTGATTTCACTGGTGTAGCGACGGGTCAGGCGTTCCAGCTCGCCGTGCGACAGCGTGCGCGGATCCACGCGGATGCCACCCTTGGCACCGCCGTAGGGCACGTTCACCGCCGCGTTCTTCACCGACATCCATGCCGACAGCGCCATCACCTCGGACAGCGTCACGTCCTGGTGGAAACGCACGCCGCCCTTGCCCGGGCCGCGCGACAGGTTGTGCTGCACCCGGTAACCCTCGTAGTGGGCGATGGTGCCGTTGTCCAGTTCGATGGGTACGTCGACGATCAGCGCGCGCTTGGGGCGCTTCAGCGTTTCCACCCAGCGCGCCAGCGAGCCCAGGTAGGGCGTGACACGATCGACTTGCTGCAGGTAGATGCCCCACGGGCCGAGGTCGTCGGCTTTCAGGTAGGAAGGCAGGGCGTGGGCATGCGAGACATTCGAGACGTTTTGCGTCGGTGCTGCGGAAGACATCGTTGAGTTCCGAGTGAAGGTGACACGGAGGATATCGGCGCTGCCCTGCCCCAATCCAATGCCGTTTCATCATCCCGCCTCCGCAGGTTATGCAAGCCTCGCATAACCTTGGCGCCCCTTCCTGGCACCTTGCGGTTTCACGCGTCCGACGCCGGCGCCGTCAGTGCGGCCCAGATGCGGTCCACGAACTGGCGTTTGCGGCGCGACTGGCCGCCGCGCCGTTCGGTCCCGTTATCGGAAGGTCGCTCGCGATAGAGCCGGATTTCCATATCGATCGATTGCGGCAGCCCGCGCGCCGCCTCGGCCCGCACCAGACGGCCGGCGGCCACGTCTTCACGCACCGTGCTTTCCGGCAAGAATGCCATGCCGTGTCCGGCCAGCGCCATCGCCTTGAGCGCCTCGGCCATATCGGTTTCGTAGCATTTGTCGAGCTTGAGCGTATCGGCGGACTCCGCCAGCAGCATGTCCACCATCCGGCCCAGAAACGCATTGGGCGTGTAACTCAGGAATGGCACTGGCTTCTTGTCCGTACCCGGCAGCCGGAACAGCGGGCGACCCGTGGCATCGGGCACGCTGTAAGGCGACAGCCGTTCGGTGCCGAGCACGAGCATGTCGTAGTGCGCCGGATCGAGCTGGATGGCCTGGCGCGGATGGTGATAGACCATGACGAGGTCGCAGCCGCCTTCCACCAGCATCAGCACCGCATCGTGGACATTGAGCGCGCGCAGGCGGCATGGCAGTGTGCCGACCTTGCGCTCCACGCCCTTGAGCCATTCGGGGAAGAACGTCAGCGACAACGTGTGCGGGACGGCGAATTCCAGCACCTGCGCATTGGCCGACCGCTGCCCGCGCATCAGCGCACGGGTCTCGCTGACCTGCGCCAGCATCGCCAGTGCCTGCTCGTAGAACACCTTGCCCGCCGAGGTCAGGCTCGTGGGGTAACTGGACCGGTCGATCAGCTCGGTGCCCACCCACGCCTCCAATGACTGGATGCGGCGCGAGAACGCCGGCTGCGTGACATGCCGCAGTTCCGCCGAGCGCGAGAAGCTGTGCGTCTCGGCCAGGCTGACGAAGTCTTCAAGCCATTTGATTTCCATGGCGCGGATTATCGCCTGCGTCCACGTCCCGCGCAGCACGGACGCCGCCATCGACAATATTTTTCTGCCTCCGCCCCCTCCGTTGGAACAGGATTACAATCTGCGCGGGTTTTGGATCGAAATTTTCAGGTTTGCAGGAAATCCCATGGACCGCTATGACCGCCAGATCCTGGAGATCCTCCAGGAAGATGCCGCTGTGCCTGTTGCCGAGATCGGCGAACGCGTGGGGCTGACGTCGACGCCATGCTGGCGCCGCATCCAGAAGCTCGAAGAATCCGGCGTCGTGCGAAAGCGCGTGGCGCTGCTCGATGCGGCCAAGCTCAATGTTGGCGTGACGGTTTTTGTCTCGATCCGCACCAACCAGCACAACGTGAAATGGCTCAAGGCGTTTCACGGACTCGTGGCATCGATTCCGGAAGTGACCGAGTTCTACCGCATGGCGGGCGATACCGACTACCTGTTGCGCGTGGTGGTGCCGGATATCGCCGCTTATGACACCGTGTACAAGAAACTGATCCAGGGCGTAGAACTGGCCGATGTCAGTTCGAGCTTCGCGATGGAACAGATCAAGTACACGACGGCGTTGCCGCTGGATTACGCCTGATCAACCACGGCTATCCACGATGGGCCCAGCTCGTCATGCGTTTTTCGAGCACGGCGAACAGTTCGTACATCAGCATCGCCATCACCGCGATCACGACGAGGCCGGCAAACGCCAGTGGCATTTTCATCGCGGAGCCGGCCGATACCAGCAGGTAGCCGATGCCTTCGTTCGCCGCGCTCATTTCCGAAACGGTCGTGCCGACGAAGGCCAGCGTGATCGCCACCTTGAGCGAGGCGAAGAAGAACGGCATCGCGCGGGGCAGACCCACCTTGATCAGCACATCGCGACGCTTGGCACCCAGCACGCGCAGCACGTCTTCAAGTTCCGGTTCGAGCGTGGCGAGACCCGTGGCAATGTTCACCATGATCGGGAAGAACGAGATCAGGAACGCCGTGATGATCGCGGGACCGGCACCGAGGCCGAGCCACACCACGAGGATCGGCACGAATGCGGCTTTCGGCAATGCATTGAACGCCGTCATCAGCGGATACGTGGCCGCGTAAGCGAGCCGCGACGATCCGAGCAGCATGCCCAGCAGTACGCCTACGACGATGGCGAGGCCGAAGCCCACCATGGTCGTCCAGAACGTGCGCCATGCATGCGTGGCGATCACGCCGCCGTACTCGCCCAGCGAAGCCACGATGGCCGACGGGCTCGGCAGGATGAAGTCCGAGACGTTGAAGATGAGGCATGCCCCCTGCCACAACAGCAGGAACGTACCCAGCAGAATCCACGGGGCCACGCGCTGCACGCGCCTGGCCTGAAGAGAGGACATCGTCGCCATGATCAGTGTTGTCCCCGGTTATGCCCGATCTTCTCGCGCAGTTCATGCACGCGTTCGGCAAAGGGTTCGGTGTAGGTGATGTCGAGCGGACGCGGACGCGGCAGGTCGATCTCGCGGCGCAGCAGAATACGGCCCGGACGCGGGCTCATCACGTAGACGGTATCGGCCAGGAACACGGCCTCGCGCAGATCGTGCGTGACGAGAATCACGTTGAAGCGCTGCGCCTGCCAGAGATCGCGCAGCACGCACCACAGCTCTTCTCGCGTGAAGGCATCTAGCGCACCGAACGGTTCATCGAGCAGCAGCATGCGCGGCTCGTGAATCAGCGCGCGGCAGATCGATGCGCGTTGCTGCATGCCACCTGACAGTTGCCACGGATACTTGTCCTCGTAGCCGGACAGGCCCACGGTCTTCAGCAGCATGCGCGCACGTTCCACGTACTCGTCGCGCTTCTTGCGCATGGTGGATCGATACGGCTCGACGATCTCCAGCGGCAGCATCACGTTGTCGAGCGTGGTGCGCCACGGCAGCAGCGTGGGCGCCTGGAATGCCATGCCCACCTGCTTGAGCGGGCCAGTGACCTTGGTGCCATTGATGCTGACCACGCCGCGCGTCGGCTGGCGCAAGCCGGTAGCGAGCTTCATGAACGTGGACTTGCCGCAGCCCGAGGGTCCCACGATGGCGATGAATTCACCTTCTGCAGCCTGCAGCGAAATATCCTCGACTGCGAACTCGCCGCGACGCGCGAGTTCATCGTCATAGGCCAGCCATACGCGATTGAAATCGACGAATGGCTGGCCGCCACCCGCATCGGCCGGTGACCCGCCCGAGGCGGGCATCAGTGCTTCTCTTGCCATCATCGCAGCACGTCCAGTTCGGCGGCAGACGGCAGATAGGCGTCGGTCCACAGCGTATCGGGATTGATACGGCCCTTGGTGCCGAAGGCATCGGCCACCTGCGAAGCCATCAGCGACAGGCGCGGCTTGTTCACGCGGCCAAAGCCCTCGGCCTTGGCATCCGGCGACTTCACCACGCTGTCGAGCGCCAACTTCAGGCGCTTGACCTCCAGCTTCTCGTCGATGATGCCGTCACGCGCCTTCACGGCCTTGATGCCTTCTTCCGGATGCGCGATCACGTCCTTGGCCGATTTCGCAAAGGCGCGCAGGAATGCCTTGACCGCTTCGGGGTTGCTCTTCAGGAACTGTTCCGATGCGATGATCGCGTTGCCGTAGAGCTTCACGCCGAACTGCGGATACGGCAGCACCACGATGTCCTCATCCTTCACGCCACGCGCGTTCAGGTTCAGGATCGACGTGAAAGAGAAACCGGTGATGGCATCGAGATCGCCACGCGTCAGCATCGTTTCGCGCAGCGTGGGGTCCATCGCCTGCCAGTTGAACGATGCCGCCTGCAGGCCGTTGGCCTTGGCGAAGATCGGGAAGGCACGACGGCCCGCGTCGAACACCGGCGCACCGAGCTTCTTGCCCGTCAGGTCCTTCGGCGCCTTGATGCCCGACTTCTTCAGCGCCAGCACGGCGGCGGGCGTGTTGTTGTAGACCATCATCACGGCCACTGGCTTGTTCTTGGCATCGGGGTTGTTGCCGTAGAACTCCATCACCGAAGCCAGGTCGGCAAAGCCCATGTCATACGTGCCCGATGCCACGCGGTTGACCACATTGCCCGAGCCGTTGCCCGCGTCGATCGACACATCGAGCTTCTCGTTCTTGAAGTAGCCCTTCTGCTCGCCGAGCAGGAACAGTGCGGCCGGACCTTCGAAACGCCAGTCGAGCTGGAAGCGGACTTTCGTCGCGGCTTGCGCCTGCGCGGTGCCCACGCAGAGTGTCGACAGCACCATCGCGGTGCCTGCCGTGGTGCACAGTTTCAGAAATTGGCGACGCAGAGCGAATTGCAGCATGGACCTTCTCCAGTTTTTATCTATCTGGAGGGTGCTTTTTGCAAGGGTCGTGCCAGCCTTTGCAGGGGGCATGCCGCACCGGCGCGATGCATGGGCGCGGTGCATTGACGACCCATGATTGTGCGCACGCATCTGTACGCGCAGGTTGCCGTCATCGATTGTCGACAATCGATGACGGCGCGCTTCAGAGAAACGTCAGGCGTCCTGCGTCTCGTCGCCTGCGTCGATGGCGAGCGCATCGGCATCGGGCACACCCTGCGCGGCATTACGCGCCTGGATCTGCCACATGCCTGCATAGCGGCCATTGGCGCGCATCAGTTCGGCGTGCGTGCCGCGCTCGACGATGCGGCCATGATCCATCACCAGGATCTGATCGGCATGCACCACCGTCGACAACCGATGCGCGATCAGCAGCGTGGTGCGGTTCTGCGCCAGGCGCATCAGTTCGGACTGGATGGCCTGTTCGGTGCGCGAATCCAGCGCCGAGGTGGCTTCGTCGAACACCAGGATCGGCGGATTCTTGAGCAGCGTGCGCGCGATGGCCACGCGTTGCTTCTCGCCACCGGACAGCTTGAGCCCACGCTCGCCCACAGGTGTGTCGTACCCCTGCGGCAACTCGCTGATGAAATGATCGATCTGCGCGGCGCGCGCGGCCTCGATTACCTCGTCGCGCGTGGCTTCGGGCCGGCCATAGGCAATGTTGTAGTAGATGCTGTCGTTGAACAGCACGGTGTCTTGCGGCACGATGCCGATCGATGCGCGCAGGCTCGCTTGCGTGACCTTGCGGGTATCCTGCCCATCGATCTCGATCCCACCCCGACTCACGTCATAGAAGCGGAACAGCAGCCGCGCCAGCGTGGACTTGCCCGAGCCACTGTGCCCGACCACCGCCGTGGTGGTGCCCGCGGCAATCGTGAAATCCACATCGTCGAGAATCGTGCGGTTCGACTCGTAGCCAAACCCCACATGGCGGAAGCGCACTTCCGCACCGTCCACGCGCAGCGGTGCGGCACCGGGGGCATCGGCCACTTCCTGGTTCGTACCCAGCAGCACGAACATGCGATCCATGTCGGTGGTGGCCTGCTTGATTTCGCGATAGATCACACCAAGGAAATTCAGCGGGATATAAAGCTGGATCATCAACGTGTTGACCAGCACGAGGTCGCCCAGCGTCAGCTTGCCCGCCGCCACGCCCACCGTGGCACGCCACAGGATCAGGATCAGCCCGACGGCGATGATCGTCTGCTGACCGAAATTCAGCAGCGACAGCGAGTTCTGCGAGCGGATGGCGGCCGTGCGATACGTGCGCAGGTTTTCGTCGTAGCGGCGCGCCTCGTATTCCTCGTTACCGAAGTATTTGACGGTTTCAAAGTTCAGCAGCGAATCGATGGCCTTCTGGTTGGCGCGCGAGTCCAGCTCGTTCATCTTGCGGCGGAAGTGCGTGCGCCACTCGGTCACGATGATCGTGAACGCGATATACGCCACCAGCGCGCACAGCGTAATCGCCGCGAACCAGATGTCGTAGTGCAGCAGCAGAAAGCCGATGACCAGCGACATCTCCACCAGCGTGGGCAGGATGCTGTACAGCGAGTACGAGATCAGCGACTGGATGCCGCGCGTGCCGCGCTCGATATCGCGGCTCATGCCGCCCGTCTGCCGGTCCAGGTGGAATCGCAGCGACAGCGCATGCAGATGGCGGAACACCTGCAACGCGATTTCGCGCACCGCGCTCTGCGTGACCTTGGCAAAGAGGATCTCGCGCAACTCGGTGAACAACGTGCCGGAGAGACGCAGCATGCCGTACGCGACGATCAGCCCGGCGGGCACCACGAGCAGCGCCGTGGCGTTGCCCGGCGCGATGTTCATCGTATCGACGAGCTTCTTCATCAACACGGGCACGCCGAGGTTGGCAACCTTGGCGGCAACCAGGCAGGTCAGCGCCAGGATCACTCGCCACTTGTAGTGCCAGACGTAAGGCAGCAGGTTGCGAACGGTCTGCCAGTCGCTGCGGGGCGCGCCAGCGCCCTTGAACAGGGAGTTTGCCGGCTCGGCGGGGGCGGGCTCGGCGGTCGTGGAATAGCGGCGCATACGTTAGAATTCAGGCCAATGCCGCGATTGTCGCAGAGATCGTCAGGTCCGGCAGTTCATCGTCACTGCCTCATGAATTCGCCGTACTTCCCGCTTTCCGCCATCGCCGACATGTCCACATCCGCCCCCATCTCCGAATTGCCCGCCGGCAAGAACCCCGCTCTGCGCGTCGTCCCCATGCCCGCCGATGCCAATGTGCACGGCGACGTGTTCGGCGGCTGGATCATGGCGCAGGTCGATATCGCCGGTTCGATTCCCGCCGTCGAACGTGCCCAGGGCCGCGTGGCCACGGTGGCCGTCAACTCGTTCCTGTTCAAGCACCCCGTGTTCGTGGGCGATCTGGTCAGCTTCTACGCCGACGTGGTCAAGACCGGCCGCACATCGATCACGGTGGAAGTGGCCGTCTACGCGCAACGCATGCGCCACAGCCATGAGATCGTCAAGGTGACGGAAGCCACGCTGACGTATGTGGCAACGGATGAGAGCCGGATGCCGCGGGTGTTGCCTACGGCTTGAGGTGGGATTGATTTGTTCCCCTCTCCCGCAAGGCGGGAGAGGGGCGAACGCCGAGCGGTAGTTTCAAACCGCCTCAATCAAACTTCGAAAAATCCGGCTTCCTCTTCTCGAAGAATGCCGTGAATGCTTCCTTGGCTTCCGGTGCCAGCAGCATGCGGCGGAACACCTCGCCTTCCTCGTTCATTTTCTTCTCGACAGCCGGTACGTCGTCGCCCTTCATCAGCCGCTTGGTCTCACGCAGCGACGATGCAGGCAGCGCGGCGAGCTTGCCCGCTTGCTGGCGCACATAGTCCGACAGCTCGGCAACCGGCAACACCTTCGTGACGAGTCCGATGGCATGCGCTTCCTGCGCGCTGAATGCCTCGCCCAGCAGCAGCTTTTCGGCGGCGCGCTGGTAACCCAGCAAACGCGGCAGCAGCAGGCTCGATGCGGCTTCCGGGCACAGGCCCAGTTGCGCGAACGGCAGCGACAGCTTGGCCGTCTCCGATGCATAGACCAGATCGCAATGCAGCAGCAGCGTGGTGCCGATGCCCACTGCCGCGCCGCTGACCGATGCCACCACCGGCTTGGTGGCGTGGCTGATGGCGTGCAGGAACTGGAACACCGGTGCGGGTGCGCCGCCTTCGCCGTGGGTCGGCGGGCGTTTCATGAAGTCTTCGAGGTCGTTGCCGGCCGTGAAGATCTCCGGCTTGCCTTCGATCACGATCACGCGCACGGCGTTGTCGGTCTCGGCGGCGCGCAGCGCGTCGGCCATGGTCTGGTACATCGCGGCCGTGATCGCGTTCTTCTTGTCGATGCGGTCGAAACCAATGGTCAGGACGCCCTGTTCGATGCGGGTGGCAATGCTCATGTCTTCCTCGTCTCGTCGGTATCAGGTTGCGCCGCTCACACAAACGGTGGCGGCATGTCGGAAAGATAACTGAGTCCGAACGCGCCGGCGCCCACATTGAGCGCAACAGTCAGACTCATCGGCGCGAGCATCAGCTCCACGCCATGTCGTTTGGCAGTATTGGCCAGCGATTGCCACGCGGGCCACGACTCCACCTCGTCGATATCGCCCGCATACGCGGCACCTACCGCCGGCGTCAGCAAGGCACCGGCGCGGATGCAGGCTTCCACATGGCCCAGCAGGCGGCGAATGCCATCCTCGGAGCCGCGCACCTTGGCAATGGCATCGGTCTCGCCGCGATGCATATGGATCACGGGCCGGATATTGAACGCGCTGCCGAGCATGTAGCGGCCCCACGTGATGCTGTTCTCGCCCTTCAGCTTGGCGCGCGTGTACATGTACAGCAGTTCGTTCGGGATCAGGAACATGTGCGCGGCATCGCGCAATCGATTCTCCACCGCATCCACCACGGCGGCGGCACTCGCGCCCTCGGCCAGCATGCGCGCGGCCTCGCGCACGATCAACGCCTGTCCCGGCCCGATGGCGCCGGTATCGATCACGGTCAGGTCGAACAGCCCGCTGCGGCCCGCGTCCTTGCGCAGCTTGAAACTGCGCGCCACAGTACCCACCACGGCGCCATTGGCGTTTGCGTAAAACTTGCTGCGGCTGCTCGCAATCGTCAGCAGGATCGCGCGATCGCAACCGGCCACCACATTGCGCAGCAAATGGTCTTCAAGCTCGCGTTCGAGCAGCGGAATGGATTCGGCATAGTGGTCCTGCTTGCCGACCAGATATTGCCGATACAGATCGGGCAGTGCAACTTCATCGCGCGTATCGGCGATGAACTGATCCCCCGCGCGGATGCGAAAGGGAATGGTGCGGACGCCAAGCGCGTCCATCATCGCGCGCGGCATGTCGCATGCCGCGTCGGCCAGAATGGCTGTCTCCTGCATATTGTTATGTTCCTCCGGGTCAGTGCGTCAACGTGTTGGCATCTTCGTGTCCATACATTTCTTCATCTGATCGAAGGTAGGGGCGAATCTCATCACTGCCTTGAGATTCGCCCCACTGGCGCGTTTAAACGCGCTCGAAGATTCCGGCTGCGCCCATGCCCGTACCGACGCACATGGTCACCATGCCGTACTTGAGGTTGTGGCGACGCAGCGCGTGCACTACGGTGGCCGAACGGATTGCACCGGTGGCACCCAGCGGATGGCCCAACGCAATCGCACCGCCCATACGGTTCACGCGCGACGGATCGAGTTCCAGGTCACGCATCACTGCCAGCGACTGCGCAGCGAATGCCTCGTTCAGTTCGATCCACTCGATCTGGTCCTGCGTCAGGCCACCGGCCTTCAGTGCCGCAGGAATCGCAGCCTTCGGACCAATCCCCATGATCTCCGGCGGCACACCACGCACCGCGAACGATACGAAGCGGGCCAGCGGCACGAGGTTGAACTGCTTGAGGATCTTCTCGGAAACCAGGATCAGCGCGCCAGCACCATCCGATGTCTGCGAGCTGTTGCCAGCCGTGACGCTGCCCTTGTTGGCGAACACCGCACGCAGCTTGCCCAGTCCTTCCACCGACGTGTCGGGACGCGGACCTTCGTCGAGCGATACCGTGCGTGTCTTCACACCCACCTGGCCCGAAGCCAGATCCGGGAATTTCTCGACGACTTCGATCGGCGTGATCTCGTCGTTGAACTCGCCAGCCTGTTGCGCGGCGATGGCTTTCTGGTGCGACGCCAGCGAGAACGCGTCCTGATCTTCGCGGCTCACCTTCCACTGCGTGGCAACCTTCTCGGCGGTCAGGCCCATGCCGTAGGCAATGCCCACGTTCTCGTCGCGCTCGAAGATCGACGGCGACATCGACGGCGAGTTGCCCATCATCGGCACCATGCTCATCGATTCCACGCCTGCGGCGATCATCACATCGGACTCGCCCACGCGGATGCGGTCAGCCGCCATTGCCACAGCCGACAGGCCCGAGGCGCAGAAACGGTTCACGGTGATGCCGCCCACCGTATTCGGCAGGCCAGCCAGCAGCGCGCCGATACGCGCCACGTTCAGGCCCTGCTGCGCTTCAGGAATCGCGCAGCCAACAATGGCGTCTTCGATCAGCGCCGGGTCCAGGTTCGGCACCTGTGCCACGGCAGCCTTCAGGATGGTGGCAAGCAGGTCGTCGGGACGGGTGTTGCGGAAGGCGCCCTTGGGAGCCTTGCCAATCGGCGAACGGGTAGCCGCAACGATATACGCGTCTTGCAGTTGTTTCATGATGTCGGTTCCTCGTTGGCGGATTAGTTGCGCACTGGCTTGCCGGTCTGCAGCATGCCCATGACGCGCTCCTGCGTCTTGCCCGTGCCCAGCAGGTCGATGAAGGCCTTGCGTTCCAGCGCCAGCAGCCACTCTTCGCTCACCAGCGAGCCCGCCTCCACATCACCGCCGCACACCACTTCCGCGATGCGCGAGGCGATCGTGAAATCGTGCGCCGAGATGAAGTTGCCGTCGCGCATGTTCACCAGCGATGCCTTGATCGTGGCGATGCCCGAACGGCCCGCCACCGGAATCAACTGGCCCGGCAGCGGCGCACGATAACCGGCGTTAGCCATTGCGCGCACTTCGCTCTGTGCCACGTACAGCAGTTCGTGCACGTTGTAGACGATGGTGTCCGTGGGCTGCACGTAGCCGATCTTCTGCGCGTCCAGCGCCGAGGTCGAGACCTTGGCCATCGCCGCCGCCTGGAAGCGGTTGGTCAGGAAGTTCAGGTAGTTCGTGCTGCCAGCTGCCTGCGCAGCCTTGGCCGCGGCAATCGCGGCTTCCTTGAGGCCACCACCGGCCGGCACCAGACCCACGCCCACTTCCACCAGGCCGACATAGCTTTCCAGCGCCACCACGCGCTTGGCCGAATGCAGCATCAGTTCGCAGCCGCCGCCGAGCGCGATGCCCGACACCGCCGGAATCACCGGCACTGCCGCGTACTTCACGCGCATCAGCGTGTCCTGGAATTTCTTCACGAACGGTTCGATGCCCTTGGCACCGCCCATCATGAATTGCGGCATGGCCGATTCCAGATTGGCACCGGCCGAGAACGGACCACCGGGTGCGCCGAGCTGCAGCGACGTGGGCTGCCACACGACCAGACCCTTGTATTCGGCTTCGGCCAGTTCCACGGCGCGCACGAGCGAGTCGAGCACATCCGGGCCAATCGTGTTCATCTTGCTCTTGAACGAGATGATCAGCACATCGTCGGCACCATCGCTGGTCCAGATACGCGCACCGTCGTTCTCTTCGATCGTCTTGCCCGACTTGCGCGGATCTGCGGCGTCCGTGCCCTTGAGCGCGGCACGGAACACCTGGCGCTCGTACACGGGCAGCGCGGCGCGCTTGACGAAGCTGCTCGTCGCCGGCGACCACGAACCTTGCGCACCGTGCACACCGCCGTTGTCGGCGACGGCACCATCGAATACCCATGCGGGCAGCGGCACGTTAGCGAGTGCCTTGCCGGCTTCGATATCTTCCTTGACCCACTGCGCCACCTGCTTCCAGCCGGCAGCCTGCCAGTCTTCGAACGGACCCGAGTTCCAGCCGAAGCCCCAGCGAATCGCCAGGTCCACATCGGCGGCCGAACCGGCGATCTGTTCGAGGTAGACGGCGATGTACTGGAACACATCGCGGAACACGCTCCACAGGAACTGCGCCTGCGGATTGGTGGATTCGCGAAGCAGCTTGATGCGCTCGGCCGGTTCCTTCTTGAGCATGCGCACGACGATCTCGTCGGCCTTCTTGCCCGATTCCACATACTGGCCGGTCTTGGCGTCGAGCACCTTGATGGCCTTGCCATCCTTCTTGTAGAAACCCGCGCCAGTCTTCTGGCCCAGCGCGCCCGCATCGACCAGCCCCTTTAGCACGGCCGGCGTCTTGTACACGGAGGCAAACGGATCGCCGCCCAGGCCATCCTGCATCGTCTTGATGACGTGCGCCATCGTGTCCAGGCCCACCACGTCGGCGGTGCGGAACGTGGCGGACTTGGCACGGCCCAGCTTGGTGCCGGTCAGGTCATCGACGATATCGAACGGAATGCCGAACTTTTCGGCTTCGGCAAACACGGCCAGGATCGAGAAGATCCCCACGCGGTTGGCGATGAAGTTGGGCGTGTCCTTGGCACGCACCACACCCTTGCCGAGCGTGGTGGTCAGGAACGATTCCAGGCGGTCCAGGATCGCGGGCTGCGTCGTCGCAGTCGGGATCAGTTCCACCAGATGCATGTAGCGCGGCGGGTTGAAGAAGTGCACACCGCAGAAGCGCGACTTCAGTTCCGCATCGAAGCCATCGGACAGCGACGTGATCGACAAACCCGACGTATTGGTCGCGAAGATCGCGTGCGGTGCCAGATGCGGCGCTACCTTCTTGTAGAGGTCGTGCTTCCAGTCCATGCGCTCGGCGATCGCTTCGATCACCACATCGCATTCCTTGAGCAGTTCGACGTCGTCTTCGTAGTTGGCCGCGCGGATCAGGCCCGCTTCGTCCTTGATGCCGAGCGGTGCCGGCGACAGCTTCTTGAGATTCTCGATGGCGCGAAGGGCAATGCCACTCTTCGGGCCTTCCTTCGCGGGCAGGTCGAACAGCACCACGGGCACGCGGGCGTTGACGAGGTGGGCCGCAATCTGTGCACCCATGACGCCGGCGCCGAGTACGGCAACCTTCTTGACGATGAAATTGGACATGCGCGCTCCTTGGGTATCGTGAGCGTTTTGAGGAGAGAGTCGCGTTATTCCCCTCTCCCGCCTTGCGGGAGAGGGGAGCAAACCGTCAGGAGAAGAAACGTCTTAGAACAAATCCGCGTCCAGCGCCATCAGCGTGGCCGAACCGGCGCGGGCCTTGCGGATTTCGCCGGCGGTTTCGGGCAGCAGCTTGGCAAAGTAGAAGCGTGCCGTGGCCAGCTTGGTCACGTAGAACTTGTCGCCGCTGTCTTGCTTCTCCAGCGCGATCTTGGCCATGCGGGCCCAGAAGTAGGCAAAGACCAGGTGACCCACCACGCGCAGGTACGGCACGGCTGCGGCGCCCACTTCGTCAGGGTTGCCCATGGCCTTCATGCCGATTTCCATGGTCAGCTTCTGCACCTTGTCGCCGATGTCGGCCAGCGGGTTCACAAACTCCTGCATGGCTTCATTCGTGCCTTCCTCTTCCACGAACTGCTGCACGATCTTGCCGAACACCTTCATCTTGGCGCCCATGTCGCCCAGGATCTTGCGGCCCAGCAGATCCAGTGCCTGGATCGTGTTGGTGCCTTCGTAGATCATGTTGATGCGGGCATCGCGCACGTACTGCTCCATGCCCCACTCGGAGATGTAGCCGTGGCCGCCGAAGATCTGCATGCCTTCGTTCGTCGACGTGAATGCATTGTCGGTCAGGAAGGCCTTGATGACCGGGGTCAGCAGCGCCACGAGGTCACCAGCTTCCTTGCGCACGGCGGCATCGGGGTGCGACAGTTCGCGGTCGATCTGCAGCGCGGTCCAGTAGCTGAACGCGCGGCCACCTTCGGCATACGCTTTCTGCGTCAGCAGCATGCGACGCACGTCCGGGTGAACGATGATCGGGTCGGCGGCCTTGTCCGGCGCCTTCGGGCCCGTCAACGCGCGCATCTGCAGGCGGTCCTTCGCGTAGGCCAGCGAGTTCTGGTAGGCCACTTCGGTCAGGCCCAAGCCCTGCGCGCCCACGCCCAGGCGTGCGGCGTTCATCATCACGAACATCGCGTTCAGGCCCTTGTTGGCCTCGCCCACCAGCCAGCCGCGCGCGCCATCCAGGTTCATCACGCAAGTAGCGTTGCCGTGGATGCCCATCTTGTGTTCGATCGAGCCGCACTTGATACCGTTGCGCTCGCCCGGATTGCCGCTGGCATCGGGGATGAACTTCGGCACGACGAACAGCGAGATGCCCTTGGTGCCTTGCGGCGCGTCCGGCAGACGGGCCAGCACCAGGTGGATGATGTTCTCGGCCAGGTCGTGTTCGCCTGCCGAGATGAAGATCTTGGTGCCCGAGATGGCGTACGAGCCATCGGCCTGCGGCTCGGCCTTCGAGCGCAACATGCCGAGGTCCGTGCCGCAATGCGGTTCGGTCAGGCACATCGTGCCCGTCCACACACCGGATACCAGCTTGGTCAGGTAGGTCTGCTTGAGTTCCGGCGTGCCGTGCGCATGCAGCGCTTCATACGCGCCGTGCGAGAGACCCGGGTACATCGTCCACGCCTGGCCTGCCGAGTTCAGCATCTCGTACAGCGCGTTGTTGATGATGATGGGCAGGCCCTGGCCGCCGTATTCCGGATCGCAGGCCAGTGCGGGCCAGCCGGCTTCCACGTACTGCTGGTAGGCTTCCTTGAAGCCCTTGGGCGCGCGCACCACGCCATCGCCCACGTACGTGCAACCTTCGCGGTCGCCCGGCTGGTTCAGCGGGAACACCACGTCGGCGCAGAACTTGCCGGCTTCCTCGATGACCTGGTTGATGGTGTCCGCGTCGATGTCCGCGTGTTGCGGCATCGCCTTGAGTTCGGCTTCGGCGCCGAGCATTTCGTGGAGCACGAACTGCATGTCGCGCAACGGTGCGGTGTACTGGCCCATCAAAGACTCCTTGGAGGTTTTCAATGCCGCCACACGCGCATGCCGCACGCCCCTTGAAGAGGCGGTTGCGACCGTTGCCCGGGGGCGGCTCAGGTTCGGTAGGACTGAATCAGTTTATTGAGCGCGACCATGGCAAGCTCGGCACTGTCCGGCAGGCGCAGGAAACGAGCGTCGTGATGCAAGCCTAGTTCAAGGCTGTACATCTCGAACAGCATCAGTCGCGGATCGCAATCCGCGCGCAGGTGCCCCTCTTCCCTTGCCTGGTCGATCGCACGCATCAGCGCGGCCCGCCAGATCGTGACGCTCTTGACGAGCTCGTCACGTACCGGGCTTTCCGCGCGATCGTCGTACTCGACCGCCCCGCTGATGTAGATGCAACCCGTGGTCACTTCCTGGATGCGCTTTTCCATCCAGCGACGCACCATCGACCACAGGCGAGGCAAACCACGCGGCTCCAGCAGCGAGGGATAGAACACCTCCTGCTCGAACCGGCGGTGATACTCGCGCACCACTTCCACCTGCAGGTCTTCGCGCGAACCAAAATGCGCGAACACGCCGCTCTTGCTCATCTGCATGCGTTCCGCGAGCAGGCCGATGGTCAGCCCTTCCAGCCCGTCGCGGGACGACAGTTCCAGTGCGGCATCGAGAATCGCCACGCGCGTCATCTCGCCCTTGCGCAAGGGCGCGGGCGCGGCGGCGGATTCAAGACGAACTGACTGGTGTCGCATGGTTATCTCTCCGTTCTCGACAACACCCACCTGGGTGCTGCCTTTTTCAGCCCAACTCTGCCTGAGGCAGGCATCACGACAGCGTCGAGCCATCGTAATTGCACGAAGTCTAAGCCAAAAAAGAACGGTCGTTCAGATTATTCTGGCGGGGCCGACTGGCATCAAGCTTTTAATTAGATCGGGGTTTCTAAACGCCCGGCATCGCGCGCTTAATTTGCGGCGCAATGCAGCAATTGCTGAAAACCCCGTGGATTCAGGGCCGGCACGCCGACGTTTTCTTCGCGGTGTGCGGCAGGGCAGCATGTTACCGCGATGCCTTCAATAACGCCCCGTGACCCCGGCAATCACGACGCCCAGACGCAACACGTAGTAGGCCGCCCAATTGGCAAATCGCCGCACACGCGGCAGCCTGGCGTGTACCTCGGGCACCACACGCGCACTGCGTTGCGCCATGGCCCGCTCCAGCCGCTCGCGCAGTTCGTTCGCAAACCCCGCGTCATAAACGGCCACGTTGGCCTCGCGCGCCAGCAGCAGGCTGAAGGGGTCCATGTTGCTGGATCCGACCGTCGCCCAGATATCGTCCACCACGGCCACCTTGGCGTGCAGGAAACTCTCTTCGTACTCGTAGATTTCCACACCGGCTTCCAGCAGCGTGGCGTAGAGCGCGTGCGTGGCGTAGTGCTGCAGCTTGTACTCGACCATGCCCTGCAACAGCAGCCGCACGCGCACACCGCGCTTGCGGCAGGCCAGGAGCGCACGGCGCATCTTGTGGCCGGGCAGGAAATACGCGTTGGCCAGAATCACGTCATGGCGTGCGGCACCCAGCGCATAGAGGTATTCGCGCTCGATGGTGCGTCGGTTGCGCAGGTTGTCGCGCATCAGCAGCGATGCCGCCACCCCATCCGGCTGGATATCGCCGCGCGCGTGCCGAGCCGCGCGGGCCAGTGTCTCGACCTCGGAAAACGCGCTAGCGGTCTCGCGCAGCCCCCTGCGCTGTGCGATGCGGAACCAGAGCCGCGCCGCCGCCAGTGCGATCTGCGACACCAGCGGGCCGCGCACGCGCACTGCAAAGTCGAAGCGTGGCCCCAGGTCCGGGAGATGGATCGGGCCGTGGTTGTGATCGTCGATGATGTTGATGCCGCCGACGAAGGCCATCTTGCCGTCGATGATGGCCAGCTTGCGATGCAGCCGGCGCAGATGCCGCCGCGCCAGTTTGAAACCGCGCAGCGGTCCGTACACTTCCAGCTTCACGCCGCCGTCGCGCAAGCGCTGAACGAGCGCGACGGGCATGTCTCCGGCGCCGAAGCCATCGACGATCAACCGCGTATCCACGCCTCGCTGCGCCGCCGCAACCAGCGCGTCGGTCACCCGGGCACCGATGTCGTCATCGGCATAGATATAGGTTTCGATCACGACGTGGACCTGCGCGGCTTCGATGGCCTCGATCAGTGCGGGGAAGAAGTCTGTCCCGTTGCAGAGCAGATCCACCCGGTTGCCCGGTACGGGGCTGCCGCGCCGCCGCATCCAGTGCATGAGCCGGGCCTTGGCCCGGGCGCCAGCGGCGCCGATCTCGTGAACGGATGTGGGAATGCCTGCCGGCGATGGGGCATGCGGCCCTGGCGCGTCCGGAATTTCGGACGGGGGCGTCTTCGGCGAATCGGATTCGGCGCGATCGTAGATCCGTGACATGGCTCGATTATCGACCAATGGGCGGCTCCTGCACATGGCCCGTGCCAACTCTGCTATTGTCAGTGCATTCTGACGCCCAAAAGAGAACGCATTGTGAAGGTATTCGGTATCACGGGTTCATCGGGCAGCGGCAAGACCACGCTGCTGGACCAGCTGATTCCCCGTTTCGTGGCCGATGGCCTGCGCGTGGCGGGCATCAAGCATACGCACCATGGTTTCGATCCCGACACGCCGGGCAAGGATTCGTGGCGCATGCGCCAGGGCGGTTGCGAGAACGTGGTACTGGTAGGCGCGCGGCACCTGACGTTGATGCGGCACTACCCCGAAGACAAACCCTCGCCAGAGATTGGCGAGGCGCTGGCCGTGCTCCCGCCAGACACCGATCTCGTCGTGGTCGAAGGCTACAAGTGGAGCGATTTCCCCAAGCTCGAAATCTATCGGCCCGCCAACGGCAAGGCGCCCCTGTGGACCGAAGTGCCCGGCGTGGTGGCCGTTGCCACCGATGCGCAAGCCGAGGTCGAAACACAGACCACGCTACCCGTGATCGACCTGAGCGACGTGGACGCGATCTATCACTGGATTCGCGACTACCTGGCGTCGCACTAAGCTCGCACCAGGCTCGCACTGACGGGGCGCTACGCCTCGGGTATCGCCATGCGATGGGCCAGTTCCGCCATCAACGGCACATGGTCCGAGCGCTCCGCCCATTCGCGGCCGGTCAGCGCCTGCGTTCGCTCGATCGCAAACCCGCGCACGTAGATGCGGTCGAGTTGCCACCACGGCATATGGCTCGGGAACGTGTGGATGCGTCCGTTCTTGGCGTGCGCGGACTCCACGGCATTGAGCGTATTGCAGATCTTGGCGTCGAGCCGGTGATTCCAGTCGTTGAAGTCGCCCGCGATCACCAGCGGCGCGGTGTCCGGCACCACGGCACGCACGCGCTCGACCAATGCACTGGCCTGCCTTACGCGGCTACGCGCGAACAGTCCGAAATGGACGCAGATCAGGTGCGCCTCCACCCCGTTGATATCCGCCACCGCATGCAGTAGCCCGCGCTGCTCGAAGCGATGGTCCGAGATATCGAGGTTCTCCGACATCAGGATCGGATGGCGCGACAGGATCGCATTGCCATGATGGCCGTGCTCATACACTGCGTTGCGTCCATAGACCGAGTGCGGGTAGGCATCCGTGGCAAGGTAGTTGAGCTGGGTGTGGTCGGGATCGAATAGTTCGGCTGCAATCAACCGGTCATTGCGGTCCTGCACTTCCTGCAGGAAGACGATGTCGGCGTCCATGGCCTGCAGCCCAGTGCGCACGCTCTGGATGCGTGGCTTGCCGGAGAAGCCCTTCACGCCCTTGTGGATGTTGTAGGTGACGACGCGCAGCTTCATCGCGCCACCCCGCCTTCCAGCGTGCGGTCAAGCTTGCCGGCCTGCGTGCGCCACGCCAGTTGCCGCACCGCCTCTGCATTGCTGCTCGAAAAACAGCGCTCGGCAGCGGTTTGCCAGGGCAGCCACTCATACCGGGTATGTTCGCGCGGCGCCAGTGTTACCGGCACCGGTGCCGGCACGCACAAGCCAAACCAGTGCTCGGTATTGCGCACAATGCCGGAGGCGTAGCGATGGCGCCACTGCGGATAGATTTCGTAGTCGATCGTGTGGTGCCAGTCGGTCAGTTCGAAGCTCGCGGCCACGATGCCGGTTTCCTCGGCCACCTCGCGAGCGGCCGTGACAGCCAGCGGTTCGTCGTCGGCATCAAGGCTGCCCGTGACCGATTGCCAGAAACCAGGCCGGTCGGCACGCTCGATCAACAGGACTTGCAGGTCTGGCGTATGAATGACGACCAGTACCGATTCGGGAATCTTGTAGCGCATGGGGCGGCGGAAGAGACAGACCCCAAGCATAGCGCAGCGGCGCTGGGTTGGTGTGTAGGCGCCTGTCCGATTACTGTCTAGTTACCGCGATGTGGAATGGCGACGCCTCAGGCCGCAGTCTGTTCGCCCGGCTGGCGCGGCGACAGATAGTGGGTATCAGACGCCGCAGGCGGTTGACGCGGCACTTCGCTCTCGGTGCCCGCCCCCTCATGCAGCCAGGTATCAAAGACCTGGGGTGAATCGCCATGGCCCCATGCCGCCCGCAGTTGCTGCATCAGCGGTGCCAGCGTCCGGGTATAGCGCTGGGACGCCACGTGCGCATGCTGGGCCAGCGCATCCGTGCTTTCGCGCACCTGCGCGGCGAGTTCCGCACGTTCCTGGGCGATTTCCTTTTCGCGCACGCCAAGCTGGTTGTACTTCTGGATCAGGAAGCGCTGGTAGTCGCCCGCCTCCACACCCTGTGCGGCCTGGGCGTTGACCTGCTCGAACCGCATCACGATGCTGGCCGTTTCCTGTTCGACATGCGCGGCCTCGGCAATCCGCTCCTGCAATGCGTCCTGCAGACGCAGGGCTTCGCGGCGATGGGTCTGCAGACGCGTGGCTTCGTCGTCGAACGTGCGCTGTGCGCCCAGGTAAGCCTGCACCACGGGCTGCGGCGCCACTACCAGCAGCGGATCGGCACCGCCGGCGCGGCGTCCCGAAAGCAGTGCATCCTCAGGCAGGCGCAGGTTGCCGACATCTTCCAGCCACCGGCCGCGCGCCATCACCGTGGCAACGGTGTCCAGCGCCAGCTTGCGCAGTGCCTCGGCACGCTGTGCCTCCACCGGTTCGCCGTCCCGATCTGCGTCGGCGGCCACGGCATTCGCCCCCTGCACGGCATGGGCGATGTCAGGCACACATGCGGCCACGGTGGTGGCCACCGATTCCGACATGGCCTGTGCGGACCTGCGCACCGCGCGGCGCAGTTCGAAGCGCGCCACCAGCATTACCAGCAGGCCGGCCACGAGCCAGGTCAGAATGGTCTCGGCATGGGCCAGAAGAAAGGCCCGGATCAGTTCGGTATCGAGTTGCATTGGTCTTGTCCTCCCACGTCGCGGCTGGCCTTTCGGGTGGGCCGGCTTCGCGCGTATCCGGGGAGAAGACATTCACCGTCGCAGCTTCGTTCCTGCTGGTAACAAATGGAAACGCATCCTTGCGCGGAAAACAAAAAAGCCGCGCAGTAGCGCGGCTTTCCTGTCAGCGGATGAAACACAGGGCCGATACCCGATTCGCCTTAGGCCGTGGTCTTCGGCTCCTGCGCGCGCAGGCGGATATGCAGCTCGCGCAGTTGCTTCTCGTCGACCGAGCTCGGGGCCTGCGTCAGCAGATCCTGGGCGCGCTGCGTCTTCGGGAAGGCGATCACGTCGCGGATCGAATCGGCGCCAGCCATCATCGTCACGATACGGTCCAGGCCGAAGGCCAGGCCACCGTGCGGCGGCGCGCCATATTGCAGCGCGTCGAGCAGGTAGCCAAACTTGGCGCGGGCTTCCTCGGCACCGATCTTCAGTGCGCGGAACACCTTGCTCTGCACGTCTTCACGGTAGATACGGACCGAACCGCCGCCCATTTCCCAACCGTTCAGCACCATGTCGTAAGCCTTGGCGATGCACTTGCCCGGATCGGTTTCCAGGTATTGCATGTGCTCGTCCTTCGGGCTCGTGAACGGGTGGTGCATCGCCACCCAGCGTGCGTCTTCCTCGTCGTACTCGAACATCGGGAAATCGATCACCCACAGCGGCTTCCAGGTGTCCTCGAACAGGCCCGTGCTCTTGCCGAATTCCGAATGGCCGATCTTCAGGCGCAGCGCGCCGATGGCGTCGTTCACCACCTTGGCCTTGTCTGCGCCAAAGAAGATGATGTCGCCGTCCTGGGCGCCGGTGCGCTTCAGGATTTCGGCAAGCGCCGCATCGTGCAGGTTCTTCACGATCGGCGATTGCAGGCCGTCGCGGCCCTTGGCCACTTCGTTCACCTTGATCCACGCCAGGCCCTTGGCGCCATAGATCGCCACGAACTGCGTGTAGGCATCGATTTCACCGCGCGAGATGGCGTGGCCACCCGGCACGCGCAGACCCACCACGCGACCGTTATCGCTGTTGGCCGGACCCGAGAACACCTTGAAGTCGACGTCCTTCATCACTTCGGTCAGCTCGGTGAATTCCAGCTTCACGCGCAGGTCCGGCTTGTCCGAACCGAAGCGGGCCATGGCTTCGCGGAACTCCATCACCGGGAACTTGGAAACCAGGTCCACGTCGATGGTGTTCTTGAACACCGTGCGCATCATGTCCTCGAACAGGTCGCGAATCTCCTGCTCGGTCAGGAACGACGTTTCGCAGTCGATCTGCGTGAATTCAGGCTGGCGGTCGGCGCGCAGGTCTTCGTCGCGGAAGCACTTGGTGATCTGGTAGTAGCGGTCGAAGCCCGAGACCATCAGCATCTGCTTGAAGATCTGCGGCGACTGCGGCAGCGCGAAGAAGTGGCCCGGGTTCACGCGCGACGGCACCAGGTAGTCACGGGCGCCTTCCGGCGTGCTCTTGCCGAGCATCGGCGTTTCGATATCGATGAAGCCCTGGGCGTCCAGGTACTTGCGCACTTCCATCGCCACCTTGTAGCGCAGGCGCAGGTTGTATTGCATCTGCGGACGGCGCAGATCCAGCACGCGGTGCGTGAGGCGCGTCGTCTCCGACAGGTTGTCGTCGTCCAGCTGGAACGGCGGCGTGACCGACGGGTTCAGCACCGACAGCTCATGGCACAGCACTTCGATCTTGCCCGAGGTCAGGTTGCTGTTCTCGGTGCCGGCCGGACGCGGACGCACCTTGCCCACCACGCGGATGCAGAACTCGTTGCGGATCTCTTCGGCGGCCTTGAACATTTCCGGACGGTCCGGATCGCACACCACCTGCACCAGGCCCTCGCGATCGCGCAGGTCGACGAAGATCACGCCACCGTGATCGCGGCGGCGCTGCACCCAGCCGGTCAGGGCCACTTCCTGGCCGATCAGTTGTTCGGTCACCAGACCGCAGTAGTGAGTACGCATGGAGGACATAGGAGGAATTCCCTGTAAAGCGCGGCCGCAAGGCGCGGGCCGCGCGCAATCAATTGGTTTGCGTGTCGGCGACTTCGTCGCGGGCCAGTTCGGCGTGTCCCTCGCGGGTATCGTCGTTCGGCTTGCGGGGCAGGTCCGTCGGGGCCACCACGCCCATCGACACGATGTACTTGAGGGCCGCGTCGACCGTCATGTCGAGCTCGATCGTATCGGCCTTCGGCATCATCAGGAAGAAGCCCGAGGTCGGGTTCGGCGTCGTCGGGACATAGACGCTGACGTACTCGCCCTGGAGGTGATTCTGCACATCGCCGCCCGGCCGGCCCGTCAGGAACGCGATGGTCCACGACCCCTCGCGCGGATACTGCACCAGCAACGCCTTGCGGAATGCATTGCCCGACGAGGACAGCAGCGTGTCAGATACCTGCTTCACGCTGGTGTAGATCGGACCCACCACCGGGATATGGCCCAGCAGCGCTTCCCACCAGCGCACCAGCCGCTGGCCGATGAAGTTGTGGGTCAGCACCCCGACCAGCAGGATGAACAGCAGCGTGAGGATCGCGCCCAGACCGGGAATGCGGCGCCCGAACAGGTTCTCGGGCTGCCATGCCACGGGCAGCAGCGCCATGCTCTGGTCCATCGTGCCGATGATCAGGTTGAGCACCCACAGCGTGATGCCCAGCGGCACGAGGACGAGCAGGCCGGTCAGGAACCAGGTCTTGACGGCGGAAGTTTTCTTGGCGACCACGTCGTGCCCGCGCTTATTGGCTGGCCGACGAGCCAGCGGCGGGCGCAGCCGCTGCCGGGGTCGAAGCCGATGCGTCGGAAGTGGCCGCCGGCGCAGCCGCTGCGGCCGCGCTGTCGCCCGACTTGGCCGGTGCGCTGGTGCCGCCGCTGCCGCCGCGGAAGTCCGTGACGTACCAGCCCGAGCCCTTGAGCTGGAAGCCGGCTGCGGTCAGTTGCTTCTTGTAGGTGCCGGTGGCACCGCAGGATGGGCAGTCCGTGAGCGGGGCATCGCTCATTTTCTGCAGCACATCGCGCCCTTGGCCGCAGGCGTCGCAACGGTAGGCATAGATCGGCATGGTTATTTCGTGAAAATCGGAACGTAAAGCGGGTAGATGGCACCGTCGCCGGAAACCACAAGGGCGACCATCATGTCGACGGGCATACAGATGTGCCGGACGCGTGACGATGCAAAGCCTCGGATTATAAACCGTCGTCAACCCGTATACCGGCAGGAATTGCGGTCATTCGGAGCCCCATTCGTCACGAACGGGCCAATTTCTCCAAATGTTACGCGATATGCACTTCTTGCGTAGGAGGCCGGTCACTGATCAGTTGTGGCAGCAGCGATCCGAACACCATGCCGCCAATCGAGAACAGCAGCCCCACCATTTGCGGCGGCACTGCAGCATCGGCATAGCCCACCTCGCAGATCAGCCAGGAGGACAGGCCCAGGACGATGGCCAGCAATCCGCCCTGGCGTGTTGCCGGCTTCCAGAACAGGCCAAAGGCCAGCGGCACGAACGACGACACCAGCGTCACCTTGTAGGCGTTCTCGACCATATGGAAGATCGACAGGTGCGAATTCAGCGCGAACAGCGTGACCAGCACCGTGAAGACCAGCACCACTGCCTGCATCACGCGCAGGAACTGCTTGTCGGTCAGATGGCGAAAGTACGGGCGCAGGATGTTCTCGGCAAACGTCACCGACGGCGCCAGCAGCGTGGCCGACGCGCAGCTCTTGATGGCCGAAAGCAGTGCGCCGAAGAACATCACCTGCGCGAACATCGGCGCGTGCGTCAGGATCAGTTGCGGCAGGATCAGTTGCGAATCCGTGTCGATGTATTTCTGCACCATCTGCGGATCGATCATCGTGGCCGAGTACGCCAGGAACATCGGGATGAATGCGAAGAAGAAGTAGAGCACGCCGCCCAGCACCGAGGCGCGGCCCGCGATCTGTTCGGTCTTCGAAGATGTCACGCGCTGGAACACGTCCTGCTGCGGAATCGACCCGAGCATCATCGTGAACAGCGCCGCCGCGAACCCGATGATCTGCACCAGGTCCAGCGATGGCCAGAATTCGAACTTGCCCGCCGCCGCCGCATGCGAGACCACGGCCGAGACGCCACCCGCCTGGCCGCCCACCTCGTACCCGATATAGACCAGGCCGATCACGATGATGATCATCTGGATGAAGTCGGTAATCGCCACCGACCACATGCCGCCGAACAGCGTATAGACCAGCACGCTGGCCGCGCCGATCATCATGCCGGCGTCCTGTGACAGCGCACCATCGGACACGGTGTAGAACACCAGTCCCAGCGCCTTGATCTGCGCCGCCACCCAGCCCAGGTACGACACCACGATGCAAAGCGTGGTCAGCACCTCGGCCAGCCGGCCATAACGGTTGTGATAGTAGTCGCCGATGGTGAGCAGGTTCATCCGGTACAGCGGCCGGGCGAAGAACAAACCCACGAGGATCAGGCAGAGGGAGGAGCCGAAGGGGTCGGACACCACGCCCGACAGGCCCTCCTTGAGGAACACGGCCGGGATGCCGAGCACGGTTTCGGAGCCGAACCATGTGGCAAAGACTGTCGCGGTGACGATATGGAATGGCAGGCTGCGGCCCGCCACGGCAAAGTCTGCGGTGCCCTTGACGCGCAGCGCCGCCCACAGGCCGATACCGACCGAAATGACCCAATAAGCGATGACGAACCAGATCAGCATGCCGCTGCCCTATCCCAAAATGCCAGAAATGCCCTGGTGGCGAGAAACCGAATGCCGGCGAGCGCTGCATCGTGGCAACGCCCTGCCGGTGTCCAATTCATCGGTCGGGGCCGCGGGCGCCCGGCGGGGGGCATGAGCGGTCGTAGCCGAATCAAAACGCGGATTATAGCGATGGAGACTGGCGGGGTCGAAAAAAAATCCCGCCACCCGGAGAAATGCCCGTATTGGGGCACTTCGTGTTGTTTTGCTGACGTTGGCGGATAGTCCGCCGGACGCTGTGCCGCTTACCAGTACCCTGCCCAGGCCATCGCCTGGACGATCACGATGCCAGCAAGGAAGCCGCCCATCAGCATCAGCGCCGTAGACAGGCGCCGGTTGGTACGGCGCTGTTCGTGGACCAACTGCGCCAGCAGCCGCTCCTGATCGCCGTTGTGGACCATGGCACGGCGCTCCAGGAACTGGTGCGCCAGGCGCGGAAAGTCAGGCAGCATCTTGGCCCATTGCGGCGCCTCGACCTTGACGCGTTCCCAGGCGCCCTGCCAGCCAACCTGCTCGTACATCCACTTCTCCAGGAAGGGCTTGGCCGTCTTCCAGAGGTCGAGGTCCGGATCGAGCTGGCGCCCGAGCCCTTCAATATTGAGCAGCGTCTTCTGCAGCAGCACCAGTTGTGGCTGAATCTCCACATTGAAGCGTCGCGACGTCTGGAAGAGTCGCATCAGCACCATGCCCAGCGAAATCTCGCGTAGCGGTTTGTCGAAGTAAGGCTCGCAGCATGCGCGGACGGCGGACTCCAGTTCCTCGACGCGCGTCGAGGCTGGGACCCAGCCCGATTCCACGTGCAGCAGCGCCACGCGGTGGTAGTCGCGGCGGAAGAAGGCGATGAAGTTCTGCGCCAGATAGTTCTTGTCGAATTCAGACAGCGCCCCGACGATGCCGAAGTCCAGCGCGATATACCGCCCAAAGGTCTCCGGCTGGACCGACACCAGGATGTTGCCCGGGTGCATGTCCGCATGGAAGAACCCGTCGCGGAACACCTGCGTGAAGAAGATTTCCACGCCCTCCTCGGCCAGCTTGTGCATGTCCACGCCGGCCGCCTTGAGCGATTCGGTGCGCGAGATCGGGATGCCATGCATCCGCTCCATCGTGAACACCGAACTCGTACACCAGTCCCAGAACACCTCGGGCACGCACAGCAGTTCGCTGTCGGCAAAGTTGCGGCGCAACTGGCTGGCGTTGGCTGCCTCGATCATCAAGTCGAGTTCGTCATGCAGGTACTTGTCGAACTCGGCGACCACCTCGCGCGGCTTGAGGCGCCGGCCGTCCACCCAGACTCGCTCCAGCCACGTGGCCATGTCGGCCATCAGCGCCAGATCGCTGTCGATCACCGGCAGCATGCCGGGCCGCAGCACCTTCACCGCCACCTCGCGGCCATGGTTCGGGCCGCCGCGCAGCGTGGCGAAGTGCACCTGCGCAATCGACGCGCTGGCCACCGGCTGGTGCTCGAAGTTGTCGAACAGATCGTCCACCCGCCTGCCGAGCGATTTCTCGATGATGCGCACGGCCAGTGCCGAGTCGAACGGCGGCACCTGGTCCTGGAGCATGGCCAGTTCGTCGGCAATATCCGGCGGCATCAGGTCGCGCCGCGTGGACAGCACCTGTCCGAACTTGACGAAGATCGGGCCCAGGGTGGTCAGCGCCAGCCGCAGCCGGACACCGCGCGGCTGTTCGAGCTTGCGCCCAATGGTGATCACGCGCACCAGGAACTTGATCCGGCGGCTCTTGAAGCCCGACAGCACGAGTTCGTCGAGCCCGTAATACAGGATGACAAAAATAATCTTGCAGAGACGCAGCAGGCGGGTCATGCGAAATCTTCAGGGTGTGCGCCGCTCTGGGCGGCGACGGGAGGCAACATGGCGGAAAGCATCTGCCAGGATCAGCGGTGGGCCGAAGGCAGCGGGGCTGGGGCTCCTCCATCGGCCGACCGCTCGAGGCGGTCCAGCTTCTTTTCGAGGCGTGCCAGGTCGTCGCGCAGGCGCGCCACATCAGTACTGAAACCGTCGAGCGCGGCATGGCGGACCAGCGTTGGCTGCTCGTCGAGCAGGTATTCGGTCACGTTATCGAGCAGCGCCCGACCCACGCGCGTGGCCCCCTCATGCACTTGCCGCGCGCCATCGACCATGCGCTGCGCCACGCTGTCACTGACCGGGCCGCCCATCACGCCCCGCAATGCGCGCGACAGGTCTTCGGCCGCATCCCAACGGAGGTTACGCGCCAACGTGGACACGGCATTGGCAAACTCGGCGTCACCCTCGATCCGCACGTGGCGCATGGCAGCGGCTTGACCGCCCTCGGCCACATCGGCCACCACGAGCGGCCATTGCTGCAGCGGCACCAGCAGCGTTACCGCCGGCGTCTCCGTGGCAGGCGCCTGCTCGATGCAGCCCTGCCCCGTCACGCGCAGCGACAAGGCGAACGCCGCGGCGTCAAAGACGATCACGCGGCCAGCGAACGGCGCCAGCAGGCTGCATGCCCAGGGTTCCTGTTCGATCAGGTGATTCAACGCGGCGACGATCGGTGCAGCCAGCGGGGTCGGCAAAGCGTTCATGGCGTCCGGGAGTTCGGGCTTGGCCCAACAAAAAAGGCCCACGCGTACGTGGGCCTCCATTCTAAGCTACTCGCCCGCCGCTTCATGTCATCGTCGCGGCCAGGAGCGTGTCAGCGATCAGGACTCCTGCTGGATACCAGCCAGTTGCCAGCCGCCGGTGCCGGAAGTCGCCTTCGCCAGATTCCAGACCTCGCCAAACGGCTGGGCGGCCTCGTCGGCCTTCTCGCGGATCATGCCGGAGAAGCGCACGCTCGCGATGTACTGGGTGGCGGTGGTCTCGATACCCAGCAGTTGGGCGTCGAGCGTGACCACATCGGTCTTGTTGACTTCGCCGGCCGGACGTTCGGCCAGATCCATCTTTAGTTCGGCAAACATTTCCGGCGTCGAGAACTCGCGGATATCGTCGAGATTGCCCGCGTCCCAGGCAGCCTGCAGGCGCACATAGTGAACCTTGGCATTGCGCACGAAGGACTCGACATCGAAGTCCGCCGGCACGCCCCACGGTTGCTGCACTGCCGCAGCAACCGCGACACCCGCCGCTGCACCACCCATCACCGGATTGGCAGCCGCACCGCCGAAACTCGGCGAGGCATCCTGCTGACGCAGCGTCGGTTCTGCCTCACGGTTCATGCCGCCGAACGGGTTGTTGCTACCGTTGCTGGCGTTGCCCATGCCGGCGAAGGCCGGTTGCTGTCCCGAAGTCTTCGAGCCACGGAACTTGCGGAACAGCCAGACGGCGACCAGTGCGATCAGGCCGAACAGGATGATGTTGCTCAGGATGCTGGCCGCTGCGCCACCGAGACCGAAGTGCGACAGCAGGTAGCCGATACCCAGGCCCGCCGCGAGGCCGCCGAGCATGCCGCCCCAGTTACGCTTCGGTGCCGCAGCTGCTGCACCACCCGCCGCACCCGCTGCTGCCGGTGCCGCCGCGTTCTGGGCCGGCTGGCCCGGAGCGGTGTTCTGCTGCGGAGGCGTGGCCTGGCGTTGCTGCGTCACGTTCGACGATTGCTTGCCGACGCTGCGCGAACCGCCCATGCGCTTGGCTTCGGCATCCATTGCCGCCCCGAACGCCACCGTCGCAATCAGCGCGAGGGCGAGGAATTTTCCACGAAAAGAAGTCATATGCAGTGATCCCCTGTCATTTCCGGCCTTTTTTATCCGGATATGGCGAATTAGTACTTTCTACCGACGTGGAGCGCCACGACTCCGGCCGTCAGATTGAAGTATTCGACCTTTTCGAGGCCCACTTGTTCCATCAAGCGTACAAGTGAACCCTGGTCTGGATGCATTCTGATCGATTCCGCGAGATAGCGATAGCTAGGGGCATCCCCGGCCACGCGTTCGCCCAGCCATGGAAGCACCTTGAACGAGTAAACATCGTAGGCTTTTTCGAGCGGCTTCCAGACCTTGGAGAACTCCAGCACCATGACCTTGCCACCCGGCTTGGTCACCCGGCGCATTTCCGCGAGTGCCTTGTCCTTGTGCGTCATGTTGCGCAGGCCGAACGCCACCGTCACCAGATCGAAGTAGTTATCGGGGAACGGAATCTTCTCGGCATCGCACAGCGCCACGGGCGTGACCACACCCTTGTCCAGCAGACGGTCGCGGCCCACGCGCAGCATCGACTCGTTGATGTCGGTCAGCCAGACTTCGCCGGTCGGGCCGGCGCGCTTGGCGAATGCCTTAGCCAGATCGCCCGTGCCGCCGGCGATATCCAGCACCTTCTGGCCGGGCCGCACATTGGCCTGGGCGATGGTGAACACCTTCCAGAGCCGGTGCATGCCACCGGACATCAGGTCGTTCATCACGTCGTACTTGCTTGCCACCGAATGGAAAACGCCGGCTACCTTGCCGGCCTTTTCCCGTTCGTCGACTTTCTCGAACCCGAAGTGGGTTTCGCTCATTCTCTGACTCCAGGTACTGAATTCAATGATGGTGGCCGCAACCGTGACCACCCGGGGCGGCCATCGGCGTATCGCGATTGGCGCCGGCGGCTTCGAGCCGCTTCAGGTAGTCCGCCCAGAGTGCGTCCTGATCGTCGCCCAGCCGGTACAGCAGGTCCCACGTATAGATGCCGGTGTCGTGGCCGTCATCGAAACGGATCAGGATCGCGTAGTTGCCCACCGGCTCCACCGCCGCGATACCGACGCCGCGCTTGCCGGTCTGCAGCGTTTCCTGCCCGGGTCCGTGGCCCTTGACCTCGGCGGAAGGCGAATACACGCGCAGCAGCTCGAAAGGCAGCCGCCAGGTGCGGCCATTGTCGAAACCGACTTCAAGCACGCGCGACTGCGTGTGAACGGTCAGCGCGGTGGGGTGCGGGGTGTCTTTGTCCAGGCCAGCCATGTTAGGGGCGCGACGTCGCCGTCACGCATCTTGTATGACCCGATAGCTTACTCCACCGCCCTCGCCTTGCCCATCCGCCCCCACCGGTACGTATTTCAGGCGCCGGCCGTGGAACGCCGCCACGGTGCTGCGGTGGGCGATGCTGACGATGGTCGCGTCCGGGAGGGAATCGACCATCAACTGGTACATCGCCGCTTCGGTTTCCTCGTCGAGCGCGCTGGTGGCCTCGTCCAGGAACAGGAAATCGGGCTTCTGGAGCAATGCCCGCGCAAAGGCCAGCCGCTGTTGCTCGCCCGGCGACAGCCGCAGCGACCAGTTGGTAGACACATCCAGATGCGGAACCAGCATGCCGAGCCGTGCCTGCTGCAAGACTTCGACGAGCGCCTCGCGCGTATGCGCCGTGCCGACGTCGGGATACGACAGCGCGTCGGCCAGCGTGCCCATCGGCAGGTAGCTGCGCTGCGGCAGGAACAGCGACCGCGCGCGCGGCATGGCGATGCGCCCGCTGCCATACGGCCAGATTCCGGCCAGGGCGCGGAACAGCACGCTCTTGCCGCATCCCGACGGACCGTTCACCAGCCAGCGTTCGCCGGGGCCGATTGACAGCGAGAACGGCGCCACGAGGGGTCGCAGGCCGGGATGACCCAGCGGATCGATCCCCACGTCGTCGGCATCCAGGCCACTGCGCACCGGCAGGGCGAGAGCCAGGTCCGAGATCGCGATATGCCGATCCGTCGCGCTGGCCGACTCCACCACCTCGATGTCGCCGGGGCCCTCGTGGGTCAGGTCCTCGCGCTCGGCCAGGCGAATGGCTTCCTGAAAATCGATCAGACGGTTCGCGGCGGCTTTCCAGCCCACCAGCGTGGAGTAGCTGTCGACGAACCACGACAACGCGCCCTGCACCTGGCCGAACGCCGAGTTGATCTGCATGAGTCCGCCCAGCGTGAGCTTGCCCGAGAAGTAGCGCGGCGCGGCCACGAGGAACGGGAAGATGATCGCGAACTGGCCATAGCCCGAACTCACGAACGTGAGCCGCCGCGTGTAGCGCATCAGTTGGCTCCAGTTGGCGCGAATCCGTTCGAAGCGTCCGCGCAGCCCGGCCTGCTCGGTGGGTTCGCCCCGGTATAGCGCCACCGGCTCGCTGTTTTCGCGCAAGCGCACAAGCATGAAACGGAAATTTGCCTCGTACTGTTCCTGCTGGAACGACAGCCCGATCAGCGGCCGCCCGACGAAGTGAATGATGATGGAGCCGACGATCGCATAGCCAATGGCGAACCACACCATGTAGCCGGGAATCGTCACGTCTACGCCGCCCAGCACGAAACTGATCGGACCGGACACGACCCACAGGATGCCGATGAACGAGACCAGCGTGACCACCGAGTTCAGCAGCCCCATCGACAACGTCAGCGCACCGTCGGTGAACTGGCGGAGATCGTCGGCCAGCCGTTGGTCGGGGTTGTCGGTGGAGTGGGTCTGCTCGATGCGGTAGTACGCCTGATGCCCGAGCCAGCGCTGCATGAATTTTCCAGTCATCCACGTCCGCCAGCGCATCTGCAGCATCAACTGGTAATACTGCCGGAAGATCGCGAGGACGATGAAGGCCGCGGCGATCCACGAAAACCGCAGCAGCAGCGCCTTGAACGAGACGTAGTCGTGCTGCTCGATAGCGTTGTAGAACACGCGGTTCCACTCGTTGAGCAGCACGTTGATGTAGACGATGCCGAGGTTGAGCGCCACCACCAGCAGCAGGAGTCCGAGCCCGGCCTTGCGGTCCTCGGATTTCCAGTATGGCTTGATCAGTGCCCAGGTGGCCGCCAGCCGAAGCTGGCTTTGCGCCTTGAGTGCCTGGATCGGGACAGCCGGACCGGGCACGGTGACAGACGACGGGGTGGACGGGGTGGATGACATGGCGCCAGCGGGTTGGCCTGCCGGGGCCGCAGCCAGGCAGGCATGTTGTTGTTCGACCGGAGTCAGACGTCCCGCCGCGCGGGAGGGTTCCGTACCAGACGGTTACGGCACTTTACCAAGCTGTGGAAAACCGTGCGGCGACGAAATCCGTCGGCGCTTCTCAGTCCGCACGCTCCAGCGCCGACAGTGCGGCGCGCAGGGTCGGCAGCCGGCTGGCAAGCTCGGCGACCCGCGCCGGCTCGACATTGCGCTGCGGGGCGGCCCAGATGGCCTCGGGGAAATGCGTGTCCCAGCGATAGCGCGGGATGATGTGCCAGTGCAGGTGCGGCACCATGTTGCCAAACGCCGCCAGGTTGACCTTGTCTGGCGTCATCACTTCACGCACCACCCGCTCGATCCGCGCCACGAGCCGCATCAGCCAGGCCTGGTCGGCCTCGTCGAGATCGGTCAGTTCCGATGCATGGTCGTTCCAGACCACGCGGCAGAAACCGGGAAAGCGATCCTGCTCGACAAGGATCACGCGCGCGCGATCCCCCATCCAGACCAGTTCGCCGCCATCGGCTTCGCAAAGGGGGCAGTTGGGGTGTCGGTGCATGGCGTTGGCGTGAAAATTTCAGGGAGTGTGCTCCCCTCTCCCACTTACGCGGGAGAGGGGAGCGCATAACAGAGGGTATAGGTAGCTTTTAAACCAGCACCCGCTCGATCCCGCCCGAATTCGCCTTGGCCACGTACTCCGGCATCCAGTTTTCACCGAGCAGGTGCTTGGCCATTTCGACGACGATGTAATCGGCGGTGACCGTCGCATCTTCGTTGTAACGCGACAAACCCTGCAGGCAAGACGGGCAGCTCGTCAGAATCTTCACGTCGCCGTTGAATTCGTCGGTACGCAGCTTGTCGGCGCCGCGGCGCATTTCCTCTTCCTTGCGGAAGCGGATCTGCGTGGAGATGTCCGGCCGCGTCACGGCCAGCGTGCCCGATTCACCGCAGCAGCGCTCGTTCTTCTCGATCTTGCCGCCACCCTGGTTGCCGCCCATCAGGTCGTTCACCAGCTTGGTCGGGTCCATCGTCTTGATCGGCGTATGGCAGGGGTCGTGGTACATGTAGCGCGTACCGGTGACGCCCTCCAGCTTCACGCCCTTTTCGAGCAGGTACTCGTGGATGTCGATGATGCGGCAGCCGGGGAAGATCTTGTCGAATTCGTAGCCTGCGAGCTGGTCATAGCACGTGCCGCAACTGACCACCACGGTCTTGATGTCGAGGTAGTTCAGCGTATTGGCCACGCGGTGGAACAGCACGCGGTTGTCGCTGACCATCTTCTCGGCCTTGTCGTACTGGCCGGCGCCGCGTTGCGGATAACCGCAGCACAGGTAGCCCGGCGGCAGCACGGTTTGCACGCCAACGTGCCACAGCATCGCTTGCGTCGCCAGTCCCACCTGCGAGAACAGCCGCTCCGAGCCGCAGCCCGGGAAGTAGAACACGGCTTCGGTCTCGGCCGTGGTCGTCTTCGGGTTGCGGATGATCGGCACGATCTCGTTGTCTTCGATATCGAGCAACGCGCGCGCGGTCTTCTTGGGCAGGTTGCCCGGCATCTTCTTGTTGATGAAGTGGATCACCTGCTCCTGCACCGGCGGCTTGCCAACCGTTGCAGGCGGATGCTGGGTCTGCTTCTTCGCGAATTTCTTGAGCACCTCGTTGCCCAGACGCTGCGCCTTGTAGCCCACGCCCATCATCGCGGTACGCGCGAGGTTGATGGTCTGTGGATTCGTCGCGTTGAGGAAGAACATCGACGCGGCGGCGCCCGGGTTGAATTTCTTCTGGCCCATCTTGCGCAGCAGGTTGCGCATGTTCATCGACACGTCGCCGAAGTCGATCTTGACCGGGCATGGCGTCACGCACTTGTGGCAGACCGTGCAGTGGTCGGCCACATCCGAGAACTCGTCCCAGTGCTTGATCGATACGCCACGGCGCGTCTGCTCTTCGTACAGGAACGCTTCCACCAGCAGCGACGTTGCCAGGATCTTGTTGCGCGGGCTGTACAGCAGGTTGGCGCGCGGTACGTGCGTGGCGCACACCGGCTTGCACTTGCCGCAGCGCAGGCAGTCCTTCACGCTGTCGGCAATCGCGCCGATATCGCTCTGCTGCATGATGATGGACTCGTGTCCCATCAGGCCGAACGATGGCGTGTACGCATTGCGCAGGTCCGCGCCCGGCAGCAGCTTGCCCTTGTTGAAGCGGCCCTGCGGGTCCACACGCTGCTTGTACGCGCGGAATTCGCCGATCTCGTCTTCGGTCAGGAATTCCAGCTTGGTGATGCCGATGCCGTGCTCGCCCGAGATCACGCCGTCCAGCGAACGCGCGAGATCCATGATGCGGGCCACCGCGACGTGCGCGTCCTGCAGCATCGCGTAGTCATCGGAATTGACCGGCAGGTTCGTGTGCACGTTGCCGTCGCCGGCGTGCATGTGCAGCGCCACAAAAACGCGGCCGCGCAGCACCTGCTTGTGGATCTTCTGCGCCTCGTCGAGGATGGGCTTGAACTCGCCGCCGTTGAAGATCTTGCGCAGTTCGGCGCGCAGCTCCTGCTTCCAGCTCACGCGGATCGTGCGGTCCTGCAGCAGATGAAATACGTTGGCGTCCGGCTGCGCCTGCAGGCGCTGCTCGAATGCCGGACCCAGCAGGCCCAGGCCGTGACCGATCAGCGAATCCTTGGCCATCTGCAGCGGCGTATCGAGATGCCCCTGCAGGTAGAGCCAGCGCGAGCGCACTTCGCGCAGCAGCGTCAGCGCATGCTGCACGCGATCTTCGAGCAGTTCGGCGCTGGGAATCTCATTGGCATCGTCGCTGCGGCCCAGCGGCAGGTTGCCGCGTGCGAAGAACGCTTCGAGTTCGTCGGTCAGCTTGAGCTTGTTCTTGATCGACAGCTCGATGTTGATGCGCTCGATGCCGTCGGTGTACTCGCCCATGCGCGGCAGCGGAATCACCACGTCTTCGTTGATCTTGAAGGCGTTGGTGTGGCGCGCGATGGCGGCGGTACGCGAACGGTCGAGCCAGAACTTCTTGCGCGCTTCCGGGCTCACGGCGATGAAACCTTCGCCGCTCTTGCCGTTGGCCATGCGGATCACTTCCGAGGTGGCGCGTGCCACGGCGTCTTCATCGTCACCGACGATATCGCCAATCAGCACCATCTTCGGGAACGCGTTGCGCTTGCTCTTGGTGGCATAGCCCACCGCGCGCAGATAGCGTTCGTCGAGGTGTTCCAGGCCAGCGAGAATCGCACCGCCTTCGCGCTTCGACTCGCCGTCCAGGAAGTCCTTGATTTCGACGATGCTCGGAATCGCATCGCGCGGCTGGCCAAAGAACTCCAGGCAGACCGTGCGGATGTGCTTGGGCATGCGATGCAGAATCCAGCGTGCGCTCGTGATGATGCCGTCGCAACCTTCCTTCTGCACGCCGGGCAGACCGGCCAGGAACTTGTCGGTGACGTCCTTGCCGAGACCTTCCTTGCGGAACTTGCGGCCTTCGATGGCCAGCGTCTCGGTGCGCAGCACCTTTTCGCCCGGGCGGCGATCGCCATCGGACCATTTCAGTTCGAACGTGGCCACCGGCACATCGTGAATCTTGCCGAGGTTGTGGTCCATGCGGGTGATCTCGAGCCAGTTGCCCCCGGGATCGACCATGCGCCACCACGCCAGGTTATCCAGCGCCGTACCCCACAGCACGGCCTTCTTGCCGCCCGCGTTCATCGCCACGTTGCCGCCGATGCACGAGGCATCGATCGACGTCGGGTCCACGGCGAAGACCAGACCCGCCTTGTCGGCGGCATCGGCCACGCGGCGCGTGACCACGCCGGCGCCCGAGAAGATCGTCGCCACCTTGTGCGGCACGTTGGGCAGGTCGGTCATTTCGACCGCATCGAGCCGTTCGAGCTTTTCGGTATTGATGACGGCCGAGAATGGCGTCAACGGCACGGCGCCGCCGGTGTAGCCAGTGCCACCTCCGCGCGGGATGATCGTCAGGCCCAGTTCGAAGCAGCCCTTCACCATGCCGGCGATTTCTTCCTCGGTGTCGGGCGTCAGCACGACAAACGGGTATTCCACGCGCCAGTCGGTGGCGTCGGTTACGTGCGAGACGCGCGACAGGCCATCGAACTTGATGTTGTCCTTCTGCGTGATGCGGCCCAGCACGCGCTGGGTGCGCTTGCGCAGCGCATAGGCATCGGCAAATTCCTGCTTGAACGATTCGATCGCCTGCTTGGCGAAGACCACCAATTGCTCCACGCGATGCGAGCGATCCTCGGCGGCCGGTTCGGCATGCTCGGCGCGGTCGGCGGCGCGGCGCTTCTCGATTTCGGCAAGGCGGTGATGCAGCGCATCCACCAGCATCTGGCGGCGCTTGGGATTTTCGAGCAGGTCGTCCTGCAGGTAGGGATTGCGTCGGACCACCCAGATATCGCCGAGCACCTCGTAGAGCATGCGGGCGGAGCGGCCGGTGCGGCGTTCGCCGCGCAGTTCGTCCAGGATGCGCCAGGCTTCCTCGCCGAGCAGACGGATAACAATCTCGCGATCTGAAAACGACGTGTAGTTATAGGGGATCTCGCGCAGGCGCGGCGGGGCGTCCTGCGCTGCGAGTTTGGCGTCGAGCACGAGTGGGGCGTTCATGGGCGGGACCGCTTTGAAGCAGCGCACGGGGACGGTGCGCAATTTATCGTCAGTTAAGACGCGATTGTACTGCAACGCCCCGTTTTGCCGCGCCGCAACATAATCACTTGACGACAATAACCGCCAAAAACATCAGGAAATCCCCCCGGTTTCGGCATTTTCGTGCGGATTGAGAATCAGAACCACTGCCGGATAGCGTCACCCACGCCATGCCAGAACGAATCGGGAATCCATAGCAGGCTCGCCGTCATCACCAGATAGCGCAGGAACTTGCCGATCCCCATATAGAAGACGCTCTGCCAGAACGGCAGCCGCAGCCAACCGCCTAATGTGCACAGTGGATCACCGATAACCGGTAGCCACGACACCAGCATCGTGGGCGGGCCCCAGCGTTTCATCCACCGGAAATACTTGGCATCGAGCTTCGGCTTGTGCTGCTTGCGCGGGTGGGGCCGATGCTGGGCGTGCTCCACCTCATGCTCATGGTGCTGGCGGCGTTGGCGATAGCGCACCACGGCCAGCTTGGCCGCGTAGCCGAGCCACCAGTCGATGGCACCGCCCACGGTGTTGCCCGCCGTGGCCACGAGGATGGCCGGCCAGAACATCCCGGGATTGAGCTTGATGTAGCCGAATACGGCCGGCTCCGATCCCAGCGGCAGCAGCGTGGCACTGATCAGGCTGACCACGAAGATGGCGGGCAGCCCCACCTTGGGCAAGGCAACCGTATCGAACAGCCAGTCGGTAAAAGCTTCCATTGGGCAGGCAGGGGCGGGGTCGCACGCGGCAGGGGAAACCGCATGGCGAGTCCGGGGGATTTGTGATTAACTGTTAGAGCCTGTCGCGGCGATTCGTTCACTGCGCCGACATTACCGGCAAACCCGCAGCACCAATATCACGAAATAGCCGTCCCAACCAAGCGGCAGTACCGCGTCGTGGCCCGTCCCGCGCAGTGTCATTCGGGATTGTCGTCGGAGCTGGCCATGCGCGTTCCACCCACAATGGAGACAAGCATGGCGATTTCCCTCCGCCTGACGGTCAATGGCAAGCCCGTTGACGTCCAGGTCGAACCCCACACCCTTCTGGTCCAGCTTCTGCGCGAGCAGTTGCGACTCACCGGCACGCACGTGGGCTGCGATACCGCGCAGTGCGGCGCCTGCACCGTCCACATGGACGGCCGCGCCGTGAAGTCCTGCAACATGCTGGCCCTCCAGGCGGACGGCGCCAGCGTCACCACCATCGAAGGACTGGCGACCAACGGCGAGATGCATCCGATGCAGCAGGCGTTTCGTGAATGCCACGGCCTGCAATGCGGCTTCTGCACGCCCGGCATGGTGATGGCCGCCACATCCCTGCTGGCCCAGCAGCCCAACGCCGATGCCCACGCCATCCGCGAGCAGCTCGACGGCAACCTGTGTCGCTGCACCGGTTATCACAACATCGTGCGTGCAGTGCAGCAAGGGCAGGCCGCGATGCAGGGCAACGTGGCCACGGCCAGCGCCGAATAAGGAGGCCGCCATGAACGCACCCGAGAAACATTCGCTGATTGGCGCGCCGGTCAAGCGCAAGGAAGACTATCGCTTCCTCACCGGCAACGGCCAGTACACCGACGATGTCACGCTGCCGCACCAGAGCTACGGCTACTTCGTGCGCTCGCCACATGCGCATGCACGCATCCGCTCGATCGATACCGCGCAGGCAGTGGCCGCGCCCGGTGTGATCGCCGTGCTCACTGGCGACGACATGGCCGGCGACAAGGTGGGCGGCCTGCCGTGTGGCTGGCTGATCCACAGCATCGACGGCTCGCCGATGAAGGAGCCGCCCCACCCTGCCCTGGCGCACGGCAAGGCCCGGCACGTAGGCGATCAGGTGGCACTGGTCATCGCCGAATCGCTGCAGCAGGCGCGCGATGCTGCCGAACTGGTCGATGTCGACTACGAAGAGTTGCCCGCCGTGGTCAGCCCGGCCGATGCCGCTGCGGCCTCCACGCTGGTGCATGACGATGTGCCCGACAACACCTGCTACACCTGGGGCCACGGCGACAAGGCCGCCACCGATGCTGCGTTCGCCCGCGCCGCGCACGTGACCACGCTGGATATCGTCAACAACCGGCTGATCCCCAACGCGATCGAACCGCGCGCGGTCAACGCCAGCTATACGCGGCAGGACGATGGCTACACGGTCTACGTCTCGAACCAGAACCCGCACGTCGAACGGCTACTGATGGGCGCCTTCGTGCTCGGACTGCCCGAATCGCGGCTGCGCATTATCGCGCCCGATGTCGGCGGCGGCTTCGGCTCGAAGATCTTCCTGTATCCCGAGGATGTGGCGCTGACCTGGGCATCGAAGAAGGTAGGCCGCCCGATCAAGTGGACCGCCGAGCGTTCCGAATCCTTCCTCACCGATGCGCATGGCCGCGACCACGTGACCCGCGCCGAACTGGCGATGGATGCCGATGGCAAGTTCCTCGCCATGCGCGTGCACACGGTGGCCAACATGGGCGCGTACCTGTCCACGTTCGCCAGCAGCGTGCCGACGATTCTCTACGCCACGCTGCTCGCCGGCCAGTACGCCACGCCTGCGATCTATGCCGAGGTGAAAGCCGTGTTCACGAATACGGCACCCGTCGATGCGTATCGCGGTGCGGGGCGTCCGGAAGCCACCTATGTCGTCGAGCGTCTGGTCGAAGCTGCCGCACGTGAACTGGGCACCGACCCCGCCGCGCTGCGACGCAAGAACTTCATCCGCAGCTTCCCGTATGCCACGCCTGTTGGCCTGACCTATGACACCGGCGACTACGAACCATGCCTCGCACGCGCGCAGGAACTGGCCGATGTAGCAGGCTTCCCCGCGCGTCGTGAAGCGGCGAAGCAGCAAGGCAAGCTGCGCGGACTCGGCTACTCCTGCTACATCGAAGCATGCGGGCTGGCGCCATCGAACATCGCGGGTGCGCTCGGTGCTCGGGCTGGACTGTTCGAAGTAGGCGAGGTGCGCGTGCATCCCACCGGCACCGTCACCGTGTTCACCGGATCGCACAGCCACGGGCAAGGCCACGAAACCACGTTCGCGCAGATCGTGGCGCAGCGGCTCGGCATTGCGCTGGACGCCGTGGAGATCGTGCACGGCGACACCGGACGCGTACCGTTCGGCATGGGCACCTATGGCTCGCGTTCGCTGGCGGTCGGTGGATCGGCCATCATGAAGGCGCTCGACAAGATCGAAACCAAGGCCAAGAAGATCGCCGCGCACTTGCTGGAAGCCTCGGACGCGGACATCGAGTTCAGCGACGGCGTGTTCCGCGTGGCCGGCACCGATCGCACGAAGACGTTCGGGGAGGTGGCGCTGACCGCCTACGTGCCGCACAACTATCCGCTCGACAAACTCGAACCGGGTCTCAACGAAAACGCGTTCTACGATCCCACGAACTTCACGTATCCATCCGGCGCCTATATCTGCGAGGTCGAGGTCGATCCCGACACCGGCGCGTCGCAGGTCGTCAAGTTCACGGCCGTGGACGATTTCGGCAACGTGATCAATCCGATGATCGTCGAAGGACAGGTGCATGGCGGTATCGGACAGGGCCTGGGTCAGGCCATGTTCGAACAGTGCATCTACGATCCCGACAGCGGCCAGTTGCTGACCGGCTCCTACATGGACTACGCGATGCCACGCGCTGGCGACTTGCCCGACTACACGGTGGAAACGTCATCAGGCACGCCATGCACGCACAATCCGCTCGGCGTGAAGGGTTGCGGCGAAGCGGGCGCCATTGGCTCGCCACCTGCGTTCATCAACGCACTGGTCGATGCGCTCGCACCACTCGGCGTGCGCGACATGCAGATGCCGGCCACGCCGCACCGCGTGTGGCAGGCGATTCAGGCCGCGCAAGCTACCAAGGCATAAGGGGACACGACATGTACGCATTCCAGTTCGAACGCGCCACCGATGCCCAGGCAGCCGTGGCGAAACTCAAGGCCGATGGCGACGCCAAGTTTCTAGCCGGCGGACAAAGCCTGCTTGCCGCGATGAAGCTGCGACTGGCTTCGCCATCGATGCTTGTCGATGTGGCGCGCATTCCCGGCATGGCTGATATCAAGGTGCAGGGCGATGCCGTGGTCATCGGTGCCGCAGCACGTCATGCCGATGTGGCGGCCAACGCGGAAGTCATGCGCCGCATTCCGGGGCTGGCGTCGCTGGCACTCGGCATCGGCGACCGTCAGGTGCGCGCGATGGGCACGCTCGGCGGCTCGCTCGCCAACGATGATCCTGCTGCGGACTATCCCGCTGCGGTGCTCGCGCTGAACGCTACGGTCGTGACGGATCGTCGCGAGATTCCTGCCGACAGCTTCTTCAAGGGCTTGTACGAAACCGCGCTCGCACCCGACGAGCTGATCACGGCCGTGCGCTTTCCCGTGCCCGATCAGTCCGGCTATGTGAAGTTCCGCAATCCAGCCTCGCGCTTCGCGCTGGTCGGCGTGATGGTGGCGCGCAGCGGCAAGACGGTGCGCGTGGCTGTGACTGGCGCGGCCGATAGCGTGTTTCGCGCACCGGCACTGGAACAGGCATTGACGGCGAGCTTTACGCCGGCTGCGGCGAGAGCGGTGAAGGTGGATGCGTCGGGACTCAATGCCGATCTGCATGCATCGCCGGAGTATCGGGCGCATCTGATTCCGGTGCTGGCAAGCCGTGCGGTGGAACAGGCGTTGAAAGGCTAGGTAGGTAATTTAACGCGCCGCCCTATGCTATGCGCTCCCCTCTCCCGCGTAAGTGGGAGAGGGGTGGGGGTGAGGGCATGAGGTGCAATCGCTGACTAGTCTCATTTGAACCGCCTGCCCTCACCCCCAGCCCCTCTCCCGCTCGCGGGAGAGGGGAGCAAGACAAACGGTGGGTTTCGCCGACATCCAAATGCTTCCAACCTCCATCGACACCACCCTCACCCAACTCGCCGCGCAGCAATACTTCGCCGATCGCGAGACCGCCACGGTGCTCTACCTTGCACTGCGCATGCAGCGGCCGTTGTTTCTCGAAGGCGAGCCCGGTGTCGGCAAGACCGCGCTTGCACATGCGATGGCCGCGATGCTCGGCACGCGCCTGTTGCGGCTGCAATGCTACGAAGGACTCGACGCGGCCAGTGCACTCTATGAGTGGGACTATCCGCGCCAGATCATGGCGTTGCGTCTGGCCGAAGCGCGTGGGGAACGTCCCGAGCAGCAGTCGCTCTATCGCGACGAATTCCTGCTCAAGCGGCCCTTGCTCGAATCGCTGATGCCCGATCCCGCTGCACCGGGTGTGCCGCGTGTGCTGCTGATCGACGAGATCGACCGTGCCGACGAGCCGTTCGAAGCGTTCCTGCTCGAAGTGCTTTCCGAATATCAGGTATCGATTCCCGAAATCGGCGTGCTGCGCGCGGAGACGCCGCCGCTGATCATCATCACGTCGAACCGTACGCGCGAAGTGCATGACGCGCTCAAGCGTCGCTGTCTGTATCAATGGATGGGTTATCCATCGCGCGACCGCGAATTGCAGATCGTGGCTGCGCGCGCACCCGAAGCGGCCGAAGCATTGCAGCGGCAGGCCGTCGATTTCATCCATCGCCTGCGTGGCATCGACTTGTTCAAGGCGCCGGGCATTGCCGAAGCCATCGACTGGAGTCGCGCACTCGCGGCGCTCGGTGTGACAGAACTCGATCCGCAATCCGTGCGCGATACGTTGGGCGTGCTGCTCAAGTATCAGGACGATCTGGCCCGCGCCGATGGTCCGACCATCGCCGAGTTACTCGCCGGCACCACGCCCGCCTGATATGTCATCCCGTCCGCTGCCGATGCTGGCGCGCAACGTTACCCACTTCATGCGGCTGCTGCGCGATGCGGGCTTCGCCCTCTCGCCCGCGCATGCCGTCGATGCACTGACCGCACTGCACCACGTGAACATCGGTGCGCGCGATGAGGTGCGCGCCGCGCTGGCCGCACTGGTCCTCTCCGGTCCTGACCAGCGCCCACTGTTCGATGCGGCATTCGACCTGTTCTGGCGCGATCCCGATTGGGAAGGCA
This sequence comes from Cupriavidus sp. 2SB, assembly GCF_005503625.1. GTDB lineage: Bacteria > Pseudomonadota > Gammaproteobacteria > Burkholderiales > Burkholderiaceae > Cupriavidus. The sequence continues at coordinate 67,838 of NZ_SCMX01000009.1, read as the reverse complement.
AATTGCGCGCGATGCTGTTGCCGCGCGTCGATGCCGGTGCGCCGCCACCGAAACGCAGCAACCGTCTGGCCGATGCGCTCGCCGCGCGCCAGCCTACGCCATCGACACCGAAAGGCCCGATGCGCGAGGAACGCTTCACCGCGCCGCTGACCTTCTCCGATCAGGAGCGCCTGGCCAGCCGCGACTTTGAAACACTCTCCGCCGAGGAGTGGCGCGCGCTCCAGCATCTGGTTCGCACGCGGCGCGCGCATCTTGCATTGCAGCGTACGCGCCGTCTGAAACCTGCGGCCACGGGCACGCATGCCGATATGCGCGCGAGTGCCCGGCTTGCGGTCCGCCAGCATGGCGAATGGATGCAATGGAAATACCGCCGCCATGCGCAGCGCAAGCCGCCCGTGGTGTTGCTGCTCGATATCTCCGGATCGATGAGCCAGTATTCGCGCGCGGTGCTCTACTTCTGCCACGCGCTGATGCAGGGCCGCGAGCGCATGCATGTGTTCCTGTTCGGCACGCGGCTCACCAACGTGACGCGCGCACTGCGCGAACGCGATCCCGATGAGGCCGTGACGCTGATCACCGAACAGGTGCGCGACTGGGCAGGCGGCACGCGCATCGGCACGGCACTGGCCACGTTCAACCGCCAATGGGCGCGCCGCACGCTGTCGGGCCGCGCCACGGTGCTGTTCGTCAGTGACGGCATCGACCTCGAACAGATCGACCTGCTGGCCGACGAGATGGCGCGCCTGCGCCGCTTCGCGCATCGCATCGTCTGGCTGAACCCGCTGCTGCGCTATGCGGGTTTTTCACCGCAGGCGCGTGGCATGCAGGCCATCCTGCCGCATGTCGATGCCCTGCACCCTGCACATAACCTGGACAGCCTGTTCGCGCTCGAAGCGCTGCTGGCCGATACGCAAACCACCACGGTTTCACCTATAAAACAATTCGGAGGACGCCCCCATGGAAATGACCCAGACCCAGCGCCTGCCCGTGCCGCAGCAGGTAGCGTGGGACGCGCTGAACGACGTTGAGCTGCTCAAGCAATGTATTCCCGGATGTGAGAGCATCGAGCCCGATGGCGAAAACGCCTACCTGCTCGCACTGACTGCGGCGGTCGGTCCGGTCAAGGCGCGCTTCAAGGGCCGCATGGCCTTGCTCGATATCGCGGCGCCCGACAGTTACACGATCCAGTTCGACGGACAGGGTGGCGCGGCGGGTTTCGGCAAGGGATCGGCAAAGGTCACGCTGGCAGCCGAGGGCGACGAAACACTGCTGACGTATGCGGTGCAGGCGCAGGTAGGCGGCAAGATCGCGCAGATCGGCTCGCGGCTGGTGGATGCCGCCGCGCGCAAGATGGCCGATGCGTTTTTCGCACGATTCACCGAGGCCGTGAGCGGCCCGGACGAGCAGGACAATAACGATACCCAGAGCGATGAGGCTGCCGGCGACACTGGCGGCGATGAAGACAAGAAGCGGAAACGATCATGGACAGCGTGGATCTCGAAGTCCTGAAGAGCAGCGTCAAGTGGCAGCAGGAAGGTCACGGCGTGTTGCTGGTGACGGTAGTGCGGACGTGGGGCTCGTCGCCCCGTCCTGAAGGTGCGATGCTGGCGGTGCGCGACGACGGACTCGTCGCCGGCTCCGTATCGGGCGGATGCATCGAAGACGACATCATTTATCGCGTACATCGCGAAGGCATCAAATCGAAGGTGCCCGAGGGCATGAAGTACGGCATCAGTGCCGAGGAAGCGCATCGCTTCGGCCTGCCCTGCGGTGGCACCATCGAACTGGTGGCGGAACCATTGGCGCCCCACAGCGGCATCGTCGAATTGCTGCAGGCCGTGGAAAACGGCAAGCTCGTGACGCGCACGCTCGATATGGCGACGGGTCGCGCATCGCTCGGTCATGCGGAAGCTGCCGATGGATTGTCGTTCGATGGCGCGACGCTGCGAACCATCCATGGTCCGCGCTATCGCATGCTCGTCATCGGCGCGGGGCAGTTGTCGAAGTACCTGTGCCAGATTGCGGTGGGACTCGGCTTCCAGGTCACGGTCTGCGATCCGCGCGAGGAATACACGGAGACGTGGGACATCCCCGGCGTGACGATGGTGCGCACGATGCCTGACGACACCGTGGAAGCGATGAAGCTCGACGAGCGTTGCGCCGTGATCGCGCTCACGCATGATCCCAAGCTCGACGATCTCGCGTTGATGGAAGCACTGCGCACGCCCGCGTTCTATGTGGGCGCGCTCGGTTCGCGCCGCAACAACCAGGCGCGACGCGAGCGGCTCAAGGAATTCGATCTCACCGATCAGCAACTGGCCCGCCTGCATGGTCCGGTCGGTATCTACATCGGCAGCCGCACACCGCCCGAGATTGCGATCTCGGTACTGGCCGAAGTGATCGCTGCGAAGAACCATGTCTCGCTGCCCGACATCCTCCAGGTGGAAGGCGCCAAGGCCGCGCGAGAAATCGCAGCCGGCGAGGCCGAGTGTCCGATTTTGCCTGCTGGTCAGGCTATCACCGCCGCACAGCCATGACGAAGCCCTCACGCGCCCCGCTTACGCAGACCGATCTGCCTACCGGCATCCTGCTGGCTGCCGGCTTCGGCCGCCGCTTCGATCCGGCCGGCCTGCGCAACAAGCTCATGGAGAAGATGGCCGATGGCCGCACTGTGGCGTGGCGCAGCGCGCGCACACTGGCGGCGGGCCTGCCGTATTCGATTGCGGTGGTGCGTCCCGGCCATCCCGAACTCGCCGAGGAATTGCGGCGCGGTGGCTGCAAGGTGATCGAGTCCGTTGAAGCGGAAGCCGGAATGGGCGCGGCGTTGCGCGCGGGTGTGGCCGCGAGTCCCGATGCGCGCGGCTGGGTGGTGGCGCTCGCGGACATGCCGTGGCTGTCGATGGAACTGGTACGCGCGGTCGCGCTGACGATCACGGCGCGCAACACAATTGCCGCCCCGTGGCGCGATGGCAAGCGTGGGCATCCTGTGGGATTTGGTGCGGCGTGGCGCGATGAATTGCTGAAGCTCGATGGCGATGAAGGCGCGCGCGAGTTGCTGAAGTCGCAGCCGGTGACGCGGATTCTGACCGAGGACGATGGACCGTTCAGGGATGTGGATTTGCCGGGGGATCTGGTTTGAGCGCGCTCGGGATTTGATGCGCCAGCCCTCTCCCCCGGCCCCTCTCCCGCTTTGCGGGAGAGGGGAGCAAACCAGCAGCGGTCGATATCCCGTCGGTGTTCGCCCCTCTCCCGCGAGCGGGAGAGGGGCGGGGGAGAGGGCCAGCCTCTCAGCATCGACCACGTTGGAAATTACCCCCCCTCCAACTCCATCAACGTCCGCAGATACTCGCTACTCCACCAATGCACATCCTGCTGGCGTATCCGCTCCAGCAGCTTCTGGTGCCGCGTGCGTCGTTCGGCCAGCGGCATGTGCAGCGCCTGCTGCACGGCCTGCGCCGTGGCGCGTGTGTCGTAGGGATTGACCAGCAGCGCCTCCTTCAACTGCTCGGCCGCACCCGCGAAACGCGACAGCACCAGCACACCCGGATCGTCAGGATCTTGCGCGGCGATGTATTCCTTCGCCACCAGATTCATCCCGTCACGCAGCGGCGTCACCAGCGCCACGCTGCTCGCACGACACAGGCCCGGCAAACGCTTGCGTGACGTGGAGCGATGGATGTACCGCACGGGCATCCAGTCCAGTTCGCCGTACTCGCTGTTGATCGCACCCGTAATGCCTTCCATCTCGCGCCGCAGGTCGGCGTACGCATCCACCGATTCGCGCGACGGCGCGGCAATCTGGATCAACGTGGCGCTCGATCGATTTTCGGGATACTCGGCCAGCAGCGTCTGGAACGATTTGAGCCGCTGCGGCAGCCCCTTCGAATAGTCGAGCCGGTCGATGCCCAGCAGCAGCCGGCGCCGCGCGTACTGGTGACGCATCATCTCGTAGGTCTCGCGCGCCTCGTCCTGTTGGCCAAGGCCGATGAATTCATCGACATCGATGCCAATCGGAAACGCCTGCGCGCGCACCGTGCGATGGAATGCGCGGAAGCGATACTCGCCCATCGGCTCCGCGCCCGCCTCGCCCTGCACGTAGCGCGAGAAGTGATCGAGATCGGCCTGGCTCTGAAAGCCGATCAGGTCGTACGCGAACATCGCGCGCATCAGCCATTCGTGCTGCGGAATGGCTGCGAGGATCAGCGGCGGAGGCAGCGGGATATGCAGGAAGAAGCCGATCTTCTGCCCGCAGCCAATGGCGCGCAGTTCTGCCGCGAGCGGGATCAGGTGATAGTCGTGAATCCAGATCACGTCATCCGGCTTCAGCAGCGGTGCCAGCTTGCGCGCGAACAACTGGTTCACGCGCCGATAGGCATTGAGGTTGCCGCCTGCATCGAAATCCGCCAGGTCCACACGGTAGTGGAACACGGGCCAGAGCACGCCGTTGCTGTAGCCGAGGTAGTACGCGTCGTAATCGTCCTGGCTCAAGTCCACCGTGGCCAGCGTGACATTGCCGGCCTGGGTCTGGTGGAACTCGCCCTCGCCCGGTGTGCCGCCGTGGGCCGCGTCCACCACCTTGCCGCTCCAGCCGAACCACAGGCCGCCTGTCTTGTTCAGCGCTTCGGAAAGCGCCACGGCAAGGCCGCCCGCCGCGTGGTTGCGGGGGTCCGCAACCCGGTTCGATACCGCTACTAGTCTGCCCATATATCACTTGTTGTTGTGGCCAATCCTTTCCTCAGATCACGGTGTCCCAGGGTGCCGACAAACGCATGGCACCGTTGATCAGGCCGACCATCGAATAAGTCTGCGGGAAATTGCCCCACATCTCTCCGGTGATCGGGTGGGTGTCTTCCGACAGCAGCCCCAGCGGGTTGCGCGCGGCAAGCATCGACTCGAAGATCTCGCGCGCTTCCTCGCGGCGGCCGATGCGCGCCAGCGCGTCGATGCGCCAGAACGTGCAGATGTTGAACGCGGTCTCGGGCTTGCCGAAATCGTCGGGCGCTTCGTAGCGCCGCATGTAGGGACCATCGCAGAGCGTTTCCTCCAGCGCCTTGACGGTGGAGACAAAGCGCGGGTCCTTGGGATCGATGAAGTTGACCTCCGCCATCAGCAACACGCTGGCGTCGAGTTCCTTGCCGCCGAAGCTCTCGGCAAACGCCTGCCGCTGCTCGTTCCACGACTCGTCCAGGATGCGTTGCTTCATGCGATGCGCATGGTCGTGCCAGTACGCGGCCCGCGCCGGTTGTTCGAGTTTCTCGGCGATCTTGGCCAGACGGTCGCACGCCACCCAGCTCATCAGCGCCGATGACGTGTGGATGCGTGCACGCGTGCGCAACTCCCACATGCCCGCGTCGGGCGTACCGAATACGCGCACGGCCTGCTCGCCCACGTCTTCGAGCTTGGCAAATTCCGCCGGGCCACCGCGATGCAGCAGCCGGTGATCGTGGAATGCCTGCGCGGCGGCCAGCACCACGTTGCCGTACACATCGTGCTGGAAATGCTCCTGCGCCTGGTTGCCCACACGCACCGGACCCATGCCGCGATAGCCGCTCAGATGATCGAGCATGCTTTCCGGCAGCTCGCGCTCCAGCCCGATACCGTACAGCGGCTGGATGTGCCCGTCCTGCGATTGCATCACCACGTTCGACAGCCAGCGCAGATAGTCCTCCATCGTGCCAACTTCCGACAGGCTATTCAGTGCGCGCACCACGAAGAACGCGTCGCGCAGCCAGCAGTAGCGGTAGTCCCAGTTGCGCTGGCTGCCCGGCGCTTCAGGAATACTCGTGGTCATCGCCGCCACGATGGCGCCGGTTTCCTCGTACAGCGACAGCTTCAACGTAATGGCCGCGCGAATCACGGCGTCCTGCCACTCGCGCGGCACGGCCAGGCGGCGGCTCCAGAGTTTCCAGTACGCGGTGGTTTCCTGCTCGAAGTCGCGCGCGATATCTTCCACGCCGGCCGAGAGCGTTTCATCGGGACCGAGGATGAAGTTGTAGCCGCGCGTGACCAGGAACGGTGTGTGCGACAACACATAGGCCAGCGGCGCATCGGTGGTCAGGCGCAGTGTTTGATCCTCGCCCACATAGCGCGCATGGCTGCTGCCGCGCGTGATTTTTGGCTCCGTGCGGCCCCAGTTGAAACGCGGCGCCAGCGTGACGCGCACGCGCGGTGCGCCACTGACTGGCTTGATCCGTCGCACCAGTGTCAGTGGTCGGAAGTAACGACCCAGGCGGAAGAAGCGCGGGCAGAAATCGGTGATCTCCAGAATGCTGCCGTGCTTGTCGATCAGGTGCGTGCGCAGGATGGCCGTGTTCGGCTCGTACCACTGCGTGGCTTCGTGAAAATCCTCGATCTCGATATTGAAATGGCCGGCGTTGTCGTTCGGCTCCAGCAATGCGTTGAAGACCGGATCGCCATCGAAGCGCGGCATGCAGCACCAGACGATGCGGCCGCGGCCATCCACCAGTGCAGAGAAGCTGCAATTGCCGATCATGCCGAGTGCCAGCGATGGGTTGGCGTGGCGGCTGGCAGCGTTCGAATCCGTATTGACGGCGGGCGCTTCGCGCGCGATTTCTGGCGACACCTGGGCAGAGGTGGCAGGTTCACTCACAGCGGGTCCTCCCTTTGTGGCGATGGATGTTGGGCAGCGGCATCGCGCTGCGCGATGAAATGGGTCAGCGCGCGCGCCGATTCGTGCAGCCAGTCGCGCAACGCGGCGGGCGCAGGCACGCTGACGGTGGCCGCCGTGGCGCGATTGCCAACCAGCACGCCCACGCCGCCGAGTTCGCGCACCACCGAGAAGCCGGCTTCGTCGGTCACATCGTCACCGGCGAACAGCGGGAGGCGGCCCGCGAATGGCGACGAACGCATGAACGCGGCAATCGCATCGCCCTTGTCCACACCCGCAGGCTTGATCTCGACCACCATCTTGCCGGGCAACGCATCGAGCCCCACGGCATCGCGCAACACATCTGCTACCGCAGCGCGCACCAGCGGCTCCAGCTCCGGTGCCTGCCGATAGTGGATGGCCACGGCCACCGACTTGCGTTCCAGCATCAGGCCCGGATGCCGCGCCACGAGCGCTTCCAGTTGCGGCAGCAAGGGACCGATACCCGGCGCGGGCGGCGTGACGATGCGCGCCGCACCATTGCGGAATTCGGCGCCATGCACGCCCGCGGAAGGCAGGCGCAACGGTTGCAGGAAATGGTCGAGTTCGGCCACGGGCCGGCCCGAGACAATGGCGAGCGCGCCGTCCAGACAGGTATGCAACGCACGCAGCGTGCCAACCAGTTCGGGCTCGACCTGCACCAGCTCGGGGCTCGGTGCCAGATCGGCCAGCGTGCCGTCGAAGTCCAGGAACAGCGCGGTGTGGGGTTCGATGAGAGGTAGGAGAGGCATCGCGTAAAACCGTAACACGTGATTTTGACAGGCGTCCACCGGGCGCTGTCCTACAACAGTGGCTTTTCCTGCACCCAGACGCCGCGACGACCGTAGCAGGGTCCGTGTGGGCGCCATCCATTATCATTGGCGGTTTCCGCCGATTTTTCCGGCTTTTTTTGCCACGGCTGCGTGGCAACCGCAGACAATGACCCGCACCCCCGCCAAGCCCGACTACCTGAAGAAGATCCTGACCGCCAAGGTGTACGACGTGGCCCAGGAGACCGAGCTGACCTACGCCGCAGCGCTCTCGGCCCGCACGAACAATGCCGTGTGGTTCAAGCGCGAGGACACCCAGCCCGTGTTCTCGTTCAAGCTACGCGGCGCCTACAACAAGATGGCGTCGCTCTCTCCGGAAGAACTCAAGCGCGGCGTGATCGCCGCATCGGCTGGCAACCACGCACAGGGCGTGGCCCTCTCCGCTGCACGGTTGCAGTGCAAGGCCATCATCTGCATGCCCACCACCACGCCGCAGGTGAAGATCGATGCCGTGCGCGAACGCGGTGGCGAGTGGGTCAAGATCGTGCTGCATGGTGATTCCTACAGCGATGCCTACGTGCATGCCGCCGAGCTGGAAGCCAAGCAGAAGCTGACGTTCATCCATCCGTTCGACGATCCCGAAGTCATCGCCGGGCAGGGCACCATCGCCATGGAAATCCTGCGCCAGCACCCCGGTCCGATCCACGCGATCTTCGTGGCCATCGGCGGCGGCGGCCTGATTTCCGGCATCGCGTCCTACGTCAAGGCCGTGCGCCCGGACATCAAGGTGATCGGCGTGCAGACGATGGATTCGGACGCCATGAAGCGCTCGGTGGATGCCGGCAAGCGCGTGGAACTCAAGGATGTGGGCCTGTTCTCGGACGGCACTGCGGTGAAGCTCGTCGGCAAGGAGACGTTCCGCATCACGCGCGAACTCGTCGACGAAATCATCCTGGTCGATACGGATGCCATCTGTGCCGGCCTGAAGGATGTGTTCCAGGACACGCGCAGCATTCTCGAACCGGCGGGTGCACTGGCCGTGGCGGGTCTCAAGGCATATGCCGAGCGCGAGAAGCTCAAGGGCCAGCACCTCGTGGCGATTGCCTGCGGCGCGAACATGAATTTCGACCGCCTGCGCTTTGTGGCCGAGCGTGCCGAAGTGGGCGAGGCGCGCGAAGCCGTGTTCGCCGTGACCATCCCCGAGGAGCGCGGCAGCTTCAAGCGTTTCTGCGAACAGGTGGGCACACGCAGCGTGACGGAGTTCAACTACCGTATCGCCGACAAGGGCGTGGCGCATATCTTCGTGGGCCTGCAGATTGCGTCGCGCAGCGAGAACGACAAGATCGCCGCGAACTTCCGCCGCCATGGGTTCGACACGCTGGACCTGTCCAACGACGAACTGGCCAAGCAGCATATCCGCTACATGGTGGGCGGCCATTCGCCGCTGGCGCACGACGAACTGCTGTATCGCTTTGAATTCCCGGAGCGTCCGGGCGCGCTGATGAAGTTCCTCTCCAGCATGAGCCCGAACTGGAATATCAGCCTGTTCCACTACCGGAACCAGGGCGCCGACACATCGAACATCCTCGTGGGGATTCAGGTGCCGAAGAACGAGAAGCGCGATTTCCGCACCTTCCTTTCCACGCTCGGTTACGTACACTGGGATGAAACCGACAATCCCGTCTACAAGCTGTTCCTGGCCTGAATCTCACTATGACGCTTCCTGAGCACTCGCCGCTGGGCAAGCCCTCGGCCTACAAGACCGAGTACGACCCGTCGCTGCTGTTCCCCATTCCGCGCCAGCCCAAGCGCACCGAGATCGGACTCGCCGAAGGCAAGGCCCTGCCCTTCTTCGGCGTGGATATCTGGAATGCCTACGAACTTTCGTGGCTGAACCTCAAGGGCAAACCGCAGGTGGCGCTGGCCGCGTTCGTGATTCCCGCCGATACGCCGAACATCGTCGAATCGAAATCGTTCAAGCTGTACCTGAACTCGTTCAACCAGAGCCGCATCGCATCGCCCGAGGCTGTGCAGCAGTTGCTGCATCACGACCTGTCCGAAGCGACGGGCGGCACCGTGCAGGTACGTCTGGTGCCGGAAGCGGATCTCGGCACGCAGAAGATGGGCGAGCTGGATGGCATGCTGCTGGACCGGCTCGATATCGAAACCGATATCTACGAACCCGATCCGTCGCTGCTGAAGGCCGATCAGGATCAGTCACCGGTGGAGGAATCGCTGGTGTCGCACCTGCTGAAGTCGAACTGCCTCGTCACCGGTCAGCCCGACTGGGGCAGCGTGCAGATCCGCTACGTCGGCGCGCCCATCGATCAGGAGGGGCTGCTCAAGTACCTGATCTCGTTCCGCAATCACAACGAGTTCCACGAGCAATGCGTGGAGCGGATCTTCACGGACGTGATGCGCATGTGCAAACCGGTGAAGCTGGCGGTGTATGCGCGATATACGCGGCGCGGCGGGCTGGATATCAATCCGTTCCGCACGAACTACAACACGCCGTGGCCGGATAATCGGCGGAATGCGCGGCAGTGATGAGTTTTCTCCCCTCTCCCTTTGGGAGAGGGGCGGGGGAGAGGGCAAGCCGTTCAAATTGCGGCACGGTCGGCAAGCAGAGCCTCCGGCCCTCTCCCCTAACCCCTCTCCCGCAAGGCGGGAGAGGGGAACAAACAAGCAGGAAGCGGAAGAATCAAAACTCCGCGTGCGCCCTCACCCCGATAAACTTCGCCGGACCTCGATCGCGGTTATACCCAGGGTTCCGGATGTACTGAAAATCCGGGCTCAGACTCAGCGTCTTCCACACGGCAAAGCTGTAATACACCTCGAACACCTGCTCCGGCCCATACCGTAGCGCGCCATCGCCAAGGAAGGCGCCGAGGCCGCCAGCGGCCAGATAGTTGCGATGCCCGGAGCCGAGCATGTTCACGGCCACGGCCATCCCGAGTTCATCGTTCGGACGTCCCCACGCGCGGCCCTTGATCGTGCCGCCACCTGCTACCTGCCTGCCGATTTCGGTGAACGCGTAGGTCTCGGTCTTGTCATCGGACCAGTTCGCACGGAAGAACACGCCCGCGTCGTTCGTCACCTCCTGCATGAACGCGAGTCCCACGCCTACCTTGCTGTGCTCGCGCTGTACGTCGCCAACGCTCGGCGTTACGCCATTGGCCTGCCCGAACGCGATGGCGTCGTTGAACGCGCCCATCTTCGCCTTGTTGCGCCAGAGCAGCAGCCGCGCCTGACCGGGACGTCCGCCAATCGCATAGCGCTTCTCAAGCTCCAGCATCTGACCGTAGTGCTCGAACAAACGCGTATCGAGTTCGCGCCCATTCGATTGGATCGGCTGCAGGAAATGGCCGAAGCGTGCCGACCAACCCTCGCCGATGTATTCGAGCGCCGCGCCCCAGTTGTAGCCGCGCGAATCAGCCGGGTAATCCCACGAGCCATGCGTCAGGAACGACCAGTTCATGAACTGCGTGCGCGGATCGGAGCCGTAGGGGTTTTGATCGAACACGTCGAGCACGCCGAAGTTGCCAGCGGTCAGCACCACACGCTTCTTGTCGAGCGTGCGCGCGAACTGGTTGAAATCGGATTCGAGCGTTTCTTCGCCGCCGCCCAAGCCCCAATACTGCCGAATGAACGCGCGTGCGCGATAGAACTTGGGACTCGTGCTGGCCGTCTTCGCCAGTTCACCATTCGACAAACCGCCCAGCCCGTGCAGATCCGAAAACGGCACACCCTGTGCCACTTCCGGATTGAAGTGAAACTCCGCGCCACGCCACAAGCGCAGGCCGAGGTCGAGCGTACTGGTGAACGAGTAGCTCTTGGCGCGCTCCGGCGTCAGGCTGTTCTCGCCCGAATACGCCGCGCCGAACGATGGCTTGCGCTGCCATACCCAGGTGGCCTGGCCGTGGATGGCGAACGGGCTTTCGGTGTCGGGTTCCTGCTGTGGCGTCTCGGAAGTCTGCGCCATCAAAGCGGCGGACAAACTCATGCTTCCCACACCTAACAGCGTGGCAAGACGATGGGCCAAACGCGGGCGCAGCCGCTTCGGAGCAGCCGGAGAGCAGAAACGCAGCATAGGAAAAACCGGAGGGAACCGATGCGCAGGACGCGCACCTGTCATTTGTGCGCGAAGCATAGCCAAGCCCACATGACATGTCTACCGGGTCTTGTTGCGACGCACCAATTCCATTTGCCGCCCATGTGCCGCCCATGTGCCGGTAAGGCGACGTTGTAACACTCGTTGATTTAATTAATTCAAAAATTAATATAGCCATGGTGTCAACGAAGCGTTTTTTCCCATGCCGACCCGATCGTCCGATGACCCGAAGCGCCGTCCCGGCCGCCCTGCCGCGCAGGCCGATGATGCGGGGCAACGCGATCGCCTGATCGACGCTGCGGTCACATTGTTCGCCCAGCACGGCATCGCCGCCACCTCCACCAAGGCCATTGCCGCCGAGGCCGGTGTCACGCCCGCGCTGGTGCATTACTACTTCCGCGACCGCGAAGCGTTGCTCGACGCCGTGTTCGACGAACGCCTGCAGCCGCTGATCGGCCACGTATTCGGCACGCTCCAGTCCGGCCCGTCCGATCCCGTGGCGCGCATCCAGTCTCTGGCCGAGCAACTGATTCGCACGGCTTCGGCCACGCCGTGGTTTCCGGGCTTGTGGATTCGCGAGATCGTCGGCACCGATGGCCAGTTGCGTGAGCGCCTGCTCCAGCGTGTGGCCGTGCAGCGCGCCGAACTGATCGCCGGCCCCATTGCCGCGGCGCATGCGCGCGGCCTGCTCAATTCCGGGCTGGAGCCAGCGCTGATCCTCGTGTCGCTGATCGGCCTCACGCTGTTGCCGCTGGCCACCACGCATATCTGGCGGCAACTGCCCGGCGCCGCCGACATCGACACCAATACGCTGGTGCGCCACGTCACCGCACTGCTTGGCCACGGCCTCTCCGGTCCTTCCTCCACCCCATCCACCCCATCGTGATGCACGGAGTCGTCATGACACTCTCCTCTTCCACCCAACTTCGTCTGGCACTCGTCGCAGCGCTCACGCTGGCTGGTTGCAGCAACGACCGCGCCACCTCATGGCAAGGCTATGTCGAAGGCGAATTCGTCGCCGTGGCGTCACCGTTTGCCGGACGTCTCGACAAGCTTTCCGTCGAGCGCGGCCAGCAGGTCACCCCTGGCGCACCGCTGTTCGTGCTGGAATCCGACGATGAACGCGCCGCACGCCAGCAAGCCGCCGAGCAGGTGCGCGTGGCCGAGGCGCAGCTTGCCGATATCCAGACCGGCAAGCGTCCCGTGGAAGTGGCCGTGAATCAGGCGCAACTGGTGCAGGCGCAAGCGCAGGCCGTGCGCAGTGCGGCACAGCGCAAACGCGACGACGCGCAGTTCGAGATCGGCGGCATCTCGCGTGCGCAGCTCGACGAAAGCCGTGCCACTGCCGAGGCCGATGCGGCACGCGTGCGCGAGTTGCAGCGCGATATCGACGTGGCGCGACTGCCGGGTCGCAAGGACCAGCTCGCCGCGCAGACCGCGCAGATCGATGCCGCACGCGCGGCACTGGCGCAGGCCGAGTGGAAGCTCTCGCGCAAGACAGTGAGCGCCACAGTCCCGGGCCTTGTCTACGACGTGCCGTTCCGACCGGGCGAATGGGTGCCCGCCGGCAGCGCCGTGGTGCGCATGTTGCCGCCCGCCAATGTGAAGGTGCGCTTCTACGTGCCCGAGGCCGTGGTCGGATCGCTGAAGAACGGCCAGGCCATCACCATCCGCTGCGATGGCTGCGCCGCGCCGGTATCGGCAAAGATCACCTATGTCTCGAACGAAGCCGAGTTCACGCCGCCCGTGATCTACAGCAACGAGACACGCAACAAACTGGTGTTCCTGATCGAAGCACGCCCCAGCACCGACGATGCGTCGAAGCTGCGTCCCGGCCAGCCCGTGGAAGTGGTGCAATCATGAGTGGCACGGCAAACGGGAACGGCGAACTCGTCATCGACGTGCATGGCCTGAACAAACGCTTCGGCAACAAGCATGTGGTCAACGACCTGACCATGCAGGTGGCGCGCGGCGAGATCTTCGGCTTCCTCGGCCCCAACGGCAGCGGCAAGACTACGTCGATCCGCATGATGTGCGGCCTGCTGACGCCCGACTCCGGCACGGGCACTTGCCTGGGCTACGACATTCTCACCGAATCCGCCGAGATCAAGCGCAACGTCGGCTACATGACGCAGCGCTTCTCGTACTGGGAAGACCTGTCGATTCGCGAGAACCTCGACTTCGTCGCACGCGTCTACGACATGCCCAATCGTCGCGACGTGGTGGACCGCGCGCTCGAAGACCTCGGCCTGCAATCGCGTGCCGAGCAACTGGCGGGCTCGCTTTCCGGCGGATGGAAGCAGCGCCTCGCACTCGCTGCGTGTCTGCTGCATGAACCGCGTCTGCTGCTGCTCGATGAACCCACTGCAGGCGTCGATCCGAAGGCACGCCGCGATTTCTGGGAGCAGCTGCATCAACTCGCCGCGCGCGGTATCTCGGTACTCGTCAGCACGCACTACATGGACGAGGCCGAGCGTTGCCACAAGCTCGCGTATATCGCCTACGGCAAGCTGCTCGCACAAGGCACTGCCGATGAAGTGGTGGCGAGCCAGCATTTGAGTACGTGGAGCATCGAAGGTGGCAATCTTGCCGAACTGTCCGCACGATTGCAGGGCAAGCCCGGCGTCGATCAGACCGTGGCATTCGGCACCGCACTGCATGTGACCGGCCGCGATGCGCAGCAACTCGAACAGACGTTGAAGCAAGCCGCCACTGCCGATCAGCACGTCACCGAAACGCAGACCAGTCTGGAAGACGTGTTCATCCACATGATGGGCGGCGCGCAGGACAACATGGCCGCTGCGGCATCGGGCAAGACCGCGAAGCGCAAGGAGGGGACATGAGCACTGTGCGCAAACTCAACGGTATGCGTCGCTCGTTCTCGGTGCAGCGCTGGTGGAGCATCGTGCTGAAGGAGTTCCTGCAGCTTCGGCGCGACCGCATTACGTTCGGCATGATCGTCGGTCTGCCCATCGTGCAATTGCTGCTGTTCGGCTTCGCCATCAATAGCGATCCGCGCCACATGCCCACCGCCGTGATCGTGGCCGAGCACAGCGATTTCTCTCGCACGTTCCTTTCCGCACTGGAAAACACCACGTACTTCAAGATCGTCCGCACATTGCCCGATGAAGCCGCAGGACGCGAAGCACTGCTGCGCGGCGATGTGCAGTTCGTGGTCAGCATCCCCGCCGATTTCTCGCGCAAGCTGCTGCATGGCGACCGGCCAGCGATTCTCGTCGAGGCGGACGCGACCGATCCCTCGGCGACGGGCCCCGCCATCGGTGCGCTGGCGCAACTGCCGGTGAGCGTGGCACGCATCGACCTCAAGGGCGCACTCGCGCCGCTGGCTGGTGGCAAGACCGCTTTCGACGTCAACGTGCAGCGCCTTTACAACCCGGAAGGCATCACGCAATACAACATCGTGCCGGGGCTGATGGGTGTGATCCTGACGATGACGATGGTGATGATGACGGGCCTCGCCATGACACGCGAACGCGAGCGCGGCACGATGGAGAATCTGCTTGCCACGCCGGTGCAGCCTATCGAGGTGATCTCCGGAAAGATCGTGCCGTATATCTTCATCGGTCTGATCCAGGCGACGATCATCGTGCTGGCCGCACACTTCGTGTTCGCGGTGCCGTTCCTCGGCTCCGTGGTCGCGGTGTACCTCGCGGCGCTGCTGTTCATCGCCGCCAACCTGACAGTGGGCATCACCCTGTCGTCACTGGCGAGCAATCAGTTGCAGGCGGTGCAACTCACATTCTTCTACTTCCTGCCCAACATCCTGCTGTCCGGCTTCATGTTCCCGTTCGCGGGCATGCCGACGTGGGCGCAGTGGATCGGCAACGTACTACCGATGACGTACTTCAACCGCATGATCCGCAGCATCATGCTCAAGGGCAGCGGCTGGATCGAACTCTGGCCCAACGTCTGGCCCGTGCTGCTGTTCACGGTCATCGTGATGACTATCGCCGTGCGCTTCTACAAGCGCACGCTGGACTGAAGGAATCCACACCATGTCCAACGCTCACAAGCGGATTGTTGTCGTCGCCGCGCTGCTGGCTGCAGGCTGCACGGTCGGTCCCGATTTCCGCACGCCCGATGGTGTGCCCGATGCGCGCTACACGACAGGTCTGCAGCCCACGCAACTGGCTTCGACCGGCTATCCCACGCAGACACTTGCACCCGGCGACGTGCCGGCGCAATGGTGGACGCTGTTCCGCAATCCGCAGCTCGACGAGACCATCCGCATCGCGCTTGCGAACAGCCCGACGCTGACGCAGGCCAGTGCACGATTGCGCGAGGCGCAGGAGAATCTCGCCTCGCGCACGGGCGCCACGCAGTTTCCGCAGATCGATGCGAAGTTCGATGCCACGCGCCAGCAGGTGAACCTGCAATCGGTGGGGATCACGCAGTTGCCGAGTCCGGGGCCGTTCACGCTCTACAACGCCAGCGTGCAGGTTTCGTACGCACTCGACCTGTTCGGTGGACAGCGCCGCGAACTGGAAGGACTGCAAGCCGCTGTGGACTATCAGCGCTACGAACTCGAAGCCGCGCGTCTCTCGCTGGCCGCGAACGTCGCGACGACTGCGATCCGCGAAGCCGGTCTGCGCGCGCAGTTGGGCGACACGGTTGCCATCGCCGATGCACAACGGCGTCAACTCGGCATCATGCAACAACGATTGAATCTGGGCGGCGTGGCGCGCGTGGATGTGCAGCGCCAGCAATCGGAACTTGCACAGACCGAGGCATTGATTCCGGGACTCTCGCAGCAGATCGACGCCACGCGCCATCAGCTTGCGGTCTACACGGGGCAGACACCGGCCAGCGCGCAGCTTCCCGAATTCAGGCTCGAAGACTTGCAGTTGCCCGAATCGCTGCCCGTCAGCCTGCCCTCGGAACTCGCGCGCCGGCGTCCGGACATTCGCGCGGCGGAAGCGCTGCTGCATCAGGCATCGGCCAACATCGGCGTGGCCACCGCAAACCTCTATCCGCAGATCACGCTGACCGCGAGCGGCGGCACGCAGGAGATGCGCATGCGCGACCTGTTCAGCAGTTTCAATATCTGGAGCCTCGCGGCGGGTGTCGTGCAACCGGTCTTCCACGGCGGAGAACTACGCGCACAGAAGCGCGCAAAGGAAGCGGCGTACGAACAATCGCTCGGCGCCTATCGGCAAGCCGTGCTGCAAGGACTGCAGAACGTAGCCGATGCACTACGCGCGCTCGACGCCGATGCCGGCACACTGCAGGCCCGCGCCGACAATGCGAAGCAAACGCGCGACACGCTCGCCATCGTCAACGAGCAATACCGGCTCGGTGGCGTCAGCCAGTTCACGGTGATCGATGCAGAGCGCCAGGCACGGCAGGCAACACTGGACCTGGCGCAGGCCCGCGCGACGCGACTGGCAGATTCGGCGGCGTTGATGCAGGCGCTGGGGGGTGGATGGTGGACGGAGGAGGTGGCGGCTCGCTGATTTGAGACGAATCTGAAAGCGCTCTGCGCCTATTGACGGGGCGACCAGCATTCGCCAATATCGGTCCCTGTAGCGGCGCAGCGGTTTAAACTGCATTGACGGCCCAGGGCCCCTGCGACAAAACGCGTCGTAATCGTAAGCGTACTTTGAGTGCGTCAGACCTGGGTACCGCATCACTTCAATAGCCTCCCTTCGGGGAGGCTATTTCACTATGGCGATCACGATCTATCTCGACGAATGCGGATGCCTCGGATGGCAATTGGACAAGCCCTACCAAAAGGGCGGCTCCAGCCGCTACTTCACGTTAGCAGCTGTTGTCATTGCCGATGGCGATGAGGCGATTCTGGACCGACCCGTGCGCGGCCTCTACAAAAAACGGCGCCGCGCGTTGTCCAACGAACTCAAAGCCGTGCAAATGTCCGCGCCCGAGCGCCAGGTATTCGCGAAGGATATCGCGCGAATTGCGTCCGCAGGACAGAGCGTCCAAATCAGGAGTATCACGGTTCGCAAGGCCAACGTAAGTGAAGCCTTCCGGTCGCACCCCAATGGTCTCTATCACTACATGACACGGCTACTGCTGATCGACGTCATGGCGGACTATCGCTCGGTGTCTTTCATCCCCGATGCTCGCTCGACGAAGGATCAGTTGAAGTACTTCATGCACGACTACCTTCGTCTTGAACTGGCGATACGAGACGCGAGCACGTCGCTGCAGACAACGCCTTGGGAAAGCAAGGTCAGTCTGGCCCTGCAATTTACAGACATTGTCGCAAGCATTGTTTGGGCACATCACGAGTTCAGCAACAGCGCCCCGTTCAAATGTCTGGAGCCAGTCATTTCACAGCGAACCTTGTTCTTCCAGGGCAGAACGTCGCAGCGCTGACGCTGTTTCAACTACCCCACCAACGCCCGCAACCCATCCGCCGTCAGCGCCTGATACCCCAGCCCCACCAGCGGTGTACGCACTGCGTTGAGCAACGCTGCGTTGTCCGGAGCCGTCGCGCCATCGGGCAGCGTCATGTTGTTTTCGAATCCGATCCGTGCGTGGCCGCCGAGCATGACGGCGGCGGCGGCGCAGTCGGCTTCCTGCTTGCCGAAGGCGCACACGGCCCATTCGACGCCGGACTGGGCGAGGCCCATCTCGTCCCATGCGGCGAGGAATGGCAACAGATCGAGCGGGGACGATTTCTGGCCGGCGGAATAGCGGCCCAGCACGAACAGCACCCAGTGGCGACCTTCGGGAATCACGCCGCTGGCGCGCAGCGAGGCGTAGCGGCGTACGTCGGCGGCATCGTAGAGGATGTACTGGGCCACCACGTGCTCGCGGTGCATCCAGTGGAAAAATTCGTGTGCAACGGGCAAGGCGTCTGCATGCGGCGCGAGTTCGCGCACAGCAATCGACGCCGCTTCGGGACGCAGCGCGCGCACGGTGGCGATCTGCTGCGCCGGCTGGTAGATGCCGACTGCCTCTGTGGTCAATTGCAGCACCAGCGCATTGCCTACGGCCTTGCGCACCGCGGCGATAGCGGGTTCGTAGTCGGCCACTTCAAGGCTGTGCGTGGCATCGGCACGTCGCACATGCAGATGGATCATCGCCGCGCCGGCATCCACGCACTCGCGTGCACATTGCGCCAGTTCATCGGGAGAGATTGGCAGGCGTGCGTGGTCGGTGTGGGTCTTGCGTGCACCGTTCGGTGCCACGGCCAGCGAGAAAGGGCGGCGCATCGTATCGTTTGTCATCTCTGTGCGTCTCAAACCGGCAGTACCGCGTGAACGGCCTGCGTGAATCGATCGACGATATTGTCGATGTCGGCTGCCGTGCAGATGAATGGCGGCGCGAATAGTACATGGTCGCCATGCACGCCATCGACGGTGCCGCCCATCGGATAGACCAGCAACCCGTGTTCCATGCAGGTGCGTTTTAGCACAGCATGCGTCTTGCGCGCAGGATCGAGCGTGGCCTTGGTGCCGCGATCCGCAACAAACTCGACACCGACGAACATACCGCGTCCGCGCACATCGCCAAGATTCGGATGATTGCCGAGGGACTCACGCAGCCGGGTGCGCAGTTGCTCGCCGCGTGCCAGTACGTTGTCGAGCAGCTTGTCTTCAACGATCGTCTGTTGCACGGCCAGCGCCGCCGCGCATGCCGTGGCATGGCCGATATAGGTGTGCCCGTGCTGGAAGAAGCCGCTTCCGGTGAGAATCGCGTCGTAGATGCGCGCCGTCGACAGCATCGCGCCGATTGGCTGGTAGCCCGCGCCGAGGCCCTTGGCAATCGTGACAATATCGGGCACCACGCCGTCTTCCTCGCACGCGAACAGGTAACCCGTGCGACCCATGCCGGACATCACTTCATCGAGAATCAGCAGCACGCCGTACTTGTCGCAGACCGCGCGGATGCGCTTGAGGTAGTCCGCGACCGGGGGCACTGCGCCGGCTGTGGCACCCACCACGGTTTCCGCCACGAAACCCGCCACCGACTCGGGTCCCAGTTCGAGGATCTTGGCTTCGAGTTCATCGGCCAGACGCTGCGCGTATTGCACATCGGTTTCGCCAGCCGCCTGATCGCGATAGGCATAGCAAGGGGCGACGTGATACGCCGGCACCAGCAACGGCAGGAACGGCTCGCGACGCCATGCGTTGCCGCCAATCGCCAGCGCACCCAGCGTGTTGCCGTGATAGCTCTGGCGACGCGCGATGAAGTGGCGGCGCGCTGGCTGCCCCACCTCGACGAAATACTGGCGCGCGAGCTTCAGCGCAGCTTCCACGGCCTCCGACCCACCCGATACGAAGTAGACGTGGTTCAGGTCGCCGGGCGCGGCATCGGCCAATGTTTGCGCCAGGGTCTCGGACACTTCGGTCGTGAAGAACGACGTGTGCGCATAGGCCAGCGTATCCACCTGCGACTTGATCGCCTCGATCACGCGAGGATGGCCGTGTCCCAGGCACGAGACCGCTGCACCACCCGAGGCATCAAGGTAACGTCGGCCTTCGCTGTCGAACAACTCGATACCCCGGCCGCCGACGGCAACGGGCAGTTTCTGTTTGGGATGGCGATGGAATACGTGCGTCATGTCAGGGGCTTCGAGTGATGACTACAGGGGACTGCGCTTTTCAGGTGCCCAGTATAGGAACATCGGATGTTGTTTGCAACGTTTGTTTCATTCAACAACAAACGAGAAACATACAAATCCAAGACATCCTCACGGCGTTCCAGTGACTCCGGCCCAACCTGTGCAACAATCGTTGCACTTCATTCCATTCCTGCGCCGATGTCCGTCATCCCCAATCCGCCGCAAACGCTCGATGCGCTGCTCACGCAATTGCGTGGCGAGTTTCCGAATCTCAGTGTGCAGTTCCAGGGCGGCGCCCGATATCTGCTCGACCATCCGCGCGACATCGCCATCCAGTCGATGCGAAAAGTGGCTGCCAATGCGGGCGTGCAACCGGCCACGCTGGTACGGCTATCGCAATCGCTGGGATTCGAGGGATGGCAGGGGCTGCGCGAACTGTTTGTGGATGCGGTGCGCGAGGACGGCCGCCAGCCGTATGCGCGGCGCGCGCGCAAGGTGGTGCAGGCATCGGACAAGAGCAGCGGACCTGGCCGCAGGCTGGCGGAGATGGTGGAGGTACAGCATCACAACCTCGACGCGCTGCTCGCGAACAACACCGAGACGTTGCCACTCGCAGCGGATCTGCTGGCCGCAGCGCCCACCGTACACGTGGCGGGTTTTCGGTCGTGTTTTCCGATCGCCTTCACGTTCCACTACATCTATGGACTGTTCCGCAGTTCGGTGCGCCTGATTCGCGGCGATGCCGGCACGCTCGAAATGGAACTGCGTGCACTTGGCGCGAAGGACGCGGTGCTCGTGGCCGGGTTCGCGCCGTACTCGCAGGAAAGTCTGCGCGTGGCCACGGCCGCACGCGAGGCGGGCTGCAAGGTGATTGCGCTGACCGACAGCACCGTGGCGCCCATCGCGCTCGATGCAGACGTGACGCTGCTGTTTGCCGTCGACAGCCCGTCGTTCTTCCCGTCGATCACGTCAGGCGTGACGATGGTCGAGGCACTCGTCGAGCAATTGCTGGCCCGCAAGGGCAAGGGCGCCATCCGCGCGCTGGAGCAGACCGAAGGCCAACTCCAGCGCACCGGCGCCTACCTGCCCGAGCGCGGGCGCTGATCTGCGGCGTCAGGCTTACTCGAACGCCTCGTCGCTCGGGCTCGCGTAAGCCTTCTTGATCTGCTCGTTCTGCGGCAGGTCGAACGACAGGTTCTTCGGCGGCACCGGCTTCTGAAGCCACTTCGTATAGAGCGTGTTGATCTCGCCGCTGCGCATCAGGCCGGTCATCGCGCCATCCACTACCTGCTTGAAGCCCGGATCGTCGCGGCGCATCATGAAGCCGTAAGCCTCGAACGATTGCGGCGTGCCGACCACGGCCCAGTCATCCGGCCGGGGCGACAACGTGCGCGCACCGGATAGCAGCACATCGTCCATCATGAACGCCGCGGCACGACCCGATTGCAGGATCAGGAACGATTCGCCGTAATCCTTGGCGCTCTGAATCGTCATGTTCGCGCCCTTCTCGTCGTTGAGTTTGCGCAGGATGCGTTCCGACGTCGTGCCGGCATTGGTCACCACGCTCTTGCCCGAGAGATCGGCGAAATCGCGCACCGGACTGCCCTTCTTCACCAGTAGCCGCGTGCCGGCCACGAAATACGTGGTCGAGAACGACACCTGCTGCTGACGTGCCTTCAGGTTGGTGGTCACGCCGCACTCGATGTCGACGGTGCCGTTCTGCACCAGCGACATCCGGTTCTGTGACGTCACCGGCACCATGCGTACCTGCAGGTTCGGCGTACCGGTTTCCTTCTTCACGGCTTCCACCACGCGGTCGCAGATGTCCTGCGCGAAGCCCACCACCTTCTGGTTGCTGTCGTAATAGGAAAACGGAATCGAGGAAGTGCGATGCCCGATCGATATTGCGCCGGCCTGCTTGATCTTGGAAAGCGTGGGGCTGGCGGCCACGGCAGCAGCATCGGCAGCCAGTGCCGGCGCGGCGACTGACATGGCACCCGAAGCTGCGGCCAGCACGACAGCGGCACGGATTGCGGATGGGGTCATGGAATCACTCCTCTCGATGGGATGCGTCAGGATGCGTCGACGAAGCATCAACTGTTGCAATGTTAGACATTGAGCAACAAGTGTTCCATCATGGATTACCATGAAACAACCGTTCTCCGACTCCGGATGCACCGGAGCCGGGCGCCGGCTCCACCTTCACGCCCGATTTTGGGGATGGCTGCGCGATTCAGCGCTGGGTATGGCCTGTGGATCTGCGGCCTCGCGCGCCAGGTGCAGCGCATCGAGCAAGACGTCGTGATCGCCAATATGGTTGGCCAGCAGCAGGATCAGCCGCGCGTTGGCGGCCTGGCTTTGCGCGTCATCGAGATCGCGATGCATCTCGATCAGCGCCTCGTAGAAATCATCGGCGCGCGCGAGGTTGGGGGCAGTATTGAGCGGCATCGGCCTGTCTCCGGGATCGATATCAGGCCATGGCCGGCGTATTCACCGGCGCTGACTGCGAGGTCGTGCTCGACGATGTAGCGGTGCATGTGGCGCGGGCCATGGCCTCGGCGATGCGCGTGGCATCCACCTGGCGCCAGCGCGCGCAGACGTGCTGGTCCGGCCGTACGAGGTAGCAGGTGCCCGCATTCGCATCGTAGCGACGCGCGGCCAACCCCAGCGCATCGCGCAGCACGGTGGCACCCGGCCACGCTTGCGCGGACATGCCCGCATCGGTGACGAACACCACACGAAGCGGAACCTCGCCATGCTGGAGTTGCCGCAACGCCCCGGCGTTCGCGGCATCGAGTCCGGCCGGTGCACCGAAGATCAGCGCCACGAATGCATCGCCCAGATGCGGCAGCAACCACGGCGTGCCTGCAGCTTCGGCCACGGGCGCATCAACGCACACCGCGCCGGGCATCAGACCACCAGTGAATTCATCGACATCGGCTGTATTGAGCGACGATTCGCGCAACACGGCAGGCACCGACAGGCGCCCGCTGTTGACGAGTTGCCGCGCGAACGCGTGATCGCGCGCCAGCGTCAGCGCGGCATCGCGGAAGACGCGGCTCATCGCGCTCTTTGGCGTGATGAAATCCGTGGAACGTGTGGAGTGGCGGATGTTCTCGTCGGCGGCGTATTCGCGTTCGCTGGCGTAGGTGTCGAGCAGGCGGTCGGGCGCCTTGCCCTGCAGCACATACGCAAGCTTCCACGCGAGGTTCTCGGCATCCTGCACGCCGCTGTTCGCACCGCGCGCGCCGAATGGCGACACGCCGTGCGCGGCGTCACCCGTGAACAGCACGCGACCATGCCGGAAGCTGTCCATGCGCACACACGAAAACGTGTAGACGCTGACCCATTCGATCTCGAATTTCGCATCGGCGCCGAGCAGCGCCTGCACGCGCGGAATGACCCGCTCGGGCGCTTTCTCTGCCACGGGATCGGCGTCCCAGCCGAGTTGAAAGTCGATGCGCCACACGTTGTCCGGCTGACGATGCAACAGCACCGACTGGTTCGGATGGAACGGCGGATCGAACCAGAACCAGCGCTCGGGCGGGAACGGCGCATCCATCTTCACATCGGCAATCAGGAAGCGGTCACGGAAGGTGTGGCCGTGGCTCTCCTGTCCGATCATCTTGCGCAGCGCGCTGCGCGAACCATCGGCCGCCACCACGTAGCGCGCGCCGAGCGCATAGCAGCCATCCGGAGTCTCGATGGTTAGCACCGCGTGGTCGTCGTGCTGCGCAATGCCCACGGCGCGGCTCTTCCAGCGGATGTCGATGTTCGGCATCGTCAGCGCGCGTTCGAGCAGATAGCCTTCCACGTAGTACTGCTGCAGGTTGATGAACGCCGGACGCTGATGACCGGACTCGGGCAGCAGATCGAACTCGTACACCTTCTGGTCGCGCAGGAACACCTTGCCGACGTTCCAGCGCACACCCTTCTTCACCATGCGGTCGCCGCAGCCGAGCCGATCGAAAATCTCCAGCGTGCGCTTGGCAAAACAGATGGCACGCGAGCCCGTGGACAGTGAGCAGTCGTCGTCAATGAGCACGACCGGCACACCGTGACGCGCGAGGTCGATGGCAGTGGCAAGACCCACCGGCCCCGCACCCACGATCACCACGGGACGCGGCCCCTCGGCAACATGCCCCGCCTGCTGCTCATCGCATGGCGAATAGGCGTAGGTCTGCCGCTGGTAGTCGATGTCGGTCATGGTGTCTCCGTGCGAATTTCTTTTTTGTTTTCGTGTTTGCTCCCCTCTCCCATGCAATGGGAGAGGGGTTGGGGGAGAGGGCTGGAAGTTCTGCTTGCCAACTGATCGCAATTTGCACCGCTGGCCCTCTCCCCCAGCCCCTCTCCCGCAACGCGGGAGAGGGGAGAAAACCATCAGGCTTGCGTGCGCCTCACCCCTGCAGCGCCGCCCACATCTCCTGATCCCGTTGCGCGGTCCAGATGCGCGGATGCTTGATCCCCGCCGCTTCATCGAACGCGCGCGAGACATCGAACGGCAGGCAGTGCTCGTAGATAAACACCTGGCCGAACTTCGGGTCCATCGATTTGCGCGTATGCGCCATCGCCGCCTTGAGATCCATCTGCCCAGCCACGGCCTCGCGGCCCGCCTGCAGCAGCGTGGATACGAAATCCTTCGTATAGGCGAGCCCCTTTGCCACTTCGTCGCGGTTGGTCAGTGCGGGGCCACGACCCGGCACGAGTTTCTCGGGCTGCAGCGCGGCCAGTGCATCGAGCGTGGCGGGCCATTGCTCCAACTGCGCGTCGCCGCAATAACAGGCCGCGTCGTACTCCACCAGATCGCCCGAGAACAGCACCTTCTGCTGCGGCAGCCACACGACCGTATCGCCCTTGGTGTGCCCCGCGCCCAGATGCGCGATGCGCACTTCGAGCTTGCCCATGAACAGCGTGATTTCTTTCTCGAAGACAAGCGTGGGCCACGTCAGGCCCGGCACCGTTTCCACACCGGCGAACAGGCGCGGAAAGCGCTCGATCTCGGACTTCATGTCGGCCTCGCCACGCTCGACGATCATCTCGTACGTGCCACGGCTGGCGATGATCTGCTCCGCACCCTCCGCAAAATAGGCCGAGGCACCCAGCACGCGCACCGCGTGGTAGTGCGACAGCACCACGTACTTGATCGGCTTGTCAGTGACCGAGCGGATCTTCGCAATCAGGTCCTGCGCCATGGCCGGGGTGGCCGTGGTGTCGATGATCATCACGCCATCGTCGCCAATGATCACGCCCGAGTTCGGGTCGCCCTCGGCCGTGTAGGCATAGGCGTTGTCCGAGAGTTTCGTGAAAGTGATCTGCTTGGCTTCCAGGTCTGCCTGCGATGCAAATGCCTTTGCCATTGTCTGCCTCGTATTTTTTTCGATGTGGGGGGAGCGGTATACGCCGCTGGTAGTCGAAGCTTAGGAAAACGACTATGCTTAGTCAATGACAAATACGATTGCTATTCACTAAGTAATGGCAAACCCCTACGTGGCGGAGATGCCAATGCGCTTGCCGCGCCGCCTCGCGCTACCATGTGGACCTTTCGCTAACCCGCCTTCCGAACGTATGGCACGCTCCCCGGCCGAACCTGCTGGCAAAACCCAACGCGGCATCCAGAGCGTGGAAGTTGGCGGCCGCCTGCTGCAAGCGCTGGCCGATGCACGACGCCCCTTGTCGCTGGCCGAACTGGCTGCTGCCGCGCAAATGGCACCGGCGCAGGCGCATACCTACCTCGTCAGCCTGACTCGGCTCGGTCTCATCAAGCGTGACCATCTCGATGGCCGCTACGAGCCGGGGCCGTTGTCGCTGCGACTCGGCATGCTTCATCTCGATCACGAACCCGCCTATCGCGCCGCCGTGCCACGCGTGCAGGCGCTGGCGGCAACCATCGGTTGCAACGTGGCAATCAGCCTGCCAACCGCGCAAGGGCCGACCATCGTCCATTACGCACCGGCCGGCATGTCATTGCACGTGAACCTTCATGTGGGAACAGTCATGGCACTGGCCGCCACGGCGACGGGCCGCGTCTACTGCGCGTTCCAACGGGCATCGCACTGGCAGCCGATCTGGCGCAGCCAGCAACCATCCGCATTGACGGATGCACTGCACGACTTCGCCGCGTCGCTCGACATCATCCGCGAGCGCGGGATGGAATACAGCATCGATGCGCCCAGCCCGGCTGTGAGCAGCCTGGCGATGCCGCTGATCGGCGCGGATGGCACATTGCGGCTGGTGCTGACCGCGATTGGCTCTACCGGCACCATCGATGTGGACGCGCAAGGTCCCGTGGCGCGCGCCATGCGTGCGGCGCGCGAAGAGATGATGCAAACGCTGGAGCCAGCATGAGCGATCACGCCGATCACAAACCGCAGCGCGGCATCCAGTCGCTCGACAACACCGGCCAGTTGCTCGATGCACTGGCAGACGCAGGCCGACCGCTCTCGCTGGGCGAACTCGCACGCGCCGCCGACATGGCACCAGCGAAGGCCTTCCCGCATCTGGTGAGCCTGCAGAAGATCGGCCTGCTCTGCCGCAATGCCGATGGCGATTTCGAAGCTGGCGTGCTCGCGCTCGAACTCGGACTCGTCGCGCTGCAGCGTCTCTCGCCAACACGCGAAGCCGAACCGGAAATCATCGCCCTTGCACAAGCCACCGGGCTATCTGTAGCGATGGCCGTCTTCGGTCCCCTCGGTCCCACCGTGATCCGCCTCGAGGAATCGTCACGTCCGCAGCACGTCAGCCTGCGCGTCGGCACGGTGCTGTCAATGGTTCACACTGCCATCGGCCGCACTTTCGCTGCACACCTTCCCGACGATGTCCGCGACGATGCGCTGAAGCTGGACGCGATCCGCATGGCCAGTGCTTCCGTACCGGCACGTGCCGATCTCGTTTCGCGCTGGCAAACCATCCGCAAGTCAGGCATCGACCACGCCATCAGCCGCCCCGTACCCGGCATCGACACCCTTGCCGCGCCGGTCTTCGATCACACCGGCGCGCTGGCACTCGTCATTGCAGTGATGGGCAGCAGCGGCAGCTTTGACAGCGCGCTGGACAGCGATGTGGCAGAGGTGGTGAAGCAGGCGGCGGCAAGATTGTCGTGGCGGTTTGGGGCCTACTCCTCCAGCACCACCCCCAGACTCGTCAAGTAATCATCCACCGCACTGCCGATCGTTGGATGGAAGCGGTCGTTGCCGAAGATTTCAGTCAGTTCGAAGCGTCGCAGCTTGTCGCGCACGGGGTCTTTCATTTCGGCGAAGTGCAGTGCGATGCCTTGTGCCTGTAGCGCGTGGCTCAGTTCGCGCAGCATGTCCGCCGATGTGACATCGACGCTCGTGACCGGCTCCGCTGCCACCACCACGCGTCGCACCGGCGAGGGTGCTGCCTCCACCGCCTCGGTCAGCCGTTGCTGGAACAGTTCGGCATTGGCGAAGAACAGCGGCGCATCCCATCGAAACAGTACGAGTCCATCGATCAGCGCAGCTTGCGGATAGCGTTTCAAATCGTGGTAGCCGCGCAGACCGGGGACGCGGCCCAGCACCGCGAAGTGCGGACGCCAGCCGTCCCACAGGAATTCGATGATGGCGAGTACTACGGCCAGGCAGATGCCCGGAATCGCACCGAAGACCGCCACCGCCACGAAGCACAGCATCGACAGCCAGAACTCCCATTGCTGGATGCGATAGATGCGCTTGAGGTCCTTGAATTCGAACAGGCCCAGCGCGGCGGCGATCACCACCGCGGCCAGCGCGCTGTTGGGCAGGTTGCGCAGCAGGTTCGGTGCGAACAGCAACAGTGCGGCCACGGCGATGGCGCCGACCACACCAGTCAATTGCGTCCGCGCCCCGGCTGCCTCGGCCACCGGCGTGCGCGATGCGCTGCTGCTGATCGGAAAGCCCTGAAAGAATCCCGCTGCAAGATTTGCCACGCCGAGTCCGACCATTTCCTGGTTCGGATCGACGCGCGTATGCGAGCGCGCCGCAAAGGTGCGCGACAGTACGCTGGTATCCGCAAAGGCAATCATCGCCACGGCGCAGCCGCCCAGCACGATGCGCACGTAATCCGCACTGCCCAGCCACGGAATCGCGAACCCCGGCAAACCCTGCGGAATCTCGCCCAGCACCTTCACACCCGCATCGTCGAGCCGCAGGACCGTCACCGCCACCGTGGCGACAATGACGGCGATCAGGATGCCCGGCACGCGCTCGTATCGCTTGAGCAACAGAATCAGCAGCAACGTGCCGAGACCGACCAGCAGGCTGTAGGCGTGCGTCTCGCCATCGGCAATCGCCTGCCCCAGTTGCCACAGTTCGCGCAATGGCCCCGCATCGTCAATCGAAATGGCGAACAGCTTGGGCAACTGGCTGACCAGCACGGTCAGCGCAATGCCGTTCATGTAGCCGTAGCGAATCGGCTTCGACAGCAGCTCGGTGATAAAGCCGAGCCGCAGCAGGCCAAGCACGACACAGAACAGCCCCGCCACAATCGCCATCAGGCTCGCCGTGGCCACGGCACGCGCCGGATCTCCTGCCGATGACGCGATGACCACCGCCAGGATTGGCGCCGCCAATGCGGAGTCGGGACCGAGCACCAGAATGCGGCTCGGACCGAACATCGCGTACGCCAGCAGCGGAATGATCGTGGCATAGAGCCCGTACACGCCGGGTACGCCCGATGCCTCGGCATAGGCAATGCCCACCGGCACCAGCATCGTGGTCAGCACGAGTCCGGCGGCGATGTCCCTGGGCAGCCAGCCCGGCTCGTATTGCCTGAGCGTGGCAAGGCCCGGAAGCCAGCGCAGCCATTGCGAAGCGGGCGCATCGCGAGTGGTGGAAGGGTTCGATGCCATAAATCGGTGGAAGCCGGAAGAAAGCGCTGATTACAGCATAGGACCCAAGGCGCGGGAATGGCATTGGCCTTACGGCCCAGTAGATTTCGCTTCCTGCTTTTTCGGATTTACGCAAAAGTCATTATTCTCTTCTCGAATAATTAACCATCGCCCGCCAGTCGTTAGCCTCCGTATCTACTTCTCGGACTAACAGCGATGAGTTCTGTCACCACACTGGGTTACGCCGCCGGCATCGACCTGAATCAAGCTTTCGCGGCAAAGGGCAGAAGCGTTACGTCACGACTGAGCCTCTACGATCAGCAGGCGAACTCCTACAACAGCAAGCTGTCGGCCTACGCAAAGGTCCGAGGCCGCCTGGACGATCTGGCCGGTGCAGCCAATGCCATCGCAAAGCTCAGCGATATCAAGGCACCGGCGGACGGAGAAGATTCCTCCGCCCTGGCTGCGGTAAAGAAGCTCGTTGAAACCTTCAACGCCGTACGTAGCGAGATTGGCAACCAGACTGGCATCGGACCGGGCGCGACACCGGGCGCCCTCACGGGTGACGCCGCGCTCAGGGCGATATCGACTTCGCTGCAGGGGGCGTTCCGCGATGTCGATGCCAGCAGCATCGGCCTGTCCTTCGACAGCAACGGCGACTTGAAGCTCGATAGCGCAAAGTTCGAGCAGGCACTGAAGGATGATCCGAAGGCCGTCAAAGACCTGCTGCAAGGCGACGGCAAGGGCAACGAAGGTCTTGCCAAGGCGGTCTCCGACGCGGTGACGGCACTGACCAAGCCCGGTGGCGCCCTCAGCAAGGCAACTGGGCAGATCGGGGCCGATCTTCGAGACCTTGCAGGACGCCAGTCCGACGAGGTGACCAGGGCAGCCGCAGTGATGGAGACCTATCGCATTCAGTACACCCGGCTCGACATGCTGATCAACGGAAGCAACGCGGCGAACAGTTTCTTCTCCGATCAACTGGCATTGCTGGGCGGCTGATCGCCGATCGCAGTCTTAACAACACATAAGAACATGGCAATCTCCTCCATTGGCATCGGCTCCAATCTCCAGTTGGCAGACCTGCTCGACAAGATCGAGGCCAACGAAAAAATCCAGCTCACCGCGATCAACAACCAGGCCAAGAGTTTCCAGGCCAGGCTGTCCGGCTACGGCACGATCAAGAGCGTGCTCGACGCCTACTCAGCCGCCGCCAAGACGCTGGCCAGCGCCTCGACGTTTGCCGCCGTAAAGCCGTACGTGGCGAGCGAGAGCGTGCTGACCGCCGCCGCTAATTCCAGCGCCGTCGCTGGCAGCTACAACATCAACGTCACCTCCGTGGCCGCGGCCCAGTCGCTGGTGACGAAGGCCGTCACGGATCAGAAGGCTGCCATCGGTGGAGGCAGCATTACCTTCGATTTCGGTGCAGACCTGGCAACGGGCGGCACGCCGTCGTCCACCAAGACCGTGACGCTCGTCTCGGACACGTCCCTGCAAGGCATCCGCGACTCGATCAACAAGGCCGGTGTAGGCGTCAGCGCCAGCATCGTCAACGATGGCAGCGGCACGCCGTATCGACTGGTGCTGACTTCGGAGAAGACCGGCACGAAGTCACAGATGAAGGTCACCGCCAGTGATGCGGCCGTAGGCGACATCGTCAACTTCGACCCGACGCAGGCCACGCAGGCCAATGGCATCAGGGAGACGGTCAAGGCTTCCGACACCAGGATGACCATCAACGGCACCGAAGTCGTCAGCCAGAGCAACACCGTCGAGGAAGCCGCGCAGGGCATCACGATGACCATCAGGTCCATCGGCACGACCACGATGGCCGTGACCCGCGACGACAGCGCGATCACCGCCGCCGTGAAAGGCTTTGTCACCGCCTACAACAATGTGCTGTCGGCCGCCAAGACGCTGACTGCGTACGACACGGAGTCCGGCACCAAGGCCGCACTCAATGGCGACAACACGCTGCGCAACATCATGGCAAGCATGCGTTCGATGTTGAACACGGCCCTGCCCGATGGCGCCGGCGGCATGAATACGCTGTCGAATTTCGGCATCGAGTTCAACGTCGGCACCGACAACGCTGGCAAGCTCGAAGTCAACGACGACAAGCTCAAGACGGCCTTGTCGACCAACTTCAAGGCCCTGACCTCGTTTTTTACGGGCGTGGACGGCACCAGCGGCATGGGCAAGACCATCACGGACTATGTGGATGGCCTGAACAACAAGGGCGGCGCACTCGATGCGGCCACCAGCGGCATCACCGACACGCTGAAGGGCCTGGAAGACAAGTACGCCGCCACCGCGGATCGCATCGACGTGGTGATGGATCGCTACCGCGCGCAGTTCACGCAACTGGACCTGCTGGTGTCGCGGCTGGACAAAACCAAGACCTACCTGACGGAGCAGTTCGCGGCGCTGAACGGCAACCGCGGCAAGTAGCCCACACCCTCCACGCACCCGGGACCCAGGAGTGCACGCACTGTTTCTTTTTGCGCGACTCAGTGCGTCCCGGCTGCGG
Source organism: Cupriavidus sp. 2SB (assembly GCF_005503625.1). Classification (GTDB taxonomy): domain Bacteria; phylum Pseudomonadota; class Gammaproteobacteria; order Burkholderiales; family Burkholderiaceae; genus Cupriavidus. The sequence goes on along the minus strand of NZ_SCMX01000009.1, from coordinate 36,406 downwards.
CTTGTGCCCGGCGGCGCAAGAACGTAATTTCGCACCTCTTGTCGAGATCGCGCCCGCCGCCACGAGAGGAGTACTTCTGCATGGATCGACTCCGTGCCATGTCTGTCTTCACACGAATCGTCGACGCCGGAAGTTTCGGTCGCGCCGCCGATTCCCTGGGTATGTCTCGTGGGGCCGTGACCCGCATCATCCAGGAGCTCGAAGAACATTTCGCAGTCCAGCTCATCCATCGCTCCACCCGAAGCCTCCGCCTGACGAGCATCGGTGCCACCTACTACGGGCACTGCATCAATATTCTCGATGCCGTCCACACCGCCGAAGCGGGTTTTCGGAACCCGGCGCGGGGCCCACATGGAAGACTGCGGATTGTCATGCCAGACTCCGTCGGACGGTGCCTCATCCTGCCGGCACTGGACCGCTTCCACGCGCAGCATCCCGATATCGAACTCGTCGTCCGTTTCGGCGAAGACCGCGTGGACATGGTGCAGGACGGCATCGACTGCGCATTTCGCATCGGCGAACTCGAAGATTCCTCACTGATCGCCCGCCGCCTGGGCCCCTACCCGTACATCACGGTCGCCAGTCCTGCATATCTCGCCCGCTACGGTTCTCCATCGAATCCCGGCAGCCTGCAACACCATGTCGCGGTGAACTGGGCGAAGCGCGAATCCATGTCGCAATTTGGGCTGACGTTCACCTTCGACGGCAGCACCCGCGTGGTTCGCGTGCCATCGCGGCTAGCTACCGACTTCAGCGACGCGCATCTGCATAGCGCACTGCTCGGCCTCGGCATTGTTCAAGTTCCATCCATCCTGGCCGCCCCCTATATCGAAGGCGGCGAACTGTGCGAAATCCTTGCCGATTTCCGCCCCCCGCCACCGCTTCTGTCAGTGATCTTCTCGCGGCAGAAACTGACCCCGGCGTTGCGGGCTTTTGTGGATTGGGTGGGTACGGTGTGCCATCTGGATGGGCCGCTCGACAACGTAAAGCCGTCGAGCCGCCATGCGCTTGCACTGGTCGCCCAATCAGAGCCGCAGCCGCTAGCAGTACAGCCGACCAGGGACACCGCCAGCTAGCCAGAAAAACAAAAGGCCCTCCGTGAAGAGGGCCTTGCATACTTTTACTCTCTACTGTCAGAGAGGTGCATCTCAGAACGGAATGTCGTCATCCATATCCTCGAAACCGTTCGAGGGTGCCTGCTGCTGGCGGCGCTGACCGCCCTGCTGGCCGCCTTGACCACCCTGGCCGCCGCCCTGGGCACGGCCACCGCCGTAGCCGCCACCGCCGCCTTGCGATTCGCGGCTGTAGCCACCGCCGCCACCGCCCGCGCCGGCACCACCACCGTAGCCGCCGCCACCTTCTTCACCGCCGCCACCCTGGCCGCGGCCACCCAGCATCTGCATCTGGTCGGCGACGATTTCGGTGCTGTATTTGTCCTGGCCCGACTGGTCCTGCCACTTGCGCGTGCGGATGCGGCCTTCGATATAGACCGACGAACCCTTGCGCAGGTACTGGCCCGCGATTTCGGCCAGCTTGCCGAAGAACGCGATGCGGTGCCACTCGGTGGCTTCCTTGAACTCGTTGCTCTGCTTGTCCTTGTAGCGATCGGTCGTCGCCAGCCGGATATTGGTCACGGCATCGCCGCTGGGCATGTAACGCGTTTCAGGGTCGGCGCCGAGGTTGCCGACGAGGATCACTTTGTTGACCGATGCCATGTTGAATTTCTCCAGGGACCGCGCCCTTTCAGCGCGGCGTTAAACGTAAAGCGAAAGTGTGGTTCGCGAAAAATATCCGCCAGACCGTAAACGACATCACGCGCCGTTCGGAAGCTCCGTCGGGCGCGTGTCGAATGCTACAGCCGATACTACGGAAAAACGTGTCGGCGTGATGCGGAAACGTCAAATGTTGTGTCCGAGCCGCAACGCCAGGGGATTTCAGACCGTGGCGCTCGCGGCATCGCCGGCCTTGTCCGCGCCTGCGCGGGCGGGTGGCGCCTTCATGCTCCACGCGATTATAAGCCAGACCAAAAGTACCGCGGCGCAGCCGACGAACACCGCCGGACGGCCTTCGTGCTGGAGCAGCCAGCCACCGGCTACCCCGCCCAGGGCCAGGCCCAGCGCCTGCGTGGTGTTGTAGACGCCGAGCGCGGCGCCCCGGCTGGCGGCGGCATAGCGCGACACCAGCGAAGGCTGCATCGCCTCCAGTACGTTGAATGCGACAAAGAACAGCAGCAGCACACCACTGATCGCCCAGAGACCGTGTACCGTGGCGAACAGCAACTGCACGGCCGTCATCAGTGCGACGGATGCCAGCAGTACCGGCCGGATCTTGCCGTAGCGTTCGGCGGCCATCATCGGCCCGAGCATCAGCAGGAACGAAACCAGCACCACGGGCAGGTAGATCTTCCAGTGCTGGTCCAGCGGCATGCCTGCGTCGCTGAGCATGGCCGGCACCACCATGAACATCGCCACCTGGCTCGCATGCAGCGCCAGCACGCCAACATTCATGCGGATCAGGTCGGGATTGAGCAACACGGTGCGGAACGGCAGCCGCACCGGATGCGGCGCCGGAGGCGTCGGCACGATGAAGAGCGTGACCAGGATTGCCAGCACACCGAGCACGGCCATCAACCCGAAGATGCCCGACATCCCGATGCTGTGCAGCAGCGGCGACGCAATGACCAGCGACAGCGCAAAGGTCAGGCCGATGCTGCCGCCCACCATCGCCATGGCCTTGGTGCGATGCCTCTCGCGTGTGAGGTCGGCGATGCATGCGGTGATCGCCGCCGAGATGGCGCCCATGCCCTGCATGGCACGGCCAATGGTGATACCGGTCAGCGTATCGGACATCGCAGCTACCACGGCGCCAGCCACGAACAGCAGCAGGCCCGCCACCATCACGGGCTTGCGGCCGATGCGGTCGGACAGCCAGCCCAGCGGGATATGCAGGAACGCCTGCATCAGCCCATAGATGCCCATGGCGATCCCCACGCGCTGGGCGTCATGGCCGTCCGGCAGCGTGCGTGCAAATTCGGCAAAGACAGGCAGGATCAGGAACAGGCCCAGCATGCGCAAGGCAAATATGCTGGCCAGCGAGAGACTGGCACGCATCTCGCTGCGCGTCATGCGGTCGCGCACGGGCGCCACGGGTTCCGTATGGGCGGACGCGTCGGCGAGGGTTGCGGCTTGAGAGGAAGGCGGGATCGACGGCATTGCGGTCGTTTGTGGAATTCTGACTCGGTCGGTGGCGCCGCTTCGACAAGCGCCCGCGCAGGGAAGTTGCCTCGGCCGGACGTCTGGCGCCGGGCAACCCCGGAAACCGAAGTTCGGTATATTAGCAGGTTTGCTTCCCCGGGCTTTTCCGGTCACGTGCACTGACAGCATGGTCCGAACGGTCCCGAAGCGGCACACATCCCACGCGGTGGCTAGCGCGGGCGCCGGGTGTTGCGCAAGGCACTTTGATGTTTCCGTGAGACCGGGACCTGCATGCAGCAGGCTGCGGCCCCAGCGGGCGAACCAACGGTATATGGAAGAAATCAAGATCCGTGGGGCGCGTACCCACAACCTGAAGAACATCAACCTCGACCTTCCCCGCAACAAGCTCGTGGTAATCACGGGCCTGTCGGGCTCGGGCAAGTCGTCGCTGGCGTTCGACACGCTTTATGCCGAAGGTCAGCGCCGCTATGTGGAGTCGCTGTCTGCCTATGCGCGCCAGTTCCTGCAACTGATGGAAAAGCCCGACGTCGACCTGATCGAGGGCCTGTCCCCGGCCATCTCGATCGAGCAGAAGGCCACCAGCCACAATCCGCGCTCCACGGTGGGCACTGTCACCGAGATCCACGATTACCTGCGCCTGCTGTACGCCCGTGCCGGCACACCCTACTGCCCGGACCACAATATCGCCCTGCAGGCCCAGAGCGTGTCGCAGATGGTGGACGCCGCCCTGGCGCTGCCCGAAGACACCCGGCTGATGATCCTGGCGCCGGTGGTGGCGGACCGCAAGGGCGAGCATTCCGACCTGTTCGATACGATGCAGGCGCAGGGTTTCGTGCGATTCCGCATCCGTTCGGGCGGCGGCACCGCGCACGAGGCCGAGGCGAAGGTCTACGAGGTCGATGCGCTGCCCAAGCTCAAGAAGACCGAGAAGCACAGCATCGACGTGGTGGTGGATCGCGTCAAGGTGAAGGCCGACATCAAGCAACGCCTGGCCGAATCGTTCGAGACCGCGCTGCGCCTGGCCGATGGCCGCGCCCTCGCGCTGGAGATGGATACCGGGCGCGAGCACATGTTCAGTTCGCGCTTCGCCTGCCCCATCTGTTCGTACTCGTTGCAGGAGTTGGAACCGCGCCTGTTCTCGTTCAACAACCCGATGGGTGCTTGCCCGAGTTGCGACGGCCTGGGCCAGATCACGTTCTTCGATCCGAAGCGCGTGGTGGCATTCCCGAACCTGTCGCTGGCGTCTGGCGCCATCAAGGGCTGGGATCGCCGCAACCAGTTCTACTTCCAGATGCTGCAAAGCCTGGCGGCCTACTACGACTTCGATACGGAAACCGCCTTCGAGGACCTGCCGGCCGAGGTGCAGCAGGTGGTGCTGCAGGGATCGGGCGAGCAGGAAATCCCGTTCACGTATATCAACGAGCGTGGCCGCACCACGGTGCGCGAGCATGCGTTCGAAGGGATCATCCCGAATCTCGAACGCCGCTATCGCGAAACGGATTCGGTGGCCGTGCGCGAGGAACTGGCCAAGTACCAGAACAACCAGGCCTGCCCGGCCTGCCATGGCACGCGGCTGCGCACCGAGGCGCGGCACGTCAAGATTGGCGAGGACGAACAGGCACGCGCGATCTACGAGATCAACGGTCTGCCGCTGCGCGATGCGCTGACGTGGTTCCTGACGCTGAACCTGCATGGCGCCAAGCGCGAGATCGCCGACAAGATCGTCAAGGAAATCTCGGCACGGCTGAACTTCCTCAACAACGTGGGGCTCGATTACCTGTCGCTCGAACGCAGCGCCGACACGCTCTCCGGCGGCGAAGCGCAGCGCATTCGTCTGGCGTCGCAGATCGGCTCGGGGCTGACGGGTGTGATGTACGTGCTCGACGAGCCGTCGATCGGCCTGCACCAGCGCGACAACGATCGCCTGATCGGCACGCTCAAGCATCTGCGCGACATCGGCAACTCCGTGCTGGTGGTGGAGCACGATGAAGACATGATCCGCGCGTGTGACTACGTGGTGGATATCGGCCCCGGTGCCGGTGTGCACGGCGGGATGATCGTGGCCGAAGGAACGCCGCAGCAGATCGAGCAGTCTCCCGGCTCGCTGACGGGCCAGTACCTGTCCGGCCAGCGCAGTATCGAAGTGCCGAAGCAGCGCGCCGCACCCGACGAGGAACGCATGCTGCGCATCGTCGATGCCACGGGTAACAACCTGCGCAATGTCTCGGCGGAGATTCCCGTTGGCCTGCTGACCTGCATCACCGGTGTTTCGGGATCGGGCAAATCCACGCTGATCAACGACACCCTCTACAACGCGGTGGCGCGCCACCTGTATGGCAGCACGGCGGAACCGGCACCGCACGCGCAGATCGAGGGACTTGAACATTTCGACAAGGTCATCAACGTCGATCAGAGTCCCATTGGCCGCACGCCGCGCTCGAATCCTGCGACCTACACGGGGCTGTTCACGCCAATCCGCGAACTGTTTGCGGGCGTGCCGTCGGCCAAGGAACGTGGTTACGATCCGGGCCGGTTCTCGTTCAATGTGAAGGGCGGGCGCTGCGAATCTTGCCAGGGCGATGGCGTGATCAAGGTGGAGATGCACTTCCTGCCTGACGTCTACGTGCCGTGCGATGTCTGCCACGGCCAGCGCTACAACCGCGAGACGCTCGAGGTGCTGTACAAGGGCCGCAATATCTCCGAAGTGCTGGACCTGACAGTTGAGCAGGCGCACGAATTCTTCAGCGCCGTGCCCGTGGTGCGCCGCAAGCTGCAGACGCTGCTCGACGTGGGCCTCGGCTATATCCGCCTCGGCCAGTCGGCCACCACGCTATCGGGCGGCGAGGCGCAGCGCGTGAAACTTTCGCTGGAACTGTCGAAGCGCGACACGGGCCGCACGCTCTACATCCTGGACGAGCCGACCACCGGCCTGCACTTCCACGATATCGAACTGCTGCTCAAGGTCATCCAGAAACTGCGCGACCACGGCAACACGGTTGTGATCATCGAGCACAACCTCGACGTCATCAAGACCGCCGACTGGCTGATCGACATGGGCCCCGAAGGTGGCGCCGGCGGCGGACTGGTGATTGCGAAGGGCACGCCGGAAGCCGTGGCGGCCAGCAAGGCAAGTTTTACGGGGAAGTATTTGAAGCCGTTGTTGAAGCGGGCGTGATTGTTTCCTGCTGCTGAGTGTTTGCTCCCTTGCTGGTTTTCTCCCCTCTCCTACTTTGTGGGAGAGGGGAGCATAAAGCAGGGAAGTCAGCGCTCTACCGCGCCCCCACCACCTCCCCCACCTTCTCCGGCCCCTCGTCCTTCATCCGGCTCCGATTCATCAACCCGGCTTGTTCCAGCACCGGATACGCCGTCGCGCAGAACAGCGAGTTCAGGCGCTTGAGTTCGCTGATGATGTCCAGATGCAGCGAACTGGTCTCGATGCTCTCGGCGGTCTGCACCGCCACGCGCTGCAGGTGCGAGCGTGCGTATTTGCGCTCCAGGTCGCGGAAGTTGGCCTTCTCGGCCATCAGTTGCTGGGCGCTGCGGATATCGCCGGTCAGGAACACTGACAGCCCAAGCCGCAGATTTGCCACCACGCGGCTGTGCATTTCCGCGATTTCCTGCATGCCGGCCTCGGAAAACTGCAGGTTGTGCGCGATCTTCTTTTCCTTGGCGTCGACGATCACCCGCTCGATCAGATCCCCCGCGTGCTCGAGATTGATGGTCAGCGAGATGATTTCAGTCCAGCGCTGGCCGTCGCGCTCGTCCAGCGCCTCGGTGCTGATCTGCGTGAGGTAAAGCTTGATGGCCGTGTAGAGATCGTCTACTTCATTGTCGATGCGGCAGGTGGCGTTGGCCAGCTTCACATCGTTGGTGCGCAGTACGCGCAGCATGTTGCCGAGCATCTGCTCGACGCGATCGCCGATGCGCAGCACTTCGCGGGCGGCGTTGGACAGCGCCAGCGTGGGCGTGGACAGCGCCGCGGCATCGAGGTGGCGCGGCGTCACCTGGCTGTCGCCGGTATTGCGGCCAGGCAGGATCGCTTCGCAAAGGCGTGCCAGCGGCGCCGTGGCGCCAATCAGCAACACGGCCAGCGCCACGTTGAACAACAGGTGGAAATTCACGACCAGTCGCTGCGGATCGGCATCGAGATGCGACAGGATGGTCTCGGCCTGCCCCAGCACTGGCAGCGCGATCACGCAGCCAAGCAACCGCGACAGCAAGTTGCCGAGCGTCACGCGCTTGCCCGGCTGGTTGTTGCCCGAGGTAGTCAGCAATGCCGACACACCCGAGCCCAGGTTTGCGCCAAGTACCAGCGCCAACGCCACATGGATCGACACCACGCCCGCCGAGGCCAGCGCGCCGCAGAACAGCACCACGGCCAGGCTGGAATAGCAGAGGATGGTCAGGAACGCGCCCACCAGCATGTCCAGCGCCGCGTCGCCGGTCAGCGAGCTGAACAGCACCTTCACACCGGCCGCCTGCACCACGGGGCGCGTGGCAATCGAAATCAGTTCCAGCGCCAGCGTGATCAGACCCAGCCCGATCAGCACGCGACCCACGTGGCCCGGCTTGTTGCCCTTCCACGTCAGGTGCAGGATGACGCCAACGAAGATCAGCAACGGCGACAACCAGGAAAGGTCGAGCGAGAAGACCTGCACCATCAGCGCCGTGCCCACGTTGGCGCCCAGCATGATGGCCAATGCTGGCGCCACGGCGATCAAACCCTGGCCCACGAAGGAACTGACGATGACGGCGGTGGCATTGCTGCTCTGCACGAGCCCGGTCACACCGAGACCGGCCAGGAATGCCTTGAAGCGGTTGGAGACGCTGACCGACAGCACGTGGCGCAGGTTGGCGCCGTACACGCGCAGGATGCCGACCTTGACGATGTTGGTACCCCAGACGAGCAACGCCACGCCGGAGAGAAGATGAAGCAAAACGCCCATGGTGCGTCCCTTTCGTGACCGGTGCCGGCTGGGCAGAAGCGAGGGCGCGCCGCCCGGTCATCGCCATTGTTATATCAATGGGGCATTATGCGCCCCGCATGGGCACGGGGCAAATGGACGACTGCAACCCTGCAACGGGCCGCTAAAACCTGGAAACGCCGACTCAGTGACCGGAGAAATCGCACACCGTGAACAGCGGCAGGCCGCTGGCATGCAGTAGCTTCGAGCCGCCCAGTTCGGGCAGGTCGACAATGGCGGCACCCTCCACGACCGTGGCACCCAGGCGCTCCAGCAGCTTGCGGCCAGCCATCATCGTGCCGCCCGTGGCAATCAGGTCGTCCACCAGCAACACGCGGTCGCCGGACTTGCAGGCGTCGGCATGGATTTCCACGGTGGCGCTGCCATATTCGAGTTCGTACTCTTCGGCCACGGTCTGGAACGGCAGCTTGCCCTTCTTGCGGATCGGCACGAAACCAAGATTCAATTCGTACGCGATGATCGAGCCGAGAATGAAGCCGCGTGCGTCGATACCGGCCACGAGGTCCAACTGCTGGTCCATGTAGCGATGCACGAACACGTCGATCAGCACGCGCAACGTCTTGGGGTTCTGCAGCAGCGGCGTGATGTCGCGGAACATCACGCCTGGCTGGGGCCAGTCCGGCACGGTGCGGATGCGGTCACGGAGGTAGCCGGTGACATTGCCGAGGTCGGGGGACTGGATGAGGGAATCGGGCATGGGGAATCTGTCTGGGTTGGATCTGGTGCGGCCGGCCGCGTCGCTTTTGTCCGCCGCCTGTTTCGGCCAGCCGTAACCATACAGCAGTGCGATGCCACGAAGAAGCTTCCGCATGCAGCCGGCGGCACACGGCGCGGCGGCCCCGCCCGCTACTGGCGGGTCAGCCGGTCCTCGGCCGATTCCAGCGCTTCCGGTGTGCCGCGCAGCACGACGATATCGCCAGGCTCCAGCACCGTTTCAGGTTGCGGATCGAATGCGCGGATGCCACGTCGGCGCACCGCCGTCACCTCCACGCCAATCCGCTCCAGCCCCAGCGTGCCAAGCCGGCGGCCCACCGCGGTGTGCTCGGGGCCGAGCGAAACCGAGTGCAGCCGCACCGTATCGCGTTCGACCATGTCTTCTTCGTCGTCGCGCCCGTGGAAGTAGCCGCGCAGCAGGCTGTAGCGCGCGTCGCGCGCCTGCTGCACCCCACGCACCACGCGGCGCATCGGCACGCCCAGCAGCACCAGCGCATGCGAGGCCAGCATCAGGCTGCCCTCGATGATCTCCGGCACCACCTCGGTGGCACCGGCCTTCTGCAGCGTATCGAGTTCGGAATCGTCCACCGTCCGCACGATGACGGGCAAGGCCGGCTCCAGCTCCTGCACATGGTGCAGCACCTTCACCGCCGATTGCGTGTTGGCATAGGTGATCACCACCAGCGCCGCACGATGGATACCCGCCGCGATCAGCGATTCCCTGCGGCCCGCGTCGCCATAGACCACGGTGTCGCCCGCCGCCGCAGCCTCGCGCACGCGGTCGGGGTCGAGGTCCAGCGCCACATAGGTAATGCCTTCCCGCTCCAGCATATGCGCCAGGTTCTGCCCGCTGCGCCCGTAGCCGCAGATGATGGCGTGCTTCTCGGTTTGCAGGCTCTGCGCGGCAATGCGGGTCATGTTCAGCGACTGCATCAGCCATTCGTTGGCGGCAAAGCGCAGCACAATCTTGTCGCTGTACTGGATCAGGAACGGCGCGGCCAGCATCGACAGCAGCATCGAGGCCAGGATCACCTGGATCAGCACCGGGTCCACCAACCCCATGCCGTCGATCTGGTTCAGCAGCACGAATCCGAATTCACCGGCCTGTGCGAGACCCAGCCCGGTACGGATGGCCACACCGGGCCGCGAACCGAACAGCCGCGCCAACCCGGTGATCAGCAGCAGCTTGAACAGGATCGGCACCACCAGCAGGGCCAGCACCAGCCAGATATGGTCGATCACCACCCGGATGTTCAGCAGCATGCCGATCGTGACGAAGAACAGCCCCAGCAGCACATCGCGGAAGGGCTTGATGTCTTCCTCCACCTGGTGGCGATACGGCGTCTCGGAAATCAGCATCCCCGCCATGAACGCGCCGAGCGCCATCGACAGGCCCAGCCGCTCGGTCAGCGCGGCCATGCCCAGCGTGACAAGCAGCAGGTTCAGCATGAACAGTTCCTGCGACCGGCGCGCCGCCACGATGTGGAACCAGCGGCTCATCAGCCGCTGCCCCAGGAAAAAGATCACGCCCAGGGCCACGACGATCTTGACCGTGGCCAGCCCCAGCGCCCAGGCCAGGTCGCCGGGGTCCCGGGACAGCGCCGGGATGATGATCAGCAGCGGCACCACGGCCAGATCCTGGAACAGCAGCACGCTGATGATGTTGCGGCCGTGCTCGCTCTCCAGCTCCATCCGCTCGGACATCATCTTCACGACAATGGCCGTGGAAGACATCGCCAGCGCGCCGCCCAGCGCCACCGATGCCTGCCAGGACAGCGGAAACAGCCAGTTGAACATCCAGCTGGCTGGAATCACCGCAAGCAATGAAAGCATCACTTGAGAGCCGCCCAGCCCGAATACCAGCCGCTTCATCGCGTGAAGCTTGCTCAGGCTGAACTCCAGCCCAATCGAAAACATCAGGAAGACGACGCCAAATTCCGCCAGATATTTGGTCTGGGCCGTGTCGCTGGCCAGCCCTAGCGCATGGGGGCCGATGAGGATGCCCACTGCCAGATAGCCCAGCATGGGCGGCAGTTGCAGCATGCGGAAGGCCACCACGCCAAGAACAGCGGCGGCCAGCAGCACGAGGGTCAGTTCCAGCGGAGAATGCATTCGGCGGGCTTGAAGGGCTTCAGCTATCCGGCCGGGCACGCGCCACGACCGGCTCTGCACCCCGCCGGCAAAAGACGGCAAACGACGGCAAGTGCGGCGGTCGTCTCAGCTGGAGGGCAGGAAAGCCGGGCCAGACGCCATCGCATTCGTTGGTATACTCCAGCGCCATGATAGCCAATTTCGATGCGAATCGAGCACTCGCGCTCGCTCGCCACACTCTCCAGATCGAGGCAGACGCCGTTTCGGCGCTGGCCGGACGCCTGACGCCCGCCTTCGCGAAGGCCGTCGAGATCATTCTCGGCTGCACGGGCCGCGTGGTCGTCTCCGGTATCGGCAAGTCCGGCCACATCGGCCGCAAGGTGGCGGCCACGCTGGCTTCCACCGGCACGCCCTCGTTCTTCGTACATCCTGCCGAGGCCAGCCATGGCGACCTCGGCATGATCACGCGGGACGACGTCCTGATCGCATTCTCCAATTCCGGTGAGACCGCCGAACTGCTGTCGATCATCCCGATCGTCAAGCGGATTGGCGCCAGCCTGATCTCTATTACCGGCAACCCGGAATCGAACCTGGCCAAGCTGTCCGACGCCCATCTCGATGGCGCCGTGGCACAGGAAGCCTGCCCGCTGAACCTGGCGCCGACGGCCAGCACCACCGCCGCACTGGCGCTGGGCGACGCGCTGGCCGTGGCCGTGCTCGACGCGCGCGGCTTCGGCGAGGAAGATTTTGCCCGCTCGCACCCGGGCGGCGCGCTCGGCCGCAAGCTGCTGACTCATGTGCGCGACGTCATGCGCTCGGGCAACGCCGTGCCGGAAGTCCGCGAGACCACGCCGCTGGCCCAGGCACTGATGGAAATCACGCGCAAGGGCATGGCCATGACGGCGGTCGTCGACCCCGAGGGCCGCGCCGTGGGCGTGTTCACCGACGGCGACCTGCGCCGCCTGCTGGAGACCTCGACCGACTGGAAGACCGTGCCCATCGGCGAGGTCATGCACCGCAACCCGCGCATGGTCAACCAGGACCAGCTCGCGGTGGAAGCGGTGCAGGTCATGGAAGCAAACCGCATCAACCAGTTGCTCGTCGTCGACAACGACGGCCGCCTGGTCGGTGCCTTGCACATCCATGACCTCACGCGTGCCAAGGTCATCTGAACATGCCGGACTTCCTGTCCAGACTCACGGGCGTGATCATGCGGCTGTTGCCGCTGCTGCTGATGGCCATCGTCGCCGGCAGCACGTTCTGGCTCGTCCAACTGAACTCGCCGAGCACTGGCACAGACCAGTCACGCACCAAGCGCCACGAACCGGACTACTGGATGGAACGGTTCTCGGCCACGGAACTGGCTGCGGATGGCACGACCAAGATCCGCTTCACCGGCGTGAAGATGGTCCACTTCGAGGATGACCAGACCTACGACGTGACCAAGCCGGCCATGCGTGCCTTCCAGCCGGACCGCCCGCCCGTGACCGCCAACGCCAATCGCGGCGTCATGAACGCCGAGGGCACGATCATCGACCTTTACGGCAACGCCGTGATCGTGCGGCAGGCCGGCGTGGATCCGTCGAAGGATCCGCGCATGACCGCCACGTCGCAATACTTCCAGCTGCTCGTCAATGACGACATCGTCAAGACAGACAAGAACGTGGAGCTGACGCGCGGACCTTCGGTCATGACGGCCAACGGGCTGATCTTCAACAACGTCACCCGCGAAGTACAATTGCTGGGCAACGTACGCGGCACGATCGTCATGAACCCGCCGCAGGGGCAGGCCAGGACCCAGTGACACCCGGCTGGCAGGCTCGTCCTGCCGCATCGCCTGGCCGCCTTCCCTATCTCATCATTTGCCAAACATGACTGCATCCCTGTCGACATCGTCCTGTCGCCGCCCGGCGCCCGCCCGATTGACGGCCCTAGCCGCCCTCGGACTCGCGCTCGCCATGAGCATGGTCCAGCCCGCTTTTGCCGAGCGCGCGGACCAGGCCAAGCCCCTCGTGCTCGAAGCGGACAATGCCAGCTACGATGACGTCAAGCAGATCTACACCCTCACCGGCAACGTGGTGCTGACCAAGGGCACGATGGTGCTGAAATCCGACGCTGCCGAACTGCGCACGGACCCCGAGGGCTACCAGTACGCCATTGCCACGTCCAAGCCGGGCCGCCAGGCGTACATCCGCCAGAAGCGCGACGGCGTGGACGAATACATCGACGGCTGGGGCGACCGCATCGAATACGATGGCAAGACCGAGGTCAACAAGCTGATCGGCCACGCACGCGCTGCACGTGTCTCGGGCGTCGGCGCCAAGATCCTCGACGAAATCCGCGGCGCCGTGATCACCTATGACAGCCGCAACGAGTACTACACCGCCACCGGCGGCGACAACAACACCACCGCGGGCAACCCGTCGGGCCGCGTACGCGCCGTGCTGTCGCCGCGCGCCGATGCCAGCGCCCCCGCCGCGAGCGGCGCCCCGCTGGACCTGAAGCCGTCCACGGCCCCGGCCAAGCCCTGAAACACAGCCCCTTCTATCGCCTCCGTATCCGATGAACGACTCCGCCACCCTCGCCTCCCCTGCCGCCTCTTCCGCTGCGAGCGTCCGCACCGACAGCAGCACGCTGGTCGTCCGCCATCTGAAGAAGCGTTACGGTACGCGCACGGTGGTCAAGGATGTCTCGCTTGACGTGAAGAGCGGCGAAGTGGTGGGCCTGCTGGGTCCGAACGGCGCGGGCAAGACCACATCGTTCTACATGATCGTGGGGCTGGTGGCACTCGACGAAGGCGACATCGTGCTGGACGACAAGCACATCAGCGGCCTTGCGATCCACGAGCGCGCGCGCATGGGCCTGTCCTATCTGCCGCAGGAAGCGTCGGTCTTCCGCAAGCTCAATGTCGAGGAAAACATCCGCGCCGTGCTGGAGCTGCAGGTGGAAAACGGCAAGTCGCTGACCAAGGCCGAGATCGACCGCCGGCTCGACTCCCTGCTGGACGACCTGCAGATCGCGCACCTGCGCAACAACCCGGCACTGTCGTTGTCGGGCGGTGAGCGCCGCCGGGTGGAAATTGCCCGCGCGCTCGCGTCGTCGCCGCGTTTCATCCTGCTGGACGAACCGTTTGCCGGTGTGGACCCTATCGCCGTGGGCGAAATCCAGCGGATCGTGAGTTTCCTGAAGGCCCGCAACATTGGCGTGCTGATTACCGACCACAATGTTCGCGAGACGCTGGGCATCTGCGACCACGCGTACATCATCAGCGAAGGTACGGTGCTGGCATCCGGCCTGCCAGAGGAAATCATCGCCAACGAATCTGTGCGCCGCGTCTATCTGGGCGAGAATTTCCGCATGTGATGCGTGCGGTGCGGCAATTTCTGCCCACGCTGCACACCGTTTTTCCAAAGCCGTTTCCGATCACGCAAGGTTGGGCGATAGGTTCTAGCAAATTCCGTTCCAACAACGGAAAGATGCGCATAGAATAGGTCGCATGAAACCTTCGCTTCAGCTCCGCCTCTCCCAGCATCTGGCCCTGACCCCGCAGCTGCAACAGTCGATCCGGCTGTTGCAGCTTTCCACGCTGGAACTGCAGCAGGAAGTGGAGCAGGCGCTGACGGAAAATCCGTTGCTCGAGCGCGAAAACGACTGGCTGGATAGTCCGCTGCGCGTGGCCGCGGACGGGTCGGTCAACCTCCAGACCGCACCGGCACCCGCACCGGCCGAACCCCAGGCCAACGGCACCGAACGTGCCGATGGCGCGGCGGGTGGCGAAGAGGAAAACTACAACGATACCGGCAGCGAGGACTACGGCAACGACTGGAGCCTCGACGACTTCGCGCGACGCCCGCAAGGCGACGAAGACGAGAAGACGCCGATGCAACTGCGCGACGCCGATCCGACGCTGCGCGAGTTCCTCATGGAGCAGCTCACGCCACTCAAGATCTCGGTGCGCGACAAGGGCCTGGCCATTTTCCTGATCGAGTCGCTCGACGACGACGGTTACCTGAGCGCCTCGCTCGAGGAAATTTGTTCGGAACTCCCGGAAGAACTCGAGTTCGAAGTGGATGAGGTGCAGGCGATACTTACGCTGCTGCAGAGCTTCGATCCACCCGGTGTCGGGGCACGCAACGCTGCGGAGTGCCTGAGTTTGCAGTTGAAGCGGTTGAAGCACCCGCAGCGCGAACTGGCGCTGACTATCGTCAATCATCATCTGGAACTGCTGGCCGTACGGGATTACACCCGGCTCAAGAAAGCCCTGCAGGTGGACGAAATAGCATTGAAGGCTGCGCACGAATTGATCCGCTCCCTCGCACCGTATCCAGGACACGCGTACAGCCGTCCGGAAGCGGACTTCGTGGTGCCGGATGTGTTTGTGCGCAAGAGCGGCAGCGGATGGATCGCGCAGCTCAATCCGGACGTGATGCCGCGCCTGCGCATCAACGATATGTACGCGCAGATTCTGCGCGGTGCGAAGGGCGAGGCAGGGGCTGCCGGACTGCAGCAAAAGTTGCAGGAAGCACGGTGGCTCATCAAGAACATCCAGCAACGATTCGATACGATCCTGCGGGTGTCGCAGGCGATTGTGGAGCGTCAAAAGAACTTTTTCTCGCACGGGGAAATCGCGATGCGCCCCTTGGTTTTGCGTGAAATTGCCGATACACTGGGTTTACACGAGTCGACCATTTCCCGGGTCACAACGAACAAGTACATGGCCACGCCGATGGGTACTTTCGAGTTGAAGTACTTCTTCGGAAGCCACGTCTCCACGGAGACGGGTGGCGCGGCCTCATCCACGGCTATACGCGCGCTGATCAAGCAACTGATAGGAGCCGAAGACCCCAGGAATCCTCTTTCCGACAGCCGCATCGCCGAACTGCTGGGCGAACAGGGCTTTGTGGTCGCACGCCGCACGGTGGCGAAATATCGCGAAGCATTGAAAATCCCCGCAGTGAATCTCCGCAAGTCTTTGTAGCCGAGCCGTAACCGCCTGCCTGGTGCGGCTCTTTCAGAAGGAGAAGCGCTATGAACTTCAAGATCAGTGGACACCACCTCGACATCACGCCCCCGCTGCGTGAGTATGTGGAAACGAAACTGGAGCGAATTGTCAGACATTTCGATCAGGTCATTGGCGTAAGCGTGCTGCTATCAGTCGACAATCACAAGGAAAAGGACAAGCGTCAGTACGCGGAAATCAATCTGCACCTCAAAGGCAAGGACATCTTCGTCGAAGCCCATCATGAAGACCTGTACGCGGCGATCGACTGTCTGGTCGACAAGCTCGACCGCCAGGTGATCCGCTACAAGGATCGCGTGCAAGGGCATGACCGCGAGGCGGTCAAGTACCAGATGGCCGAAGCGCAGCTACAGCAATAATAACCAGCGCAATGAAACGACAGTTTCAGTTGTCCTGAGAGGACTGACAGGAAGAGAGCAAAGCCGCGCATCTGCGCGGCTTTTTTGATGGGGCGTCCGGTTGCCGCACAACTTTCCATTCCTCACGCGTTACCTCGACACCACTAAGCGACGAATTGATACACCGAAGGTGTTCGCATCTCTCGCATGTCGGTGTATGCTGCACCACAAATCACAGGCAGAACGGTCCCGTCATGCGGAACCGGCGGTGCGCCCTGAAGGCGCACGGGTCGGGCAGCATTTCGGGTGGGCAAACCGGTCGACGACCTCGCGGCGGAAGTCCGCAGGCGCGACGCTGCAGCGCACAAGTGCGTGGCAGCCCTGCTCTATAATGGCCGGACGCTCCAATGCGGGCGACTGGCACCTCAATATCCTGATTGCCCCCAACTCGGCGGGCCGGTCCATGCGCGCCGGCTTGTCACTCGGACTTCTCGTGCATCGCCCATGAATCGTTTGGCCAAACTGCTGCCACCTGGCAACATCCATCTCGACGTCACCGTCACCAGCAAGAAGCGGGTCTTCGAGCAAGCCGGGCTCCTGTTCGAGAACAACCATGGCGTGGCGCGGGCCACTGTTACCGACAACCTCTTTGCGCGCGAGTCCCTGGGTTCCACCGGGCTTGGCGCTGGAGTTGCCATTCCGCACGGCCGCATCAAGGGCCTGAAGCAGCCGCTGGCGGGCTTCATGCGCCTGGCGGAACCCATCCCGTTCGAATCGCCCGATGGCAAGCCGGTCTCGCTGTTGATCTTCCTGCTGGTGCCCGAGCAGGCCACGCAGCAGCATCTGGAAATTCTTTCCGAAATTGCGCAGTTGCTGTCGGACCGCGAAATGCGCGAAGGGCTGGCGACGCTGCCCACGCCGGAAGCCGTCCACCAGTTGCTATCGGACTGGCATCCCTAACGCCGGAATCGCCCGCCGCAGCCCACTGTCCTACCGCCCCTCCTGAAAGTCATCCCGCATGGAACTCACCGGCGTCACCTCGCAGTCGATCTTCGACGACAACGCAGCAGACATCAAACTGTCGTGGGTCGCCGGCCTTGAAGGTGCGGACCGCGCCTTCGATGTCGAGTTCGCGCGTGAAGCCACCTCCGCGGCGGACCTCGTGGGCCACTTGAACCTGATCCACCCGAACCGGATCCAGGTGCTCGGCAAACCCGAAATCCTTTATTACCAGCGTCTCGACGACGAGCCGCGCAAGCGTCAGATGGGCGAGCTGATCCTGCTCGAGCCGCCCTTCCTGGTCATCGCCGACGGCATGGAGCCGCCGCCCGACCTCGAACTGCGCTGCACGCGTTCGTCCACGCCGCTGTTCACCACGCCGGTATCGTCGGCGGCCGTGATCGATCACCTGCGCCTGTACCTGTCGCGTATCTCGGCACCGCGCGTGACGATGCACGGCGTGTTCCTCGACATCCTCGGCATGGGCGTGCTGATCATGGGCGAATCGGGCCTGGGCAAGAGCGAACTGGGCCTGGAACTGATTTCGCGCGGCCATGGCCTCGTGGCCGACGATGCCGTGGATTTCGTGCGGCTGGGTCCAGACTTCATCGAGGGCCGCTGCCCGCCGCTGCTGCAGAACCTGCTCGAAGTGCGCGGCCTTGGCCTGCTCGATATCAAGACGATCTTCGGTGAAACGGCCGTACGCCGGAAAATGAAGATCAAGCTCGTGGTTCAACTCGTCCGCCGCAACGATGGCGAGTTCGAGCGCCTGCCGCTGGATTCGCAATACCTCGACGTGCTCGGCCTGCCCATCCACATGGTGAAGATCCAGGTGGCAGCCGGTCGAAATCTCGCCGTGCTGGTGGAAGCCGCCGTGCGCAACACGATACTGCGCCTGCGCGGCATCGACACGCTGCGCGACTTCATGGACCGGCAGCGTGCGGCCATGCAAGCCGATGTGGTGTCACGCGGACAGGGCCGGTTGCTCTAGGCATTTTCCGAACATCGCTTTCCCGCAAACGCCCGCTTCATTCAGCGGGCGTTTTCATTTCCTTACAAGCTGGCCTGCCGCTGCGTCAACGGCAGCCGCACACGCGCCGTTTTGTGCTGTAATGGCCGCCATCCCGTTCGGATTGCCCATGAAAGTGTTTTTCCACAGCCAGGAGAGAAGCATGAAGAAACTGATCGCGATGTGTGTGCTGGTGACCCCGCTGTTCGCCACGGCAGCGTTTGCCCAAGGCGCATCGGCTCCGGCTGCGGCCGAGAAATCGGGCAAGACGGCACAACAGGAAAAGATGGCAGCCTGCGCCAAGGCTAACAAGGGCAAGAAGGGCGACGAGTACAAGAAGGCCCAGAGCGAATGCCTGTCCGGCTCTGGCCCGGCCGCCGCAGCCGAGCCGAAAACCCAGCAGGAAAAAATGGCTGCCTGCGCCAAGGCCAACAAGGGCAAGAAGGGCGACGAATACAAGAAGGCGCAGAGCGAGTGCCTGTCGGCCAAACCGGCCTGATCCTGATCCGCCCTGTGGCGGTTCCAGGCGATAAATGGCGAATCGGATGCGGTTCGCCATTTTTCTTAGCATCTGTCGCGTTCTGTCGTTAAATGCCCGCCGCAACCTCCAATCGAGAAGCGCTGTCATGACGCGGCCATCATGCGGTGCTATCCTTGCGTCGCTATGCGGATCATTCTTATCACCGGGATCTCCGGCTCGGGTAAGTCGGTCGCCCTGAACGTTCTGGAAGACGCGGGCTACTACTGCGTCGACAACCTGCCAGCCCAGTTCATCCCCGAACTCGCCACCTATCTGGCCGACCAGGGCTACTCGCACCTGGGCGTGGCCACCGATATTCGCAGCCGCGAATCGCTGGCGCGCCTGCCCGATACCGTGCGCGAACTGTCGGCCCAGCATCAGGTGCAGGTGCTGTTCCTGACTGCCAACACCGATGCGCTGGTGCAGCGCTATTCCGAAACACGACGCCGCCACCCGCTCTCGACGCGTGTCGGCAGCGCAAATGGCGGAACAGGGCCGGACAAGGCCGAGGCGGAAGCAGAAGCTGCCGCCAGCGATACCTCGCTGATCGAAGCCATCGAGATGGAGCGGGAGCTGTTGAGCCCGCTATCCGAATCGGCCCATCGCATCGATACCAGCAACGTGCGAACCAATACGCTACGCAGCTGGATCAAGGAACTGATCAGCAGCAACGGTGGCACCGAGAGCGAACCGCTCACACTGCTGTTCGAATCGTTCGGATTCAAGCACGGGGTACCCAGCGATGCCGACATGGTGTTCGATGTCCGCTCGTTGCCCAATCCCTACTACGACCTGGCGCTGCGCCCGCTGACGGGCCGCGATGCACCGGTCGTGGATTTCCTGCAGAGCCAGCCGATGGTGCTGGCGATGGCCGAGGACATCCGCGCCTATGTGGAGAAGTGGCTACCGAGTTTCATTGCCGATAACCGTAGCTACCTGACCGTCGCCATCGGCTGTACGGGCGGGCAGCACCGCTCGGTGTTCATCGCGGAAAGACTCGCCAACTATTTCCGGGCGCATGGTAATGTGCTGGTCAGACACCGCGAAATGGCCTCTGGCGGCTGAGATGCGGTCTTGAGCGGACGGCGCGCCGGGCGTCGTCACGTCACCGTCGCGTTTCTGTCGCGTCATTGGAGCGGCCCTTCGCATGTCGACATCCTCTACCGACACCGCATCCCCACTTCCCATCCTGGATGCGTTGCCACTGTTTCCCCTCAACACGGTCCTGTTCCCCGATGGCCGCCTGCCGCTGCGCGTCTTCGAAAAGCGCTACGTGGACATGGTGCGCAACTGCATGCGGGACGGCACACCGTTCGGCGTCTGTCTGATTGCCAGCGGCGAAGAGGTTGCGCGTCCCGGCCACGCCACCACGCCCGAAGAGATCGGCTGCCTGGCCGAGATCGTCGACTGCAACGTGGAGCAACTTGGTGTGCTGCTCATCGAGACACGCGGGCGGCAACGCTTCCGTGTGCTGTCCCACACCACGCGTGACGACGGACTGGTAGTGGCCGAGGCTGAAGTGCTCCCCGCCGATGTCATCGACTGCAAGCTCGAACTGCTGGGCGAATGCCTGTCGGCACTACGCAGAATCGTGTCCTCGCTGCACACCGAGCAGCCCGATAAGTCGAAGCTGCCTTTCTCCGAACCGTATCTGTGGGATGACCCGAGCTGGGTCGCGAACCGTCTATGCGAACTGCTGCCTGTGCCCCTCAAGGCCAAGCAGATGCTGATGGCGCTGCCCGACGCGGGCATACGCATCGAGATCGTGCATCGCTATATGCGGCAGCATCACATCGTCTGACTTTAGGTCAGGTGCTCAGAACAGTCCGATACGCGCCTGATCGTCGAGCAGCTTTCGCACCGGCGCAGGCGTGCCCAGCGCGTCCAGATCGTCGAGCGACAGCCAGCGGCTACTGGCATCGCCCTTCCAGTCCGTTCCTTCCATATCAATGCGAATCGCGCGAATCAGCAATCGAAAGTGCGTGAAGACGTGCGTGAGCTCGCCTGCGAGCCAGGCACGCTCCGGTTTTCCATACTGGCGCGCCATGTCGAGTGCGGCGTCTTCGGCGGCTTCGGCATCGAAAGGCACGGACTCCACGGCCATCTCCGGCAGGCTCCACAGGCCGCCCCAGATGCCACTGTCGGGGCGCAGTGTCACCAGCACGTCGCGCCCATTTCGCACGATCAGCATGACAGTGCTGCGCTCTGGAATCGCCGCACGCGGTTTGGGCGTAGGCAGCACGGCCGTCAGGTTATCGCGGCGCGCCACGCAGTCCGCAGCCAACGGGCATGCCGAGGCATCGGTCACGCAGGTGGGCTTACCGCGCGAGCACAGTGTGGCACCGAGATCCATCACGCCTTGCGTGTAGGCCACCATGTCCTCGGCCTGCTGCGGACCAGCCGGCGGCAAGGCCTGTTCTGCCAGCGCCCACATGCGCGTCTCGATGGCGCGCTCGCCCGGATAGCCGTGGATACCGAACACGCGCGCAAAGACGCGCTTCACATTGCCGTCGAGAATCGGCGAACGAACACCCGCGCTGAACGCAGCAATTGCCGCCGCAGTGGAGCGTCCGATGCCCGGCAACGTGACGAGCACGGCCGGATCGGTCGGGAAGACACCACCATGCTCGTCGACCACAGCCTTCGCGCAACGATGCAGGTTGCGTGCGCGCGAGTAGTAGCCCAGGCCAGCCCATAACGCCATCACCTGATCCGCCGGTGCCGCAGCCAGATCGGCCACGGTAGGCAGTGCGGCGAGGAAGCGCTGGAAATACTCGATCACGGCCGCCACCTGCGTCTGCTGCAGCATGATCTCGGACAGCCAGATGCGATAGGGGTCGCGGGTGTTCTGCCACGGCAGGTCATGCCGGCCATGCTGGCGCTGCCAGTTCACCACACGCATACCGAAATCCGGCGGAACGGTGATGTCCCGGACAACGGCTTCAGGAGCGGGGACGGAGGCGCGAGCAGCGGCGGACTTGCGGGGCATTGCGGGGTATCTTGGAATGAAAAAAGCGCCGCTCCGAGGCGGCGCCACATGATACATCGGGGGCAGCGCGCCCCCTGTCGATTCGACTGCAAGCCCTACGCCGCTTTCACTTCTGCTTCAAGCTGCGGGGTGATCATCTTGCGCGCATACAATTCGATCTTCCCGCTGCGCTCGTCCAGGCCATTGAGCACTTCCTCGAGTTCCGCGATGCGGCTTTCGAGCGTGTCGGTGGCTTCGTGAATCCGTTCGATCGAATCCACGCGGCGGCGCAGTTGCTTCTGGTGCTCGCGCACCTGCGCTTCGAGCGGCGTCATTACGGACTTGAGCCAGATCTCGATATCGCGGTTCAGATCGCGGAAATTCTCCAGCACGCGGCTGGCCATCGTCGCGAACGCGTTCTGCACCAGTTGCGGCCGCGAACGCGTGAGCATGCTGACCGTGCCGAAGTGCGCATTGACCAGCGCCAGAGTTTCCTGCAGCTCGTTGGTGTAGCGCGAGGTCACGAATTGCATCGGCGAAGGCAGCGTGAAGCCATGCTCGGCGTTGAAGCGCCGGTACATGCTCTCCACGAGTTGATGCAGCCCCGCAATCTTCTGGTCGGCATCTTCGATCAGGCCGATCAACTGGCCGAACAGCCCTTCCATGTCTTCGCGCAGGCCGCGCGAGAAGAAGCGCTCCTTCATCTGTTCGCGCTTGTCGCGCATCGTGCGGCGCACGTCGCGCAGTTGCAGGCTCTTGATGATGTCCGCGCTATGGCGGCCGAACACCAGACGCAGCGCCTGGAACTTGGCGATGCTCTGCTCGAATTCTTCCTTCTCGCCCTGCACGCGCAGCAGCATGTGCTTGACCATCGCGTGGTTCTTGCCACGCAGCCCGCGCAGTTCGAACAACTGCTCGACGATATCGCGGCGGCGACTTTGCAGCAGTTGCTGCGCACCGCGCGACATATCCTGCACCAGCCGGTGCACCTGGTCCGAAACAATCTCCCGGCGTTGCGGAATGAGCTGGTCGCTCAGCACGCTCTCGAACTGCATCAGGTTGCTGCGTACGAGCATGGCCGGGTCGTTCGTGACCTTGGCCACCAGCCCCTTCTGGGCGGACACCGGATACACGCGGCGTTCCTCGATCCCCAGCGTCTGCGCCGTGGACCGAACCTGTCGCGCGATTTCGCCAGCGATTTCCGGCGACGACTTCAGCGGGTCCCACAGCCCGTCGATCTTGTTGAGCACGGCCAGGCAGCCGCGACGATGGCCAGCCCCCACATGCGAACGCCACAGGGCAAGGTCGCTCTTGGTCACGCCGGCATCGGCGGCCAGCACGAACACCACGACGTGGGCATCGGGAATCAGCCGCAGCGTCAGTTCCGGCTCGGTGCCGATCGCGTTCAGACCCGGTGTGTCGAGGATGACCAGACCCTGGCGCAGCAGCGGATGCGGAAAATTGATCACCGCGTGGCGCCAGCGCGAGACCTCGACCATACCATCGGCATCCACCGCATACGCGGCGTCGGGATCGTTCTCGTTGTAAAGGCCCAGCGATTCCGCCATGGCCGGCGTCACGCGCGTGGTTTCCACCACGTGCTGGAACGCGGCGAGCATGCCTTCCGGCGACGACGGATCGAGCGGCACCGAGGTCCAGTGCGAATTCGCCGAGCCCGGCTCCATGAAGTCGGCCGTGGAAGCGTCCTGCAGGCGCGTCTCGATGGGCAGCAGGCGGATGCATGGCTGCTCGTTCTCGTCGTAGCGCAACTCGGTCGGGCACATCGTCGTGCGCCCGGCCGAAGACGGCAAGATGCGGCGGCCGTAGTCGGCAAAGAAGATCGCGTTGATCAGTTCGCTCTTGCCGCGCGAAAACTCGGCAATGAACGCGACCTTGAGCCGGTCGCTCTTGAGCACGCTCTGGATGCGCTGCGCACGGTCTTCCGTGGTGGCGTCGTGCAGATCGTATTGCTGCAACCAGGACTGGAATTCCGCGAGTGACTGAAGGACCCCGGTTCTCCAGGCGCCGTATTGTTCGAATTGATGGGCGAGGCTCGTCATGGAGTGATCGCTGTTCGGCTGGATTATGGTTTTGGGCGCTACCTGTTCACGCCTGGGACCGGGCTGCCCGCTGACCCTGCGGACCCGATGTCAGGCGCCGCGCCTATCCCCCACGAGGTGGGGATAACGGCGCTTTTTGTAACTTTTTATGTCTGCGCACACGATACAGGGTTCTTATCGAAATTTGTTGAATTCGAGTCTCTTCCAGCCTTCCTGTTACGCGAAGTGTTGCGCCGGCCCATCGGCACGCCGACGATGCCTTATCTGGCCTCAGACGCCACTCAACGCTGGCACGTCGGACAATAGAACGAGGACCGCTGTCCCTGCACGATCTGGCGGATCGGGGTGCCGCAAACTCGACATGGCTCCCCTGCCCTGTCGTAGACAAAACAATCGAGCTGGAAGTAGCCGGTGCTGCCGTCGCTATGCACGAAATCGCGCAGCGTACTGCCGCCGCGCGCGATGGCTTCCGTCAAGGTTTCGCGGACGGCCACGGCAAGCTTTTCGTAGCGCGCCAGACTGATCCGGCCGGCCGGCGTGGTGGGACGAATGCCCGCGCGGAACAGGCTCTCCGAGCAATAGATGTTGCCCACCCCAACCACGATCTCGCCGGCAAGCAGTGCCTGTTTGATCGCCACGCTACGGCCACGCGTGAGCCGGTACATCCAGGCGCCATCGAAACGCGGATCGAACGGTTCGATACCCAGCCGGCGCAGCAAGGGATGTTCGGAAAGGGCGGATTCGGCAAGCGGCGTCCAGATGATGGCGCCGAATCGTCGGGGATCTCGGAAGCGAAGGACGACATCGGCCTCGGCGCCTGGACTGGCACCGGGCGACGCGGACAGCACCAGATCGAGGTGGTCATGCGCACCGGCTGCCGGCGGATCGGTATAGACACGCAGCGTGCCGGTCATGCCCAGATGCACCAGCAGCCAACCCGCGACGTCCGTGTCGGGCGTGTCGGGCGGTTCAGGCGTTTCGGGCACACACTCCAGCAGCAGGTATTTGCCCCGGCGTTCGATGCGGCGCACCACGCGTCCGGTCAGCCGGCTTTCGAGTTCGGGTTCCACCGGCCAGCGCAAGCCGCGATGGCGCACTGTTACCTCGGTGATGCGACGGCCCACCACATGGGGTAGCAACCCCTGCCGCGTGACCTCGACTTCTGGCAATTCTGGCATCTCGCCCGTGTCTCCCAACCGGCATCCCGAGCGGCTTTCGAGCGGACATCCGCAGATCCGTCGAACCTCCGCCCCGGTTTCGCGCTCCAAGCACGCAGGGAGTTTCCTGCACGACTGCACGTTTGTGCGGGTTCCCATACGCAGCGACCATTGGCCGCCAGCAGCGCATTGTACCGGCAGGCTACAATGCCTCCATCCATCCCTACGCCCCCGTGCGCCGGAGCTTTGTTTCATGCCGGACCAAATCTTGTCCACTCAGGCCATGCGCCCGGAATCCTCGACGATGAACGCTTCTGCCGCCCTCGGTCCGACGGGTTCGCCCGCGGGCCGCTTCCGTCGCCATGCTCGCGCCCTGGGCGTAGCCGCGTGTCTGGCGTTCGCATCGCTTGCTCATGCCGCACCGGCCACGCTGGCTCAGAACGACGACGAGGCGATCGACATCCCCGCGCCGGCCACCGCACGGTCTGCCCGCACGCCGCTGCCCAATGTGCCGCTGACAGCGGATATTCTCTATCGCGTGCTGGCTGCCGAGATTTCGCTGCAGCGCGGGCTGGTGGGTCCGTCGTACCGCACGTACATGGATCTAGCACGTGAAACGCGCGATCCGCGCCTGGCGCAGCGCGCCACGGAAATTGCCTTTAATGCACGTGCTTCTCAACAAGCCCTTGACGCCGCGCGGCTCTGGACCGAACTCGCGCCGAAGTCGCCTGCAGCGCGGCAGGTCCTGTCCACGCTGCTCGTACTCAGTGCCCGTTGGGAAGAAGCCGAGCCGTTGCTGAGCCAGCAACTGGCACTCGCACCTGCCAACCATCGCGGCGAGGCCATCCTGCTGCTGCAGCAGCAGATGTCGCGCACGAGCGATCCCGCTGGCGCCGTG
The DNA here is from genome assembly GCF_005503625.1 of Cupriavidus sp. 2SB. Lineage (GTDB taxonomy): Bacteria > Pseudomonadota > Gammaproteobacteria > Burkholderiales > Burkholderiaceae > Cupriavidus. Next base: position 10,432 of record NZ_SCMX01000009.1, on the reverse strand, counting down.
GGTGTGCTCCAGCGCATCACCGCCAGCGATACCAAGCTCGCCGAGACGCATCTGGCGTTGGCACGGGCGCGTGAAGCCGCGGGCGACAGCCCGGGCGCGCTGACCGAACTCGACCAGGCGCTGCGCATCAAGCCAGACCTCGAAGCCGCGGCACTGATGTCCGCAGAATTGCAGGCCGAGGCCGCCACGGACAAGTCCATCGAGGTGCTGAAGCGCTTCCTGGCCAAGTCTCCGTCGTCGGTCAACGGTCACATCACGCTGGCACGCCTCTATCTGCAGAAGAACGACATGGAGGCCGCGCGCACCCAGTTCGAGGTCTTGCGCAAGGTCGCTCCCAACGATCCCCGTGTACCGCTGGCACTCGGCCTGACCAGCCTGCAGGCGCGCAGTTATGACGAAGCCGAGCGCTATCTGAAGGAATACCTGCAGATGGCCGAGAAGTCGCCGGCGGCCAACCCGGACGTCGCGTACCAGTACCTGGCCCAGATCGCAGAGGAAAAGAAGGACTACGCCACCGCCATCACCTGGCTGGACCGCATCGACGACAGCCGCCTGGCCACGGCAGCGCAGGCCAAGCGCGGCCAGTTGCTCTCGCGCATGGGCCGGTTCGACGATTCCCAGGCCGTTTTCGGCGAACTGCTGGCCGATGCCGAGGACATCCCGGACCCGGCCCAGCGCGCCCAGCGCATCACGGCCATCCGCCAGGCGGAAGTGGCCGCCATGCTCGACGGCAAGGCATACGACCGCGCGCGCAAGGTGCTCGACGAACGCGTCAAGGCCGAGCCGGACAATGCCGACTGGATTTATGAACTGGCCATGCTCGACGAGCGCGAGAAACGCTACGACCACATGGAAGCCCGCCTGCGCCGCGTGATCGCGCTGCAGCCGGAACAGAAGCAGGGCTACAACGCGCTGGGCTACTCGCTGGCCGATCGCAACGAGCGCCTGCCCGAGGCGCGCAAGCTGCTGGAACGTGCGACCGAACTCGGCCCCGACGATCCCTACATCATGGACAGCCTCGGCTGGGTCAAGTACCGACAGGGCGAATTGCAACCCGCGGCCGATCTGCTGCGCACCGCGTATGCCAAGGCACCCGAGGCGGAGATCGGCGCGCATCTGGGCGAGGTGCTCTGGCACCTGGGCCAGCACGAAGAAGCGCGCAAGACCTGGAACGAGGCGGCCAAGGTGGAGCCTGACAACCAGACGCTGATCGAGACGCTGCGCCGGTACAACCAGAACATGCTGCTATCCCGTTGATCCGCATTGCGTATCATGCCAACGCCCGGGCCCCGCGCCCGGGCGCTGCATTCTGAAGCTGCCACGCGCTGCGCCTTTCATCGCCAACCGTTTCTTCCATGACGATCTTCCGATCCCGACGCCTGGCCCTGCTCGGCCTGGCTGCTCCGCTATTCCTGGCTGCATGCGCCAGCGTCACGCCTACGCGAGGCTTCGACACCGGCGAGACCGCCAGTGCCCAGCAGTACACGGGCCGATTTGCCGCCAACTACACGCGCTATGGCCGCGAAGAAGGCGTGCAGGGCAGCTTCCGCTGGGAAGAACAGGGGCGCAACGTGCGGCTCGACCTGATTTCGCCACTCGGCCAGACCCTGGCCGTGGTCACGAGCACGCCGTCCGGCGCCACGCTCGACCTGCCCAATGAAAAGCCGCGCAACGCCCCGGAAGTGGACACCCTGATGGAACAGGCACTGGGCTTCTCCTTGCCCGTGGCCGGCATGCGTGACTGGCTGCACGGCCGGCCTGCCCCGGGCTCGACATCGAACATCACGCGCGATGCCGGCGGCCGCCCTGACACCCTGAAGCAGAACGGCTGGACCGTGCGCTACCTGGCATGGCAGGAAGCCGCCGCCACGCAGCCGCGCCGTATCGACATGGCGCGCGACAGCAACGAATCGCCGCTGTCGGTGCGGCTCGTGATCGACCCGGAGGCGAAGCAATGAGCACCATCACCACTACCCTGCCCCCGGCAGACCTGCGCGACTGCCCTGCGCCCGCCAAGCTCAACCTGTTCCTGCATGTCACGGGACGCCGCCCAGACGGCTATCACACGCTGCAGACGGTGTTCCAGTTGATCGACTGGTCGGACACCCTGCATTTTCACCGCCGCGACGATGGCGCGATTGTTCGTACCACGGACATTCCCGGCGTGCCAGCCGACACTGACCTGGTGGTCCGTGCAGCCCGCGCACTCCAGCAGGCCACTGGCACGCAATTCGGTGCCGATATCGCCATCGACAAGATCCTGCCGATGGGCGGCGGCATTGGCGGCGGCTCGTCCGACGCGGCCACCACGCTGCTGGCGCTGGACCACCTCTGGGGCACGCGCGTACCGCGCGAGGAACTGATGCGCATTGGCCTGGGGCTGGGCGCGGACGTGCCCGTCTTCGTATTCGGTCAGAACGCCTTTGCCGAGGGCGTGGGCGAGGAACTGAGTCCGGTCGACCTGCCCGAGAGTTGGTTCGTGGTCATCCATCCGCGCCAGCACGTACCCACTGCAGCAATATTTTCGGACGAACGCTTGACAAGGAATTCTCCGATCTCTATAGTTGCGGACTTCGCTGCTTGCACAAACAAATTCGCTTTCGGTCGCAACGACTTGCAAGCGATAGCAACAGCGAAGTTCGGCGAAGTTGCCCGAGCCCTTGAATGGCTGAGACACTACAGTCCGCATGCAAGGATGACCGGTTCCGGAGCCTGCGTATTTGCCCGTTTCGAAGACGAGCAAGCAGCGCAGAGAGTGATGGAAAGGTTGCCGTCCGAATGGGATGGCAGGGTTGTGAAAAGTTTGTCACAGCACCCGCTCGCAAGGTTCGTCTAGCGGTTTTTGCTTGGCGCAGTACGGAACTAAAGTTTTGTGCAGCGACAGGCGATAAAGGTTGTGTAGGGGAGTCGCCAAGTCGGTTAAGGCACCGGATTTTGATTCCGGCATACGAGGGTTCGAATCCTTCCTCCCCTGCCATTACTTCCTATAGTGTTTGCGACTAGCAAACATTCGCTATCGGAAATTTCTGATAGCGCAAAGCTCCCCCAGCAGCAAGACAGGTGCCCCGAATGAGCGTCGAAGGCTTGATGGTATTTACCGGCAACGCCAACCCCAAACTCGCGGAGGCTGTTGTACAGCACCTCGGCATTCCTCTGGGCAAGGCGCTGGTCGGCCGTTTCTCCGACGGTGAAGTCCAGTGCGAAATCCAGGAAAACGTTCGCGGCAAGCACGTCATCGTGCTGCAGTCCACCTGCGCGCCGACCAACGACAATCTCATGGAACTGATGGTGATGGTCGATGCGCTCAAGCGCGCGTCGGCGCGTAGCATCACTGCCGCCATGCCCTATTTCGGTTACGCACGCCAGGACCGCCGTCCGCGTTCGGCACGCGTCGCCATCTCGGCCAAGATCGTGGCCAACATGCTGGAAGTGGCGGGTGTGGAACGGGTCCTGACGATGGACCTGCACGCCGACCAGATCCAGGGCTTCTTCGATATCCCCGTCGACAACATCTACGCATCCCCGGTACTGCTGGGCGACCTGCGCGAGAAGAGCTACGGCGACCTGCTGGTCGTCTCGCCCGACGTCGGCGGTGTGGTGCGTGCGCGCGCGCTGGCAAAGCAGCTCGACTGCGACCTGGCGATCATCGACAAGCGCCGCCCCAAGGCCAACGTTTCCGAGGTGATGAACATCATCGGTGAAGTGGCTGGCCGCAACTGCGTGATCATGGACGACATGATCGATACCGGTGGCACGCTGTGCAAGGCCGCGCAGGTGCTCAAGGAACGTGGTGCACTGAAGGTTTTCGCGTATTGCACGCACCCGGTGCTGTCCGGCGGCGCTGCTGCCCGCATCGCCGCGTCGGAACTCGACGAAGTGGTGGTATGCGACACGATTCCGCTGTCCGACGAAGCCCGCCAGTCCGGCAAGATCCGCCAGGTATCGACCGCCCCGCTGCTGGCCGAGACCTTCACGCGTATCGTCAAGGGCGACTCGATCATGTCGCTGTTCGCGGATCACTGATCTGGCGAGCCAGCGTCGGTCCGGCGCGATGTCGCCGGATTCCTGCTAGAATTTTGGGCTTTACCGCATTGGCTGCCTTCGGGCGGCCAATGTGATTCAAACGGTACGGTATTTTCATCGTGCCGTCAGTCGAGGCTGTCTGGTCGCGGACAGCCTTCTTCACATCTGGAGTTGAACATGAAAGTAGTAGCTTTCGATCGTAGCGTACAGGGTACGGGTGCGAGCCGCCGCCTGCGCAATTCGGGCAAGACGCCCGGCATCATCTACGGCGGCGCCGCCGAACCGAAGATGATCGAACTGGACCACAACGCCCTGTGGCACGCCCTGAAGAAGGAAGCGTTCCACTCGTCGATCCTGGACCTGGAAGTGGCTGGCAAGACCGAAAAGGCCCTGCTGCGCGCATTCCAGATGCACCCGTTCAAGCCGATGGTCCTGCACGTTGACTTCCAGCGCGTGTCGGCTTCGGAAAAGATCCACGTCAAGGTGCCCCTGCACTTCATGAACCAGGAAACCGCTCCTGGCGTGAAGCTGGGCCACGGCATCGTGAACCACATCATCAATGACCTGGAAGTGTCGTGCCTGCCGGCCGACCTGCCCGAGTTCATCGAAGTGGACCTGGCCGCAGTGGAACTGAACCAGACGCTGCACCTGTCGGACCTGAAGCTGCCGAAGGGCGTGACCGCCATCACCCACGGTGATGACAACCCGGCCGTGGCAAGCATCTCGCTGCCGGCTGGTGCACAGTCCGCCGAAGCTGGCGACGCTGCCGCAGGCGACACCCCGGCTGCCTAAGCTGCCTGTGTTTCCGAAGGAAACCGCCGGTTCGCCGGCGGTTTTTTTTCGTGCGCAGTTTTCGCGTATCCTTTCACGCCTGCTTTCCGCTTTCTTGCACGCATGATCAAGCTCATCGTCGGCCTCGGTAATCCCGGGGCGGAATACGAAGCCACCCGCCACAACGCGGGCTTCTGGTTCGTGGACCAGCTCGCCCGCATGGGCAGCACCACCCTGCGCGTGGAAGGCCGTTTCCACGGCCTGGCGGGCCGCGCCCGGCTCTGGGACCAGGACGTCTGGCTGCTCAAGCCATCCACGTTCATGAACCGCTCCGGCCAGTCCGTGGTGGCACTCGCTCGCTTCTACAAGATCCTGCCCGACGAGATCCTGGTCGCCCATGACGAGATGGACCTGCCAGCCGGCTCGGTCAAGCTCAAGAAGGGTGGTGGATCCGGCGGCCATAACGGGCTGAAGGACATTTCGGCCCATCTGACCACGCAGGACTACTGGCGTCTGCGCATCGGCGTGGGACACCCGCGCAATGCGCCGGGTGGCAACGCTGGCGGTCGCGAGGATGTGGTCAACTTTGTGCTCAAGCCGCCGCGCAAGGAAGAGCAGCAAGATATCGACGAAGCGATCGACCGCTGCATTGGACCTATCGGCATTCTCGCGAAGGGCGAGCCAGAAAAGGCGATGATGGAACTGCATACCGGCCGATAGCACCTCGCTCCCGAGGTCCGGACGTAAAAAACCCCGCCAGCCTTGCGGCTGTGCGGGGTTTTTCATTTTCTGCTTTGTGGGGTGGGGGCCGGAACGAAGTGGCCGGATGTGTCTCCGGCTTCAGGTGACGTGCTTGGCGGCGGTCAGCAGCCGGTAGCGTTGCATCAGCACCTCTTGTGACTCGATGCGGTTCGGGTCCTTCGGAATGCAAGCCACAGGGCAGACCTGCTGGCACTGCGGTTCATCGAAATGGCCGACGCACTCGGTACACTTGTTGGGGTCGATCTCATAGATTTCGGGCCCCATCGAGATGGCTTCGTTCGGGCACTCCGGTTCACAAACGTCGCAATTGATGCAGTCGTCGGTGATCAGTAGCGCCATGATGATTCCTTCCAGCGACCCCGCCCATGCCCGACTGGCCACGTCGGCGGGACCGAAGGCGGTATTTTATTCCTCTTTGCCGATTTTCTCGTTAAGCCACCGCTCGACGGAGGGGAAGACGAATTTGCTGACGTCGCCACCGAGCACGGCAATCTCTCGCACGAAGGTGCCGGAGATGAACTGGTACTGGTCCGAAGGCGTCAGGAACATGGTCTCGACGTCCGGCAACAGATAGCGGTTCATGCCGGCCATCTGGAATTCGTACTCGAAGTCCGAGACGGCGCGCAAGCCGCGCACGATCACGCGCGCGTTGTTCTTGCGCACGAAATCCTTGAGCAGGCCCGAGAAGCCCTCGACCCTGACGTTCGGATAATGGCCCAGCACTTCGCGTGCAATGCCGATGCGCTCTTCGAGCGAAAAGAACGGGCGCTTGTTGGGGCTGTGCGCCACGCCGACCACGAGTTCGTCGAAGATATTCGACGCACGACGGACGAGATCCTCGTGTCCCCGGGTCATGGGATCAAAAGTACCGGGATAGACGGCGACGACCATGTTTCCTCCTTGGGGGGTGCCCGTTGGCGGCCTGCCATTGGCGATGGGCCGCTTCTAATACTGTCTAGGCGACGAGCGTTGGACAATCAACAGCGGCGTAGTGTAACCCCAAAATCCAGCAATGGAAGTCCGCCCGACGCGATTTTGCGGCATCGCAGCACACCCGCAAACGCTTGCCCGGCGCGGGAAACCGCCAGGCAGTCATCATACGTCCCGGACTTAGCCAGCGCCGTTGGCGGTGCGATGCTGAAGAAGGTGGAAATGCACGGCGCCCGCCCTGGCATGGCGCACGATCTCCAGCGACGCCGGGATCGGTGCGTCGGCACCAACCAGCGCCTGGTCCGACTCCACATAGACCACTCCACCGGGACGCGTCAGCCGCGCCGCATGTTCCAGCGCAGGGCCGATCCAGTCTTCTGCGAAAGGCGGGTCCAGGAACACCACGTCGAAGCTGGCGGCGGGCATCTGTGCGGCGGCGGTGAACGCATCGCTCTGCACGATCCTGACCTGCGAAGCATCGAGCTTGTACTGGTTGTCACGCAGTTGCTTCGCCACGCGCGGGTTGGATTCGACCAGCGTCACGGCGGCGGCGCCGCGCGATGCCGCCTCGAAACCCAGCGCGCCAGATCCCGCGAACAGATCGAGGCAGGTCACACCGGAGAGATCCTGGCCAAGCCAGTTGAAGAGCGTCTCGCGCACGCGATCAGGCGTCGGGCGCAGTCCTTCGGCTTCGAGTACCGGCAGCAGGGAGCGTTTCCAGCGACCACCGATGATGCGCACCTGGGCAGGTGCCTGGCGGGGAGGCCGGGGGGCAGAAGTTCGCCCGCGCGGTGCGGGCGAAGGTCGGGATGGCGAATTCATGCCGTGATTGTAGAGCCTGCCCGCGCCGAACACCGTGGATCCGCGCTGAGCAGGCGCCTACATCACTTTTCCGGGCCGCCGACGATCACCGTGGCCATTGCGTCCGGATGCACATGGCGCTGGAACGCCGCACGCACCTGTTCGCGCGTGACCTTGTTGATCTGCGCCGTCCACGTATCGAGATAGTCGAGCGGCAACCCATACCAGCCGATATTCGCCACGTTCGTCAGCAGCTTGCGGTTGCTGTCGATGCGCAGGGGGAAGCCATTGACGAGGTTGTCCTTGGCCGCCTTCAACTCGGCATCGGTCGGTCCCTCTGCCACGTACTTCGCCACGATCTGACGCACCAGCGCCAGTGCCTCGTTCGTGTTTTCCTTCTTGGTCTGCAGCGAGATGCCGAACGGGCCCGGCTGGCGCGACGGCGCGAAATAGCTGTCCACGCCGTAGGTGAGTCCGCGCTTCTCGCGCACCTGGTCAGTCAGGCGCGAACTGAAACCGCCGCCGCCGAGCACATAGTTACCGACCAGCAGCGCGAAGTAGTCAGGGTCGCCACGCGCGATGGACGGCTGGCCGAGCACCACGCTGGCTTGCTGGGCCGGGTGCGGAATCCGCTTCTCGCTGGCCGGGATCGTCATCTGCACGTCCGGCATCTTCGGCGGCGTGGCGCCTTCCGGCAGGCCACGCGTCAGGGCCTCGGCAATCTGCTCGGCCTGCTTGCGGTCGATGGCGCCGATCAGCGTCACGACGGCCCGCTTGGCCGTGTAATTGTCGCGCCAGAACTTCAGCAGATCCTCGCGCGTGATCGAGCCGACCGACTCCACCGTCGCCGACACCCCATACGGATGCGCAGGATAGATGGCCTTCGACAGCGTCTTGTCGGCAATCACGCCCGGCCGGCTATCGCCTTCGCGGATCGCCGTGATCAGCCGCTGCTTCTCGCGTGCCACCACGGCATCGGGATAGGTCGGCGCCTTGATCAACTGCCCTGCCAGCCGAAGTGACTGCTCGCGTTCCTGCGTCGCAGTCAGCGTGCGCAGGCCGATGCCGCCACGGTCGCTGCCGGCCGCACCACCAAAATCGGCGCCGGTATCGGCAAAGGCGTCGGCGATCTGCGCCTCGTTCCGGGCGGGCTGGCCGTCCTGGGCATTGCTGCCCTTGTCGAGCAGCGCGGCAGCCAGCGTGGCCACCCCGGACTTGCCGGGCGGGTCATAGCGGCTGCCCGCATCGAAATCGATATTGACGTCGAGCATCGGGATCGACGGACTCGGCACGAAGAACACCTTCGCGCCCGTGGAGGCTGTCCAGTTCTCGATGGGAATGGCCGCCTGGGCAGCCGTGCCGGCCAGCAGCGCGGCCGTGCCGCAGACTGCCGCGGCCAGCCGGCGCACCAGGCGCGGGGACGCCAGGGTCATGACGGAGAGAGACATCGTCATCGCAATTCCTCAGTGACGCAGGCCCTCGGGGGCAGCGGTCTTGGGCTTGTTGGGATCGATTGGCTGGGGCAGCAGCGTGGCTACCGTCAGGTTGTCGTCATTGAAGTATTTCGCGGCAACGGCCTGCACCTGGGCCGGCGTGACTTCCTTGATCTTGTCGAGCATGCGGTCGATCTGGCGCCAGGAAATGCCGGCGATCTCGGACACGCCGATTTCCATGCCCTGCCCGAACACCGAGTCGCGCTTGTAGATCTGGCCGGCCACCACCTGTGTCTTGACGCGCTTGAGTTCTTCCTCGGACACGCCATTCTTCGCGATCCGCTCGATTTCCTCGCGCAGCGCCTTTTCGATTTCGTCGGTGGTATGGCCGCTGGCCGGCGTGCCGTCCAGGACGAACAGCGACTCGCCCCGGTTGATGCTGTCGTAGCCGACGTTCACGTCATCGGCCAGACGCTTCTCGCGCACCAGTTCGCGCGTCAGCCGCGCGTTGTCGTAGCCGTTCAGTACGGCCGACAGGACTTCCAGCGCGTACGGATCGACATCCTTTTCGACGTCATGCAGGCGCGGCACCTTGTAGGCCATGACCATGTACGGGTTCTCGGCTGGCGCCTTGACCCAGATCCGCTTGATGCCCTTCTGCGGCGCCTCGAGCTGCGTCTTGCGCAGGGGTAGCTCGCGCGGCTTGAGCTTGCCGTAGTAGCGTTCGGCCATCGCCCGCACCTCGGCGGGCTTCACGTCGCCCGTGACCACCAGCAGCGCGTTGTTCGGCACGTACCAGGTCTTGTACCAGTCCTTCACGTCCTCGACGCGCATGTTGACCAGGTCGTCCATCCAGCCGATCACCGGATGCCGGTATGGCATCGACGTATAGACCGTAGCCAACAGTTGCTCGTACACAGTGCCACGCGGGGAGTCGTCAGTACGCAGCCGGCGCTCCTCCATCACCACCTTCATCTCGCGCTCGAACTCGCTCTTGCTGAAGATGACGTTGGCCATGCGGTCGGCCTCCAGCTCCATCATCTTCGGCAGGTACTGCTTGGCGATCTGCTGGTAATAGAGCGTGAAATCGCGGTTGGTCAGCGCGTTCTCGCGGCCCCCCAGCAGCGCGATCTGCCGCGAGAATTCGCCGATCGGCACCTTGGGCGTGCCCTTGAACATCATGTGTTCGAGCATGTGGGCCACGCCCGTGGTGCCGCTGACCTCGTCGTAGCCGCCCGTGCGGTAGTAGATCTGATGGGCAACCGTCGGCGCGCGATGGTCTTCCTTGACGATGACCCGCATGCCGTTAGACAGCCGGAACTCGGTCGTACCCGCTTCCGACTGACCGACCTGCCCAGCCGTGGCCATGCCCGATGGCGGCCCCTGCGGCGTGGTGGCCCGGGCGGTTTCCCCCTTGGCTTGTGCCCATGCGCCGCCAGCCAGCGGTCCGGCAAGGGCGAAAGCGATCAGCGTGGATAGAATGGGCCGCGAAAACCTGGGCCGGGAAGGCCGGGCGGCGTGGGAAGGCAGCGACTGGATTCGGGCGGCGCCCGGTCCGGACAAGTCAGCGCAATGGTTCATGCGACCCCGTCTGCTAGAATTTTGGCGATTGATTCTACCGGGGTATTGACCCCTTTCCCAATGTTTAGTTTCTGGAAAAAGCGCAAGGCCGAGCCGGCTCCCACGCCTGCCGAGCCGCCGGTGGCGGCGCC
>NZ_SCMX01000099.1 GCF_005503625.1 Cupriavidus sp. 2SB | reverse complement strand
TGACCACCCTCTACGCCACGCTCGGCGTCCAATCCGACGCCACACAGGACGAGATCCGACGCGCATACCGTCGTGCCGCGATGAAATGGCATCCCGACCGGAACCTCGGCCGCGAAGCCGAGGCCCACGACGCCTTCCAGGAAGTACGCAACGCTTACGCCATCCTCTCCGATGCCGTGCAGCGCCAGGTCTACGACGAGGTCTTCGAACGCGAGATGCAGCGCTGGCAGGCCGAGCACGCTGCCGAGGAAGAACAGGAACGCGCGGCCCAGCGTGAAGCCCAGCGCATCGCGCAGGAACACTACGAGCGCATGGTGACTATCGCCATGCGCTTTGCCGACCTCGGACACAATCGCGACGTCATCTTTGGCGCCCTGCTCGGTCGCGATTGCGAAGCCGGCCTGGCGGCGCGCGTCGCGGACAGCGTCTGGGCGCTCCAGCAATCGCGCAACGCACCGCCACAGGCGGCAGCATCCGTCAGCGAGGAAGAGCGACACCCACGACAGGACACCGGCACCTTCGATTCGTTCTGGCGTGGATTGTTCGGCGTGCGGTCGTAGCGGGAATCGGATGGCGGGTGTCCGAGACATACCCGGGCACCCAGCCATCGCACCAACCGCTACCGCTGCGGTGCGAGCGTACCGAGCAGGCCGCCGACGATCGGCAGGTTGCCAACCGGGCTGACCGGGCTGGTCGTACCGCCACCGCCGGTTGCACCCTTCAGTGCATCGGTGACCGGCTTCAGGACCGGCGCAAGCGGGCCGCCGCCCGTCGCGTTCGTGACGGCGCCCACGGTCGATGTCACCAGATGGCTCACCGGCGCCAGCACGGCGGGCGCACCTGGCAGGGTCCCGCCCGGCGACGTTATGCCGCCGAGGCTGCCCAGCAGGCTGGTGACGGGTGCCAGCGGATTCGCGGGCGAGGTGCCGCCCGGCGTCACGACCGCTCCGCCCAGTGCCGACACCGCCGTGCCCACGGTTGCCACGATGCCGCCGACCTCACCCACAACCGGCACGTGGGTCTGGGCAATCGTCGTACCGGTCTGATTCACGACGCCCCCTACAGCCGTCAGCAAATTATCGAGCGAGCCGCCAAGACCGGTCGTGGCGCCGATGGTCTGCGTGGCGTTGCCCAGGACCGAGGTCAACGGCACGATAGCCGTGTTGGTGGTAGTCAGCAGTTGATTGACCGGATCGGCCAGCACCGTTGGCGAGAGGCCACCCACCAGGCTGCCGGTCTGCTTGACGGCCGATCCGACTGGCGCCGTCACTGCCGCCAGCGGACCCGTGCCGAGCGTGCCGACGGTATTGCCAACACTGCTGACCACCGCACCGACTTCGGCCAGCGGTGTCGGACCGGTTGGCCCTGTCGCGCCGATAGGTCCTGTCGGGCCAGTGGCTCCGGTAGGACCCGTCGCTCCTGTAGAGCCAGTCGCTCCAGTGGCACCCGTAGCGCCTGTAGCGCCTGCGGCGCCGGTCGCCCCCGTGGCACCCGTGGCACCCGTAGCACCGGCAGTACCCGCCGCACCCTGCGATCCTTGCGCACCCGTTGCACCCGTTGCCCCCGTGGAACCCGTTGCACCCGTCGCACCAGCGGCCCCGGCATCTCCCGGTACGCCCTGCACGCCAGCCGATCCGGTCGCACCGGGCTTGCCATCATGCCCGTTGGCACATCCACCCAGCAACGCCGCCACGCTGACCACCACGCCAATCCAGTATTGTTCCTTCTGCACGATGCGCCTCTCTCGTTCTGTGTTGGGATGGACACCGAGAAGGCAACCGCCGTGCCATTGAAGCGTGCGCTGCAAACACACGGGCCAGGCTCGCACCGCATGGCCCGCAAACCCGCGCCCACCATGCGCTTCGCACATCGGAATACAAATGGGCCGCACGTTTGATACGCGCGGCCCATCGGGTCGGTGCCGTTACGTGTTACGTAACGCGCCGACAGTTGCGGCACATCGGCCGCCTCATTCAACGGATTATTCGAACGGCTTGGGCTTGGGCGTGTTGTCCCGCGACGGCGGCAGGATCGGCATCGTGAGACGAGGCTGATCGCCAGTCAGCGTATGCAGGAAAGCCACGATGTCCGCGTTCTCCTGCGGCGTGAACGTGCGGCCCAGTTGCAGGCGACCCATCACATCCACCGCCTCGGTCAGTGTGGCCGCCTCGCCATCGTGGAAGTACGGATAGGTCAGCGCCACGTTGCGCAGCGTCGGCACCTTGAAGCTGAATCGATCGGCATCCTTGCCGGTCACGGCCGCGCGTCCTTCCGATGGGTTGCCTGTCTTGTACGGCGCCACCAGGCCCATCTTCTGGAACGACGAGCCGCCCAGGTTGGTGCCGCTGTGGCACGCCACGCAACCTGCGGACTTGAACAGTTGATAACCGCGCAGTTCCTGCGCATCGATTGCCGCGCGATTGCCCTTGAGCCATTTGTCGAAGCGCGCATTGGGTGTGACCAATGTTTCCTCGAACGCGGCCACGGCCCGCGTGATTTCGTCGATGGTCAGGCGATCCGTCTTGAAGACGGTCTTGAACTCGCTCACATATTCGGGAATCGATTTCAGCGTATCCACGGCCAGCGCATGCGTGAAGGCCATTTCCACCGGATTCGCAATCGGCCCCTCCGCCTGTTGCCTGAGATCCTTTGCGCGGCCATCCCAGAACTGCACGAAGTTCAGGCTCGAATTCAGCACAGTGGGCGAGTTGATCGAACCCTGCTGCCACTTGTCGCCAATCGACACCTTGAGGTTGTCCGAGCCCCCCATGCTGAGGTTGTGGCACGAGTTGCAGGAGATAAATCCCGAGCGCGACAGCCGCGGCTCGAACCAGAGCTTCTTGCCGAGTTCGACGCGCGCGGGATCGATCACCTTGTGCGCCACGATGGGCTGGATCGGCTCCTGCGCGGCAGCCGCGCCAGCGCCGGCAGTCAGTGCGAACGCAGCCAGCAGGGAGATGAGGGGGAGAGTTGTATGGAAGGTCATGGGAGCAGTCCGTTTGCCTGCCCCACCACATGCCGGAGCAGCGCAATCGATTAAGCGCCCACACCGCATTGACAGCCTTGACAGCCATCAAGCCACATCGGCCATCGCCGCAATCTCCCTTCCGTTTGCGGCGGGTCCACGCGCGATTTGTTGCGCCCGGCGCGAAAACAGACAAGTCATTCACACTGCCTTTCTGTCATTCGCGTCGCGTTCCTGTCGATTCGGCGTACGCGCCTGGCATGTGCGCGCAACGTGGCTTATACCTTACGCATTCCCAACCGATTGATGACGAGGTTTCCGATGCGACACGAATCCAGATTTCCTCCCTCCCGCGACGCCGGCGATGAAGCATGGGCCTACTGGCGTGCGCGCCGCATGGTGCGGGCGCTGCGAGGCTGGTATATCCACCTGATGGTCTATGTGGTGGTCAACAGCTGGCTGTGGTTGCGCTTCTTCTATTTCCCCAGCCCGTCGTGGTCGCACTATGCGGAGCACGGCTGGCCCTGGCCGCTGACCACCACGCTGGCGTGGGGACTCGGGCTGGCGATACACGGGGTGTTGGTCTATTCCCGGTTGTCGCGCCGGGGCCGCGACTGGGAAAGCCGCAAGATCCAGGAGTTCATGGATCGCCAGTAGTACCGTGGTTACATCTGCCTGAAGCGATGCACGTAGGCACGCGACACCGCGAGTTCGGTGTCGCCCTCGCGCATCCGCACAAACAGCCTTCCCGAATCGTCGCGACGCGTGCCCGCTACGTGTTCCATATTGACGATGGTCGAGCGATGCACCTGCCAGAAGACTTCGGGATCGAGTCCATCGATCAGTTCCTGCAGCGGCGTACGGATCAGGTGCTCGCCCTCGCGCGTATGCACCACCACGTATTTGTCATCGCTCTGGAAATACAGCACGTCCTGGATCGGCACATGGCTGGTCACATTGCCACGGCTCGCTCTCACCCAGCGCAGTGGACCCGCACCACTCTCGTTGCGGGCCTGTCCGCGCGTGAGCTGCCCCAGCAGTTGCGCGAGTTCCGGCAGCGGCGCGGCGTCCTGCAGCGCCTTGCGCAATCGTTCGATGGTGCGACCGAGTCGTTCGTCGGTGACCGGCTTGACGAGATAATCCACAGCCGCGCGATCGAACGCATCGAGCGCGAATTCATCGTACGCCGTGACGAACACGAGACGCGTATCGGTCTCGATGCCTTGCGCCACTTCCAACCCGGACAGCCCCGGCATCTTGATATCGAGGAAGGCCACGGCGGGTGCATGCCGGGCGATGGCTTCAGCGGCCTCGATGCCGTTGGCCGCTTCGGCAACGATATCGAGTTCGGGCCACAGCCGCGCGAGCTTGCCACGCAGATGCGCGCGCAGATGTTCCTCGTCATCGGCAATCAACGCTGTGGGCACGGTGGGGTTCATGCAGCGTCTCCGGTTCGGAATGTACGGGGCAAGGGAATCTCGATCAGCACGGCAGTGCCTGGGGCACGGTCTTCGATACGGACATGCGCGTCGCCGTCATAGAGCACGGCCAGCCGCTCGCGCAGGTTGGCGAGACCCACACCGGAACCGCCAGAGGGCTTGAAGCCCATGCCATCGTCCTCGATGGTCGCCAGCATGCGCGGGCCGCGCCGCTCCAGCTTCACCAGCAGATGGCCGCCTTCGATCTTCGGCTCCAGCCCATGCTTGATCGCGTTCTCCACCACGGGCTGCAACAGCATCGGCGCCAGCGGCGCACCATCGAGCGAGGCATCCATATCGACCGTGTATTGCAACCGGTCGCCCATGCGGATCTTGATCAGCGCGAGATAGTCGCGCAGCAGCCGTGCTTCCTGCGCGACGGTGCCCTGCGTGGCGCGGCTGGCCGCCAGCGACGCGCGCAGATAGGCGATGAAGTGTTCGAGCATCAGCGTGGCTTTCTGCGGCGCCGGCTCGATCAGACTGACCACGTTGGCCAGCGTGTTGAACAGGAAATGCGGTTCGATTTGCGCTTGCAGCAGCCGCATCTGTGCTTCCACAAGCTGCTTTTCCGTGGACAGCGTGCGCACCTGATCGCGCGCCATGTACTCGGCAATCTTGCGATCTTCCCAGCTTCGTCCCAGCATGCCTACACGGCTCCACGTCACGATGCCGTGTGCAGCCAGCCCAATGCCCCAGCCCATCAGCGGCGCACCGCCCCATGGACGATGCGTCGATGACAGCAGCCCCGCGATGATCAGCGCCGCATTGACGCTGATATACATCACCAGGTGGAGATAGAAGAAGCGCAGGCCGCGCACGCGTCGCCGTGCTTCCTCATAGGCTTGCTGGTCGGCGGGTGTCCGCCAGAGATCGGGATCGACGTGACGCACGGCAGTCCGGGTGGCAGGGAATGGCGCGAGATTACCACCGCGCCGCGTGCGCCAACATCCGGGTTGGCGCGGATCGACGGAAATCCGGCGTCAATGACCGCAATACGGCGCGATCCGTTGCGGAAGCGTCAGTTGCCGACTCAGTTACCAAACCGCCGTGGATCGTAAGGCGTGGGGTCCACGTAAGTTGGCTCGCGATCGAACAACTCGGCCAGCAGCCGCGCTGTGGCCGGCCCCAGCGTCAGCCCCTGGTGTCCATGTCCGAAATGGAACCAGAGACCGGCATGACGCGGTGCACGCCCCACCACGGGTCGCATGTCTGCAATACAGGGCCGTGCGCCCATCCACGGTTTGGCTTCGACGGGCTTGCCCAGCGAGACCAGGTCGGCTGCCAACATCTCCGCGCGCTCGGACTGCACAGGCGTGGGCGCAGCGTGATGATGCGCAAATTCCGCGCCCGTCGTGAGTCGCAGCCCCTGACGCATCGGCGCCAGCAGGATGCCATTTTCGGTATCGAGCAAAGGACGCTCCGGCATGGCAGCCACCTCATAGTGCCGGTGATAGCCGCGCTTCACGAACAGCGGCAGCCGATAACCGAGCGTTCGCGTCAAGCCTGCCGCCCACGGTCCGAGCGCGATCACTGCGTGTTCGGCGCGCACATCGCCATCGGCGGTGCGCACCGTCCAGCCACTGCCTTGTTGCCGTAGCGTCTCTGCATCACCACGCACGAACACGCCACCTTCGCGCTCGAACAACGCGGCATAACGCGCCACGAGTTCGCCGGGATCGCTGACGGTCCACGGGTCCTGCCAATGCACCGCGCCCGCGAGTGGCTGCCGCAATGCCGGCTCCTGTGCAGCCAGTGCCGCGCTATCCAATACCGCATGGCGAAGTTCGTGCGTGGTCGCCACTTCCTTCGCTTCCTTTGCGGCGATCTCGAACGCGGCAGGCGTGCGATACGCCTCCAGCCATCCCGACTTGCGAATCAGATCCTGCGCGCCGGAACGCTCGATCAACGGCGCGTGTTCGTCGATGCAATGGCGAATCAGCGCCGCATAAGCCGTGACGATCGGACCATAGCGCTGCGGCGCCGAGGCATGCCAGTACCGTGCAAGTGCAGGCACCAGCGACGGCAGCGCACGCAAGTGATAGTGAACGTCATTGCCGCGCCGTGCCGCCACGCGCAGGATCGCCTGCCATGCGCGCGGAAATGCGTAAGGCTGCACGGCTTCGCGCTGGATGATGCCGGCGTTGCCATAGGACGTTTCGCGTCCCGGGGCGTTGCGATCCACGAGACACACGGCATGGCCGCGTTGCTGCAAAGCGAGTGCCGTCGATACGCCGACGATGCCGGCACCGAGCACGATCACATCGGTCTGGCGCGTACGAGAAAGTTTAAAAGCGTCTGTCATGAGGTTCTGACTGCGGTCTTGCGGGATGTTGAGGTCTTGCGGCGACGCGTGGGAACGTTCTGCACGCTGCTCTGCACGATATCTTGCGCCGTCTCGCGCAGGCATGCGGCAAGTTCGGCCACGCTCGGCGGCAGGCGACGTTCGCGCAACGTAATGAGTCCGACGGGCGGCAACTCCACTTCCACGTCCATCGCCAATACATGGAAACGTCCCTCAGCCTGCATCTGCCGGCCCACCGACCGGGCCACGAAACCGGCGGCCTGCCGCTGCGCCACGAAGGTGGTCACCGCGAGGTAAGAAGACGATTCCATGATATCGGCCGGCGGCTGCTGCCCGTGCCGGAAAAATGCCTGTTCGATCTTGACGCGCAGCGATGCCCACGGCGGCGGCAGCACGAGCGGATATGCAGCGAGGTCGGCCCAGCCAACCTTTTTCTTTCTGGCCAGCGGATGCGCAGGCGCGACGATGGCAACCATCGGCTCCTCGTACAACGCCTCGGTCACAAGGTCCGGCGCGGCGTATGCCGGTTCGAGCCGCCCGACGATCAGGTCGAGTTCCGACAATCGCAAGCGCGGCAGCAGGTGCGTGAGATCGCCTTCTTCGATCAGCACAGTCGCGCGCGGCGAGCGATCCTTGAGCCGCGCCACGGCCTGCGCCAGCAGCACCGGCAAGGTCGCGCCCATCGATCCCACGCGCACGCGCCCTGCTGCGCCGCTGGCCACCGCTTCGATCTCATCACGCGTCACATCGTATTGGGCGAGCACCGAGCGCGCAAAGCGCACCAGCGATTCGCCGGCTGCCGTAGGTTCGGTGCCGCGCGTGGAGCGCGTGAACAGCGTCATGCCAAGCATCTTTTCCACCTCGGCCAGCACTTTCGACACCGCCGGCTGGCTGACCGACAGGAATTCTGCCGTGCGGCCCAGATGCCGGAATTCGTCCAGCGCCACCAGCAATTGCAGGTGGCGCAGCTTGATATTGGAGCGGAAGGCGCGGTCGATATGTGCCATGCCGTGGAGTCTACATAACCCAAAGCCTATGAAGCAATGCCAATTTTTGATTGGATGGTTATGACCAGCATGTCCACAATGCAGGCATGGCGATGGGCAAAGACCCGTTGCGACACACAACGATCCTGACCGGAGACAACCCCCATGAAACCTGGCCATCCCGCCAGCCCGATGCGCCGCCGCCTGTTGCTAGGCAGTGCCGCCGCCACCGCTGCTGCTGCCACCAGTACCACCAGCCTGCTGATGCCGCGCGTGGCGCACGCCGCGACGTATCCTGACCGCCCCATCACGTTCATCTGCCCTTGGCCCGTTGGTGGCACGGCAGACCAGTCGATGCGCGCGCTGTGCCAGGTGGCGTCGGGCATCCTCAAGCAATCCATCGTCGTGGAAAACCGCGCGGGCGCGTCCGGCATGATCGGCACCAAGGCACTGGCGCGCGCCAACCCGGATGGGTACACCATCGGCCAGATTCCGATTTCGGTGACGCGGTTCTCGCAGCTCGGCATGCTCCAGCTCGACCCGCGCAATGAACTGACGTATCTCGCACGCACCTCGGGGCAGACGTTCGGCATTGCCGTGCCGGCCGGCTCGCGCTTCAAGACCCTGGCAGATGTGATCGCCGAAGCCAAGGCCAATCCGGGCCGCATCACGTATGCCCACGCCGGTATCGGCGGCGCCACGCATGTGGGCATGGAGCAGTTTGCGCTGGCCGCAGGCGTGAAATTCAACGCCATCGCCTACAAGGGTGGATCGCAGGCGCTGCAGGACGTGCTGGCGAATCAGGTAGACCTGCTCGCGGATTCCAGTTCGTGGGCGCCGCATGTGGAAGCTGGCAAGCTGCGGCTGCTGTGCACGTGGGGCGAGCAGCGCACGCCGCGCTTCAAGGACACGCCCACGCTCAAGGAGCTGGGCTACAACCTCGTGGTGGAAGCGCCCAACGGCATCGGCGCGCCGAAGGGCCTGCCCGCCGACATCGAGAAGAAACTGCGCGATGCCTTCCGCGATGCCGTGGCCAGCACCGAGTTCAAGTCCGTCGCTGCCAAGCTCGACGCCCCGATCATGTATCTCGATGGCCCCGACTACAAGAAGTACGTGGCCGAGGTGTATACGCAGGAAACGCAGTTGATCCAGCGCCTGAAACTCAAGGACATGCTCGCCCAGAGCTGACCTGCATCCCTTGCCAACTGTGACCCCAAACCCCGTCATTCGCCTGCACGCCAACGACAATGTGCTGATCGCACGCACCGACCTGACGCTGGGCCAGCGTCTGGAAGAACTGGGCGTGCGTGCGCGCGCCCAGGTGCCCGCCGGCCACAAGATCGCCGCACGCGCCATCGCCCAGGGCGAACAGATCCGCAAGTACGACACCGTGATCGGCGTGGCCGACCGCGACATCGCACCGGGCGATCACGTGCACAGCCACAACCTGCGGCTCGTGGATTTCTATCGCGATCCCGAGTTCTGCCGCGATGTGCGTCCCGTGGACTACGTGCCCGAATCGGAGCGTGCGACGTTCATGGGATTCGTGCGCCCCGATGGCCGCGTGGGCACGCGCAACTTCGTCGGCATCCTGTCGTCGGTGAACTGCTCGGCCACGGCGATCAAGCACATTGCCGCGCATTTCACCAAGGAACGGCTTGCCGCGTTTCCCAATGTCGATGGCGTGGTGGCATTCGCGCAGAGCAGCGGCTGCGGCATGTCATCACCGAGCGAGCATTTCGATTTGCTGCGCCGCACGCTGGCGGGCTATGCGCAACATGCAAACCTGGCTGGCGTGCTGATCGTCGGCCTGGGCTGCGAGCGCAACCAGGTGGCGTCACTCGTGGAATCGCAGGGACTGGTGCCGGGCGAGAACCTGCACACGCTTGTCATGCAGGACACGGGCGGTACGCGCGCGACGATTGAAGCAGGTATCCGCGCGGTGGAATCGATGCTGCCAGCCGCCAACGCGTTCACGCGTCAGCCGGTCAGCGCGAGCCATCTCAAGATCGGTCTCGAATGCGGAGGCTCCGATGGCTTCTCGGGCATCACGGCCAACCCGGCGCTCGGTGCGGCAATGGATATCCTTGTGCGGCATGGCGGCACGGCGATACTTTCCGAGACACCGGAGATTCATGGCGTGGAATACATGCTCACGCGGCGCGCGGTGACACCCGAGGTGGGTCAGAAGCTGCTGGATCGGCTGGCGTGGTGGGAACGCTATACCGCCGGGCATAACGCGCAATTCAATGGCGTGGTGGGACACGGCAATCAGCAAGGCGGGCTCGCCAACATCTTCGAGAAATCGCTTGGTTCCGCGATGAAGGGCGGCACCACGCCATTACAGGCCGTGTACGAATACGCCGAGCGCATCGACAAGGCCGGCTTCGTGTTCATGGACTCGCCGGGATATGACCCCGTTGCCGCCACCGGCCAGATCGCCAGCGGCGCCAACCTGATCTGCTTCACCACGGGCCGTGGTTCGATGTTCGGCTCCAAGCCTGCACCGACCATCAAGCTCGCGTCGAACTCGCCGATGTATCACCGGCTGGAAGACGACATGGACATCAACTGCGGCCTCGTGCTCGACGGCGAACTGAGCGTGGCGCAGATGGGCGAACGGATCTTCGCGCATATCCTGCGGGCCGCGTCGGGGGAACCGACCAAGAGCGAACTGCTGGGGCTGGGTGACCATGAGTTCGTGCCCTGGCATGTGGGGATTGTGAGCTAACCAACGACCCCCGCTCTCCCCTCGGTTTGCTCCCCTCTCCCGCTCAGCGGGAGAGGGGCCGGGGGTGAGGGCCAGCCTTTCAACCACCGACTACGCTTCAACCTTCGCGCATGCTCCCCCTCCTCCACACCCAAAACCACATCGCGGGCGAATGGTGCGACAGCCGCGCCCGCTTCGACGTCACCGACCCCGCCACCGGCAACATCATCGCCAGCGTCCCCGACAGCGATGCCGATGACGCAAAACGCGCCACCGACGCCGCCGCAGCAGCATTCCCCGCCTGGAGCCACCGCACGGCGCGTGAGCGCGCGCAGATCATCAAGCGCTGGCATGCCCTGATCCTCGCCAACGAGCAGGACCTCGCACGCATCATCTCCGCCGAACAAGGCAAGCCGATGCATGAGAGCGTGGGCGAGGTACGCTATGGCGCCTCGTACGTGGAATGGTTTGCCGAGGAAGCCACGCGCATCTGCGGCGACGTCATCGCGGAAGCCGTGCCGGGCCGCAAGATGCTCGTACTGAAAGAACCCGTGGGCGTGGTGGCCGCCATCACGCCGTGGAATTTCCCGCTGGCAATGATCGCGCGCAAGATCGCGCCAGCACTTGCTGCGGGATGCACGGTCGTGGCCAAGCCCGCCGAAGACACGCCACTCACCGCGCTCGCACTGGTTCACCTGGCAGAACAGGCAGGATTACCAGCCGGCGTGCTCAACATCGTCACCGCCTCGCGCGAACACACGCCAGCCGTCGTCGATGCCTGGCTGGCAGACCCCCGCGTGCGCAAGATCACGTTCACGGGTTCCACGCCGGTCGGCAAGCACCTCGCACGCGAGTCGGCGGGCACGCTCAAGAAGCTGTCGCTCGAACTGGGTGGCAACGCACCGTTCATCGTGTTCGACGATGCCGATCTCGACGCCGCCGTCGATGGCCTGATGGCCGCCAAGTTCCGCAACGGCGGCCAGACCTGTGTCTGCCCGAACCGCGTCTACGTGCAGGCGGGCGTACACGATGCCTTCGTGGAGAAGCTGGCCGCACGCGTCGGCGCCCTGCATGTTGGCCCCGCCACCGATCCCGCCTCGCAAATCGGTCCGATGATCAATGCGCGCGCCGTGGAGAAGATCGATCGCCATGTGCGCGATGCCGTGAGCCACGGCGCGCGCGTGGTGGTCGGCGGTGAACGCGTTCGCACCGGCGACGGCCCTCACTACTACGCGCCCACGGTGCTCGTCGGTGCCACGCCCGATATGGCACTGGCGCACGAGGAAACCTTCGGCCCGGTGGCCCCCGTGTTCCGCTTCACGCATGAGGACGAGGTGGTGCGCGACGCCAACGACACGCCTTTCGGCCTGGCCGCGTACTTCTATTCCAACGATGTCCGGCGCATCTGGCGCGTGGCGCAGGCGCTGGAAACGGGTATCGTCGGCATCAACGAAGGCGCCATCGCCTCGGAAGCCGCACCGTTCGGCGGCGTGAAGGAATCCGGCTATGGCCGCGAAGGATCGCGCCATGGACTTGACGATTACATGCATACCAAGTATCTCTGCCAGGGCCAGCTTGGCTGATCCGCAGGATCTTCGACAGCCAGCCCCAGACATTTCAAGGAGACGCCCCTTCCATGCCCGCCCATAACCCGTTCAAGGCCGCACTGGCCGCACGCCAGCCGCAAATCGGCCTCTGGATGTCCGGCGCCGAGCCCTACATGGCCGAGATCACCGCCACGGCTGGCTTCGACTGGTTACTCGTCGATGGCGAGCACGCGCCCAACGATGTGCGCTCGATCCTGCGCACGCTGCAAGTGCTGGCCCCATACCGCTCGCAGGCGGTGGTGCGTGCCGTATCGGGCGAGACCGCGCTGATCAAGCAGTTGCTCGATATCGGCGCGCGCACGCTGCTGGTGCCGATGGTCGACACCGCCGAGCAGGCCGCCGCGCTGGTGCGCGCCACGCGCTATCCGCCATTTGGCGTGCGCGGCGTGGGCAGCGCCGTGGCGCGTGTTTCGCAATGGAGTGCCCGCAAGGACTATCTCGACGTGGCCGATGACGAGGTCTGCCTGCTGGTGCAGGCTGAAACCGTTACTGCCATGCAGAACCTGGAAGCAATCTGCGCCGTGGATGGCGTCGATGGCGTGTTCATCGGCCCCGCCGACCTGGCCGCGTCGATGGGCCATCGCGGCAAGCCCGGCCACCCCGAAGTGCAGGCGCAGATCGAACAGGCGATGCGTACCATCGTTGCCAGCGGCAAGGCTGCCGGCACGCTGACTTCTGACAACACGCTGGCACGCCGTTATCTGGACCTGGGCTGCACGTTTGTGGCCACGGGCGTGGATGTGCTGGTCTATGCTAACGCCGCACGCAAGCTCGCCGCCGAATTCCTGCCCGACCGGGCCAACGCGATCGCCGCTCCGGGCGCCGCCTACTGACCGATACCGAAGATGACCGCCCTGCCCTCCTCCGATGTGCTGCTGCAAGCCATGCAGGCCATCGTCGGCCCCAACGGCTGCCTGAGCGCCGAGGCCGACACTCAACCGTTCGTGACCGACTATCGCCGCATTTATCACGGCAAGTCACCGCTCGTCGTGCTGCCTTCCACCACGGAACAGGTCAGCCAGGTGATGGCGTGGTGCTATGCACACGACGTGCCCGTGGTGCCGCAGGGCGGCAACACCTCGCTGATGGGCGGCGCGGTGCCCGATGACAGCGGCACGGCCACCGTCATCAGCCTCAAGAAGATGAACCGCGTGCTGGCCATCGACACGGTCAATGACACCATGACGCTCGAAGCCGGCGTCACGCTCTCCGCCGCACGCGCCGCCGCCGATGACAGCCGCCGCCTGTTCCCGCTGCGTATCGGCTCAGAAGGGTCGTGCCAGATCGGCGGCAACCTGTCGACCAACGCCGGTGGCACCGCCGTGCTGCGCTACGGCAATATGCGCGACCTTGTACTCGGCATTGAAGTGGTGCTGCCCGATGGCCGCATCTTCTCGTCGCTCAAGGGCCTGCGCAAGGACAACACGGGCTACGACCTGAAGCACCTGTTCGTCGGCGCCGAAGGCACGCTCGGCATCATCACGGGCGCCGTGCTGAAACTGATGCCACAGCCGCGCGCCACCGCCGTGGCGTTCGTCGCCGTGCAAAGCCCGGACGCCGCCGTGAAACTGCTGGGCGAAGCGCGCTCGCTCTCCGGCCAGGCCGTCACCGCGTTCGAACTGATCTCGTCTCCCGCACTCGACCTCGTGCTTGGCTACCTCGGTGATGTCCCCTCGCCACTGGAGAACCGCCACGACTGGATGGTGCTGATCGAACTGACCTCGGGCACCGACGAGGAAAGCCTGAATGGCACGCTGATGGAAATCCTCGAAGCCGGACTCGAAAAGGGACTGGTCGTGGACGCCGCCGTGGCATCGAGCCTGGCCGATGTGCAGCAGTTCTGGCGCATCCGCGAGGAAATCTCGGACGCCCAGACCCGCACCGGCGGCAGCATCAAGTGCGACGTCTCCGTGCCGCTGTCGCGCGTGGCACCATTTATCGAAGCCGCCTCCGCCGCCGTGCTCGCACTGGAACCTGCCACGCGCATGGTGATCTACGGCCACATGGGCGACGGCAACGTCCATTTCAACCCCCTGCGCCCCGCAGACCGCGACGCCAAGGATTTCCTGGCCCAGTGGTACCAGCCCATCTCCGACCTGGTAGACGGCCTGGCCTACGCCGAGAACGGCTCCATCTCAGCCGAACACGGTATCGGCGTCGCCAAGCGCGACGACCTCATCAAGTACAAGTCTGCGGTGGAGCTGGAACTGATGTGGCAGGTCAAGCGGGCGCTGGACCCGAAGAACCTCCTCAATCCGGGAAGGGTGTTGCCGAGGATGGATTGAGTGTGTTTTTTTGATGGCGGGAAGGTGGGGGGGCCTGGCCCCCCGGGTTTTCTTAATCGCGTAACACCTGAATGTCTACGCGAACAAGGTCAGCTAATTTCACGCCTGTACAACGTGTATCCAAAGTAGCGCCACTTGGTGGTTCCACCGTTCTCGAAATGCCCGCCGGCGGCTCCAGATCCTTCGTCCTGCTTCTCCCAGCTCTCGCCATCGTTCCGGCTGATCAGTGCGATGTCATGCCCATTCCTGCTGCTGCTCGCGTCGATCATCAGCAAGCCATCTCGCCCCGAATACAGCGCTGCGGGAGATATGTCGTCGCTAAAGGTCTTTAAATGCGTGGCCTCTGTTCCTGTCCATCGCCAGATGCCCGCCGGACGTTTGCGGTTCGAGTCATGTGGAATGCTGTAGTCATGGGGCATGCCTTGTTCCGTCAGCAGGTAAAGCCGGTGGCCCCGCATGCCCTGCTCCGTCTCCGGCACCCACAACGTGTCGACCACGGTCGCCTCCGGAATCGCCATCTCCGCACCGCGCGGTTCGACGGCACGCACAAAGATGTCCGCCGGGTCATCCCAGCGCAAGGCATACACCAGGCTGACGTTCTTTTTCTCGCCGTATGGCTGTGGCGAAAAGAAAGCAAAGAAGTACACACCGTTGTCCGCCAGGGACGACGATGTGAACGTAAAGCGTGCATTCCGAACGACCGGCGCATCACTGCGGAGCTCGGCCTGCGCGGCACGCGTGCGCGCTACATCGACCTGATAGGCTAGCGGCGGCGCCTTGATTTCCTCCCACCGCTGACCCCCATCTGCCGTGCGCCAGATCCTCGGTCCCCATCCAATGGCATAGCCGCGATTCGCATCGAGAAACGCAAGCTGGCTGATGTTATGGCTCTCAGGCCACGACAGCCGGTTCCATGTCAGGCCGCCATCTACGCTCTTCCACAGCTTGTGGTACGACACACCATATCCATCGGGGCCGTTCGCCTGGTTATAGTCCAGCCACTGCGTCGCGATATAGATCACCTTCCAGTCAGGGCTGACCCACCACGCTGCGTTCTGGGCAAACTGCTCGAATCGTTTGGTTAGATCTTGCTGAAGGTTGCCCGAGAAGACGCGCACGGTATAGCGATTGAGTGCCTCCGAAGATGAGTACATCCATTCTTCAGTCGGCTCTGCAATGCCTGGCCGACTTCGCTCCTCCATTGGTTTGAAGGTAATCAATGGCGGCGAGACTTTTAACCACAAGGCCTGTTGCCCTTTTATCCGGAAGTCCGCTCCGCCATAGGGCTTGTCCTCCGCCAGTACTCTCGCATGTTCCGTCCACATCCAGAATCCCCTGCATCCATATCCGACGGCCCCCAGCATCAGCCCAAGGACCACTATTCGCAACAACAGGCGACGACTCATTTCAACAGATCCCGTATCAAGCCAACCAACGCTTCCCCCGTCTCCGTAGCCGTTCTCACCGGACGCCTGATCTTCTCCTTGCCAACTTCCACACCGCTATCCACCGCTTGCTCCCACGTGTCGCCGTCCAGCCATTCCTCGATATTTGGCTGGCCGGCAATCCTGCGCAGATCATCCATCGCAAGCTGCGCCAATCCCGCGTCTAGATAGGACGGCACATGTGTCTTGAACGCAAACTCCTTGAATCGCTCACTGTCCAGTTCAAGCTCGTACTGGGGAACGCTCATACTGAATCCCCGCTTCGCGTTGTACTTGCAAGAGATCACGATCGTGCCCCCTCTCATGTTCTGACCTAGACCACGCTCCATGTTGTTCTGCAGCAGAAACCGCGCCTCTTCCAGCCACGCCTTTCCCTGCAGGCTCAGGCGCGGCTCCAGCTTGGCGCCATAGTTCGAGCAGTAGTAGTATCCGTAGCCGATGTAGTACTTCGGCAACTGATGCCCACAACCGATATGACGCATCATGAAGTTCGTCGCGCGCGACCACAGCGGAGAATCGCTCGACGGCTGGATCAGGGCATCCCTGTTCACGAGCAACTTGCGGATCGCTTCTTGGTCATCCCAAGGGTTCCAAACGCTCAGCCATGCCTTGATGGCTTCCCAAGTCGTCAGACCGCTTTTTTTGACATACTCCTGATGCAGCGGCCGGTAGTAGTAGACGCACTGCCCGACGATGTGCCTTGCGGCAAGCGGAACATGCTTGTCGCAAGACGAGGCCAGCACCTTCGCACGGTCCTGCCAGTTCGTCGGTGTGTGGATAGCCTCTCCGCGCCCCAGCGGATTCTCCCGGTCATTGCTCATCCAACTTTCCCTCGCTTGTAAATCCACTACTGGCCGTGAGTGGGTGAGTCAGACATTGCGCTGTAACATTCCGCTTCCCGCGGGCATGCGCATGGCTTCCTGACTAACGAACTTCACGCCTGTACAACGTGTATCCAAAGTAGCGCCACTTGGTGGTTCCACCGTTCTCGAAATGCCCGCCGGCGGCTCCAGATCCTTCGTCCTGCTTCTCCCAGCTCTCGCCATCGTTCCGGCTGATCAGTGCGATGTCATGCCCATTCCTGCTGCTGCTCGCGTCGATCATCAGCAAGCCATCTCGCCCCGAATACAGCGCTGCGGGAGATATGTCGTCGCTAAAGGTCTTTAAATGCGTGGCCTCTGTTCCTGTCCATCGCCAGATGCCCGCCGGACGTTTGCGGTTCGAGTCATGTGGAATGCTGTAGTCATGGGGCATGCCTTGTTCCGTCAGCAGGTAAAGCCGGTGGCCCCGCATGCCCTGCTCCGTCTCCGGCACCCACAACGTGTCGACCACGGTTGCCTCCGGAATCGCCATCTCCGCACCGCGCGGTTCGACGGCACGCACAAAGATGTCCGCCGCGTCATCCCAGCGCAGGGCATACACCAGGCTGACGTTCTTTTTCCCGCCGTATGGCTGTGGCGAAAAAAAAGCAAAGAAGTACACACCGTTGTCCGCCAGGGACGACGATGTGAACGTAAAGCGTGCATTCCGAACGACCGGCGCATCACTGCGGAGCTCGGCCTGCGCGGCACGCGTGCGCGCTACATCGACCTGATAGGCTAGCGGCGGCGCCTTGATTTCCTCCCACCGCTGACCCCCATCTGCCGTGCGCCAGATCCTCGGTCCCCATCCAATGGCATAGCCGCGATTCGCATCGAGGAACGCAAGCTGGCTGATGTTCTGGCTCTCTGGCCACGACAGCCGGTTCCATGTCAGGCCGCCATCTACGCTCTTCCACAGCTTGTGGTACGACACACCATATCCATCGGGGCCGTTCGCCTGGTTATAGTCCAGCCACTGCGTCGCGATATAGATCACCTTCCAGTCGGGGCTGACCCACCACGCTGCGTTCTGGGCAAACTGCTCGAATCGTTTGGTTAGATCTTGCTGAAGGTTGCCCGAGAAGAAGCGCACGGTATAGCGACTGAGCCGCTCTGACGATGAGTACATCCATTTTTCAGTCGGCTCTGCAATGCCCGGCCGACTTCGCTCCTCTATTGGTTTGAAGGTAATCAATGGCGGCGAGACTTTTAACCACAGGGCCTGGTGCCCCTTTATCCGGAAGTCCGCCCCGCCATAGGGCTTGTCCTCCGCCAGTACTCTCGCATGTTCCGTCCACATCCAGAATCCCCTGCATCCATATCCGACGGCCCCCAGCATCAGCCCAAGGACCACTATTCGCAACAACAGGCGGCGACTCATTTCCACAAATCCCGTATCAAACCAACCAACGCTTCCCCCGTCTCCGTAGCCGTTCTCACCGGACGCCTGATCTTCTCCTTGCCAACTTCCACGCCGCTATCCACCGCTTGCTCCCACGTGTCGCCGTCCAGCCATTCCTCGATATTTGGCTGGCCGGCAATCCTGCGCAGATCATCCATCGCAAGCTGCGCCAATCCCGCGTCTAGATAGGACGGCACATGCGTCTTGAACGCAAACTCCTTGAATCGCTCACTGTCCAGTTCAAGCTCGTACTGGGGAACGCTCATACTGAATCCGCGCTTCGCGTTGTACTTGCATGAGATCACAATCGTGCCCCCTCTCATGTTCTGACCCAGACCATCCTCCATATTGTTCTGCAGGAGAAGCCTGGCCTCTTCCAGCCACGCCTTTCCCTGCTGGCTCAGGCGCGGTTCCAGCTTCGCCCCGTAATTCGAGCAGTAGTAGTACCCGTAGCCGATGTAATAGTTCGGCAACTGGTGGCCACAACCGATATGACGCATCATGAAGTTCGTCGCGCGCGACCACAGCGGAGAATCGCTCGACGGCTGGATCAGGGCATCCCTGTTCACGAGCAACTTGCGGATCGCTTCTTGGTCATCCCAAGGGTTCCAAACGCTCAGCCATGCCTTGATGGCTTCCCAAGTCGTCAGACCGCTTTTTTTGACATACTCCTGATGCAGCGGCCGGTAGTAGTAGATGCACTGCCCAACGATGCCGTCAGTGGCAGGCGGAACGATCTTGTCGCATGACGAGGCCAGCACCTTCGCACGGTCCTGCCAGCTTGCCGGCGTATGGATGGCGTCGCCGCGTCCCAGAGGGTTTTCTTTCTTTTCGCTCATGTAGCATCCGGTTGCCGGTCATACAGTTCCACCACTACTCCTTCAGGCACGAGGCTCTCTGATAAGCCGGTTTCGCCGCTGTCATTCGTCATCCCTTCATCGATAATCCGTCCCGCTGCGTCACGCAGGCGATAGCAAATCCTCGATGCTGGAACGCTCGTTCCGGCCCATGTCGCAACGAAAGCCTGGTTGTAGCTCCCGGCGACACCCTGAGGCATGGATGGCATGTCCCGCGTCAGAAACATTGGCCCCGGCATCTCATGCAACGCGGCATGCGCCCTCCAACTCCCCTTGGTGCCATGCTCGATTCCGCTCGCGTTGATGCGGATGTAGCTGCTGCCGCCGTTGATTAGAATCTCCTTCTTCGCGGCAATCTCCACCACCGCAGAGACACTGATGAGCTTGAGTACCTTCTGCGCGATGATCTCGATGTCGTCGGACTGGGCCTGGATGTCGATCTTCCCTTTGGCGGCGAATAGGCGCATGCCCAGCTTCTGGGCGAACAGCACCGCTCGATCCGTGACACTGCCGAGAAAGCTCTTTCCCGTAACCATCGACAGATGCCCGCCTGCCGTGATCGCCGTGTGCCGGTCACTGTGCAGGTGCGTGGTTTCCGTCGCGGTGGCCACGATGCCTGCTGCGCTCGCCAGTACGAGGTGCGGCGCGCTCAGCTCCCCCTGTTCGCCCGTCCCCCGGATCTCGTCGCTGAGCGTCTTGAGCGCCTGGGCGACGTCAAGTTGCTCGCCGGATTGCGCCTTCTGGTGTGTGGCCTGATCACCGAGGCTCCTCTGGGTCTCATCTGCGCGCGCGAGTCGCTGCACCGGTTCGTGCATGTCCTTGTGGTGCCCCTGCGCATCGGGGCGAGCCTCGGTACTGACGAGCATGCCCTGACCCGCGCGAAGTACGCCCCAGCCGTCGGTGCGCAACTCAAAACCTTCCCCTCGCTTTTCCTTCCGTCCCTCTGCATCGGCAACGCGCGTGATATAGCCGAGGCTCAGCAGTGACGCGTGGTGGTCGCTGCCGATCTGTGTCTGGATCTGCCCATCCGTGTCGTCCTGCAGGAAGGTGTTGTGTCGTTCGCCGTGGAGCTCCTTGCTGCGGAACCCTGACAACGCATGCTGGCTCGGCAGCTCCCATTGCGGCATATTCACGCGATTGGGCACTCGCCCAATGATGATCGGGCAGTCCGGATCGCCGTTCATGAAATCCACGATCACTTCTTGTCCGATACGCGGCAAGTGGCTCGCGCCGAACTGGTTGCCCTGCCAGGCGGAGGACTGGCGTAGCCAGCAGGAACTATTCTCGTTGCGCTGTCCGACCCGATCCCAGTGAAACTGGACTTTCACGCGTCCGTACTCGTCCACCCAGATCTGCTGGTCTGCGGGTCCCACGACCATCGCGGTCTGAGGTCCATGCGTGCGGGGCTTCATCACTTCCCGGCCCGGACGATAGACCTCCTTCGTTACCTGGGCTTCGAATGCGAATGCGCACGCCCAGCGCTGCGCCTGTCCGGATTCTTCCGCCACATCCTCAAGCGTCAGATGCGTGGCGAAAACCAGGTACTCGGTGTTGGCAGCTTCCTGCGGATGGTGCGCGAGTGTGAAGGTGCATCCCGCCGGTAGCCCTCGAAGGTTCCCCTTCCCCGCCACCCGGGTGCGGTGTTGGCGCAGCGCTTCCATTCGGACACGGGAGAGCATGTCCCCTTCCTTCCATGGATCATTGCCAGTGGCAGGCTGCGCGTAATCCCCCGGCCACTCGTAGACCTCGTGTTCAGCGTGCGCCGTGCGACGCGCATCCCGCGTCCCGACGCTCAGGTCTGCCCGAGGCTTGCCGAAATCGTAGTCGTTGGAAACCCACGCGCCCGAAACGAGCGAGTCGATCATCGAGAACTCGTAGAGATGCTCCTCGTCGATTCGCCCCGTCGAATCGTGCCACCGCACCGCGTGATATGCAGCGCTCGCGGGCTTGCGGAAGGCACCGTTACCATCCGTCAGCACCAGCCGATGGCGGCCGTCCGAGTGTTCGAAAAAGAAGCTGATTCCCCATTCTTCAGTCAGCCGCTTGAAGAAGGTGTAGTCGGTCTCGCCGTACTGGACCTGGTACTCGCGCGCCGGATAGCGCGCCACATCCAA
>NZ_SCMX01000098.1 GCF_005503625.1 Cupriavidus sp. 2SB | reverse complement strand
GAGAAGGCTGAGAATTTTGAATCGAGCACGGGGATTGGCGTTCGAGGAATCGTGGCCGGGAAAAGGCTCGCCATTGGCAACACGGCGCTCATGGAGGAGGAGCGTGTCCAGGTCGAGCCGCTGCGTGCGCAAGCCGACGACCTGCGCGTGCAAGGAGCCAGCGTCATGTATTTGTCCATTGACGGCACGCTGGCTGGGCTACTTGCCGTATCGGACCCCATCAAGCACTCGACGCCGGAAGCGTTGCAGAGTCTGCGGGACGAGGGTATCCGCGTGATCATGGCCACCGGCGATGGCCTCGCCACAGCGAAGGCGGTGGCCACCAATCTGAACATCGACGAGTTCCGCGGGGAAGTGAAGCCCGCCGACAAGCTTGCGTTGGTGACGCAACTGCAGGACGCTGGCGACGTGGTAGCCATGGCGGGTGACGGGATCAACGACGCACCTGCACTGGCCAAGGCCGATGTGGGCATCGCCATGGGCACCGGGACCGATGTGGCAATGAACAGTGCCCAGGTTACCCTGGTCAAGGGCGATTTGCGCGGCATCGCCCGAGCCCGAAACCTCTCGGAAGCGACGATCCGCAACATGAAGCAAAACCTGGCATTTGCCTTTGTCTATAACGCGCTTGGCGTGCCCTTGGCCGCTGGCGTCCTGTACCCGTTTACTGGGTTGTTGCTGTCCCCCATGATTGCGGCACTCGCGATGAGCCTGAGTTCCGCATCGGTGATTTCCAACGCGCTGAGGCTCAGGCGGACGAGTGTCTGACGCGAGCCGGGCGTTGTTTCAAGTAAGTTCAGTACAAGGAAAATTCTAATGAAATACCTGTTTGCCGCTGCCATCCTGGCAGGAAGTACCGTGTCGTATGCCGCGGCGCCTGCCATGATGGTCTATAAGGATCCCAACTGCGGTTGTTGCGAAGAGTGGGTGAAGCACGTCAATCAGGCCGGCTTCCCCACCAAGGTGATCAACTCGACGGATGTGACCTCGGTAAAGACGCGACTTGGCGTGCCTGCCTCATTCAGTTCCTGCCACACCGCCGTGCTCGAAAATAGCGGTCAGGTTATCGAGGGGCACGTGCCGGCCGCCGCTATCCAGAAACTGGTGGCCAATCGCGCAGTCAAGGGCGTTGCAGTGCCCGGCATGCCGACCAATTCACCGGGCATGGGCAAGCTGAACGGCGGCCTGGTCACGGTGGATTTCCAGGGTAAGCCCTTCTCCCAAGACTAACGGAATCAGAGCTGGCGGCGCCCATGCCACCAGACAATGCTGGCATGGAAGAATCCAACAAGCCGCGCTGGAGGATCATCTGCCTCCTGGGGTTAGGTACCGTCGCCGCGACGGTCATCGCGCTGCAGACCAAACGCTATCTGGAGACACCGCCAATCCTCGATCGGGCAGGGAGTGGGCGCGAATTGCGCATCGACGCATCGGATTCACAGCGGGTGGAGCGAGGCAGGCAGCTATATGCGCAGGCATGTGCCGCGTGCCACGGTGCCAAACTGGAAGGGCAGCCTAACTGGCGCGATCGGCTTCCGAGTGGGCGGCTGCCGGCCCCGCCACACGACGCGTCAGGCCATACCTGGCACCATGCAGACGCGATACTGTTCTCGCTCACGAAGAATGGATTGGTACCAGGCGTCTCTGCACCGAGCAATTATGTCAGCGACATGCCGGCCTTCAAGTCGTCGATGTCAGACGAGGACATCGTTGCAGTACTGGCCTACATCAAAAGCACCTGGCCAGAGAAGGTGCAGGCCGCCCAGCGCGAGGCGACCAACGAGTACATCGGTCGCTAGTCTGTCGAGCAACAAGAACGGCCTCCATGCCTGTCGTCGTCACAGGTTGGAGGCCATCGGTCTGTTTGGCGGGAGTGGTTAGTCGCGCGCCGCGCTATTTTCTCACAACGACCTTGCCGACCATACCGGCTTCGAAGTGGCCGGGCACCAGGCAGGCGAAATCGACGGTACCAGGCTTGTCAAACCGCCAGACGAGAGTTCCCTGTGCGCCCGGTGCGAGCGTGAGCTTGTTCGGGGCAGCGTGCTTTTCGCCGGCCATCTCCCGCATCATTTTTGCATGCTCTTCCAGTTCGGCCGTCGTGCCGATCACCATTTCGTGCTCGACCATCCCGGCATTGCGTACCTGGAACCGGATGGTGTCACCCGCTTTCACCGGGATCGCGTCGGGCGAGAATCGCATGGTGTCGTTCATCGTGACGTCCACCGTGCGCGTGGCCTTGGCACTATCGCCAGGTTGTCCTGTGACCGATGCAGCCGGTTTGCGAGTGGCCGAGCTGTCATTGCTCGGGGCGGCTGTCGCCAGCAACGGTACAAAGGCCACGGCGATGAGGGAAAGCGCGAGTGTCTTCATGGCGAACCTCGGTGGTGGGATGTTAGGGCTGGGCTGAGTCGGATCGACTCAGCCCATGGACTAGATAGGTCTTACATTGCCATGGGGGAAAGAATGCCGAGCGACGCAACCAGAACCAGGATCAGCGTCGCGGCGCCGGTCTCGATCGTCAAACTGCGTTGCAGCGTGCGTACGGCGACCACGTGATCCCCGGTGCGAACCGCATGTTCAAGCTGCGGGCTGAGATGGAAACGGTTGGCAGCCGCGAGCAGCAGCATGACGCCGAAGAGCGCTAGCTTGAATAGCAGCAGGCCACCGTACGATGCCAGGCTCAGTTCCGGCAGTTGCAACCCAATAATCATCCAGTAGTTGACGACGCCGGTGACCACCAGGGTGGCAACCACCATCGTGCCGACCTGGGCGAACCCGTTGGACGTCCGGCTCAGTAGCGCCACCTTGTTGGGGGTTGCGGCCGTGCGGGACAACACAACGAAGGCGATCAGGGCACCGAACCATGCGCCGGCTGCGATCAGGTGCGCGATGTCTGATGCAAGGTGGATATAGCCCTTTACGCCGTCGTCCATCGCGCCGTGCCCCCCCCACGCCAACGTTGCCAGGGCGAACGCGGCACCGCCTGTTATGGCGCTGAACTGGGACAGCGGCCGATTACGCAGGAAAAGCGCGGCAAGCAGGCACAGAAACAGGGCAACCAGACGAACCATCCAGGCCGTACCGAACGCGGTCCCGGTCACAATCATCTCGAAAACGTGGCCTTGAAGTTCGGTGTACGAAGCGGCGCCCGTCATGCCCTTCGCCATAACGGCGATGTTCACGAACGACAGGACGATACCGAGCGTTGCGGCCACCTTGCAAAGGGTTGCAAAGGAGGCGCCGATCGATGACCGCCGCTCCTCCTGGCGCAATGCATACAAGGCGAACAGCGGAAGGCCAAACAGCGCTGCGAGATCTAGATAGAGTGCGAAACGCACTGCGACAGTTGCCCAGTCCATTGCAGCTTACTTGACGGTGAAGGTGATATTGCCGTTGATCGGATGGGTGTCGGACGATACAGCGCGCCATTCCACACGATAGTTGCCGGGGCTAAGCGGCTGCGCGGGCGTGACCACCATGGTCTTGGGATCGTCGCCGCTGGCTACCTTTGCTGCGATCTTCATCGGCGAGTGGTCAGCCATGCCCGGCATGCCGGTCATCAGGAGATTTGCGCCGGAGAACTGCGTCGAAAGATTCTCTGAGAACTTCAGTTCGATCTTTTGGGGGGCGGCGACTTCCGCCTTGTCAGCGGGGGTCGACGTGAGCAGCTTCGGGTGCGCAAAGGCCACGGAGCTGACGAGCAATGCGGCAGCCGTGAGGGTCGCACGAATAGTGAGGCGTGATGCTTGCATGAAGAACTCCAAGTACTGGTGGGGTGTGAAAAGAAAAGACGGTCAGAACCACATGCGAATACCCGCGACGAAGCGCGTCTCGCCGCTGCGGCCACCGGAGGCTCGGACCATGTTTGCGGTATTGCCGAAGCTTTGCGAGCGTTCGATACCGATGTACGGCGCAAACTGCCGGCTAAATTCATAGCGCAATCGCACTCCGACAGCGCCGCTGGAAAGGCCACTGCCGATACCGATTTCGGGGTCGTTCTTTCCGTATAGGCTGGCTTCCAACCTGGGCTGCAAGATCAGCCTCTGGGTCAGCAGCAAATCATATTCACCGGAGAGGCGCAGCGCGGTTCGCCCCTCGGTGCCGACATAGCCGGTCGCCTCGACTTCGAACCAGTAAGGCGCCAACCCTTGCACACCGAACGCAAGCCAGTTGCGTGCTGGGCGCCCATAGCCGGCGTCGTTCCGGATACCCAGTTGGGTGTCCCAATACGTAGAAATGGCGTGTCCCCACAACAGTTCGGTGCGGGCTTCGGGAACCTTGCCCTTTTCGACCTCGCCTTCTGCCTTGATGACGAACTTGTTGAACGCATTCCCAATCCACGCCTGCGCTTCATAGGAAGCCGCATTGCTTTCGTTGCCTTTCGTCCATTCAAGGCGATCAACGAGAACGGACGTGAAGATATGTTCGTCCGCCATATGCAGCGATCTGCTGGGTCCGATCGCGTATTGGCCGACACCGAGCTTTGCGCCGTCGGAATACGCATCTGGATCTCTGGCGTCCGGCGGAGCGCTTCCACCCTGCATCTGCATGGCGCCATGATCCATGCCCTGCATCTGGCTGTGGTCCATGCCTTGCATCGAGCCCTGCTCCATGCCTTGTATCTGGCTGTGGTCCATGCCCTGCATCGAGTCCTGGCCCATGCCCTGCATCTGGCTGTGGTCCATGCCCTGCATTGAGCCTTGGCCCATGCCCTGCATCTGGCTGTGGTCCATCCCCTGCATCGAACCCTGGCCCATGCCCTGCATCTGGCTGTGGTCCATGCCCTGCATTGAGCCTTGGCCCATGCCCTGCATCTGGCTGTGGTCCATCCCCTGCATCGAACCTTGTCCTGCGCTCGGCGTCGAGCCCTGCTTCTTCGCGGTTGGGGCTGTCGCCTTCTGGGGGCGTGAATCCGGCGTTGCTTCGTTTGCCGGCGCACCATCATTGTTTGAACTGTTGGGCGAATGCGAGTGCTGTGCCCACGCGGCGCTCATTCCCGCAGTAAGTAGGACGGCGACTGCAATTCGTGTGTACTTGTACATGGGATCTGGTAGTCGGTTGAAGAGAGTCGGATCAGGCCACAAGTACTTCGCGGAACATCCCGGCATCCATGTGCAGCATGAGATGGCAGTGCCATGCCCAGCGGCCCAGTGCGTCGGCGGTTACCAGGAAGCTGATCCGCTGCGCAGGTTGGACCGGGATGGTATGTCGACGCGCCTGGAACGAGCCGTCAGGTGACTCGAGCTCGCTCCACATGCCGTGCAGGTGCATCGGGTGGGTCATCATCGTGTCGTTGTGCAGAATCACACGCAGTCGTTCACCGTACTTGAAGCGGACAGGTGTCGATTTGCCGTACTCAACACCATCGATCGACCAGGAGTAGCGTTCCATGTTGCCGGTCAGGTGCAGTTCGACTTCCCGAGCGGGACCGCGCCTGTCGAGGGGGCCGCCAATGGTATGTTGATCGGCCAGCGTGAGAACTCGGCGGCCGTTGTTGCGCAGACCGATGCCAGGGTCGTCGAGATTGGTTCTGGCCATGTCCACGTGCATGTCCGTGGTCGCGCCATATTCGGTCTTGGCGTGCCGAGCCTTCGTGCTGGGGACCTTGAGCGAAACATCCATGGCCATGCCACCCATCGCGTGCTGGCTATGGTCCATGGTCATGGCCCCATGGTTCATGCCAGCCATGCCGCCTTGGCTCGTGCCGCCCATGTCCATCTTGCTGTGGTCCATGCCACCCATGCCACCCATGCCACCCATGCCACCCATGCTTCCCATCATGTCGGTCATGGTGAGCCACTCGGGCTTGTCCACGGCCGGCACCTGGGCGCTGAGTCCTGCTCGCACCGCGAGTGTGCCGCGGGCGTAGCCAGTGCGATCCATGGATTGGGAGAAGATCGTATAGGCGTCGTCTCGCGGTTCCACCAGCACGTCGTAGGTCTCGCCGGGACCAAAGCGGAACTCGTCAACGCTTACGGGCTCCAGATTCTGGCCGTCGACTTGAATGACCTTGAGCTTCAGGCCGGGAATACGGACGTCATAAAACGTATTTCCGGACCCGTTGATGAATCGTAGGCGCACTTTCTCACCGGGCTTGAACAGGCCTGTCCAATTGCCAGCGGGGGTGACGCCATTGGTCAGATAGGTCAGCGTGGCACTGGAAAGGTCTGCGAGGTCGGTCGGATTCATCCGCATCTCGTTCCACATCTTGCGCTTTTCGAAAGCGCTCTTCACACCGTCGTTTGAAACGTCGCGGAAGAAATCGAAGACGGTCGGCTTGTTGTAGTTGTAGTAGTCGCCTTGAACCTTCAGTTTTGACAGGACCCGCATAGGATCTTCGTCGGTCCAGTCCGAGAGCAGAATCGTGTAGTCCCGGTCGGCTCGGACACCGTCCACACCGGCGGCCGGATCAATCACGATGCCGCCATACACGCCGGTCATTTCCTGGAAGCCGGAATGCGAGTGATACCAGTAGCTGCCGGTCTGTTCGACCTTGAACTGGTAGGTAAATGTCTCGCCGGGGGCGATACCGGCAAAGCTGATTCCCGGTACGCCGTCCATCTGGAACGGCAGGATGATGCCGTGCCAGTGGATCGAGGTATGCTCGCGTAAGCGGTTCGTTACGCGGATCGTGACCGTGTCGCCTTGCCGCCAGCGCAGCGTCGGACCGGGAAGCATCCCATTGATCGTTGTCGCTAGCCGGGGCGTACCGGTAAAGTTGACAACCGATTCGGCGATGACAAGGTCAAACTCCGTCCCAGTCAATACCGGGGCGGTGCCGGATGAAGTGCTTTCGGGGAGGCCCGAGGATTGTGCCCAAGCAGTTCCGCCCAAGGCACTCAGCCCCGCCATTACCCCGCCGGCGGCCAAACCTTGTACGAAACGGCGGCGCGGCAGGTTGGGCAGCAAGATGCCAGACGGTCGATCACGTCGCATGAAAATAGTCCTTTTCGCTTGAATGGCCGCGTCGGTTTTGCGGCAGATCAAAGAGTAGCGAGATGCTGGCTACCGACGACTTACCTGAATATTACATTCCGGACAGGTTGGGGTCACCTCGGTGCGTACTGGGTAGACTACGCCGAAGATAACATTTGTATTAACAAAACCCGGTCGATCGGGTTGGGAGGAGGCTGGGCAATGAAGCTGCTGGTAGTGGAAGATGAAATCAAGACGGGAGAATATCTCCGGCAAGGCCTAACCGAGGCGGGGTTCGTGGTCGACCTGATCGCCAATGGACTCGATGGTCAACATCTCGCGGTCAACGAAACCTACGATCTCATCGTCCTCGATGTCATGCTGCCCGACGTCGACGGATGGCATATCCTGCATGCCATCCGCGCGTCAGGGAACGCGGTCCCTGTCTTGTTTCTGACAGCGCGAGACAGTGTTGCTGATCGCGTGCGAGGCCTGGAACTCGGGGCGGACGATTATCTGGTCAAGCCATTTGCTTTTTCAGAGCTGCTTGCCAGGGTCAGGACGCTGCTGCGTCGAGGCGCGGTGCAGTTGGCAATGGACCGGATTCAGGTTGCCGATCTGATTCTGGACCTGAGCCGGCGACGGGCTTCTCGCGGTGGCCGACGCATCACGCTGACCAGCAAGGAATTCGCCTTGCTCGAGTTGTTTGCGCGTCGAAGGGGGGAGGTGCTGCCCCGATCCCTCATTGCCTCCCAGGTGTGGGACATGAACTTCGACAGCGACAGCAACGTGATCGACGTGGCGATCCGGCGCCTGCGGGCAAAAATCGATGACGGCTTTGAGGTAAAACTGATCCAGACCGTGCGCGGCATGGGATACGTACTCGAGGCGCCCGAGGATCCGTTATGAGGCACCGTCTGTCTCTGACTGTTCGGCTGACCATCCTGTTCTCGCTGTCTTCTGCAGTCGTCCTGCTCGGACTCGGAGTGCTCATCTGGCTGGCGATGGAGAGGCATTTTGCCAATGAAGATTTTGTGGTGCTGGGTGACAACATCCGTCTGATTGAACGCGTCGCGCATGAAACGCCTGTGGATCGTTTGCCTGCGCGCCTGCGGGAGCTGGTGGAACACCATCCGGGCTTTGTCGCGCGGGTGCAGACCGCTCAAGGCAAGATGCTTTTTGCCACGCGGGATTTCGATTTCAGGCCGGCGGAGAGCGCTACGAACGAGGGGCTGACCTACGAAGGCACCTTCGTGTGGCAGCAGGAAGCCAAGTACTACCGCGGCATGCGCGCGGAAGTTCCCATGTTAGGCGCCGGCGCTTTGAAAATAGTCGTCGGAATGGACACTGAGATTCATGCACACTTCATGCATGCTTTCCGCCGGTCCTTGGCTTTCTATACAATGCTTGCCGCCTTCGCCAGCGGCTTGCTGGGCTGGTGGGCCGCACGCCGCGGTCTTGCGCCACTGCGCATGATGGCATCGCGCGCGAAAGATGTGACGGCGAACAGGTTAGATGCGCGCATGCCGGTGGCTGCGGTGCCGGTTGAGATGGCGGATCTCGCGGCGACATTGAACGCGATGCTCGAGCGTCTGCAGAACGACTTTCAACGATTGTCCGAGTTTTCGTCAGATCTGGCGCACGAGTTGCGCACCCCGATTACCAACCTCATGACGCAGACACATGTCGTTCTGGCCCAGCCGCGTGACGCTGCAAAGTATCGTGACGTGCTCACCTCAAACGCCGAGGAGTTTCAGCGTCTTGGACGGATGGTCTCGGATATGCTGTACCTGGCAAAAATGGAGCACGGCATTACGCTGCCCAACGAGGAATCGATCGACATTGCCGACGAGGTCCAGGCACTCTTCGACTTCTACGACGCGCTGGCCGAGGACAAGGGCGTCAACCTGCAACTTCACGGCAATGCCCGAATCACGGGAGATCGCCTGATGGTGCGTCGGGCGCTCAGCAACCTCTTGTCTAATGCGCTGCGTTACACCGCGGAGGGCCGTCAGATCATGGTTTCTGTGCGGGAGCAGGGTACAACTGCCATGATTGTGGTGGAGAATGAAGGCGAGGAGATCCGGCCGGATCTGCTTCCTTATATCTTTGATCGGTTTTATCGGGCCGACAAGTCAAGGGCGCGACTGGATTCAGACAGTGTCGGGCTGGGGCTGTCGATCACGAAGGCGATCGTTGTTGCGCATGGCGGAAATATTGCCGCGTCGTCTTCCGGCGGAAGAACCCGTTTCACCATGACTTTCCCGCATGGTCGCATCGGACTGACCTGATCCCACACGAGCGCGCGCGGTCAAAGGGGGGCCCCACCGGGGCGCGTTACCGTACCGGGCCGCTATCGCCGGGACACAGATGCACGTGACCGCAGTTTGTGTTTCAACTTTTCTACTGAGAAGGAGATAACGTTGCGTCGAATCAAGTTTGGAATTTTTGGGCTGGCGGGGTTGTCCGGGCTTGTCGCTCACGCACACATCATTCCCGTGCCGGGCGTGCATCCTGCGGCGGCCGCATATCTGGCGCCCGGCGCGTCAGGGAAGACATTGCCGGCGACGGAGTGGGTGGTGGAAGTGGACCATCTCGACGGCCAGCCTGCGAGCCGTGCCGTCCGGACCGGTGAGACGGTTTCGCTCAGCTTGCGAAACCTGGGTGACAAAAGCATCGACATCGCTGTCGTGCTATCCCAGAGTGAAGCCATAACGCCGATGGCGAATAGTCAGCCCGTGACGATTCATTTGCTTGCGGGGGAACGGCAGGAATGGAGAATACAGGCAACGAAACCGTTGCGGATCTTTGTTTCTGCGCTCCCTGAGTGGGCCAAGTAGGGCGCTTAAAGCGCCCTTGTCAGATTAGCCCCCTTCGCTGTGGCCCTTCTTGAGGGCTTCGTCAAGCCTGAAAATCTCATTGCCCTTCATGATGATTTTCGTGCCGTCCTTGGTCTCCATGACCTTTCCTTCGGGCATGCTCATGGACTTGCCAAACTTGTTCTCCATGCCCATCTTGCCGTCCTTGAAGACGTGCACTTTCGAACCATCCTGCAATTCGTAGGTTTTTACGACATTGCTCATATCGACCGCGGCCGCAGTCAGCGATACGGCAGCAATGAAGGCTCCGACCATCAGCTTTTGTTTCATCGTTTAGATCTCCATGTTATGGTCCTGCACTAGGGCGCATTGGGTCCACTATTTTTGGGAACAACGGGTTCAATGGACCTTGTCTTCTTGTCATCTTCGCAACCCGCCTGTTGACTGTCCGGCGCAGATGCCGTTCCGACCGGTCCGTCGGGAGGTTCGTAGCCTTCGGCGGCGTAACGTGCTTCATCAAGTGATGCCGGGGATTGGCCGCCAACGCCAATAGTTGGACCTCATCCCCTCCGTCGAGGCCTTCGGCCTTGATTCCTTCAATGCCGAGTCCAGCAGGAGTCTCGGCAACCCATGCCAGTTGTATCGCCCACATCTGTCCAGGCGCAAGGCAGAGGGCCACGCCAACGGATATGGATAACGGCATGCCTGAGTTCATTCCCGTCCTTACATCACAAGTAGCGGATCGAATCTTCTATCCGAAGCGTTTTCCGATTGCATTTTATTCCCCGACGTAGGTCGCAGGCCGAATAGGAGCATAAATGTAATGATCCTGAAAGATTGAGGTTAACTTGGGTGCTCCAATCCCGCGCTGCAACACCATCAAAGTCGCTGCTTCCGCACGAATTGCGGAAAACCAGAAAGCTCTTCCAATAGTTCATCCTTGACTTCGATGAGGTACGAGCCATCAGGTAGGCACTCCCAAGCTACCAAGAATCCGAGTCGGGCTAAGTTGGATAGCACGCGTTCGAATTCCACCACTTCGGAGACAGGTTCGAGGACAAGTTCCATGATCGTTCGTACTTTATGGCGACCACTGAGTTTGGTTTTAAACTATGTCGGCGATGCTTTACCTAAGCCCGTCAAATGGATATTCGACTGCTTGACGAAACCGTACAACAATAACGTATGTCGCCGTGTTAGCAAGGATCTCTCCAGCGAGCGCGCAACAATAGCGGGTGGCCCTGCCGGAGAGGTTCAGTATGAAGGAAAATGGATCAACGCACTTCTTCCCGACGGCGGGCAGTTGCCACAAATTGAGCATAGACCGCAGTGCAGCGTTCTCCTGTGATTCGCGACCGGACTTGACAAGGGAAAATCGCGCACCAAAGGCTCTGGTCGTCCGGTGCCATTTTTCACTTGAGGCGGGACGGTTCGACGCCATCAGCCGGAACCGCAGGGCATACCGTCCGTCCTGCCGACGTTCTGACGGCGCGTTAATGCGCGAGTCTGCGAGGAGCATGAGCTGATGCGAAAGCTGTTCGGATGAGATCAGCATGATACTAAGCGAGCGTCGCGCGCTGATCAATAACGGCGTCGTGTGCCGGCAACGGTTTATCAGACGGTATAATTACCGTACCGTAATGGTTTTGTAATCCACCACTACCGTCTCTATTCGGAATATTTCAATAACTACTTGGTGCTATAGCAACCTCGGCCTAAATTAAATTCAGCGAGTCGCCTGCGCCGTTCGCTCGATGACATTTCTTCTTTAAAAGCGACTCGGCGATTGTTTTACTTTATGTGCCAGTTTTAAAGTTAATGGTGAAAGAAATGCGTTTCTTTATTCTGATTAGTATCATGATGGTAGTTGGATGCACGACGGTATCCGAGCGTACGGCTCAAGCCGAGCACGACATGGATGTTTCTCTCCTGATATACGGTCCAGCTTGCGAAAAACTCGGGTATCAGAAGGATTCCGATTCTTGGCGCGGGTGCGTTTTACGTCTGGACGCCAAGCGCGGCCCCTGTATGCATCGTCGGCTCTGAATGGGCTGACGAACGGAGCCCGCCAGCGGTCGTCGGCCGCCTGCGGGCGGATGCTATGCGTCAAATCAGGCGTGGTTTTCACTTGACGGACGCATCGTCATAGTCGCATCCTCACGACTGTCAATAGCGAAATCGAATGCCGCGTCGAACTACGAAGCGGTCGCCGCCCCATTGCCGCGCAATGAGGGAGCGCTAGATCGAACGCTAGCGAGTGCGTCGGCTTAATCCTGAGTGCCCCCCGACCGCGTCCAAGGCGACTCCAGGCGGGCAGAATGTTACGTCAGTACACTCACACCCGACGCACGTAAGCAGGTTTGCATTTGACGCAGAGTAGCAATGAGAACTTTCGTCCGTTCGATCGTGGAGTTGCTGCTTGTTCTTGCCACAGCGGTTTTCGGTATCGCATATTTTGGCGCCTATAACGTGGCCGCCGATGAACGGCACTGGCCGACTACGGAGAAGTTTCTCGAATTGGTGCGGTCGCGTGCGATTGGCCGGCAACCCGAGAAGCTGAATCCGCCAAATCTGAATGATGCGCAGCGCATTCTTAAAGGCGCAGGCCAGTA
Source organism: Cupriavidus sp. 2SB (assembly GCF_005503625.1). Taxonomy (GTDB): domain Bacteria; phylum Pseudomonadota; class Gammaproteobacteria; order Burkholderiales; family Burkholderiaceae; genus Cupriavidus. Next base: position 10,029 of record NZ_SCMX01000098.1, on the reverse strand, counting down.
TGCGTCCATGTGGCGCCGTTTGCCACCGCGCTGCGAGCTTGCCGGACAACCAGTTGAACCGAGGACTTTATCCCGCACCGCCACGTCTGGACCGAAACCGCAAGGATCCCAAGCATGCCTTTGTTGTGATCAAACATGGCTTAAGAATGACCGACATGCCAGCCTGGGGTAGCGAACATGGCGATAATGCAATTTGAGACCTGGGTCGCATTCGTTGAGAATCTGGCCTGCTCGCTAACGGTGGGTTACCTGAACTGGAGGCCTTGCGCGAGGAGTTTGCGCCCCGGCAGGCCGATTGCCCGGTGGTCAATGTCGAGATGCCACCGGCGAGCTGCTATGACGCGTTGCTCAGTGAGGGGGTAGCAGCATGAACATGCCTATCACCTACGACACCGCGCGTCTGACCCTGATGCTCAATGACCTGCGCCTGCCAACCATCGGCCGCCTCTGGCCGGAGTTCGCGCAGCGTGCCGACAAGGAAGGCTGGCAGGCAACCCGGCTGCTGGGTGCCTTGCTCGAGCATGAGTTGGCCGAGCGAGCGAAGCGTCGTATCGAACGACAGCGCACGGAATCTCGCCTGGACCCGACCAAGACGTTGGCCAGCTTCGACTTCAATGCAGTACCGATGGTCTCCAAGGCCCACGTCATGGCGCTGGCCATCGGTGACTCCTGGCTCGACAAAGGGGCCAACGTCCTGATCTTCGGTCCGCCAGGTGGCGGCAAGAGCCATCTTGGGTCAGCGATCGGCCATGCGCTGATCGACGCCGGCTACCGCGTGCTGTTCACGCGAACCAGCGAACTCGTCCAGAAGCTCCAGGCGGCCAGGCAAAGCCTGCAGTTGCCGGCAGCCCTGACCAAGATCCATCACAACACGGACCCCACTTTTCGAGGGCTCCCACTCACCGCCGAGCAAAACTCGGAAATTCGTCACTACTTGAACAGGACGACGCGCTGGCCGCCGCAGAGCGCGCGGCCGCGTTCGTCGATCAGGACATGGAGCCAATCGAGGCATTTGAGGAACTACATGCCGCGATCGAAGCCGAGAGCATGAAAGGCGATTCGCACTAACGGGAGCTACCCCGTTCCATCGAAGGCGTTGAACGCAGGGCGGCGATATACGCGCGGGATGGCGTCGAGTTGAGCCGCTCGACACTTGCCGACTGGGTCGGACAAGCCAGCGCTCTATCACGCCCGCACCAGTACTTGAACCTTTGGCAGCGAGGTTGCGGATCTGCATGTCGTGCAGCATGCGTTCGCGGAGCGGTGTCATGGAGGACCTCCTGGGAACAGTGGACGGAATTCGGGCACCTCCATCCTGCTCCTGGCCGCCGGCTCATCCCTTCACGATGTCCCGGCATCCGAAGCTGGCTTCAGCGCGCCCAAGTCGCCGCAGAGGTCAGCGTCGAACAAGTAGCGCGCGCACATCACGACAAAGCGCGGCCCGGTCCAGAACACCCTCGCAGTCGGCGCCAAAAAATGGGTCAGGCGAGATCCTCTTGGAGCAACTCAGTGTTGATGCCGATCGCGGCCTGCGCCCCCTCGCTGGCCGCGACGATCGCCTGCAGGACGTCGCGTGATGCATCTCCTGCGACGTACAGACCCGGTACATGGGTAGCCTGCTGGTGGCTCTCCACCTCGCATCCTTGGGGGTCGTACCTGTCGCACCCCAGGCGCTTGGCAAGGTCCGTAGACTGGCATCTGGTGGTGTTAAAGAACAAGCCAGCGCGGTGCAGGCACGGTCCGGAGTCGAATACAATGTCGAAGGATGCACGGTACGGAAGACGGCTGCCAATGTCCAGACGCAGGATCCTCTCCTCCCGCAGTGCGATGCCATGCCGTCGAAGCCGTTGGCCGCACTCGGGGGTGAGGTCGCTCGGGCCGTCGCTGCACAAGACGACATCCTGGCTCCAGAGCTTCATTTCGAGCGCCAGTCCGGCGCCCTTGTCGTCTCCACGCCCGTAGACGGCTAGCGGCTGGTCACGCATTTCCCAACCATCGCAGTACGGACAATGGAACACGCCCCTGCCGTAAAGTTCGGCGAAACCAGGCGCCTCAGGCAGGACGTCGACAACACCGGCAGACAACAGCAGCTTGCGCGCGCGGAACTCGCGGCCGTCCGAGGTACACACCGTGAATCCGGTTTCCGTCCGCGCGGCATCCACTACCTGCTCTGCATCGAGAGTGACCGACGGGTATAAAGCGAGCTGCTCTCTGCCGATCGCGCGCAGTTGCGCAGGGTCGACTCCATCCCGGCTTAGGAACCCATGCAGCGCATGCGACACCGCATTGCGAGGCTTTCCGTCATCGAAAATTAGAACCCGCCGGCGGCAGCGACCCAACACCAGGGCCGCATTGAGTCCGGCAGGCCCGCCGCCGACGATAATGACGTCCCACAAGAAATCTTGCACGGCCGAGTGGTTCATGGTCATTCGCTTAGCAGGCGGGCGCGTAACGCATCGTGTGACTGGGATGCCGGGTTCGCCAGCAGATCGCGCAACTGTCGGCACCGGTCCGAACTTGAGGCATCCTGTCCACCAAAATTTGAGCCGGGGGGGCGCCGAACCCGCGATGTGATCGCCTGGATGCTGTCCAGCACGGCTCCGCGGCCCAGCACCTTCGCGGGTCCGACCTCTCCAGCATCCATATATTCTATTTCTAGCCGCCCACCTTCACGTGGGGTGATAACGAAATGTAATGCCTCGGAAAGATTGGTGTTATCTGGTGCCGGGCAAATCGAATTCTATGATGCCTGCTCTGCTAGACGACTCAAGGGGCGAAACTTTCCTGCCTATTTATGGCTAATGCGCTATACGTAGTCGCCGGTTAGGTTGCTCCCACCCTAAAGGCGATAAGTAGGGATACAGCGCCGGATCGACGGCATGCCGCTGCTCTCCATTGCCTGCACAGCGCGCTAAAGATAGACGGTGTTCCAGGCCATCAGGGCATTGGCAAGCAAAGTCAGGGCTGAGGACACGGCTGCCAGCGACGCATCGTGCCGCGTCAGTTCGACAGGGATCTTGCCGTGATGGATAGCCCGCTGGACCACATGGACGGCTTCGCCGCGGTTCAGCACATGCTGCATCTCATGGCGGAACGCGGGTATGGTGAAATAGTCGATCAGGAAGATTGTGCGAAACAACCGACCGAGATGCACGCCGGCCTCGTAGACAGGCTGCCCGCGCGCGGCTGCACCGAATCGCGTGAGCGCCTGGACAGCCGTGCACTGCCCACTCTGAACAGAGGCCGCGATGCGGACCAACTCATCCCAGGCCGGCTCGATGAGGGTCAGTCGGATGTCGTCGTCAGTAACAGCGGCCAACTCGGGCGGCACGTCGTGCCATCTGGGCACGTGCAGGCGCCTGTCACGCAAGTGCGCAAGCCGAGGGCACAGATCAAAACCCAGCAGACGGGACTGGCTCATCGCGAAATCGGTATTTATATGGACAAGTCGCGTTTTTTGCCAGTCAGGCGACTGACGTCCCAACCGGATCAGCGTCAGTCTGAGTCCTTTCCTGACTCCCCCAAATCGATCAGAAGTTGCTCAATGCGTCTGGCGATGGCCAAATGCCGCTCTCGTTCCTTGGGCCAACCGCGTGCCTGTGCATCCTTAGCCAGCGTCATTTCGAGCTTGCGGCGTTCTTTCAGTCGTGGCATGTATGCCGGCGTCGTCACGAACTTCGCGCACGTCAAGTACATATCGCACTCGCAAGGTCCCTCGGCCGGCAAGCGCAAACAATGACCGAGTTCCAGTTCGGTCTTGAAGAAGTTGCACTTTAGCCAATCTACGGAGGACTTCGGCAAGGTCCCGCCGCGGAGCTGCGCCGCAGCGGGACCCGCAAGGATTGCTCCGGGCTCCAGAACAGCCTTGTAGTCGCGTAATACCTCACGATCGCTGATCTGGGCATAGACAAGCGACATTGATGCACTACGATGCCCCAGTATGCTCATGATCGTGTGCAGCTTCGCACCCCGCTCGGCCAGTTGCGTACCGACGGTGTGACGGAAGCGATGAGGGCTGATGGTCCGACGGCCCTTCTCATCGATAGTGCCGGCGACTTCGCAGGCGAGTTTCAACGATGCCTGGAAGAGGTAAGCACACGAGAGCAGTCTGCCGTGCTCCATGAATACGTATCGCGTCGGTGTTCCCGTGAGTTCATCGGTCAGTGCGCGCTCGCGCCTCTGATTTCGTTGGGCGATCAACTTCCTCAGTTCAATTGCCGCTTCTTCATGCAACGGCACGACGCGTTCGCGATATGTTTTGCCCGCTGGTAAGCGCAGACGGGCCGTACCATCGGGATAGCTATCGAGGCAATCGACGGACAGTCGCTGAATCTCCCCCTTTCGAGCCCCGGTCCATCGGGCGATGAGCAGAGCGGTACGTTGATACGGACACTCCAGGTTACCGACGGCAACCATCAGACGCGCGAGCTCATTGGCTGGAATGAATCGAGGCACTCGCACCGGCATCTTCGGCAGATCTCCAGAGCCGAGCAATGGGCGCCCCGGTGTGTCATCCCATTCCCATGCAGCAGTGTTGCGAAAGAATTGTGAGAGCGCGGAAACATGCCCGCGTCGAGCCAGTATGCCCAAGGGCTGCCCCGTTCGCGGGCTCGGCTGCTCCGATAACGCCACCAGATACTCCAGGACATCGTCTCGCGTGACCTGCGCAAAGCTTTTCACCGCCGGCCGTTCATTGTTCAGCCACACCATAAACCGATACAGCGCGAGCTCGAATTTCTGCACGCTTAGCGGCCGGTCAGTAGCGCTACGCGCCTCGAGCCAGCGCTCCACCACCGCCTGCATGCGCGGGACAACGGGCGTTCGTTCCTTGATGCTGCGCATGAACTTCTTCGGCTGTGCATCCAGTTGCCCTCGATGGAACAGCAGCAACTCAAGCTGATTCACACGCAGCGTCCAGCTCTTTCGGCAAGCCTCGAAGTTGCTTGAGGCGCTCGGATAGAACTCGTGAAGGTCGCGGCTGGCAAGGAACGCCGCCACGCCTGCGCGTAGTTCATCCACATGGGCTCCGCTGAGCATCGATACGTCGAGGCATCCGGTATGCAATATCACCCGACTCACAGTCCAGCGCAACGTTGCGTCGATACCGAACTTGCCAAAGCCAAGGCGCTGGGCATCACGCCAGAGGGCGTCGATACCTAGATCCAGCCCCATTTCTCGCGCTGTCTCCGGAACGAACAGCGGGCTGCTGGCGAAGAGCCATGGATAGTCGAACTGCACGAAACCGCGAAGCCCCAGGAACAGAAGAAACGGCCGTCCAGTGTGGGAAATTTCGGCATCAAGCCCATATTGATTTCTCGCAGGCACACTGCCGACACGGACGGCAAGGGGCTCCGCAAACCAGCTTCGAAGGTCCGGCCAGCGACGTACGAAGCGGCGCATGTCATTAAGCCTGCGGCGGGATCGGGTGGGAGACCCGGGCAGCGCATTGGCAAACTCTGCATATTCAGACTCGGAGCAATACGAACCAACTCGATGTGGTGTATCGAGCGGTTTCGCTGCAACGTTTGTCGGTCGCGGCATCGATCCTAGATCGTTCAGGTGGTCAGCGGAACGCCGCTCATCGGTTCGACATGATCAAGACCCAGCGCTTGTCGATAATCGGCGACGACCTGTCGATCGGAGATACGGGTGTAGATGCGCGTCGACTCTGGGGATGCATGGCCGAGCCGCTTCTGGAGCGTCAGCTCACGCATACCCGCCTCCCACATACGCGTGGCATGGGTGTGTCGCAGGCTGTGCGGCGTTACCCATGGTTCCCGAATTTTGGCTCGCTCACAAGCCCTGATGAACAGCTTGAACAAGGCAGGATAGCCGGGTGGTTCGAGCCGACGCCTCCCGGCGCCACCGACGAGAAATACGAAGGGACTGTCCCCGTCGTTCGGCCTTTCGGTCATGACGTACATGTTCACGATTTCCAGCGTGGTGGGATCGTGCAGATCAACGACGCGTTCGAAGCGTGACTTAGCCCGTACGCCCTTCGGATGATCGTTGCGATATCGCACCATGATGCGACGCTGGCCGTACCGGACGTCTTCCAAATGCAGGCCCAATGCTTCTCCTGGCCGTAACCCACCATCCAGCATCAATCGCAGAATCGCCCGGTCACGCTGGCAATGAAGCTCCGCGAAGAGCGCGTCGATCTGTTCATCGGACATCGGACGAGGCAATCGATCCACGGTCTTTACGGACACCCGCCTGCGCAACGGCCTTTGGCGGCTCGCGCCGTCCATGAAAGGTCGATGCCTACTGGTTACGCGCTGCTGTTGGTGATCAAGCGTCTTCTCAAGCGGGTTAGCGCTGTCCAGTTGGGCCGAGAGAATTGCAAAATCATAGAACGACGAGACGGCTGCAAGTATCCGGTTGACAGTGGCCGGGGCCAGTTGCGCCATTGCCCTTCCGTCGATCGTCAGCGCCTCGGCGATCGAACGCCGGCGAGGCGACAATGGAATCCGGACCGATCTCAGATAACCAAGAAGTTCGACGGTATGCCACACCCTGAACTCTTGCCACTCCAGTCGCTGTTGCGTGAGGAAGCGCCACAGGTGTTGCAGATCGTGGGCATAGGCAATCAGCGTGTTTGGCGAACAGTTTCGTGCCGCAAGGTGTCGCAGGTAGTCATTGACGACCTGAACAGGTTCGCCAGCGTCATCCAGCAGCAAGACGCTTCTTTGCCCATTTGGAAAAAGGGTGTTGCGAACGGCCATGGCAGACTCCTTTCGAAGCGCCGATTAGCTCCCGGCGCATAAACGCAGGGGTCTCCCGGTTCGCCGTTTATCGGTCGGCAGTGCCGCCTGGCTGGCAGGCGACGTATCTGTCCTTATCTATAGGCCTTACCTATGGCGGAAAGATGACAATGTCCACGTAACAATAAAACCATGCGTATCGACGGCCAGTTGCGCTACTTCTTCGGCGCCGCCTTGTCGGATCACACCCTCGATTGCCACGCCGGCCTGCCGTTCGTTGAGCAGGATCGGCTGGTCATAGAAGATCCCCCAACGATCACCAACGTGTGTGTACATGCCGATCGACGGCGTGCGGCGATGCGGATCGGCCCGCGCACGCCACACCGTACGTGTTGTTTCCAGTGACATCATGTCCGACGACGCCAGATCGGCGCGCCCCCAGTGCACGGCGATCGAATGCTGATGCATGAAGGTCAATACGGCGTCAGCAGCTTGCCTCAGCTTTCGCTCGTCCGCAATGCGATGCATCATCTGCCGGATCGCGCTGGGCGACAACTCCGGCACCATGCGCGCCAGATCCGCTGCCGACATCGACGTGCCGTGCGCCAGCACTGCCGCGTAGACCAGCAGCAATTCCGTGCGCGCATAGGGTTCCCGGCCAAGCAGAAGCCAACTGAAGTGCGTGCTGCTGTCGATTTCCAACAGGATCTCGGGCAACTGTCCGCCGGGGTGCCGCTCGAACAAGGCGCGCCGCAGGGCCTCCACCGAAGCGATCGGGGCCTTTGCCACCAACGGGTCAATGTGGATCGCCTCGTCGATCTTGATCTCGCCGCGCACGGCGGCATCCCGCAGGCGGGCTAGGCCTGTGTCCAGGTGTGCGATCACGGGCCCCAGAAAGGCATTGACGTCCTGTGGCAGCTTCAAGTGACCATAAAAGTGATTGCGCTTGGCCAGCCATTCGTCGTTCGCGATCAGGAGCGTCGCCTGGCTACGGAAGGCAAAGCTGTGCTCGAGAAAAACTGACCCATTGCGCAGCGCCACCCGCAAGCCCAAAAGGGTGCCCCATTCAAAGGCAGCAAGTGGCCGCTGGCGGTCATGCCCTTCCAGCGGCTGCCTGCCAGGCGCGGCCTAGCTGGATCCCGGAGCGCTCCGGCAGCCAGTCAGCGTTACGGGCGTAAAGCGTCTGCAACATCGCGAGCGCCTCGGTCACCGGGTGTGCCGATTGCGACGTGAAAGGCAACAGCACTAGTCTGGCGAGCAAGGCACGGGCCGGCCGATGCCTGGACAATAGCTGGGCACGGATCAGTTTGGCGCGGCTGAGCCGATGCTGGGTAAGCGCGGCGTCGGCCAGGGCGGCCAACTGCTGGCAAAGCGCCTCGCGCGTCAAGGCGGAATCTTCAGCCAGCGCTTTGACGGCGGTCGCGAACTCGCGCATCCTCGTGCTGGGGTCGGCCTGACCGGCATCGATCAGGCGCCCCGCATCATTGATGGACTTCCGGATCCAGTGCCGCAACATGGACGCCAGTTGGTCCGTTGCCGAGCACAGGGCATAGCGGAGAAAACAGGCCGTCTCCAATCGACGCGATTGCTGCGCGATGCGCTTGCTGACTGATGCCGGACGATTGGCACAGCGTCTGGCATAGTGACGCACTACGGCCTCGTTGCACGCCGCTGGCCAGCCGTGGTGAATCCCCAGCTTGTACAGACGATTGATCTTGTCGAACAGTTCACCCATTTGATGGGTCGAAGTCCGTAACGGCACGGCCCAGAGCCATTGCTGCAGGCTCGGGCGGTTGCCTTCCGGTCGCGCCAGTAATGTGCCCCACGCGTCCAGGGAGGCTTCACCGTAGGCAAGTACTAGCGCCTCGGTCAGTGCTACCTCGGAGGCCGTCACGGCTTGACCGATCAGACGCTTCAGGGCGCGGTCATGGGGAATCAGGATGCGGTGCTCGTACAGCCAGCGCTTCAGTTCATGCAGCAACTCGATACGACTGGGCTGACCGGCCAGTCGCTCCTTAAGCCAGCGAGTCACGTAACGGCGCTGGTGCTCGACGATCGGGCTGAACCCGAGGGCCTGGTATGCGAGCATCTGGTGGTCCACCAGGGTATCGGTGCGCCCGTCATAGAGGGCAGTCAGCGTGCCCATGTCCGGTGGTGGTACCCCGATCTGTGCACCGACATGAGCCCAGAGAAATCTGGGCACGTGCCTGGAGGCATCCAGCGTGCGGCCCGTCATGCGGATGAAGCCGATGTGGACAGCGACGGCAAGACGGTACAGGTGACTGCGGCGAGCCTCTATTAGCGCCCGTTCCTTCGGAGAGTAGGAGAAGAACGTGGCAAGTTCGAACTCGCTGAGCTCGCGCGGCATCTGCCGCATTCCCAGATAGGCCAACCGCCAGTAATCCATCGCGCTCTCCAAGCGTGAGACGGACTGCGGAGGTTAGCGGCAATGCAATGGCGGCGCAACGTACTGGGCACAAAAGTGCTGCATCAAGCAACTTGGCGTGTTCGAAAAACGGCAGACAGCAAGTCGTTGATTGTTGGGGGATTTTGTCCGGGTACCTCCCGGAAACCCGCGTGGGTGCTAGATGTGGCTGCCCCGGTAAATTGCATGGAAATCAAGAGGCCCCCTATCCTCGTCTTTGCCCTTGGTCCCATCGCTAATACAGAACGTGCTCAATCTTGCCGAAATCGAACGAGTAACAGTCGCCTGCCGACGCGGGCTGGAACTCTTTGCAAAAGCACAACCATCGCTGGAGCTACGGTACTTTCCTGCGGGCGCCTGCGGGGATGCGACCACAATTCTCGGCTTGCTCATTGAGAAGTACTTGGGGCACTCCGGAACCTATATATGTGGTTGGGAGCATCCCAACCTCCGAGAAAACCAGTCTCATGCGTGGGTCCTCGTCTCCGGAATTCTGATTGACATAACGCACGATCAATTCCCAGGCACAGCTATATCGGGCTGGGTCTTTTCCGGCGGTACAGCTTGGCACGACAAATTCGCCCGGCAGGAGGACCACGGCGGATTCAGCAGCCACTTGCAATGGCCACCGTATCTTCACGAAGCGTATTGGGCTGCCGACGTTGCTGTCGCGGAATTCGTGACGCGTCACGATATGCTCTCCATCAGCGGCAACACGGTGCCTGTAACCGTCGTCTGACGTGGCCACGTCCATCACTTGCCGGGAGAGAACATGACCGGGCCGCTGTCGTAGACCGTACCAAATTTGTCACCGTTGCGCCAGTAAATCTGTCAACTCGCCTGGCAATTTCGGTCAGTTACGCGCCATCCCTTGCTGGGCAAGCGTTTGCTGGTCGCGAA
>NZ_SCMX01000097.1 GCF_005503625.1 Cupriavidus sp. 2SB | reverse complement strand
TGTTGTACGAAGACCGATTTACCCACCCGCACCTCTGAGAGAATGCAGGCTTGCCAATCCATTCGACCGGCAAGCCTCTAGCTGTCCTGCACACAAAAAAACTGACAGGCCCGCAGAGCCTCTTGCCCTCTCCCCCAACCCCTCTCCCGCAGTGCGGGAGAGGGGAGACAACTACCCCGCAATCACCCGTCTCGCAAACCTCTCCAGATAGTCCATCAACTGATCCGCCCCTTTGGCCGCGTCAGCTTCATTTCCGGTAGCAATCGCCTGCGCCATCGCCTGATGGGCCTGCGCGCCTTCGGCGATTTCGCCTTCGTGCTGGTAGGCGTACCAGAAGCGGCGGCATTGCACGATCAGCGGGACCACGGCCTTCACGGCGGAGCGGTTGCGGCAGGCCGCGTGGTTGACGTGATCGAGCGCCTGGTCGGCGGCCATGTATTCGTCGAGGTTGCCGCGCTGGGCGGCCTTGACCATTTTCTGGGCGCTGTTGAGCAGCGCCTTGCGTTGCACGTCTGTGGCGCGGCGTGCCGCGTGGGTGGCGATCAGTCGTTCCAGCACACGGCGGGTGGCGATGACGTCAAGGTGGTCCATGACGTCGATGGTCGAGACCATCAGGCCACGGCGCGGTTGTTGCACCACCAGTCCGATCGACACCATGCGCATCAGCGCCTCGCGCACCGGTGTGCGGCCAAGGTCGGTCAGTTCGGCCAGTTCGGCTTCCACCACGGGGCTGCCGGGGGCGATCTCCAGCTTCGAAATCAGCGTTTCGATGCGGTCGTAGGCAACGTCTGCGGCGCGGCGCTTGCCGTTGTCGACGGCGGGCGCGCCTGAAGTGGTGGTTTTTGGCGTAGGCATCTCGTGCAGGAAAGCCGCGTGGCGCACGCGAGCGGGCGTGCGCACCGCCTTCTGGGGCGGTGCGCCATTATGCCGTACGCGTGGCGCCCGACGCGGAGGCTCAGAGCGTGGCGCCGATCTTGCGCAGTTCGGGGATCGCAGGGGCCTTGGCCACCCACAACGCATCGAACTTCTGGATGGCAGGCTGCGGGTCGTAGTTCGACGCGCTCTTGAAGGTCACCGACGACTGCTTGAGCTTCTCGATCAGGCCCGCCTCTGTGGTCACGATATCGTTGATCTGGTTGTTCAGCGCCTGCGTGACCAGGCCGCGCACCAGATCCTTGTCCTTGGCGTCGAGGCTGGCCCAGATGCGGCCCGAGACCAGCGGTGCAAAGGGCATGAACAGTGCGTTCATCGGCAGCAGCGACTTCGAGATCTTGTCGTAGCGCTGGTTCCAGGACAGCTCGATATCGGCCTCCAGCCCGTCTACCTGCCCATTGGTCATCGCATCGAACACGGCGGGCGTGGGAATTGGCGTGGGCGCGGCGCCCAGCATCGAGTAGAAATCGCGATAGACCGGCGTCGGGTTGATCCGCAGCTTCATGCCCTTGAGATCGTCCGGCGAGTTGATGTCCTTGGTGGCGAACACCACGCGCATGCCGGTAATGCCCCATCCCAGGCCGATGGTGCCCGTTTCACGCGGCAGGGCGTCGAGCAGTTTCAACGCAGCGGGCGTGCGTACCAGCTTGGCCACGCTGCCGGTGGAGCGCACCAGATACGGCGCGTTGATGGCGGCCACGCTGGAGACACGCGAGCCCAGTTCGGCAGCCTGAATCCATCCCATGTCCAGTGCGCCGGATTGCAGTTGCTGCATCATCGCGGATTCGTTGCCGAGCTGGCCCGAGTGGAACACCGTGACGCTGAGGCGGCCATTGGTTTCCTTCTTGAGCGATTCGCCAAACGCCACGGCGGCACGATTCCACGAGTGACCCGCGGGCGTGATCAGACCCAGGCGGAATTCTTTCTGCGTGGCGGCGCGCGTGGTGGAGGTGATCACCAGCGGCGCCGCGGCGGTGGCAACGGCGGCGGTCTGGATAAAGCGACGACGGGTAAAGAGGGCGGTCATGGCAGGCTCCTTGCTTTCGTATCAACGGGTTCGATGGGGAAGCGGACTCAGTTCAGCAGTCCGATGGAAAGGCTGGGGAACAGCGAAAGCAGTACCAGGCCGACGCACGAGATCAGGAAGAACGGCAACGTGATCATGAACATCTTGCCGGGCTTGGCGCCGGTGACTGCCGAGGCGACGAAGAAACTGAGTCCCACGGGCGGCGACATCAGCCCGAGCACAAGGTTGATAACGATCACCACCCCGAAATGTCGCGGATCGATGTGATAGACCTCGGTGGCCACCGGCAGCAGGATGGGCACCGTCATGATCAGGCCCGGGATGCCGTCGATTACCGTGCCGATGATCAGCAGAATGACGTTGGCCAGCAGCAGGAACTGGATGGGGTTGTGCGCCACCGTCTGGATCCACGTTGCCACCATCTGCGGAATCTTTCCGTAGATCAGCAGCCACGAGAATACGGCAGCAGCGGCCACCAGGAACAGCACGATGGCGGAGTAGATCGCCGAGCGCAGCAGGATGGCCGGCATCGTGCGGAGATCGAATTCCTTGGTCACGTAGCGGCCCACGAGTGCTGCGGCCACTGCACCCACGGCAGCGGCTTCGGTGGGATTGGCCACGCCGCCGAGAATCGAGCCGACGATCACGATCGGGATCAGCAGCGTGGGGCTGGCCGTCAGCACCGTCATCGCGCGCTCGCGCAAGGTCTTGCGGGCGCTGCGCGGGTAGTTGTAGAAGAACCCCATGATCGCGATGATCACGAAGAACAGCAGCGTGAGCAGCACGCCGGGCAGGATGCCCGCGATCAGCATGTCGCCGACGGCTACCTGCGCCAGCACGCTGTAGACCACGAACATCACCGAGGGCGGAATGATGGGCCCCAGCATGCCGCCGTAGACGGTGAGGCCGGCGGCAAACGTTTTCTCGTAGCCCTGTTTTTCCATCTCGGGCACCATGACCTGCGCCATGATCGCCACCTGTGCCGTGGCCGAGCCGATGATCGATGACACCAGCATGTTGGCCAGGATGTTCACGTAGGCCAGCCCGCCCTTGACCGAGCCGACGAACGCCATCGACAGATCGACAAGCCGGCGCGTGATGCCGCCACTGTTCATGATCTCCCCGATCAGGATGAACAACGGGATGGCGATCAGGCCGTAGCTGTCCACGCCCGCAAACATCTGCGTGGGGAACGATTGCAACAGCACGGTATCGCCCGTGGCGAAGATGAACGCGAGTCCGGACAGGCACAGGCAGATGCCGATCGGCACGCCGGCCAGCAGCACGGCGCAGAAGAATAGGGTGGTCACCATGTCAGTTCACCGATTCGGAGTTGCCTACCTGGAATTCGGGGAACGTGCGGCGCGGCGCCAGCTCCAGGTCTTCCAGCAGATTGGCCAGTGCATGCAGGCTGATGGTGATGGCGCACAGCGGCATGATCAGTTGCAGCACCCACATCGGCCATTCCAGCGTCTGCGTGTGTTCGGTGTAGAGGAAGTTGAACGTCTCGGCGGCGAATTCCTTCGCGTCGAAGTGGTAGCTGACGATGCCGACTGGGTCCATCCAGAGCCAGCACATCCACACCAGCGCGAGGCCGAACACGAGCACGCCGCCCGTGGACACCACCTTGGCAACCTTGGCCGCTTTCGGGCCGAAGTGATCGGTCAGCAGACCCACCGCAAAGTCCAGCCGCAGTCGCGTCATGACCGATGCGCCCACGAACGTGAGCCACACCACGGCATAGACCGACGCCTCGTCCACCCAGTACAGCGGCAGTCCCGCATAGCGTGTCACCACGTTGAGCAGAATCAGCACCACGAGCAGCGTCATGAGGCCGCCGAGCAGATAGCGCTCGGTGGCAAGCACCGCGTCGGACAGCGCAAGCACCCAGCGTACGGGCCGGGCCACGGGCGCGCTGACGGGGGCATCGACGTCCGCTGTGAGGGAGGGGTCGGGCATTGCGGAAGGCTCCATGTCGAGGGGTCCTGCGTTCCGCCGTCGCCGCGCGCTGGTGCATGATGCGCAGCCGCGGGGCGCTGGCGGATATTTCAAATATATTTGCAGCGGATGCAGCAAGTTGGATGCCAGTGGCTGGCATCCACTACCGGACAGGAGGAAGCCTCAGGCCACCGACTGGTACTGCGTGGGACGCGTTTCCAGCGCCTGGCGCACCACGCGCTCGACAAAGGCCCGTTCTTCTCCGATCAGCGGCAGGCGGGGGCGGCGCATATGCTCGGAGCCGACGCCGACGAGCACGTCGATCAGCTTCAGGTTCTGCACGAGCTTGTTGGAAACGTCGAGGTGGAGCATCGGCGTCATCCACTGGTAGAGCTTGAGCGCCTCCGCAAACTTGCCGGCCTTCATCAGATCGAAGAGCGCCACGGTCTCGCGCGGGAACGCGCAGCCCACACCGGCCAGCAGGCCGTCGCAACCGAGTGCGAGCCCTTCGTAGGCCAGGTCATCCACGCCCATGAAGATCTGGTAGCGGTCACCCACGGTATTGCGCAGGTCCGTCACGCGGCGGATGTCGCCGGTGCTTTCCTTCACGGCGGCGATCCACTTGCAGTCGGCCAGCTCGGCCATGTGCTCGGGCTTCAGGTCCACGCGGTAGGCAACCGGGTTGTTGTAGACCATCACCGGATTCTGCGCGGCCTCGGCCATGGTGCGCACGTTCTGCATGGCTTCGCGGGCATCGGCCACGTAGATCACCGAGGGCATCAGCATGAAGCCGGCCACGCCGAGCTTGTTGGCGCCATCGATATAGCGCAGCGCGTCGCGCGTGCTGGTCTCCGACACGTTGGCCAGCACAGGAATGCGGCCGTCTGCGGCTTCCAGCGCAATGCGCGCCACGTCGAGCTTCTCTTCGAGCGACAACGTGCTGGCTTCACCCAGCGATCCGCACGTGACCAGACCATGGATGCCGTTGCGGATCTGGAAGTCGATATGGCGGATCGTGCCTTCGGCATCGATGCGTTCGTCGGCGTGGAACTTGGTGGTGACGGCCGGGAAGATGCCGGTCCAGCGGGGATTGCTCATGAAAACTCCTCGGTTGGGAACACAGGGGAATGCGTCTTAAATATCCTGTAAATATATTTAGGATATCTTCCGGGAAAGATCTAGCAAGAGCAATGCCAGTGGAATCCCTGATTGAAAGGGGTGTGAGATGGGTGTTGAAGGGGGCGATGCGCGATGGTTGGGCGCGGCGTGCACCGTGGCGATTCACGGCGCACCGGCTTGAGGAGGAGGGGGCGTCTTGGGCGAGTCAGGCCCGTTTGCGGCTGGCGTTTTCCAGCATGGGCAGCACGCAACCCAGCAATACGTCGAAGGCCGGGCCGATCTCTTCCTCGGGCACGCAGGCGTAGCCGAGCAGCAGGCCACGCTGCACGGCTGCGCCGGAGAAGTACCGTGACAGTGGCCGTACGAGAATGCCGCGATCCCGGGCGAGATTGGCCAGCGCCACATCGTCCACGTGGTCGGGCAGGCGCAGCACGAGGTGCAGGCCGGCGTTGCTGGCGTGCTCGTGCAGGGCGTCGGGGCCAAGGTAACGTTCGATCAGGCCGGACAGCACGGCACGCCGTCGAGCATAGAGCGGTCGCATCCGGCGGATGTGCGCGGCGTAGTCGCCGGCCTGGATGAACTCGGCCACCGTGGCCTGCGTAATCAGGTGCCCCGCGCGATAGAGATCGGCGTGGGCGGTCTTCATGGCAGCGGCCAGGGCCTTCGGCAAGACGATGTAACCCATGCGCAGGCCGGGATAGAGCGTCTTGCTGAATGTGCCGATATAGATCACCGGCGCATCGGGCTCCATGCCTTGCAGCGATGGGATCGGCTGACCCGCATAGCGGAACTCGCTGTCGTAGTCGTCCTCGACGATCCAGCTGCCATGGCGGCGCGCCACTTCCAGCAGCGCGCGGCGCCGCCGCAGGCTCATCACCGCGCCAAGCGGATATTGGTGCGAGGGCGTGACGAATATGAAGCGGGGCGGCGGCGTGGGGGACGCATCGGAATCGTCGAAGGCAGGCAGCGTCATGCCTTCTGCATCCACGGGCATGGGTGTCATGCCGATATCGCTCAGTTGCAGCACGCCCCGGATGCCCCAGTAGCCGGGCTCTTCCACCCACGCCTGATCCCCCGGCGAACCCAGCATGCGCGCCACGAGGTCGATGGCCTGGTGGATACCTTCCGTGATCAGTATCTGGTCCGCGTCGCAACGGGTGGAGCGGGCCACGCGCAGATGGGCCGCCACCGCTTCGCGCAATGCGGGCAGGCCGCCGCCGTGGCTGTAACTGAGCCACTCCGGCTGCGGCTGCCGCCAGAGCCGCGCGGCGATCTGCGCATAGCGCCGATGCGGAAAGCGGCGCAGGTCCGGCACGCCCGGCATGAAGGCGCCCCATTGCACGGGCGAGGCCGATGCACTCGACAGCAGACGTTGCCCCCGTGGCGACAGGCCCGGCATCTCGGGCGCGGCCTGCGCAGTCAATTCGGCAGCGGTCGCATTCAGAAAGCGTTCCGGCGCGGTGTCGGCCACGAAGGTGCCGCTGCCGGTGCGGGCGCGCAGATATCCCTCCGCCAGCAGTTGCTCGTACGCGTACATCACTGTATTGCGGGACAAGCCCAGTTCGGCAGCGAGATCGCGTTGCGGCGGCAGGCGGGTGCCGCTGGCCAGCGCGCCGTCGAGGATCGCGCCCCGGATGCACGCATAGAGCCCGCGATTGAGCGGGCGGGCCAGCGCCGCCGTCCCATCGGGGCCGAGCCGCTGAAGCAGCAGGTCACCGCAGATCGATTTCAATTGGCACCATCTGATTTGTGAAAGTGGCGCTAGATTGTAGGGCCAAAACAGATTGCAATGGGGCCGTTCCTTTTTCGATCCCGTCGATCCCGTCGATCCCCTTCGATCCTGCCCCCATCATGAAGAATCAAGAACTGAACCAGTCCCGAGCCCAGCACACGCCGCGTGGCGTGGGCGTGATGTGCGATTTCCATGCCGACCGCGCCGAGAACGCCACGCTGTGGGATGTGGAAGGCCGCCAGTTCACCGACTTTGCGGCCGGTATCGCGGTGCTGAACACCGGTCACCGCCATCCGCGCGTGATGCAGGCGATTGCCGCGCAACTGGAGCGATTCACGCATACCGCCTATCAGGTGGTGCCTTACGCGGGCTACATCACGCTGGCCCAGCGGTTGAACGAAATCGTCCCCATAGGCGGGTCCAACGGCGGACCGAACAAGACCGCGCTGTTCACCACGGGCGCCGAGGCGGTGGAGAACGCCGTCAAGATCGCGCGAGCCCATACCGGTCGCGCTGGCGTGATCGCCTTCTCGGGCGCCTTCCACGGTCGCACGCTGCTGGGCATGGCGCTGACCGGCAAGGTGACGCCGTACAAGGTGGGCTTCGGGCCATTCCCGTCGGACATCTATCACGCACCGTTCCCGAACGCGCTGCATGGCGTCAGCACCGCCCAGGCGTTGCAGGCGCTGGAAAGTCTGTTCAAGACTGACATCGATCCGAATCGCGTCGCGGCCATCATCATCGAGCCGGTGCAGGGCGAGGGCGGCTTCCAACCGGCACCGGCCGATTTCATGCGCGGCCTGCGTGCGGTGTGCGACCGTCACGGCATCGTGCTGATTGCCGATGAAGTGCAGACCGGGTTCGGGCGCACCGGCAAGCTGTTCGCGATGGAGCATTTCGATGTGCAGCCGGACCTGATCACGATGGCCAAGAGCCTCGGCGGTGGCATGCCGCTGTCGGCGGTGAGTGGCCGCGCCGAGATCATGGATGCGCCGCTGCCCGGTGGACTCGGTGGCACCTATGCCGGCAATCCGCTGGCTGTGGCGGCCGCGCATGCAGTGATCGACGTGATTGCCGAGGAACGCTTGTGCGAACGCGCCGCAGCACTGGGGCAACAGTTGCAGGCGCACCTGAACGCGCAGCGCGCAACGTGCCCCGCGCTGGCCGAGGTGCGCGGCCTGGGCTCGATGGTAGCGGCCGAGTTCTGCGATCCGGCAACGGGTGCCCCGAACGCCGAGGCCGCGTTGCGCGTGCAGAAGCGCGCGCTCGAAGCAGGGCTGGTGCTGTTGACGTGCGGCACGTACGGCAACGTGATCCGCTTCCTCTATCCGCTGACGATTCCGCAGGATCAGTTCGATGCAGCGCTGGCCGTGCTGACGCAGGCGCTGGCCGCATAGCGTTGGATGGGATGGCTCAGGGCGCCCCTGCATGGTGCCCTGACCCTTGCCTCGCAACATCTTGTGGCATGCCGCAGCCTCAACGCGGTGCACGCCTTCCGCAAACTTCCCTCACCGGAAGGGTGCGGAAAACACGCATCCCGACACAGGCAATTTTTCAGTGGTACGCATTTTGCGCAAGACAGGTCACCACGCAACGGATCGCCGGCACGTGGCACTTGTTCGATTCAAAGAGGGTACAGACATGCGTTTCAACCGTTCCACATCACGCCGGACGTTCTTGTCCACCACGCTGCTAGC
The DNA here is from genome assembly GCF_005503625.1 of Cupriavidus sp. 2SB. GTDB lineage: Bacteria > Pseudomonadota > Gammaproteobacteria > Burkholderiales > Burkholderiaceae > Cupriavidus. The sequence continues at coordinate 14,083 of NZ_SCMX01000097.1, read as the reverse complement.
AGTATCGTCGATGGCTTTGTCGACTGTCCCATCGCTGGCCTCGGCACAAGCCGCACGCGACTGGCCGACCCAGCCCATCCGCATCGTCGTGCCATTCCAGGCAGGCTCCGCCACCGATCTCATCACCCGTCAGCTTGGCGTGGGACTGGGCAAGGAATACGGCCAGACCTTCGTGGTCGAGAACCGCCCGGGCGCTGCCGCGATGATCGGTAGTGAAGCCGCGGCGCGCGCGCCCGGCGACGGCTATACGTTGCTGATGTCCGGTCCTGCATCGATGGTGACGAACCGCTTCCTCTACAAGAAGCTCAGCTACGACCCCGATGCATTCGAGAAAGTGGCCGTCGTTGCCATCACGCCGAATCTGCTGATGTCGAATCCGTCGCTGCCGTTCCGCACGCTGCCCGAGATGGTGGCGTATGCCAAGGCCAATCCCGGCAAGCTGACGTATGCCTCGTTTGGCTCGGGCACGACCTCGCACATCGCGGGCGAGATGCTGAAGGCCGTGGCGGGCATCGATATCGTCCACGTGCCATACAAGGGTGCAGGCGAGGCCATTCCCGCGCTGCTGGCGGGACAGGTGTCGATGTACTTCGACACCATCATGACGGGCTTGCCGTTCGTGAAGTCGGGCAAGCTGCGCGCACTCGGCATGTCCACTGCGAAGCGCTCGCCGCAAGCGCCGGAGATCCCCACGATTGCCGAACAGGGCTATGCAGGCTTCGACATTGCGCCGTGGTACGGCATCGTCGCGCCCAAGGGCACACCGGCCGAGGTGGTCACCAAGCTCAACGTGTCGATCAACAAGCTGCTGGCCACACCGGATTTCCGTGAGAAGCTGGCCGTCACCGGCGCCGAGCCGCGCGGCGGCAGCGTGGCCGATTTCACGGCGATGGTCAACGCGGAGATTCCCCGCACCGAGAAGCTCGTGAAGCAGGCTGGCGTCACGCTACAGTAAGCGTTCGTCGATCTACCGTGGCGCTCAGGCAGCGCCACGCTCCCATCCTTACAGACATACCGAACAAGATTCCCATGCTGCCTTTCGACTGGTCCTTCCCCTATCCCTCGCAGAAAATGCCGCTGCTGGCCGCCAACGCGGTAAGCACCAGCCAGCCGCTGGCGGCCCAGGCCGGCCTGCGCATGCTGTATGCCGGTGGCAATGCCATCGACAGTGCCATTGCCACCGCCATTGCGCTGACGGTAGTGGAGCCAGTCATGAACGGTATTGGCGGCGACATGTTTGCGCTGGTCTGGCATGAGGGGCGTCTGCATGGCATCAATTCGAGTGGCCGCGCCCCCGCTGCATGGACGCTCGATCATTTCGCGGGGCGCGACAAGATGCCGTCGGTGGGGTGGGACACCGTGACGGTGCCGGGTCAGGTAGCGGGATGGAAGGCGTTGTCCAAGCGCTTCGGCAAGCTGCCTTTCGCCAAATTGTTCGAGCCGGCTATCGAATACGCGGAGCACGGCTTCCTGGTCTCACCGCAGATCGCGCGCCAATGGGCGGCACAGGTGCCGGTGCTGCGCGAGCAACCGGGCTTTGCCCAGGCATTCCTGCGCGATGGCCGTGCACCGCAGGCTGGCGAGCGCTGGCGCTTTCCGGAACAGGCCGCCACGCTGCGCAAGATTGCCGAAAGCGACGGAGCCAGCTTCTACAAGGGCGAACTGGCTGCGAAGATCGTCGAGTTTGCCGAGACCACCGGCGGCGCCATCCGTGGCGACGACCTTGCCGCCCATGAAGCCACGTGGGTAGAGCCGATCTCGCAGGACTTCCGTGGCTATACGCTGCACGAGATTCCGCCGAACGGGCAGGGCATTGCGGCGCTGATCGGACTGGGCATTCTTGACCGCTTCGATATCGAGTCGATGGGCGTGGACAGCGCGGATTTCTACCACGTTGGTGTTGAAGCCATGAAACTGGCTTTCGCGGACCTGCACCGGCACGTATCGGACCCCGCCACGATGCAGCATCCGCCCGCCGCCTTCCTCGACCCGGCCTATCTGGCCGAGCGCGCGGCAACCATCGACATGCGCCGCGCGGGCAAGCCCTCGGCGGGCATGCCGAAGACCGGCGGCACCGTGTACCTGGCATCGGCGGATGCGCAAGGTTCGATGGTGTCGTTCATCCAGTCGAACTACCGTGGCTTCGGCTCCGGGGTGGTGGTGCCCGGCACTGGCATCTCCCTGCACAACCGTGGCGAGGGCTTCAACCTGAAGCCGGGTCACGCCAACTGCGTGGCGCCGGGCAAGCAGCCGATGCATACGATCATCCCCGGCTTTGTCACGCGTCACGGCGCGCCGGTCATGGCGTTCGGCGTGATGGGCGGTTCGATGCAGGCGCAGGGGCACGTGCAGATGATGGCGCGCCTTGCCGCCTTCGGACAGAACCCCCAGGCGATGAGCGATGCACCGCGCTTCCGTGTGGAACACGGCCCGGTGGTCAACGTGGAAGCCCACCTGCCGGCCGATGTGGTGGCCGTGCTGCGCGAACGTGGTCACCACGTGGAAGTGGCGCCGCGCGACAGCCTGGAATTCGGCTCGGCGCAACTGATCTACAAGGCGCAAGACGGCTACATAGCCGCGTCGGATTCGCGACGCGATGGGCAGGCCGTGGGGTATTGATCCGCGCGCCAGCAGGCGGCCGGGTGTTAACGCCCGGCCCAGAATCGCTGTTGCAACGCAGCGATCTCGGCTTCCATCTCCGGCACCGGCCCGATCAGTTCCACCGGTTTCTGGCAATGGTCGAACACATAACGCGACGGCACGCTCATGGTCGGATTTTCAGTATGGCTGCCGGTGGCCTGCAGCAGCGCGTGCTCGGTCATGCCGAACACCACGCGGCCGATGTTGGCCCAGTACGCGGTGCCCGCGCACATGCAGCAGGGTTCAACGTTGGTGTAGAGCGTACAACTCCACAGGTACTCCGGCGTGAAGTTGGTCGCGGCCACGCGGGCCAATGTGGATTCGGCATGATTGACCGTGTCGATGTTGCATTGCTCCAGCAACACGGTTTCCTGATCGGGGCCAACCAGGATGGCGCCGAACGGATGATGGCCGAGGCCAATCGCGCGTTCTGCTACGGCTTGCGTGCGGCGCAGGTGGCGACGGATCTGGTCGGGCGTGGGGGACAGGCCCTGGGCGGGAAACGTAGTGGTCGTCATCGATGATTCCTGATTGCTGGATGTAAGAGGCAGGGGCTGGAGATAGCAGGCATCGTGCCAGCCCCGGCAACTAGGCGGCAAGCCGCAACGTACGCGTCAACAAGTCCTGAAGTTCGTCCACCGCCTTGGCGCCACGCGATGCACGGCTACGGTACACCGCCACTTCCATCGGACCCAATGGGCCGAGACCCTGCTCGCTGCCGAGAATCTTCAGATGCGGCGGCGCGCTGCACTGCGTGAGCACGGCTACGGCCAACCCGCTTTCGATGGCCGCGATCTGCCCGGCCAGGCTGGAGCTGTGATAGACCACCTTGTAGCGCCGCCCCTGCTGGGCCAGCGAATGGATGGCCACCCGACGCGCCAGGCTCGCATCCTCGTAGACGGCAATGGGCAGCGGATCGCGCCGCCAGGTTTCGAACTCGGGCGAGCCTACCCAGACCATCGGCTCATGAAACAGCAGCGTGCCCCGGCGTGCGTGGTCGCGCGAGATCAATGCGAGGTCAAGGTCGCCGCTGGCCACGCGTGGAATCAGCGACGTGGATTGCTCGCACACCAGTTCGATTTCCACGCCGCTGTGCCGGGGCGCGAAGCGCTTCAGCACTGGCGTGAGGTACTTCTCGGCGTAGTCATCCGGTACGCCTAGCCGTACGCGGCCGGTCAGTTCCTCGCCCGTCAGCGCGCCTTGCGCCTCGGTGTGCAGATCCAGAATCCGCCGTGCATAGCCCAGCAGTGTCTGTCCTTCCGGCGTCAGGCTCAGATTGCGCGCGCTACGCTCCAGCAAGCGCTGCCCGAGTGCTTCCTCCAGCTTCTTGATCTGTATGCTTACGGCAGACTGGGAGCGATGGATTTCCCCAGCGGCACTCGCCAGCGACCCGGCATCGACCACAGCCACAAAGCATTTGAGCCAGTCCATCTGCAGGTCACGGGGTGTTGTCATCGCCGCCTCTCTACATTCGATTATCGAAAGCATGCATCGCGCATTATGCGCTTTTCATGATCGATGCGACGCGCCAGACTGGTGCCATGAAATCAGATCAGACACTTCACGGCGGCTTGCCCGCACACCAGGGCAGGGGATCGATTCTCAGTGGGAGCGGCGCGCTGCCATTCCTGCTCGGCAACGTATTGCTAGGCACCATCGGCATCTTTGTGTTCGCGGCCAACGCGCATCCGCTCACGGCCGCATGGTCGCGCTGCGCCTTTGGATGGGTCGGCCTCTCGGTGTGGCTGCTGTGCAGACGCGAGATGCGCCATGTCTGGCTCACACGCGATACCGCGCCGTGGGTGCTGATTGCCGCCTCGCTGATGGTGGCAAGCTGGGGCCTGTTCTTCGACGCGATAGGGCGCACCTCGGCAGGCATGGCCGTGGTGCTGTTTCATGTGCAGCCGCTGTTCGTGCTGGGGCTTGGCGGATTGTGGCTGGGCGAACCCGTTGGCCGTGCCCGCCTTGGCTTTGTGATGGTCGCGATGGTCGGACTGTTGCTGGCAACGGGACTGCTGGAGCAGGCGGAGAGTGTGCGAGGCACGGGCTACTGGATCGGTGTAGGTGCCTGTCTGCTGGGCGCCCTGTGTACGGCGGGCGCCACGTTGATTGCACGCCGATTGGGAAATCTTCGCGCCGGCGTGCTGGCATGGTGGCAATGCGCGATTGGCACGACAGTGCTGCTGGCCTGGCCGCTGCAGCACGGCTGGCCGCCGTTCGGCGCGTCGTGGGCATGGCTCGCAGGGATCGGACTCGTGCACACGGCGCTGGCCTATACCTTGATCTATGCAGGCATGGCAAGGCTGCGCACCGCGCGCATCGCCGTGTTCCAGTTCGTCTATCCCGCCACGGCAGTGCTGATGGACTGGCTCGTGTTGGGACGTGGTCTCAGTACCCTCCAGATTGCAGGCATCGGCGTGATGACCGCTGCGATTTTGATGGCGGAGCGGAAGCACGGAGAGGTCGAGTATTGAACCGCGTGCCCTCACCCCCAGTCCCTCTCCCACTGCATGGGAGAGGGGAGCGCATAGCGCAGGACGTGGGCTTCCAAACGTGCCCCAGACTTGCTCCCCTCGCCCGCAAGCGGGAGAGGGACTGGGGGTGAGGGCTGGCGGGTCCTGACGTGTGGCATCATTCGCCAGCCCAATTCCGAACCCCACCGCCATGACAACTGCCCTGATCGTGATCGATGTCCAGCAAGGACTATGTGAAGGTGAGTACGCCGGTGTCGGCTGGGAAGGGATGGTCGAGCGGATCAACGGCATTGCTCGCCGTGTACGAGAGGCGGGCTTGCCGGTGATTTTTGTCCAGCACGAATCCGCTTCGGATTTCCTGAAGTTCGGATCACCGAGGTGGCAGCTTGCTCCGGGTCTGGATGTACATGCCTCGGACCTGCAGGTCCGCAAGACCACGCCGGACTCATTCCACAACACCGATCTCGCGGCGGTATTGCAGACGCATGACGTCAAGGAACTGATCATCTGCGGCATGCAGAGTCAGTATTGCGTGGATACCACCACGCGCCGTGCGCTGGCACTGGGTTATCCGGTGACGCTGGTGAGCGATGGGCACACCACCGTAGCCAGCGGGGAACTGAGCGCCGCGCAGATCGTGCGCCACCACAACCAGACACTGGCCGGCATCATCAGCTTTGGCCCACGGGTCACGCTGCAGGCGGCCGCCGACGTACTGCGCGGCGGCGCCTGAACGGCGTTATTCCGCCTTGATTCCCGCCCGCTGCGCCACGGCGCGCATCTTCGGCAGTTCCGATTCGATTTGCGCCTGCGCTTGTGCAGGGGTGCCATAGCGCGGCTCGAAGCCGCTTTCCACCAGCAGCTTGCGCGTGACCGGGTCCGCCAGCGTATCGGCGAGCGCCTTGGTCAGCTTCTGGCGCACGTCGTCGGGCAGGCCGCGCGGGGCGGCGAGGATCGACCATGCATCGATGTCCACGCCCTGGATGCCGGCCTCGGCAGCAGTCGGCACGTCCGGCAACTGGGCCGAACGGCGTGCCGTGGTCACGGCCAGCGCCTGAATTTTCCCCGCCTTGATCTGCGGTGCCACGGCTGTAACCGTGTCGATGGCCAGCGGAATCTGGCCGCCGATCAGGTCGTTCATGGCTGGTGCACTGCCTTTGTATGGAACATGAACCAGTTTCACACCGGCGCTGTTCCACAGCAATTCGCCGGCAAAGTGTGCGGTGCTGCCTTGTCCGAACGAGCCATAGCTGTACTTGCCCGGCTCCGCCTTGGCCTTGGCCACGAGGTCGCGCAAGTTGTGAATACCAGCCTTGGGATTGGCCACCAGCACTAGCGGCAGCCGCGTGGCAAAGCCGATGGGCTCGAAGCTGCGGATCGGATCGTAGGGCAGGTTCGGCTGCAACGCCGGGTTGATCGTGAAGGTCGTGGTGCCCGCAGTCAGCAGCAATGTGTAGCCGTCCGGCGCAGCCTTGGCCACGTAGCTGGCGCCAATCACGGTGCCGGCGCCCGCGCGGTTTTCGACCACCACCGGCTGGCCCAACCGTTCGCCAAGCTGCTTGCCGAGCAGACGCGCCAGTACATCGGTCGCGCCGCCGGGTGGGTAAGGCGCAACGAGGCGAATGGGCCGGCTGGGATAGGTTTCAGCGAGGGCGTTGCCGGAAACGGTCACGCCGAGCGCCACGGAGAGCAGGGTGCTGCGCAGGAGAAAGCGGGAAGACATGAGGACAACCGTACAGAAAGGCCGTGCAGGTTACCCCGCCTTCCGCTCCAGCCAAACAACTGATCTGCAATATGGATATAACGGCGTCCGACTTCCGGCGATTTACCCAAACACCACCAGCGGCACCCCCACATGCACCGGCGATGGCAACACGCTTGCCGGCATGCCGTAGACCTTGGCGAGAATCTCCGGGGTCAATACCTCGGCGGACGGTCCGTACGCGGCGGTGCGGCCATCGGCGAGCAGCAGCAGTTGATCGCACCATCGCGCCGCAAGATTGACGTCGTGCAGCACAACGAGCACCGCCAGGCCATCGGTGCGGCTCAGCGTCTTCACGGCGTCGAGCAGCAGAAGCTGGTGGCGCGGATCGAGGCTCGAGATCGGTTCGTCGAGCAGCAGCGCACGATAGGTATCCGATTCCCGGCAAGCCAGTACCTGCACCAGCGTGCGGGCAAATTGCACGCGTTGTTGCTCGCCGCCAGACAGGCTCTGGTATTCGCGCGTGGCCAGGTGTGGCACATCGGCCAGGGCGAGTGCACGGCGTATGAGCGCGTTCAGTTCCGTGCGGTCGAGTTCCGGGAACGGATATGCGCCCATCGTGACCACTTCGGTGACATCGAGGTCGAAGCCAAGTCCCGGCGATTGCGGCAGTACAGCGCGGCTGCGCGCGAGTTCCTGCACGGGCCATTTGCCGAGCGCACGATCGTTCAGTGTGATGGCGGCATCGTGCGCAGGAATCTCGCCCGCAAGCACGCCCAGCAGCGTGCTCTTGCCCGCGCCGTTCGCACCGAGCACACCGAGCACCTGCCCGGCGCGCAGTTCGAGATCGATACCACTGAGCACTTCGCGGCGACCGCGTGTGCAACGGAGATTTCTGGCGAGCAGCATGTCAGGTCTTTTTCCGCGTCAGCATCCACAGCAGGAACGGCCCGCCCACGATGCTGGTCACGATGCCGATGGGAAGTTCGGCGGGGATGACGACCGTGCGCGACAGCCAGTCCGCGAGTGTCATGGCAATCGCGCCACCAGCAATCGCATTTGGCAGCAGCCAACGATGATCCGCACCAAGTGGCATGCGAATCAGGTGTGGCACGACGAGGCCAACGAACGAAATGGTGCCGGTCACGGCGACAACGGGGCCGACGAGCAGGGCGGTCAGCACAATCAACCGGCGCCGTAGTCGCTTGAGATCGAAACCGAGGTGTTGCGCTTCGCGCTCGCCAAGCAGCAGCGCATTCATCGCGCGCCAGTCACGCAGCAGTAAAGCGCAGAGCACGGTCACCAGCGGCACGAGCCACGCCAGCATCTGCCACGTAGCACCAGCAAGGCTGCCCATGTTCCAGAACGTGAGATTGCGCAGTTGCACGTCGCTGGCCTGATACGTGAAGAAGCCGACGATAGCCGCGCAGATCGCATTGATGGCGATGCCGGCCAGCAACAGATTGGCCACGCCGCCGCGCCGCGAACCGAGCCGGTACGCAAACGCAGTGGCGATGAGACTGCCCAGGAACGCTGCCGGTGCAATGCTGCCCAGCCCTTCGGCGCCGAGCACGATCGCGGCCACGGCACCCGCCGCACCGCCGAGCGAGATGCCGATCAAGCCCGGTTCGGCCAGCGGGTTGCGGAACAGCGCCTGCATGACCGCGCCGGACAACGCCAGCGCGGCGCCCACGGTCACGGCCAATACGATGCGCGGCAACCGTACTTCGATCAGCACGTTGCGCCACATCGCGTCATCCCCGTCCGTGGGCGACGACCACAGCAGCGGCAACAGCTTGGCATGCGGAATGGAGAGCGCGCCGCTGGCGGCCGCCCAGAGGGCGGTGAACACCAGCATGGCGCAGAGGGCGGTGAAGACGCCCAGCCGATGCGCGCGCATCAGCGAGCAGCCGATGGCGGCGAAGTTGGCGCTGAAACCAGGCCCGTTTGCAGCAGGCGCAGCGCTTCCGGCAACCGGGGACCAAAGCCAAGCAGCAGCAGGTCATCCATCACAACGATGCGCTTGTTGCGTGCCGCCGGCGTGGCGTTCAAGCCCGGCTGGGCGAGGAATGCTTCCGCGCTTCCGCTGGCGCCTACCGACATCGTCGTGGTGACGATGACATCCGGCTTCAGTGCCGCCGCTGCCTCGGCAGAGAACGGCTTGAAGCCGGTCTGGTTGCCGAGCACGTTCGTCGCGCCCGCGAGCTTGAGCATCGCATTGCCGGCCGTATCCGCGCCCACCGCCTGCATCTTGCCGGTATGGCTGCTCACCATCAGCACGCGCACCGTGCCGCTGACGGGCTTGATGTCGCGCAGTTCGGCGTGCAGCTTGTCGACCAGTGCGCGCCCGCGCTCCGGCATTTCCAGCGCGTTGGCCGTGCCGATGATCCGCTGATCGAGTGCCTCGATCGTTGGCTCGGATGGCAGCGTCACCACCTTGCTGCCAAGCTTGCGCACTTGCTCCAGTGCTTGCGGCGGGCCGCTCTGATCGGAGGCGAGCACGAGATCGGGCTTGAGGCTCGCAATGCCCTCGACCGAAAACGACCGGTAGTAGCCTACCTTCGGCAACTTCAATGCAGACGCCGGATAGATGCTCGACGAATCGGCACCGACCAGCGTCTTGCCTGCATCGAGCGCGTAGACGATTTCGGTGACCGCGCCACCGAGCCCGACAACGCGGGCAGGCGGCGCGGCCTGGGCAAGACCTGCCGCGCACAGCAGGGACAACAGCGCAGGGCGCAGCAGTTTCATCGCTTGGTTCCTTGTTGCCATCACACTGCCATCAGGCCGCCAGTGCCACCGGACACAGCGACTGGAGCAGTGCGCGCCATTCGCCCAGTTCCGGTTTGCCGGGCTTGCGCTCGCCGAAGAACTGCACGATCAGCTCGCCACTGGCGCCGTACAGCTCCAGCGACGTTACCCAGCCATCGACGGTCGGCTTGTTCACTACCCAGCTCGACACCACGGCTTCGGTATTGAGGTGCAGGTTGAAAGACGGATCGAGCACGTTGAACCACGGACCGGTCCGAACGAGCTTTTTCACCGGCCCCGTGTGGATCTGCACGATGCCGCGATTGGCCACGAAGCACATGATCGGCAAGCCGGTTTCCGCCGCGCGATGCAGCACGGTTTCCACGGCCACGTCATTGACCTGTTGTGCAAGATCCTGCCCCGCTGTGCGCAGCGCGCCGAGACGCGACACCTTGAACTGTCGCAGCATCGAGAAGAAATCGTGCGTGTCTTTCAGGCCGCGCCAGTGGGTCCGGAATGCATCGCCATCGGCGGGCACGTCGGCTTCCTGGGTTGCGACGACCGGTTCGATTGTGACCGGTGCGATGGCATCCACCGCATGGCGGTCGATGTACGCCTGCCATGCGGCAGCGTCGGTGGCATCGGTCTTGTAGACCTTGTGCACCGCATCGCCGGCCTTGTCGAAGAACTGGATGCTCTCGCGGCCGCTCTCCGTCACGGCGTAGAAATGCCGCCAACTGCCAAAGAACATGCGCAGGTCGATGTCCGGGCCGAGCACGATGCCCATGGGTCCTTCGGCTTCAATACCCGTGTACGCACCGTGGCGCTCATGCACGGCATTGTCGTTGCGCGACAGTGCCATCACGGCACCCAGCGTACCGAGGTCACGGAACAACTCCTGTGCCGTGCCGCCGAGTTGCTTCGATGCCAGGCCGCAACCTGCGGCCACCAGTTCGGCCTCCGTCGCACCGAGCCGCTGTGCGCGGTCTCGGATGCGAAGCTTGGGCTCTGCTGCCACCAACGCCTCATGACGTTGGCGCAGCGTTTCAACATCCTGTTGTGTCATGTTTGTGGGGACTGTAGTCATTCAATCAGGGCTGGACGTCGAAATTGATGGTCCAGGTCTGCTGGCTGCTGTTCACGTTCGGGTCTGCGTAGGCGATCTTCGTCAGGTGGAAGCGCGCATACGTGGTGCCTTCGCCGCCACGGATCAGGCCGCCGGCATCGGTATTGGCCGCGATCAGGTGAGCGACAGACGGCAGACCATTGGCGGCGGCGGCTGCAGCGGTCGGGAAGTACGAGAACCAGCCGTAGTTCAGCGGGTTCGGGTACGTGCCGGTGTAGGCCGGGTTCAGCACGGAAGCCGTCGAATCCTTGACCCACGCCGAGGCAGAAGCCGGTACGGCCAGCGTCAGGTCGGACAGGTCAGCCAGCGTGGCGGTCAGGTTGTTCACGTCGGTGAACTTCGCTGCCACAGGCTTGTTCGACGAATCATAGAAACCAGCCGGGGTCTTGCCCAGGAAGCCCGCGACCGTGCCCGTGCCCGACTCGCCACCGTTCAGCTTCACGTTGTAGCGGTTGAAGGCGATATGCCACGTACCCGTCGAGGTGGTGGTGACGCGGTTCACGAGGTCGTAGTACACCCAGTCGGTCGAGGCATTGACCTGTGCCGTGTAGACGGTAGCCGGCGCATTGCGATCCACGAAGCGGAAGCTCGGATAGCCCGACGTCGTGCCGCCTGCACCACCGTAATAACCGGTGACCTGGAGCGCGAACACGGTGGACGGCGTAGCGCCCGTGGCATCGGCCGCAGCGCTGTTCGTGGTGATCACGAACGTACGGAACGTGGGATACAGCGAGTGGTCCGTCGCCGCGCCGGTCACGCCGTATTCGAACGTGGCGGAGCCGATATCGTTGGTGCTGGCAAACACGCCGCTGGCCGAGTCCTTCAGGAACACGGCTGCGGGCAGGGCGCCGTTGACCGGATCGGTCGTGGCGTTTTTCCAGGCCGACAGGTTGCTCCAGGTGTGGTCGAACGGGCTGCCGAACGCGCCGCCGTTGCCGGTGCCGCTGGTGCCGCTGTTCGTCCACAGCTTGGCCGTACGGCCACCCGTATCCGTCTTGACCTTCAGGTCCCACGCCGTGCCCGAGCACGCGGTCTCGGCCTTTGCGTTGAAGTCGTAGCAGAGCGATGCACCAGCCGCCGGCAGGGCGAAACTCCATTCGGCCGATTGCGTGAAGGCCGTGGTGGCTGCCGGCGGCGTGGTCGTGCCGCCGCCCGTGTTGGAGTTGCCACCGGTGCTGGGCGTCGTGGTGGTGCTGTCGTCGCCACCGCCGCCGCAGGCGGCGAGCGTCAGCGCCAGCGCGGCCACGCCAATTGCGCCCAGCGTGCGGCGATGCAAGGAGAGTGTGTCGTTCTTCATCATGAGTGCTTCCCCGTTGAGTTCTTGTTAGCGAGCGACGTCGAAGTTGAACCGTGCGCCCAGGTAGATAAAGCGCCCCGCCACGGGCCCGAAGTCACTGGCATTCGCAAAATCGCGTTGACGATTGAAGAGGTTGTTGACGCCGACGAAGCCCGTGACGTTGCGTCCGATCTTCTGGTTCAGCACCAGGTCCAGCGTGCCCCAGCCCGGCGAGCGAGCGCCCGTCACGGAGTCGGTCAGTTCGCTGCTCTGGAAGCGCGCGCGCGTGGTCAGTTCGGTAGACGGGAAGATGCGCCAGTCAGCGCCCACGCGGCCCATATGACGCGGACGGCGAGTCAGCTCGGTGCCGGTATTGAGGTCTTCCGTGTCCGTGAAGGTGTAGGCGGCCGTCAGGTTCAGCGTGTTGGTGGCGCGCCAGCGCAGCGAAGTTTCCGCGCCTTGCGTCTTGGCGCGCGCCACGTTGCGGTAGGTGTAGACCGCGATGCCGTTGACCATCTGGAAGTTGGTCATGTCGGTCTGGATCAGGTCCGTCACGCGGTTGTAGAACAGATTCGCATCGAGCGTGACGCGGTCGCGCCAGCTCAACTGGCCGCCCAGCTGGAAGCTGTTCGACGATTCGGGCTTCAGGTTCGGGTTGCCGAGCACCACATAGCCCAGCGAGCTATGGTCGAACAGGTAGTGGCGCTCCTTCAGGTTCGGCACGCGATAACCCTGACCGTAGTTGGCGCGCAGCACACCCTTCCAGGTTTCGGTGGCCAGCAGGTTGGCACGCACGCCCACCTTCGGCGCGAAGTGGCTGCCGAAGTCGGAATCGTGCTGGCCGCGCAGGCCGAACACCATTTCCCAGGTCTCGTTGAAGATGACGTCGTTCTGCAGGTACAACTCGCCCGCTGTGCGTTCGGCGTTGCCCGAGCCCGCAAGCTCGGAGGCACCGTTGACGTTCTGGTTCAGCGTCTCGCGATGGAAGTCGCCGCCGAACTGCCACAGTTGCCGATACCAGGCCGGCATGTCGAACTGCGCGGAGACGTGATCGGTCTGCTGCGCGGAGTTGCGCGTGGAAGTCTGGAAGCCGTTCGAGTATTCGCGCGACGTGCTGTCGTAGGTTTCGTGCACACCGGCCAGCCGGGCACGCACGCCATTGTCGAAGCCCCACTGGCCGCCATACGTATAGCGATTGCGGTCGATGTCCTCGGTCTTGCGCTGCGGCACGTACTGCGGCGGCGCGTAATACTGGTAGCGCTGCTCGTCGGTCTCGCGATAGGCACTGGCATCGAACCAGAACTTGCCTGCCTTCGTCGGCAGCCATTCGAGCCGGCCCGAATACTGCTGGCGGCGCACCTTGTCGCCATGGCGCGTCCAGTTGTCCGGCTCCACGGCAAAACCCTTGTTATCGAGCGCATCGGCACTGACGCGCGCCCGGAAGTGCTCCGTGCCACCTTCCAGCCGAACGTTTCCGTGCAGCGCGCCGGGCGAGCCGTCGGCGTTCTGGCCGCCATAGGTGCCTGCATCGGCCGTGGCTGCACCACGGAAACCCTTCTCGATGGGACGCGTGATCACATTGATGACGCCGCCCATGGCGGAGCTGCCGTACTGGGCCGAACTGGCGCCCTTGACCACTTCGATGTGATCGACTTCGGTGAGCAGGTATTGCGAAACGTCTACCGTCGAACCAGTGCTGGCGGTGATGGGCAGCCCATCGATCAGGATCAGCACCTGATCCGCCGTCATGCCCTGCAGCGTGACCTCGTACCCCGATTTGCCGTGGATTTCGCGCAGTTGCAGGCCGGGTACGTTCTCCAGCGCATCCTTGAGCGTGCGGGCGTGGGTACGTTCGATTTCCTGGCGGTCGACCACTTCGGTACGGATCGGCGTCTCGTCGAGCGTCTTTTCCGAACGGGTGCCGGTGACCACCACGGTGGAGAGGGACGTATCGGCAGCGACCGGCTGGGCACGAAGATGCGGCGCAGTGGAAAGCAGAGTGCCGGCGACGACGGCAAGGGTTTTCAGACGCATGAAGGGGGCGGACCTGCTCGGTTAGAAACAGACGCAAATGATAATGATTCTGATATCCACTTTTATTAACTTTCCTTAAC
>NZ_SCMX01000096.1 GCF_005503625.1 Cupriavidus sp. 2SB | reverse complement strand
TCCAGCAACCAGCACCCCAACCCCGCCATCGCACCCGCCACGTGCGCGCCGCGCACGACGCCGAACCCCCATGAGGGATCGAAGACGATGGCGGCCAGCCATGATTGTTCGAGCCAGACTTTGCCGAGCACGATGACACAGGTCACCACGCCGATCACGCGTGACCAGCCGGGGTCCTGCAAGAGTTTCAGCGCTACCCACAGCGCCAGCCCATGCGTGGCGCCCGACAGTCCGCCATACCAGCCAACAGCCGGCATGCGCAGCAGCGCCACCTGGGCGATCAGTCCGCAGATCACCAGCACGGCCAGCATCTCGCGCACGCGTGCAACCCGGCCTGCCAGCAGCAGCAAACCGACGGTCGCCGCCACATCGGACAGGTAGTGCTGCCAGCCCAAATGCACCCACATCGCGGTCACGATGCGCCACCACTGGCCGTCGATGCGTACCGCGTCGCGCAGGTACAGCCCGTGGGCGTGCAGCCAGGGGACGAATGTGAATGCCGCGGCCAGCGCGGCCACACTTGCCGTTGTAGCGAGCATCGCCGGCCACGACGGCAGGCGAACAGGCTTTGGCGGCGCCTCCGCCGACACCTCAGCCCGCACCGAACACCGCGTGCCAGAGCGCCCGCACCGGGGCCACCTGCTCGCTGACGCTGTCAGGCGGCACGCGCGCCTGATCGTGGCCGTCGAGCCGCAGCTTGTGCTGGCGGGCGCGGAACAGCCGGTAAGCGTCGCCCACGGCCAGCGCCAGGCCGGCATCGATCAGGTTCAGTACCCCGGCCATGCGCAGCAGCGCGATATTGCCCGCGTTACGCGTCAGTTCTGGATGTGCGCCGCTGTGCAGCAGCACCAGGTATTGCACCGTGAACTCGATATCGACCATGCCGCCGCGATCGTGCTTGAGGTCGAACAGGTCGGTGGGATTCGGGTGGCCCTCGGCCACCTTGGCGCGCATCTGCACGATCTCCTCGCGCAGCGCGGCGGCGTCGCGCGGCTGGCGCAGGATCTCGTCGCGCAGGTCTTCGAAGCGATTGCCGATCTCGCGGTCGCCAGCGCCGAAGCGCGCGCGCGTCAGCGCCTGATGCTCCCAGACCCACGCCGTGTTATCGCCCTCGCGCAACTGGTAGCGGCGAAACGCGTCGAAGCTCGTCACCAGCAACCCCGCCGCGCCGTTGGGCCGCAGGCGCGTATCCACATCGAACAGCATGCCCGCAGCCGTATGGCTGGTGAGCCAGGTGATCAGGCGCCGCGCGTAGGCCGCGTAGACATCGGGTGCGCGCTCGTGGTCGTCGTCGTAGAGGAAGATGATGTCGAGGTCGGATGCATAGCCCAATTCCTTGCCACCCAACCGGCCATAGGCGATCACTGCGAAGCGCGGAGTGTCGAGATGGCGCGTGGCCAGTTGCCGCCACACAGCCTGCATGGTGACTTCCAGCATCGCATCGGCAAGGTCGGATAGCCGGTCGGCCACCTGCTCCACCGTAAGCATGCCCCGCAGGTCCTGCAGCAAGATGCGGAACGTCTCGGCATGGTGCTCACGGCGCAGGATGTCCATCTGCGTCTCGACCTGTCCGTCCGAAGCATGCAGCCGCTCGGCCAGCCGCTCGCGGAAAGCCGCCCAGTCCGGCGCGGCGGCGAGCGCGTCGCTGTCCAGCAGTTCGTCGAGCAATTGCGGATGGCGCGTCAGGTAGGCGGCCGCCCAGCGCGACGCGTGAAGTGTCTGCGCCACGCGGTCCATCGCCTGGGGGTACTCGGACAGCAGCGACAGATACGATGCGCGCCGGCTGATCGCATCGAGAAAGTCCAGAAAACGGGTAATCGTACTGTCGGCATCGTCCTGCCTGGCCGCGAGATCCAGCGCGCGGTTCACCAGTTGGTCGAAGCGGTTGCGGCTCGATTCCGACAGCGCGCGATACCGCATCGACGATCCAATGGCACGCAGCCGGTCGTACAGCCCCGTGCAATCGCTGAAGCCTGCGGCCTGCAACGCCTGGCATGGCGACGATTGCGGATCGGTCTCGTCGTCCGGGCTGGCCTGCGCCGCGCGTGATGCCATTTCCTCGCGCACCAGTGCCGGCCACAGCGGCTCGCTCTGGGCCGCGCCGTCTTCCGCGAACGGATCGGCGAAGGTGGCTTCGAACTGCTGGGCCACCGGCGCCATCAGCGTGTTCATCAGCGCCACAAGCGCGTCCCAGTTCTCGCAGCCCATCATCAGGGCTACGGCCTGGCGTTCCTCGTCGGACGTGGGCAGGTGGTGGGTCTGCGCATCGTCACGATACTGGAGCCGGTGTTCGAGCTGACGCAGGAAACGGTAGGCATCGGCCAGCTCGCCGGCCTGACCCGTGGGCAGCAGGTTGCGCGCCACGGCTACATCCAGCACTTCCAGCGTCGGACGCACGCGCAGCGCCGGGTCCTGTCCGCCGCGGATCAACTGGAACACCTGCGCCATGAACTCGATCTCGCGGATGCCGCCACGGCCCAGTTTGATGTTGAAGGATTTCTGGTTCACGCCATGGCCGGCCAGCCCACCGCTGCGCTTGGCGGCCTCCGAACGGATCTGCCCGTGCAGCGCGCGGATGGCGGCAATCACGCCGTAGTCCAGGTAGCGGCGGAACACGAACGGCGTGGTCAGTCGCCCCAGCAGCGCGGCGGCCCGTTCCGCGTGCGGAGTGTCGATGGCCGAGACCACCCGACCCTTGATCCACGCGTAGCGCTCCCACTCGCGGCCCTGTACGACCAGGTATTCCTCCAGCATGCCAAAGCTGCAGACCAGCGGCCCGGCGTCGCCGTTGGGGCGCAGCCGCATGTCCACGCGGAACACGTAGCCGTCGCCGGTCACCTCGGACAGCAGCGTGATCAGCCGCCGTCCCAGCCGGATGAAGTATTCGTGGTTCGACAGGCTGCGCTTGCCGCCCTGGGTGTCGCCGTCCTCGTCGTAGAGAAAGATCAGATCGATGTCCGACGACACGTTGAGTTCGCGCCCGCCGAGCTTGCCCATGCCCACCACCACCAGCTCCTGCACTTCTCCGCTCTGCGCGCCGGTGGGCTGGCCATAAGTCGCGGCCAGATCGTCGCCGAGTATGCGCAAGCCATGCTGCACGGATAGTTCGGCCAGGTCCGTCATCGCCCCGGTGATCTCCCCCAGCGTGGCCAGGCCGCGCAGGTCGCGCTCGATCAGCGTGCACATCACCTCGGCCCGCAGGCGGCGCAGTGCCTGTGCGGCAACGGCCTCCGCATCGGCGGAAGGGACTTGCAGGGCGTGGAGGCGCTCCACCATCCAGTCGCGCGAAACCGGGCCAATCGCCGCTTCGGCCACCACGCCGGACATGCCGGCGCGCGCGGACATCACGCGGCGCGCGTAATGGGAGTACGCCGCCGAGTACAATACGTGGCCTTCGGATTCGACCGGGGCCAAGCCCTGCGCCGAAACGGTGGCGAAGGCCCCCTGGGCCATGCTGCCGATCGGGCCGGCGGCCCCTTCGAGGGTGGGATTCGATGTGGTGCCGGCGCCATCCTGCATGCGCTGCGGGTCGGTCGGTGCCAGCGGATGGCCCGCGGCGGAACTCGTCGGATCAGGGACAGTCATTCCAGTAACTTTTGCACGTTGGGCAGGCGCCGCGAACAAAGTGGCGACGCTTGCCTGCACCACTTTGGAGAGCGGCTAGTATTGTCGGATAATCTGCGCATGTCCAGCCGCCCCACCGCCCCTCACGACGGTTCCGCGCCCCCTGGCGCGGCTGCCGACGGAGCCGCCGCGGGCGCCGCCGCTTCTTCTGCTTCCCCAGCATCCGCCTTGCGTCCCGCATCAAGCCGTGGCCGACGCGCGGCGGCACTCGTCCGTGCCCTGCTCGGCGGCAGTTGGCGCAACCTCGTGGCAGCCATGCGGCATCCAGCCTGGAGCCGGCTCTGGCGCGTGCTGGTCCGCACCGTCCTGGCCCTGGTGGCGCTGGCCGTGGTCGCCGTGCTGCTGATCCGCTTCGTACTCTGGCCGCAGGCCCATACGGCCCGCCAGTGGCTGGAGCGCGAGGGCTCCTCGGCGCTGTCGGCCCAGCTCACCATCGGCCAGCTCGACACCTATTGGGACGGCTGGCACCCAGCCTTCCGCGCCAGCGACGTGCGCGCCGTGGATCGCCAGCAACGCACGCTGCTGGCCGCCGGCTCGCTGCAGGGCAAGCTGTCCTGGCAGTCGGTGCCCACCATGGCGCTGCAGTTCGCCAGCCTGACCGCTGACCGCACCGATGTGCTGATCCGCCGTACGCGCGAGGGCCACCTGCTTGTGGCCGGCGTGCAAGTGGATGCCAACAAGCGCAGCGACGACAACGATCCGTTCCTGAACTGGCTGCTCTCGCAGGGCCATATCGATCTGGTCAGCGGCAACCTGCGCTGGCTCGACGAGAAAGCCGGGCTGCCACAGCTCGACGTGGCCGACATCCACTTCACGTCCCAGCGCCGGGGTGCCCAGCACACGCTGAGGCTGGAGGCGCGCAGCGAATCGCTGGCACCCCAACCGCTGACGGTGCAGACAACGCTGCGGCACGACTACCTCTATGGCGCCGGCAACTGGCAGCACTGGACCGGCCAGGCCAACTGGCAGTTCAACCAGGTACAGCTTCCGGTGGTGCAGCGCTATCTGGCGATCTTCGACAACGTGCGCAGCGGCGTCTTCAGCACCGACGGCACGGTCGATTTCCGGGGGGGCCATGTATTGCGCAGCCAGACACGGATGCGCGCCTCGGGCGTGGACCTGCACCTGTCCGGCGCACCGGAGCCGCTGCGTCTGTCCAACGCCCAGGCGCTGCTGCTACATGGCGGCGACCGCAACGGCAACAACACGCTGACCATCGACACCCTGCTCTGGCAGACCGAGCCGCTGGCAGGCCCGCCGTCCAACGCAGACGCCTCGTGGCGCGAGGGCATGCGCAAGGTCACGATCTCGTGGACGCGCGACGACGCTGGCCAGTTGCGCAAGTTCGGGCTGAAGGCGCCGACCTTCGACCTGAACACGCTCCGGGCGATGGCCGCGTCCATGCCGCTGGACATGGCCGTGCTGCGACAGTTGCGCGCACTGCAGCCCGCTGGCCACATCGATAATCTCGACGTGGCATGGTCACGCGAGCGCGCCGGCATGCTGACACGCGCCCCCGGCACGCCGCATTACACGGTGCAAGGCACGCTGCGCAACGTGTCGGTCAACAGCCAGCCGGCCGTCCCGGCCGTGGGACCCGACGGCAAACCGCATACGGGTACGCCGGGGTTCACGCAGTTGTCGGGCACCTTCAGCTTCGACGATCGCCAAGGCACGGCCCGGGTGGACAGCAGCGGCGCCTCGATCAGCTTCCCGGGCGTATTCGACGATCCGCGCGTACCGTTCGACACCCTGCGCGGCGAGGTGCGCTGGACGCACGAGAACAATCAACTGGTGGTGCGCACGCCGGGCATCCAGTTCGCCAATGCCGATACGGCCGGCAGCGTGCGCGGCAGTTGGCAGACCGGCGGCGACGGCAAGAGCGGCATCGCGGACCTGAGCGGGCAGCTGGACCGCGCAATGGCCAATCGCATTCCGCGCTACCTCCCCACGACGATGCCCGCCACGCGGCACTACCTGGAAGGCGCGCTCGTGGGCGGCGAAGCCCACGACGTGAAATTCCTGGTCAAGGGCGACCTGCATCACTTTCCGTTCCACCCGCCATTTGCGCGCGCTGGCGACTTCCGCGTGGAAGTGCCGGTGCGCAACGTGAGCTACCAGATCGCCCCGCACGAGACGGGCCCGAACGTCGGCGGCGCCGCGCCCGGCACGGCCGCCACGGGTAACGGTGGCACGGCGTGGCCCGACTTCACGGACATCACGGGCAACCTGCTGTTCGAGCGCAGCAAGATGTCGTTCGTGGCCAGGCAAGCCACGGTACGCGGTATTCCTGGGGTCACGCTGCGCGACGTCAACGGCCAGATCGACGACCTGAGCGATCACGGCCACCTGCAACTCGACGGCGCGGCCACCGGCCTGGTGCAGTCGTTCCTGCGCTACGTAGCCGTCACGCCCGTCAAGGGCTGGACCGGCAACATCACGGAAAATGCGCGTGCGCCTGGCCACGGTGAACTGAAGCTCAAGCTCGACCTGCCGCTGAGCCACGCGGCCGGCTCGAAGGTCAACGGCGAATTCCGCTTCCCCGGCAACGATGTCACGCTGATCCCGGAACTGCCCCCACTCTACGGCGCCACGGGCGCTGTTGCGTTCGACGAACACGGTTTCCAGCTCAATGGCGTGCGCGGCCGGTTCCTGGGCGGCGAGACGCGCATCGCGGGCGGCACGCAGCCGGACGGCACCACGCACGTGACCGTCGGCGGTACCGCCACGGCACAGGGGCTGCGCGAGGTGCTGGGCGCGGGACTGGGCGCTCGCGTCGAAGGCACCACGCCCTACTCCGCCGTGATCGGCGTGCGCGAGAAGCATCTGCAAGTGCAGGTATCGTCCGAACTGAATGGACTCGCGCTCAACCTGCCAGCGCCGCTTGGCAAGACCGCCGGACACGACTTGCCGCTGCGCATGGAACTGCGACCGGTGGCGGCGCGCGCGGGACTCGACGAACTATCGATCCAGCTGGGCAGCGCCAACAGCGCCCGCTACCTGCTGCGCCGGGGCGAGAGCACCGACGTCATTTCCGGGAGTATCGGCCTGGGACAGGCGGCGCCCCAACCGACCAATGGCGTGGCGATGGCAGTCAGCGCCGAACGGCTCGACGTGGATGCCTGGCGCAGTCTTCTCGACACGTCCGGTGAAGAGCGCAAGCCCGGTAGCGAAGTGGATCGTTCATCGCCGTTCCTGCCCGAGCGGATCAATGTCCGGACGAAGACGCTCGATGCCTTCGGCCGCAGCATCGATGACGTATCGATCGAGGCCAACCGGCAGGCCGGCGGCTGGAACCTGCAGATGGGTTCGCGCCAGATCACCGGCAACGGCCAGTGGCGCCGCGATGCCAGCAGCCCGGCGGGCCAGCTCACGGTACGGCTGTCGCACCTGGACGTTCCGG
Organism: Cupriavidus sp. 2SB; assembly: GCF_005503625.1. Taxonomy (GTDB): domain Bacteria; phylum Pseudomonadota; class Gammaproteobacteria; order Burkholderiales; family Burkholderiaceae; genus Cupriavidus. Next base: position 16,201 of record NZ_SCMX01000096.1, on the reverse strand, counting down.
ATTCAACCGACGACGGCCACATGACCGACGCCATCACGCGCAGCGTCGAGGAAATGCCGGCATTGGACCTCGCCGTGGAGAAGTTCGTGCTGCACGGCCGCGATTTCGGCAAGCTCGAGGTCAAGGCCCATACCAGCCACACCGAGAATCAGCCCGCCTGGACGCTGGACAGCCTGACCATCGAACAACCCGGTGCCACACTGACCGGCAACGGTAGCTGGCGCCTGCCGCGCCGGCTGCGCGAGGCGGCCGCCCAGGGGGCGGCATCGCCTACCGAGGGCCGCCGCACCCTGCTGAACTTCAAGCTGGATATCCGCAATGCCGGAGATGTGCTGGACCGCATGGGCATGGCCCACACGGTGCGCGACGGCAAGGGCTCGCTCGAAGGGCGGATCGCATGGCGCGGCTCGCCCATGTCGATCGACTATCCGACGCTGACCGGCAAGCTGAACCTGCAACTCGAGAACGGCCAGATCCTGAGCGTGGACCCGGGCGCGGCGCGGCTGCTGGGTGTGTTGAGCCTGCAGAGCCTGCTGCGCTTTGCCACACTGGACTTCCGCTCGGTGACCAGCAAGGGCATCGTTTTCGACGATATCAGCGGCTCCGGGACCATCGAGAACGGGGTGGGCCGGACCGACGACTTCCGCTTCAAGGGCAGCCAGGTCATGGCGTCGATGCGCGGCACGGCCGACCTGCTGCACGAGACCCAGGACCTGAACGTGGACGTGACGCCGCGCATCAACGCCACCACCACATCGGTAGCCGCCGCCTTCATCAATCCGGTGCTCGGCATCGGCACGCTGGCCGCGCAACTGCTGTTTGCGGACGAGTTCTCCAAAGTGTTCACGCAGCACTACCACGTGAGCGGCTCGTGGGCCGACCCCAAGGTGACGAAAACGGAGGACAATGAGCCGCGCCGCGCACCGATCCTGGATCGCTCGGGGGTCTATCCCCGCTAGGCCACCCCGGACAGCCTTCCCACGCTCTGCCGCCACCTCCGACGCCACAGGAAACACGATGACCGCCAGTTCGCCGAGTGCATCCACGCAACCGTTTCACGTGGCCGCCATCCAGACCGTGACGGGCACCTCGCTCGACGACAACCTCGCCCGCGCCGACGCGCTGATCGCCGAGGCCGCGCGAGGTGGCGCCCAGTTGGTGCTGCTGCCGGAATACTTCTGCATGATGGGACGTCACGAATCGGACAAGGTCGCGATTCGCGAGCAGGATGGCGACGGCCCGGTGCAGAGGTTCCTGACGGATGCGGCACGCCGCCATCGCCTGTGGATCGTCGGCGGCACCCTGCCGATGTGGTGCGGCGACGACAAGCGCGTCTACAACACGTCTCTGGCCTTCGACCCGCACGGCAAGCGCGTGGCGCGCTACGACAAGATCCACCTGTTCGGCTTCAAGAAAGGCACCGAAGACTACGACGAATCGCGCACGATCCTGGCCGGCAAGACGCCGGTGTCATTCGATGCACCGTGCGGCCGTGTGGCGATGTCAGTCTGCTATGACCTGCGCTTCCCCGAGCTGTATCGCGGTTTGGCTGCAGGCAAGGGAGGGCCGGGCCTGAGCTTGATTCTGATGCCTGCCGCCTTCACCTACACCACAGGGCAGGCGCATTGGGAAATCCTGCTGCGCGCCCGCGCCATCGAGAACCAGTGTTATGTGCTTGCGGCAGCACAAGGCGGCAAGCACGAGAACGGCCGGCGCACCTGGGGCCACTCGATGCTGGTGGACCCGTGGGGCGAGTTGATGGGGGTGTTGCCGGAGGGTGAAGGCGTGGTGTCGGGCGTCATCGATCCGTCCCGGCTGGCCGAGGTGCGCCAGAACCTGCCGGCGCTGCGCCATCGCGTGCTGTAGGATTGACGACATTAACGATTGCATGCCGCCGTGGCCTGGGTGCCACGGGGTGATAGACCAAGGAAAATCATGAACGCCGGAGATCTCGGAATCCGCAACCTGGCCACCGCGCAACAACTGCTGCTGGCACCGTACGGTCTCGACGAGGCCAAGCTCCAGCGCGTGCTGGCCGATATCTTCACGCACAAGGTGGATTACGCCGACCTGTACTTCCAGCACACGCGCAACGAGGCGTGGAGCCTGGAGGAAGGCATCGTCAAGTCGGGCAGCTTCAGCATCGACCAGGGCGTGGGCGTGCGTGCCGTGTCGGGTGACCGCACGGCATTCGCCTACTCGGACGACATCAGTCTGGCTGCGCTGTCGCAGGCTGCGGCAGCCACGCGCACCATCGGCAAGAGCGGCAGCGGCCGCATCAAGGTGGCCGGTTCGCTGGCCTCGCAAACGGGCCGCAACCTCTATACCCCAAACGATCCGCTCGATTCCATGACGGCCACCGAAAAGGTAGCGCTGCTGGAAAAGATCGAGAAGATGGCGCGCGCCAAGGACCCGCGCGTCGTGCAGGTCATGGCCGGTCTGGCGGGCGAATACGACGTGGTGCTGGTGGCGCGCAGCGACGGCGTGATCGCCGCCGACGTGCGCCCGCTGGTGCGCGTGAGCGTGACGGTCATCGCCGAACAGAATGGCCGTCGCGAGGTGGGTTCGTCGGGCGGCGGCGGCCGATACGCCTACGGCTATTTCACCGACGCTCTGCTGCGCCAGTACGTGGATGAAGCCGTGTCGTCGGCCCTGGTCAACCTGGAAGCACGCCCGGCCCCGGCCGGCGCGATGACCGTGGTGCTCGGCCCGGGCTGGCCCGGCGTGCTGCTGCACGAAGCCGTGGGCCACGGCCTGGAAGGCGACTTCAACCGCAAGGGCTCGTCGGCCTTCGCGGGTCGCATGGGCGAGCGTGTGGCGGCCAAGGGCGTGACGGTGGTGGACGACGGTACGATCGCCAACCGCCGGGGTTCGCTGAACCTCGACGACGAAGGCAATCCGACGCAGTGCACCACGCTGATCGAGGACGGCATCCTGACCGGCTTCATCCAGGACACGCTGAACGCGCGCCTGATGAAGATGCCCGTCACCGGCAACGCGCGCCGCGAAAGCTACGCCGCCCTGCCGATGCCGCGCATGACCAACACCTACATGCTGAACGGCGACAAGGACCCGGCGGAAATCCTCGCCAGCGTGAAGCACGGCCTCTACGCCGTGAACTTCGGCGGCGGCCAGGTCGATATCACCAACGGCAAGTTCGTGTTCTCGGCCAGCGAGGCCTACATGATCGAAGACGGCAAGATCACGTACCCGGTCAAGGGCGCCACGCTGGTCGGTAACGGCCCGGAATCACTCAAGGACGTGACGATGATCGGCAACGACATGCGCCTGGACTCGGGTGTGGGCGTGTGCGGCAAGGAAGGCCAGAGCGTGCCGGTGGGCGTGGGGCAACCGACGCTGCGGATTGAAAACATGACGGTGGGCGGGACGGCTTAAGGCCTCTCTCTTCCCAATCGCTCTGTTTGCTCCCCTCTCCCGCCTTGCGGGAGAGGGGAGAAAACCTCCCCTACGCCTTCACCTCATAAACCAGATTGAACGGCGTCTGCGCCGCCCGTCTGAACTTCCCGAATCCCCCCTGCTCCGTGACGCCGCGCATGCGCGCTTCCCCTGCCTGCGCGCCGAGGCACATCGCACCTTCCTGCGCGCGCGAACCCGGCGTGCAGATAAACGTCGAGGCGGAATAGAACACACGTCCCACGGGATTGAGATTGTCCTGAAGGCTGTCGTTCGCAAACGGCTCGACGATCATCCAGCAGCCATCCGGTTTCAGTGACTGACGGATATGGCGCGCGGCGCCCACCGGATCACCCATGTCGTGGAGGCAGTCGAACACGGCAACCAGGTCGTAGTCGGTCCCCGGGAAATCCTTGGCGGAGGCCACCTCGAATGAAACGCGGTCACCCACGCCAGCGCGGCGCGCGGCATCGGTCGCGTAGCGGATCGACGGCTCGTGATAGTCGAAGCCCCGGAAGGTCGCGTTCGGAAACGCCTGCGCCATGATGATCGTCGACGCGCCGTGCCCGCACCCGACATCTGCCACCTTGGCGCCAGCTTTGAGCCGCGCTGCCATGCCTTCGAGCGCCGGAATCCATTCGCCGACCAGATGCGCCGCGTAGCCGGGCCGGAAGAATCGCTCCGTGCCGTGGAACAGCGAAGGGTCGTGCTCGTGCCAGCCGAGACCACGACCATTGCGGAAGATATCAAGCATGCGCGGAATCGCGCGGAATTGCGCCACCGCGATCTGGAACGCGCCGGGGATGAATGCCGGACTTCCTTCCTGCGCCAGCGCGAACGCCTGCTCTTCCGTCAACGAGAAGGTATCGCGAGCGGCGTCGTATTCCACGTAGCCACTCGCGGCCTGTGCGGATAGCCATTCTCGTAGATAGCGTGGATCGGTTTTCGTTTTCTCGGCAAGGGTATCGGCGCTCATCGGCTTTTCGGCCAGCGCCTTGTACAAACCCAGTTCGTCGCCCACCACCACCGTGGCCGCGTGCATCACCGCGCCCAGATCCTGGACGAACTGTCCCATGAAGGCATCGAGCCTCGCTTCATCGATTGGCATGATCGCTCCCCACTGCTGAATTCTTGTTCGGCACTCGGGCAAACCCGGTACACGATTCCAATATAGGCAGGCGAAACGCTCTGCATTCGCTTAAATGCGATGCAGTTGCCGCTTGCAAGCACTCTGGAAAAGCGATATAAAGATGCTTCGTTGCGACGCGCGTGGCGATTGCACCCCCTCCTTTCCCGGATCGTGGCGCAATAAAATGCCTTTCGATTACGCGCCGCAGCATAAATGTCACGCATCCGCGTAAAACCGACACAAGCTGACCCGAGCCGCTCCGATTTCCGCCATGACCGCCAAGTTTTACTTTTACTTCTTTTGGCATCTCACACCGCTGGCGGATAGAGAGGGACGGCTGTAAGCAGACCCCGAATGCAAAAGAAACCGCCAGCAACCCTGGCGGTTTTTTTATGTCCGCCACGATTGCGAAGCACCAATCCAACAGAATCCATACCTCACAAAAACCCGGAGCCATCATGCTGAAGAACACCGACGACCTGCGTATTCGAGAACTCAAGGAACTGCTGCCGCCGGCACACCTGATCCGCGAGTTCGCCTGCTCGGAAGCCGCGTCCGACGTGATCTACGGCGCGCGCCAGGCGATGCATCGCATCCTGCACGGCATGGATGACCGGTTGATCGTCATCATCGGCCCGTGCTCCATCCACGACACCAAGGCTGCACTGGAGTACGCCAGGCTGCTCAAGGTGCAGCGCGACCGCTTTGCCGGCGAGCTGGAAGTCGTGATGCGCGTCTACTTCGAAAAGCCGCGTACCACGGTGGGCTGGAAGGGTCTGATCAACGATCCGCACATGGACGGCAGCTTCAAGATCAACGACGGCCTGCGCACCGCCCGTGAACTGCTGCTGAACATCAGTGAAATGGGCGTGCCGACGGGGACGGAATATCTGGACATGATCAGCCCGCAATACATTGCCGATCTGGTGAGCTGGGGCGCCATCGGTGCACGCACCACGGAGTCGCAGGTCCACCGTGAACTGGCATCCGGGCTCTCCTGCCCGGTCGGGTTCAAGAACGGCACCGACGGCAACGTCAAGATCGCCGTCGACGCGATCAAGGCCGCTTCACAGCCGCACCATTTCCTGTCGGTGACCAAGGGCGGCCACTCGGCCATCGTGTCGACGGCCGGCAATGAGGACTGCCACATCATCCTGCGCGGTGGCAAGGCCCCCAACTACGACGCCGCCAGCGTGCAGGAAGCCTGCGACGCCATCGCCAAGTCCGGCCTGGCCGCGCGCCTGATGATCGACGCCTCGCACGCGAACAGCAGCAAGAAGCACGAGAACCAGATGCCGGTCTGCGAGGACATCGCCCGGCAGATGGCCGGCGGCGACCAGCGCATCGTCGGCGTGATGGTGGAATCCCACCTCGTGGCCGGCCGCCAGGACCACGTGCAGGGCACCCCTGTGGAAGACCTGACCTACGGTCAATCCGTCACCGATGCCTGTATCGGCTGGAATGACTCGATCGGCATCCTGGAAACCCTGTCCAACGCCGTGAAGCAGCGCCGCCTGGTGTCGGGCAGCGGCAACTGATTCGGACGCGCTGCTTCGGATACAACAACGCCGGCTTCGAGCCGGCGTTTTTTTTCAGCGTCTGGCAGCTTATTTCTTCAGCACCAGATCGCCCTTCAGCGAGCCGATATAAGCGGCCATGTTCTGGATTTCCGCCTTGGTGAAGGGACGCGGCTTGCCGTTCTTGTCGGCGACTGCCGGGTTGCTGTTCATCTGGCCGGCCATGATGGCGTTGGTGCGGCCCACCATGCGGTTGCCGCTGACCTGGTAGGCCGACATCGCGTGAAACAGGTAGTCCGGATGTTGGCCCGCCAGTTTGGGGTAATCCGGAGAGATCGGTGCGTTCAGGTCCTTGCCGTGGCAGGCCACGCAGCCGCCCTTGTCCACCAGCGCCTTGCCCGCGGCGATATCGGCCGCCAGTGCCGGCAGCGCGGCGCCCAGTACCACCGCGCCCAGCGCGTACGAAACTGCTTTCAGCATCTTCATGTTGGCGAGTCCTACTTGAGCGAGTTGTTCTTGGTATCGGACTTCTGCTGCGAGTAGTACGCAGCCACGTCGGCGATGTCCTTGTCCGTCAGGCTCGCGGCAATCGCATGCATGGTCGGATGCTTGCGGTCGCCCTTCTGGTAGCCCTTGAGCGCATTCTCGATGTACTTGGCGCTCTGGCCGCCCAGCAGGGGTACCTGGTAGGTCTCGGGGAACGATGCACGGTAGCCGGGAATGCCATGGCAGCCGATGCACATTGCAACCTTGTCGCGGGCGGTGTCGACATTGCCCTTGTCCTGGGCATGCGCTGCCGTTGCGGCCGCGCCCAACACAACCATCGTGAGGAGCTTTTTCATTGTCGTAGCTGAATGGGAAGTGTTAAACCGCGTGTGACCTGCCCCTTGCCGGGACGCCAGACGGAATGCGGGATTGGGGACGTGAAGCGGATCGCCGCAGATCCGCCGAGTTCATCGGTGGACAGGGCGCAGCCGGGCGTGATGCTGATGTGCCGCGGTGCTTAGACACCATTCTTGCAACCATCTCGCGCTGTTGCCGCCTCCCGATGCTCCGCCATGTCTCTGGTGGCGGAACTGCCGGGCTTGAGGAGGATATTGACTTGGGGGGCGCGTCAAACCGGCGCATTGTACCGCAGCGGGCACGCGCCGGTCCACGCCACACACTTGGGGTGTGCCCCACTGAACACGAACGGCGATCTGCTCTTATACTGGCCCATTCCGGCCGAATTTCCGATTGTTTCGAAGGTTTGTCGGCCCGCTCAGATTGCTGTTACCGAAGTACCGTTCCCCATTGTCAGCCGACCGGCCTGCCTGGCAGACCTGTCGCGAAACACCAGGTTGCCTCATGTCCACCCACGCCAACGCCCAAGCCAATTCGCCCCAGCAGGTCAAGTTCGAAGGTAGTGCCCAGTACGTTGCCACCGACGACCTGAAGCTGGCCGTCAACGCCGCGCGCACGCTGCAGCGTCCGCTACTGATCAAGGGTGAACCCGGCACCGGCAAGACCATGCTGGCCGAGGAAGTGGCCGCCGCGCTGGGCATGCCGCTGATGCAGTGGCACATCAAGTCCACCACCAAGGCGCAGCAAGGCCTGTACGAGTACGACGCCGTGTCGCGCCTGCGCGATTCGCAACTGGGCGATGACCGCGTGCACGACATCCGCAACTACATCGTCAAGGGCGTGCTGTGGCAGGCGTTCGAAGCCGACGAGCCCGTGGTGCTGCTGATCGACGAGATCGACAAGGCCGACATCGAGTTTCCGAACGACCTGCTGCGCGAACTGGACCGCATGGAGTTCTATGTCTACGAGACGCGCGAACTGGTCAAGGCACGCCATCGTCCGTTGGTGATCATCACGTCGAACAACGAGAAGGAATTGCCGGACGCCTTCCTGCGCCGCTGCTTCTTCCACTACATCAAGTTCCCCGATGCCGAGACGATGCAGCGCATCGTCGACGTGCACTACCCCGGCATCAAGCGCGAGCTGGTGGCCGCCGCGATGGAATCGTTCTACGAGATGCGCAACCTGCCGGGCCTGAAGAAGAAGCCGAGCACGTCGGAACTGATCGATTGGCTCAAGCTGCTGATGGCCGAGGACATCCCCGCCGAGGCGCTGCGCAGCCCCGACCGCAAGGCCGCGATCCCACCGCTGCATGGCGCGCTGCTCAAGAACGAACAGGACGTGCATCTGTTCGAACGTCTGGTGTTCATGAACCGCGCCAACCGTTGAGCGAATCGCCATGACGAAGTTTGTTCAGCCCATCACGCTGACCGGGAAACACGCCACGCTGGCACCGCTGTCGATGGCGCACGCCGAGGGCCTGCGCGAGGCCGCCGCCGATGGCGAACTGCACAGGCTCTGGTACACGAGCGTGCCCGCACCGGCCGCCGTGGAAGCCGAGATCGAACGTCGCCTGGGCCTGCAGGCGCAGGATTCGATGCAGCCGTTTACGGTGCTCGATGCCGAAGGCCGCGTGGCCGGCATGACCACCTACATGAATATTGACGGGAAGAACCGGCGCGTCGAGATTGGCTCCACGTGGTACGCCAAGCGCGTGCAACGCACGGCGCTGAACACCGAGTGCAAACTGATGCTGCTGCGCCATGCGTTCGAGACACTCGACTGCATCGCCGTGGAATTCCGCACGCACTGGATGAATCACCAGAGCCGCGAGGCCATTGCGCGGCTGGGCGCCAAGCAGGACGGTGTGCTGCGCAGCCACCTGCGCATGCCCGACGGTTCCCTGCGCGATACGGTGGTCTTCTCGATCATCGCCAGCGAATGGCCTACGGTGCGCGCGCACCTGCAATACCAGCTCGAGCGTCCGCGTTAAACACGTACGAGCCGGGAGACACACCCATGCTGATCGACTTCTTTTTTTCGCTGCGCCACGCCAAGCTGCCGGTATCGGTCAAGGAATACCTGACGATGCTCGAAGCGCTGCGCGCGCAGGTCATCGCGCCATCGATCGACGAGTTCTACTACTTGTCGCGCATGACGCTGGTCAAGGACGAAAAGCACTTCGACAAGTTCGACCAGACCTTTGCCGCCTACTTCAAGGGCGTGGAAAGTCTGGTGGACTGGAAGAGCGACATCCCGCTGGACTGGTTGCAGAAGACGCTGGAGCGCGAACTCTCCCCCGAGGACAAGGCCAAGATCGAGGCCATGGGTGGCCTCGACAAGCTCATGGAGCGCCTCAAGCAACTGCTCGACGAGCAGAAGGAAAAGCACGAGGGCGGCAACAAGTGGATCGGCACGGGCGGCACCTCGCCGTTCGGGCATGGCGGCTATAACCCGGAAGGCATCCGTATCGGCGGGCCGTCGAAGGGCAACCGCACCGCGATCAAGGTGTGGGAAACGCGCGCCTACAAGGATTACGACGATCAGGTGGAGCTTGGCACGCGCAACATCAAGGTGGCGCTGCGCCGCCTGCGCCGGTTTGCACGCGAAGGGGCCGAGACCGAACTCGATCTCGACGACACCATCCACTCCACGGCGGCCAACGCCGGCATGCTCGACATCAAGCTGCGGCCCGAGCGCCACAACAAGGTCAAGGTGCTGATGTTGATGGACGTAGGCGGCTCGATGGACGACCACATCAAGCGCGTGGAAGAGTTGTTCTCGGCTACCAAGACCGAGTTCAAGCATCTGGAGTACTACTACTTCCACAACTGCCTGTACGACTACGTGTGGAAGAACAACCGCCGCCGCCACGCCGAGAAAATCGCCACGTGGGACTTGATGCACAAGTACACGCCGGACTACAAGGTGATCTTCGTTGGGGATGCGACGATGAGCCCGTACGAGATCCTGCAGCCCGGTGGCTCGGTGGAGTACAACAACCCGGAAGCGGGCGCGGTCTGGCTCAATCGCATGATCGAGCAGTTCCCGCGCTTCGTCTGGCTCAACCCCGAGCCAGAGGGTCTGTGGCAATACCGGCAGTCGATCACCGTGATCAACCAGATCATGAAGAACCGCATGTATCCCGTGACGTTGGCGGGGCTGGAAGAAGCGATGAAGGTGTTGTCGAAGTAAATCGGCGAAGGAATCGACGAAGGCTTACGCCACCACGTCGACGCCTTCCATCACCCACTGCCGGAACGTCTGCAGCGCCGGCAAGTGGGCCTTCTGCTCCGGGTAGCACAGGTAATAGCCCTTCCTGGCGAGCACCCGCGCCGGGTGCGCCACGATCAGCGTGCCCGTTGCCAGTTCCTCCTCGATCAGGCAACGCGGGATCAGTGCGATACCCAGCCCCGACACAGCCGCCTGCGTGAGCAGCGTGAACTGGTCGAAGCGCGCGCCGGCCCAGGCTTCGCGCGTGGAAATACCGAGCGCCGCGAGCCAGTCCGGCCATGCCTCGGGCACCGTCGTGTGGTGCAGCAGCGGATAGCGCAGCAGCGCGCCCGGTGTCTTGGCCACGCCGCCCGCTTCATGCACGAGCAGGCCGGGACGGCAGACCGGCAACACTTCCCTTCCTGTCATGTAGTCGGCCTGGGTGCCGGGCCAGACGCCATCGCCAAAACGGATGGCTGCATCCAGATCGGGCTGCGAGAAATCGTAGCCCTGCGCATGGGGCACGAACTCCAGCGTGACCTCGGGATAGCGGGCAAAGAACTGCGGCAGCCGGGGAATCAGCCATTTGGCGCCGAGCGTCGGCATGCTGGCGATATGCAGGATGCCGCCCCGCCCTTGCCGCGCGATCAATTCCACGCTGGCCGATTCGATGGTGTCGAGGCTCGGCCCGATGCGTTCCAGATAGCGCGCACCGGCCTGCGTCAGCAGCAAGCGCTGACGCACCCGCTCGAACAGCTCGACCCCAAGGAATGCCTCCAGGCTGCGTACCTGCTTGCTGACGGCGCCCTGCGTGACGTGCAACTCGCGCGCAGCGACCGTAAAACTGCTATGCCGTGCGGCGGCCTCGAAGGCCACCAACTCGGTCATCGACGGGCATAAGCGTCGCATGAACCACCTCACTTCTCACACATCAATACCAAACGGAATGATCGAGGGATTTTATTTCGTTTGCAAGCGACTTCGTTCGGCGCGCAGAATCGGGAAGCCCAGGAAACATAGATTTCCTACTATCTCCGCAGGTCTCCAGCCTTCAGAAGCCCCTTTCTCTCTTCTTAACGGAATCCCTTCGATGCAACGCCGTCCCCTGCTGAAAGTCCTCGCCGCTGCCACTGCCTTCGCGGCCGCTGGCATGACCCTGCCCGCCTTTGCCCAAGGCACCTACCCGACCAAGCCGATCACCCTCGTCGTGCCCTTCCCCGCAGGCGGCACCACCGACATCGTGGCGCGCATCGTGGCTGACAAGCTCGGCCAGCAACTGGGCCAGGCTGTGGTCGTGGACAACCGTGGCGGCGCTGGCGGCAGCATCGGCACCGGCTTCCTGTCCAAGGCGGCGCCGGACGGCTACACGCTCGGCATCGCCACCGCATCGACGCACGGCATCAACCCGGCCGTGTACCCGCGCCTGCAATACGATGCCACCAAGGATTTCACGACGATCACGAACCTGGCTTCGGTGCCCAACGTGATGAGCATCAACCCGGCGGTCAAGGCCACGGACATGAAGTCGTTCATCGCGCTGGCCAAGTCGGAGCCGAACAAGCTGGCCTATGGCTCGGCTGGCAACGGCAGCGTGTCGCATATGATGGGCGAACTGTTCAAGATGAGCAGCAAGACCGAACTGCTGCACGTACCGTATAAGGGCGTGGGTCCGGCGCTGAACGATGCGCTGGCCGGTCAGGTGCAGATCCTGTTCGACAACCTGCCGTCGTCGCTGCCGTTCATCGAAGGCGGCAAGCTGCGCGCGCTGGCCGTGGCTTCGCCGAAGCGCGTGGCGGCCCTGCCGAACGTGCCGACCTTTGCCGAACTGGGCCTGCCCGAAGTCAACGATGCCGCGTGGTTTGGCCTGATCGCACCGGCCAAGCTGCCCGCCGATATCCAGGCGAAGCTGAACGCCGCCGCCATCAAGGTGCTGGCCATGCCGGAAGTGAAGGCCAAGTTCGAAAAGCTGGGCGCCTCGACCGTGGGCGACACGCCGCAGCACTTCGCGCAACAGATCGCCGCCGAAGTGGCCAAGAACAAGAAGGTGGCCGCCGCCGCCAAGATCTCGCTGGACTAATCCGATTCACCACTGGCAGCACGTATGACTGAAGCAGAACGAAAGACCGCGGAAAGCCCGTACTTCCTGCGCATGCCGGAAGGCGAGAGCGGACCGCTCTTTCTGGATTCACCGCATAGCTGCACCACGTATCCGGCGGACTTCCGTTACGCCGCCGGACTGCCCCTGCCGCTGCTGCGGCAGGCGGAAGACACGTTCGTGGATGCGCTCTACGCCGATGCGCCCGCGCGCGGCATCCCGCTGCTGGAAGCAGGTTGCCCGCGCAGCTACCTCGACGCCAACCGTGGCCTGCAGGAAATCGACGAGAGCCTGCTCGATGCTTCGTGGCCCGGTCCGAAGCAGGAAACGTCCAAAACCCGTCTCGGCAAAGGGCTGGCCTGGCGTGTACTGGACACCGGCGAGGCCATCTACGACCGCAAGCTGACCGTGGCGGAACTGCAGGCGCGTATCGACACGTACTACGTGCCGTACTACGCGCAGTTGCAGCGCCTGTCGGACCTGGCCGTGGCGAAGCATGGCACGGCCTTCCACATCAACTGCCACTCGATGCCGAGCGAGGCCGCGAAGTTTGCGACCGAGCACCCGGGCCTGCAGCATCCGGATTTCGTCGTGGGCGACCGCGACGGCACCACGTGCGACACGCGATTCACGGACCGCGTGGAAGGCGTACTCAAGGAGATGGGCTACGACGTGTGGCGCAACCACCCTTACAAGGGCGTGGAAATCGTGCGTGTGGTGGGCCAGCCGCAAGCCAATCGGCACAGCCTGCAGCTCGAAATCAATCGCAAGCTGTATATGGACGAGGTGGGCCTGACCCGCACAGCCGGCTTCGGCAAGCTTCAGCACGATCTCAATGCGCTGATGGACGAACTGCTTCGCTTCGCGCGCACATTCTGAGTCCGCTCTCACGGACGCCGCAACGGCGTCCGCTTCCCGGGACACGCCTGATGGGTGTCTCGGGGATCGCCTAGTTGCGCCAGATCATCGTCTTCTGTATTGCATGCGTGAACTTCGTCGCTGATCGCTACCGGATGTAAGCAATTAGAACGAAGAGTAACAAGATTAGGGAACTCTGCCGGAAGGCTTTCCTCTATCATGGCACTCCTTCACCACCTTCCTTGCTTCGACAAGCAACGACGATCCCGTGATTCGACGAATTTCCGAACTGTTGGGCAGCCCGCTCCGCATGCTGACTGCCGCAGTGGCTGGTGCCATCGCCCTGACCGGCTGCGCAACCGCGCCGACCGATGAGGCAGCACCCGCCACCCCCGCACCCGCCGCAGCACCTGCTGCCGCCGCACCCGCTCCGGCCGTTGCCAAGCCGCCGCCGGTCATCAACAAGAACCCGCCTACGACCACCGTCACGCTGCCTGACAAGGGTCGCGTCAGCCTGGCCGAATACCGCAGCCGCATGCGCGAGCAATTGATGAAGTCGGAAAACGCCACCGCACCGGTGGCTGACTGCGCGGCTCATGCAAGCTGGGTCGTGCCACGCTCGGCAAACTACGATGCGTTGAAGATTCCGACCGGTGCGCTGTCCACAGGACAGGCCACCGAGGAAGGCTGGGAAGGCCGCTTCTCGCCCGGCAAGCAGGCTGTGCCGGTCAGCTCGGTGGTGACGTTCAGCGCCACGGCACACAAGCGGCGCGGTGAAGCGCAGTGGCAGCCGGTGAAGGTCCGCTGCGGCTATAACGACGGCATGATGCTGGCGTACGAGCTGCTCGACAGCAACGGCGACACGATCATCGAACCGCCAGCGGCTCCCGCCGTGGCCGTTCCGTCGCAAACGAAGAAGAAGGGCAAGAGCAGCGCGAAATCGACATCGTCCGCGAAGAAGTCTTCGACGAAGTCGACTTCGTCATCGGCGAAATCGTCTGGTTCGAAGACGAAGAAGAAACAGTAATCGCAACCAGCATTGCTGTTTTGCTCCCCTCTCCCGCAATGCGGGAGAGGGGCGGGGGTGAGGGCATTGAGGTTCTGCTTGCCGACTTGTCGCAATTTGAACTGCTGGCCCTCACCCCTAACCCCTCTCCCGCTCGCGGGAGAGGGGAACAAACCCGCGAAATGGGTTAACCCAAATACTCCCCGATCGCCTGCAGCATTGCCGTGCCCAGCAGCGCGCTCTTGGCACCATTCCAGCCGACCACCGCATCGGGCAAATCCGCGTTGTCCTTGAATGGCATTTCCAGCGTCAGCGCCAGGCAGCCGAACGTGTGGCCGATGTACTTCGACGCCAACTTGAGCGCGTCGGCGTTGTACTTGCTGGCCGCATAGCCGTGCACATCCTGAAAGTCCGGCGTGGCGCGCTTGAAGGCGTCGATGAAGCGTGCCTGCTGTTCGCGTTGAGCCTCCGTGAAGCCGGGCAGCATCTCGCTGCCGGCAACGAAGTTGTACGGTAATGCCTCGTCGCCATGGATGTCGAAGAACAGGTCCACGCCTGTCTGCTCGATGGCACGGCGCACGTAGAACACCTCGGGGCTTGTTTCCTCGCTCGGCTGCATCCATTCCCGGTTCAGGTTCGCGCCAGCGGCGTTGGTACGCAGGTTGCCGCGTGCCGAGCCATCGGGATTCATGTTCGGCACGATGTGGAACACAGCTCGATCCAGCAGCGTGCGCGCCACCGGATCGCCATTCCAGATGCCAGTGCCCGTCAGCCGCTGCAGCGTCCCCTCGACAAACCATTCGGCCATGCTTTCGCCCGGATGCTGGCGCGCGATCATCCAGATGGTCTTCTTGCCAGGCCCAGGCTGACCCACGGTCACGCAGGTCAGGTCGCGGCCATCGACGGTGCTGCCGAGGTGCGACAGCTTGGCAAGCGGCGAGCGCTGGCACGTGGCCAGCAGCGACAGGTGGCGCTCCTCGGAGTACGGCTCGAAGTAGGCCAGCCACACACTGTCGTGCTCCGGCGTGAACTCAACCGTCATCGTGGCGCCGTCATAGCGCGTGGGCACGCGGAACCAGTGCGCGCGGTCGTACGAGGCCACCGCGTGGTAATCGCGCCATCCATCGGGGTACGTACACTCGCCCGCATTCAGGAACTTCATCGCGCAGGGCTGGCCCGCTGCACCCTGCAGGCGGAAGTGAAACCACTGGCGGAAATCGGCGTGCGAATCGGCGCGGATGCGCAGGCGGATATCATCGGCGCGCGCGGCGGATTCCACCTCGATGGCGCCGGAGTCGAACAGTGTGGAGATATGCAGTGCTGAGTTCATGCGTCTTATCCTCGGGTCTCAGTCTCTCGGTGTCGATGCGGGTCAGTCTTCCAGGCGGCGGCGGAATACCCAGCGCGCATCGTCGGAAGCTGCTTTGTCGAAAGCGTAGCCGTCCTCGCTGAAACGCTTCAGCTTTGTGGCGTCGGTCACGCGATGGGTCACGGCGTAGCGGGCCATCGTACCGCGCGCCCGCTTGGCGTGGAACGAAATGATCTTGTAGCGGCCGCCCTTCCAGTCCTCGAACACGGGTGTGATCACGCGCGCGTTCAGCACTTTGGGCCGCACGACCTTGAAATACTCCTCGGAAGCCAGGTTCACCAGCGTGGCCGGCCCTTCGTGCTTCAGGTCGGCCATGTCCTTGTTGACGAGCTTCGTCACATCGTCGCCCCAGAATGCGTAAAGGTCCTTCCCTGCCGCCGTGTCCAGACGCGTACCCATTTCAAGACGATACGGCTGCATCCAGTCCATCGGGCGCAGCACGCCATAGAGGCCTGACAGGATGCGGATGTGCTTCTGCGCGAAGGCCAGGTCCTCCGTGGACAGCGTTGTCGCGTCGAGCCCATCGTAGACATCGCCGTTGAACGCCAGCACGGCCTGCTTGCTGTTGGCAGCGGTGAACTCGGGCGACCAGTCGCCGTAGCGGGTCACATTCAGCACGGCGAGCTTGTCGGAGATATCCATCAGCGACCCCACATCCTGCGGCGCGAGCTTGCGCAAGCGCTCGATCAGCGTGGCGGAACGGTCGATAAAGCGCGGCAGCGTGTGAGTCTTGACGCGTGGCGGTGTCTCGTAGTCC
>NZ_SCMX01000095.1 GCF_005503625.1 Cupriavidus sp. 2SB | reverse complement strand
GAGCTGCCGCAGGACAAGGAAATGGTCATGCCGGGTGACAACGTGTCGATCACCGTCAAGCTGATCGCCCCGATCGCCATGGAAGAAGGCCTGCGCTTCGCTATCCGCGAAGGTGGCCGTACCGTCGGCGCCGGCGTTGTGGCAAAGATCCTCGACTAAGTTTTTGTCGAACTGGCGAGCGCGATACCAACCGGTCGCGTTCGTTTGCCAGGGGGTTGGCTTAGGCTAACCCCAAGTTGTTTTAGGGGTATAGCTCAACTGGCAGAGCGTCGGTCTCCAAAACCGAAGGTTGGGGGTTCGATTCCCTCTGCCCCTGCCAAATCAATCAGCCGCGTCGCGATGAAGACTCGTGACGCGGCTTAGTCTCGTTTGCGAAACATGGCTAATCCCAATGTCGAAACCGTAGGCGCCTCGAGCGGCAAAGTAATGCTCGTCGTGGCGGTGCTCCTGGTGGTAGCCGGAGTCATCGGTTTCTACGCGCTGGCCCAGCAGCCCTCTTACGTCCGCGGCGCCGCACTGTTCGCCGGTATCGCGCTGGGCGTAGTGGTGGCACTTATCTCCGCGCCTGGCAAGGACTTCGTGGGATTTGCCCGTGAATCGTATCGGGAAGTTCGCAAGGTCGTCTGGCCGACGCGCAAGGAAGCCGGACAAATGACGGGACTCGTCTTTGTCTTCGTCGTCGTTATGGCGCTCTTCCTGTGGTCGGCGGACAAGCTCATCGAGTGGGTAATCTTCTCGCTCGTGCTGGGCTGGAAATAAGAGGTAGACATGACGGATAACGCTCAGCAGGAAGCCACGGCATCGGAATCGCCTTCATCGAAGAAGCGCTGGTACGTGGTACACGCTTACTCCGGCATGGAAAAGAGCGTGCAGCGCGCGTTGCAAGAGCGCATCGAACGCGCCGAGATGCAGGACAAGTTTGGTCGCATCCTCGTGCCGTCGGAGGAAGTCGTGGAAATCAAGGGCGGGCAAAAGTCCGTCACCGAACGCCGCTTCTTCCCGGGTTACGTGCTGGTCGAGATGGAAATGACCGACGAGACGTGGCATCTGGTGAAGAACACCAGCAAGGTCACTGGTTTCGTTGGCGGCGCGCGCAATCGCCCGAGTCCGATCTCCCAACGGGAAGTCGACAAGATCATGACCCAGATGCAGGAAGGGGTCGAGAAGCCGCGTCCCAAGACGTTGTTCGAAGTGGGCGAAATGGTGCGTGTCAAGGATGGCCCATTCACCGATTTCAACGGTAACGTCGAAGAAGTGAATTACGAAAAGTCGCGCCTGCGCGTGACCGTCACGATCTTCGGACGTGCGACGCCGGTCGAACTGGAGTTCGGCCAGGTCGAGAAGGTTTAAGGATTTTTCACTGCCGTCGCCCGTAAGGGGGAGGGTGGAAAAAGGGTCAGTTACGGCTGGCCCGAAGAGGAGCGTGAGGTCATGCCTGGCATGGCGATAGCGCGTTACCACTCAACAGGATCTGATTCCGAAACAGGAACGGGTCCGGATTGGAGTAAATATGGCCAAGAAGATCATTGGCTTTATCAAGCTGCAGATTCCAGCTGGTAAGGCAAATCCCTCCCCGCCCGTTGGTCCCGCACTGGGTCAGCGCGGTCTGAACATCATGGAGTTCTGCAAGGCGTTCAACGCCCAGACCCAGGGTATGGAACCCGGTCTGCCGGTGCCGGTGGTGATTACTGCCTTCGCCGACAAGAGCTTCACGTTCGTGATGAAGTCGCCGCCGGCGACCGTGCTGATCAAGAAGGCAGCAGGCATCACCAAGGGTTCGCCGAAGCCCCATACCGACAAGGTTGGCAAGATCACCCGTGCCCAGGCTGAAGAAATCGCCAAGGCAAAGAATGCTGACCTCACCGCCGCTGACCTCGACGCCGCCGTGCGTACGATCGCTGGTTCGGCGCGTTCGATGGGCATCACCGTGGAGGGTCTGTAAATGGCTAAGGTTTCGAAGCGCGTCGCCGCTAACAAGGCGAAGGTCGAGCGTACCAAGTTTTACCCGATCGACGAGGCTCTGAGCCTGGTCAAGAGCTGCGGCTCGACCAAGTTCGACGAATCGATCGACGTGGCCGTGCAACTGGGCATCGATGCCAAGAAGTCGGACCAGGTTGTGCGTGGTTCCGTAGTGCTGCCGGCTGGTACCGGCAAGTCGGTGCGCGTGGCTGTGTTCGCCCAAGGCGAAAAGGCCGAAGCCGCCAAGGCTGCTGGCGCTGACGTGGTTGGCATGGAAGACCTGGCAGAGCAAGTAAAGGCCGGTAATCTGAACTTCGACGTCGTGATCGCCTCGCCGGACACGATGCGTATCGTGGGTACGCTGGGCCAGATCCTGGGCCCGCGCGGACTGATGCCGAACCCGAAGGTTGGCACTGTGACGCCGGACGTCGCCCAGGCTGTGAAGAACGCCAAGGCTGGTCAGGTGCAATACCGCGTCGACAAGGCCGGTATCATCCACGCCACCATCGGTCGTCGCTCGTTCGACGACGCCGCGCTGAAGAGCAACCTGGCCGCCCTGCTGGACGCCCTGGTCAAGTCGAAGCCGGCTACGAGCAAGGGCGTGTACCTGCGCAAGATCGCCGTGTCGTCCACGATGGGCGTTGGCGTTCGCGTCGAACAGACCTCGCTGTCGGCCTAAGCTGACGGCAGCCACCTGGCAGGAACCCGATAACGCCCGCCAGGGCAGGAATTGAAGACTGCGGTGTTGCCGCAGTCGACTCCAGCGCCGGAAGGCGACGGAGGAAGGCTTTGGGCAGTGGCATCAGCCTCGCGCTTGACGTGAGGGAGGTGCCGCTGGTTATCAAAGACCGCTGGTGTTCATGCCGCCTCGGCAGCGTGGACTTAATCGGTCGGCGCCATGCGGAGCTCGCTCCGATGATCGCCGGTCTGCCAGCGCAGATGGCGCACCCGAAGGGATTGATGACGCCGGGTAGGACCCCGGGGGATTCGGGCCAATCGGACGCCGTTCGTTTGGACTGATGTGATTGAGCCGGTTTTCCGGTGCATTCGCATCGTTTTGGAGCTTAACCGTGCCACTCAATATTGAAGATAAGAAGGCCGTCGTTGCTGAGGTTTCGGCGCAAGTCGCCAAGGCCCAGACCATCGTCGTGGCCGAATATCGCGGCATTACGGTTGGCGATCTGACCAAGCTGCGTTCCACCGCTCGTCAGCAAGGCGTGTACCTGCGTGTTCTGAAGAACACGCTGGCCCGCCGTGCCGTCGAAGGTACGCCGTTTGCAGGCCTCGCAGAGCAGATGACCGGCCCGCTGATCTACGGTATTTCCGAAGATGCAGTGTCGTCGGCCAAGGTTCTGAACGACTTTGCCAAGACCAACGACAAGTTGGTCCTGCGTGCAGGGTCGTACAACGGCAACGTTCTCGATGCTGGCGCCGTCAAGGCCTTGGCTTCGATCCCGAGCCGTGACGAACTGATTGCTCAGCTGCTTGGCGTGATGCAAGCGCCGGTGTCGGGCTTCGCCCGCCTGCTGGCTGCTGTGGCTGCCAAGAAGGCCGAAGGTGCTCCCGCGGAAGCGGAAGCCCCGGCTGCCTGAGCCCTCGCTTAAACAGATCGCATTACCGATCCCGAATCAAATCTAGTAGGAGTATTCCAAATGGCAATCACTAAAGACGACATCCTGGAAGCCGTTGGCGCGATGTCCGTGATGGAACTGAACGACCTGGTCAAGGCGTTCGAAGAGAAGTTTGGCGTGTCGGCTGCAGCCATGGCTGTTGCTGCTGCCCCGGGCGCTGGCGGTGCCGCTGCCGCTGAAGAACAGACCGAATTCAACGTGATCCTGGCCGAAGTTGGCGCCAACAAGGTCGGCGTGATTAAGGCTGTTCGCGAAATCACCGGTCTGGGCCTGAAGGAAGCCAAGGACCTGGTCGATGGCGCACCGAAGCCCGTCAAGGAAGGCGTGGACAAGGCCGCTGCTGCCGAAGCCAAGAAGAAGCTGGAAGACGCTGGCGCGAAGGTCGACGTCAAGTAAGTGGTACCGCGCGTGCCTTCGGGCACGCGGATGGGGCTGGCAAAGGGAGAATCCCGGCGCCAGCCTTTTTGCGCTTGTGTGGGTGTGTTTAGAGGTGCACCTTGGGGCGTAATGTCCTTTCCTTGACGAGGAGAGGAAGCGAAAGATGTGAAGTAGCGTATGCTTGGCAGTGCGAAATCCTTCGCTGCCTTAGCAGAAGCCAAACATCAGTGGCACACTAGGTGGTTGCTGATGTTTGTCTTCTGAACCGACTGCAGAAGACAAGTTTGGTCGGGTATCCCCCGGACGCGTACAGGCATTGCGCCGTGCAATGACCACACCGTCCGCAGCGTGCGGGTACCGTCAGCCAGAGGTTGGTAGCGGCCAACCGCCAAATCCCCTCCCAGTCGCTGAACACCTCAGGTGCCGGCCAGGTCCAGCCTGCCCTGCGATGATTCGGAGATCCCATGGCGTACAGCTTCACCGAAAAGAAGCGCATTCGCAAATCCTTTGCGAAGCGTGCTACGGTTCATCAGGTTCCATTCCTGCTTGCAACACAGATTGAATCCTACACCCAGTTTTTGCAAGCGGAAACGCCGACCGCGCGTCGCAAGAGCGAGGGTCTGCAAGCTGCGTTTAACGCAATCTTCCCAATCTCCTCCCATAACGGGCTTGCCCGTATGGAGTTTGTCTCGTATCACCTTTCCAACCCGCCGTTCGACGTCAAGGAATGCCAGCAGCGCGGCCTGACTTTCCACTCGGCGCTGCGTGCCAAGGTTCGACTGATCATCAACGATCGCGAGAACCCGGGCAAGGTGAAGGAAGTGAAAGAACAGGAAGTCTACATGGGCGAAATTCCGCTCATGACGTCGACCGGTTCTTTCGTGATTAACGGCACCGAACGTGTCATCGTTAGCCAGTTGCACCGTTCCCCGGGCGTGTTCTTCGAACACGACAAGGGCAAGACGCACAGCTCCGGCAAGCTGCTGTTCTCGGCACGTATCATTCCGTACCGCGGTTCGTGGCTCGACTTCGAATTCGATCCGAAGGACATCCTGTACTTCCGTGTGGACCGCCGCCGCAAGATGCCGGTGACGATCCTGCTGAAGTCGATCGGCCTGACGCCGGAACAGATCCTGGCTCACTTCTTCGTGTTCGACAATTTCACGCTGCAAGGCGAAGGCGCGCAACTCGAGTTCGTGCCCGAGCGTCTGCGCGGTGAAGTTGCGCGCTTTGACATCGTCGACAAGAATGGCCGTGTCGTGGTGGAGAAGGACAAGCGGATCAACGCCAAGCACATCCGTGACCTGGATTCCGCCGGCACCAAGCTGATCAGCGTGCCCGAGGACTATCTGCTCGGCCGCGTGCTGGCCAAGAACATCATCGATCCGGACACCGGTGAAGTGATCGCCAACGCCAACGACGAGCTGACCGAGACGCTGTTGGAAAACCTGCGCGAAGCGGGCGTCAAGAACATCCAGACGCTGTACACGAACGACCTCGACCAAGGTCCGTACATCTCGCAGACGCTGCGTGCCGACGATACCGCCGATCAGACGGCAGCGCGTATCGCCATCTACCGCATGATGCGCCCGGGCGAACCGCCCACCGAAGACGCAGTGGAAGCGCTGTTCCAGCGCCTGTTCTACAGCGAGGAATCGTACGATCTGTCGCGCGTTGGCCGCATGAAGGTCAACAGCCGTCTGTCGCGTCCGAGCGGCGAAGGCAGCATGGTGCTGCAGGACGAGGACATCCTCGAGACGATCAAGATCCTGGTGAACCTGCGTAACGGCAAGGGCGAAGTCGATGACATCGACCACCTGGGCAATCGTCGCGTGCGTTGCGTTGGCGAACTGGCCGAAAACCAGTTCCGCGCCGGCCTGTCGCGTGTGGAGCGTGCGGTCAAGGAACGTCTGGGCCAAGCCGAGACCGAGAACCTGATGCCGCACGACCTGATCAACTCGAAGCCGATTTCGTCGGCGATTCGCGAGTTCTTCGGTTCGTCGCAGCTGTCGCAGTTCATGGACCAGACCAACCCGCTGTCGGAAATTACCCACAAGCGCCGTGTTTCGGCACTTGGCCCGGGCGGTCTGACGCGCGAGCGCGCCGGCTTTGAAGTCCGTGACGTGCACCCGACCCACTATGGCCGCGTGTGCCCGATCGAAACGCCGGAAGGCCCGAACATTGGTCTGATCAACTCGCTGGCACTGTATGCTCGCCTGAACGAATACGGCTTCCTGGAAACGCCGTACCGCAAGGTGGAGAACAGCAAGCTGACCGACCAGGTGGATTACCTGTCGGCCATCGAGGAAGGCAAGTACGTGGTGGCGCAGGCCAATGCGACAGTCGATGCAGACGGCACGCTGATCGACGAACTGGTGTCGTCGCGTGAGGGTTCCGAGCGGGAAACCCGCATGGTGACCCCAGACCGCGTGCAGTACATCGACGTGGCGCCGTCGCAGATCGTGTCGGCTGCTGCCTCGCTGGTGCCGTTCCTTGAGCACGATGACGCGAACCGTGCACTGATGGGCGCGAACATGCAGCGTCAGGCCGTACCTTGCCTGCGTCCGGACAAGCCGCTGGTGGGTACTGGCGTGGAGCGCACCGTGGCCGTTGACTCGGGTACGGCCGTGCAGGCGATGCGTGGCGGCGTGGTGGATTACGTCGATGCGATGCGTGTGGTGATTCGTGTGAACGACGACGAAGCCGTGGCCGGCGAAGTTGGCGTGGACATCTATAACCTGATCAAGTACACGCGTTCGAACCAGAACACCAACATCAACCAGCGTCCGATGGTGAAGGTTGGCGATATCGTTGCGCGCAACGATGTGATCGCCGACGGCGCCTCCACCGACCTGGGTGAACTGGCACTGGGCCAGAACATGCTGGTGGCGTTCATGCCGTGGAACGGCTACAACTTCGAGGATTCGATCCTGATCTCGGAGCGTGTGGTTGCCGAAGACCGTTATACCTCGATCCACATCGAGGAACTGTCGGTCGTCGCCCGTGACACCAAGCTGGGACCGGAAGAAATCACGCGCGACATCTCGAACCTGGCCGAAGCGCAACTGGCGCGCCTGGACGAGTCGGGCATCACGTACATCGGCGCCGAAGTGGAAGCTGGTGACGTGCTGGTGGGCAAGGTCACGCCGAAGGGCGAAACCCAGCTGACGCCGGAAGAGAAGCTGCTGCGCGCGATTTTCGGCGAGAAGGCTTCGGACGTGAAGGACACGTCGCTGCGCGTGCCGTCGGGCATGAGCGGTATCGTGATCGACGTGCAGGTGTTCACGCGTGAAGGCGTGACGCGCGACAAGCGTGCGCAGTCGATCATCGACGACGAACTGAAGCGCTACCGCCTGGACCTGAACGACCAGCTGCGTATCGTGGAAGGCGATGCCTTCCAGCGTCTGGAGCGCCTGCTGATCGACAAGACCGTCAATGGCGGTCCGAAGAAGCTGGTCAAGGGTGCGAAGCTGACGAAGGAATACCTGGCGGACCTGGACAAGTACCACTGGTTCGACATTCGTCCGGCCGACGAGGAACTGGCTGCCCAGCTGGAAGCCGTCAAGGAAGCCATCGAGCAGAAGCGCCACGAGTTCGACCTGGCCTTCGAAGAGAAGCGCAAGAAGCTGACGCAGGGCGACGAACTGCCGCCGGGCGTGATCAAGATGGTCAAGGTGTACCTGGCCGTCAAGCGCCGCCTGCAGCCGGGCGACAAGATGGCAGGTCGTCACGGTAACAAGGGTGTGGTGTCGAAGATCGTTCCGATCGAAGACATGCCGTACATGGCCGACGGTACGCCGGCGGACATCGTGCTGAACCCGCTGGGCGTGCCTTCGCGGATGAACGTGGGTCAGATTCTCGAAACCCACCTCGGCTGGGCCGCGCGCGGTCTGGGCGAGCGCATCGGCAACATGCTCAAGGCTAACGTTCGTGCAACGGAACTCCGTCCGCTGCTCGCGCAGATCTACAACGAGAGCGGCAAGCCGGAAGACCTCGACAGCCTCAGCGACGCTGAAGTGCTGGAACTGGCCACCAACCTGAAGAAGGGTGTGCCGTTCGCCACGCCGGTGTTCGACGGTGCGCATGAAGACGAAATCCGTCGCATGCTGGACCTGGCCTATCCGGAAGAGATCGCTCGCGAGAAGGGTCTGACGGCCTCGAAGCAGCAGGTCACGCTGCACGACGGCCGCACGGGCGAAGCCTTCGAGCGTCCGGTCACGCTGGGTGTGATGCACATGCTGAAGCTGCACCACTTGGTCGACGACAAGATGCACGCGCGTTCGACCGGTCCGTACTCGCTGGTGACGCAGCAGCCGCTGGGCGGTAAGGCCCAGTTCGGTGGCCAGCGTTTCGGTGAGATGGAAGTGTGGGCACTGGAAGCCTACGGCGCGTCGTACGTGCTGCAGGAAATGCTGACGGTCAAGTCCGATGATGTGAACGGCCGTACCAAGGTGTACGAAAACATCGTCAAGGGCGAGCACTCGATCGACGCCGGCATGCCGGAATCGTTCAACGTGCTGGTGAAGGAAATCCGCTCGCTGGGTATCGACATCGATCTGGATCGCTTCTGATCCGGTTCGATCGGGAGGCAGCCGCGGTTGCCTCCCACCAGTGCAGGTTTCCCACAGGATTGAATGCCGCCGTACCGGACAGACTCCGGGCCGGTGGCGAAACAAGGAGTTGCAATGAAAGCATTGCTCGATCTCTTTAAGCAGGTTCAGCAGGAAGAGCAGTTCGACGCGATCAAGATCGGCCTGGCCTCGCCCGAGAAGATCCGTTCGTGGTCGTATGGCGAAGTGAAGAAGCCGGAAACGATCAACTACCGTACGTTCAAGCCGGAACGGGATGGTCTGTTCTGCGCCAAGATCTTTGGCCCGATCAAGGACTACGAGTGCCTGTGCGGCAAGTACAAGCGCCTGAAGCACCGTGGTGTGATTTGCGAGAAGTGCGGCGTTGAAGTGACGCTGGCCAAGGTGCGCCGTGAGCGCATGGGCCACATCGAACTGGCCGCGCCGACCGCGCACATCTGGTTCCTGAAGTCGCTGCCATCGCGTCTGGGCATGGTCCTGGACATGACGCTGCGCGACATCGAGCGCGTGCTGTACTTCGAGGCATTCGTGGTGCTCGAACCCGGCATGACCCCGCTCAAGAAGAGCCAGATCATGTCGGAAGACGACTACATCGCGAAGTGCGATGAGTACGGCGAAGGCGAGTTCGTGGCAATGATGGGTGCCGAGGGCATCCGTGAACTGCTGCGCGGCATCGACATCGAGAAGCAGATCGAACAGATCCGCGCCGAGCTGCAGGCCACGGGTTCCGAAGCCAAGATCAAGAAGTTCGCCAAGCGCCTGAAAGTGCTCGAGGCGTTCCAGCGTTCGGGCATCAAGCCCGAGTGGATGATCCTGGAAGTGCTGCCGGTGCTGCCGCCCGAACTGCGTCCGCTGGTTCCGCTCGATGGCGGCCGTTTCGCCACGTCGGATCTGAACGACCTGTATCGTCGCGTCATCAACCGTAACAACCGTCTGAAGCGCCTGCTGGAGCTGAAGGCCCCTGAAATCATCGTGCGCAACGAAAAGCGCATGCTGCAGGAAGCCGTCGACTCGCTGCTGGACAACGGTCGTCGCGGCAAGGCCATGACGGGTGCGAACAAGCGTCCGCTGAAGTCCCTGGCTGAAATGATCAAGGGCAAGGGCGGCCGTTTCCGTCAGAACCTGCTGGGCAAGCGCGTGGACTACTCGGGCCGTTCGGTCATCGTGGTGGGCCCGACGCTGAAGCTGCACCAATGCGGCCTGCCCAAGCTGATGGCGCTCGAACTGTTCAAGCCGTTCATCTTCCACAAGCTGGAAACGATGGGCATCGCCACCACGATCAAGGCGGCGAAGAAGGAAGTGGAAAGCCAGACGCCTGTGGTGTGGGACATCCTCGAAGAGGTGATCCGCGAGCACCCGGTGATGCTGAACCGTGCGCCGACGCTGCACCGCCTGGGTATCCAGGCGTTCGAGCCGGTGCTGATCGAAGGCAAGGCCATCCAGCTGCATCCGCTGGTCTGCGCGGCATTCAACGCCGACTTCGACGGTGACCAGATGGCTGTTCACGTACCGCTGTCGCTGGAAGCCCAGATGGAAGCCCGCACGCTGATGCTGGCCTCCAACAACGTGCTGTTCCCGGCCAACGGCGATCCGTCGATCGTCCCGTCGCAAGACGTGGTGCTGGGTCTGTACTACACGACCCGCGACAAGATCAACGGCAAGGGTGAAGGCATGACGTTCGCTGACATCAGCGAAGTCATCCGCGCCTACGAGAACAAGGAAGTCGAACTCGCCTCGCGTGTGAACGTGCGGATCACCGAGTACGTGCTGGTGGACAAGGACGCAGTGGGCGATGCCCGCTTCGCACCGAAGATCACGCTGCAGGCCACCACGGTCGGCCGCGCGATCATGTCCGAAATCCTGCCGAAGGGCCTGCCTTTCTCGGTGCTGAACAAGCCGCTGAAGAAAAAGGAAATCTCGCGTCTGATCAACACTGCGTTCCGCAAGTGCGGTCTGCGCGAAACGGTGATCTTTGCTGACAAGCTGCTGCAGTCGGGCTTCCGCCTGGCTACGCGCGCCGGTATCTCGATCGCGATCGACGACATGCTGGTGCCTCCGCAGAAGGAGAAGATCATCTCCGACGCAGCTGCCAAGGTGAAGGAATACGACAAGCAGTACATGTCGGGTCTGGTGACGGACCAGGAACGTTACAACAACGTCGTGGACATCTGGGGCGCCGCAGGCGACCAGGTGGGCAAGGCGATGATGGAACAGCTCCAGCACGAAGACGTGGTCGATCGCACCGGTGCGACGGTCAAGCAGGAATCGTTCAACTCGATTTACATGATGGCGGACTCGGGTGCTCGCGGTAGCGCGGCACAGATTCGTCAGCTGGCGGGTATGCGCGGCCTGATGGCCAAGCCGGACGGCTCGATCATTGAAACGCCGATTACGGCGAACTTCCGTGAAGGCCTGAACGTTCTGCAGTACTTCATCTCGACCCACGGTGCACGTAAGGGTCTGGCGGATACGGCACTGAAGACCGCGAACTCGGGCTACCTGACGCGTCGTCTGGTTGACGTGACGCAGGATCTGGTGGTGGTGGAAGACGATTGCGGCACCTCCAACGGCGTGGCCATGAAGGCCCTGGTCGAAGGCGGTGAAGTGATCGAAGCCCTGCGCGATCGTATCCTCGGCCGTGTGACGGTGGCGGACGTCGTGAATCCTGAGACCCAGGAAACGGCAATCGAAACCGGCACGCTGCTGGACGAAGATCTGGTCGAATTGATCGACAGCATCGGCGTGGACGAAGTGAAGGTGCGCACGCCGCTGGCATGCGACACGCGCTACGGCCTGTGCGCCAAGTGCTATGGCCGCGATCTGGGCCGTGGCGTGCTGGTGAACTCGGGTGAAGCAGTGGGTGTGATCGCTGCACAGTCGATTGGTGAGCCGGGTACCCAGCTGACCATGCGTACGTTCCACATCGGTGGTGCGGCATCGCGTGCGGCAGTGGCATCGAGCGTGGAAGCCAAGGCTACCGGTACGGTGCGGTTCACGGCGACCATGCGTTACGTGACGAACGCCAAGGGCGAACTGATCGTGATCTCGCGTTCGGGCGAGGCACTGATCACGGACGACCACGGTCGCGAGCGCGAGCGCCACAAGATCCCGTACGGTGCCACGCTGCTGGTGCAGGACGGCCAGGCCATCAAGGCTGGTACGCAGCTGGCTACGTGGGATGCACTGACTCGTCCGATCGTTTCCGAGTACTCGGGCACGATCAAGTTCGAGAACGTGGAAGAAGGCGTGACCGTCGCCAAGCAGATGGACGAAGTGACGGGCCTGTCGACCCTCGTGGTGATCGATGCGAAGCGCCGTACGGCTGCTACCAAGGGCCTGCGCCCGCAGGTGCGCCTGCTCGACGCGAACAACCAGGAAGTGAAGCTGCCGGGTACGGATCACTCCGTGACCATCGGCTTCCAGGTGGGCGCGCTGATTACCGTGAAGGACGGTCAGCAAGTACACGTGGGTGAAGTGCTGGCACGTATCCCGACCGAATCGCAGAAGACCCGCGACATTACCGGTGGTCTGCCGCGTGTGGCCGAACTGTTCGAAGCCCGTTCGCCGAAGGACGCCGCCGTGCTGGCGGAAGTCACCGGTACGGTGTCATTCGGTAAGGATACGAAGGGCAAGCAGCGCCTGGTGATTACGGACCTGGACGGCAACGCCCACGAGTTCCTGATCGCGAAGGAAAAGCAGGTGCTGGTGCACGATGGCCAGGTGGTGAACAAGGGCGAAATGATCGTGGAAGGTCCGGCGGACCCGCACGACATCCTGCGCCTGAAGGGCATCGAGGAGCTGGCACACTACATCGTGGACGAAGTGCAGGACGTGTACCGTCTGCAGGGCGTGAAGATCAACGACAAGCACATCGAAGTGATTGTTCGTCAGATGCTGCGCCGCGTGCAGATTGCCGATGTGGGCGACTCCAAGTTCATCCCGGGTGAACAGGTGGAGCGTTCGGAGCTGCTCGACGAGAACGATCGCGTGATCGCCGAAGGCAAGCGTCCGGCCATCCACGACAACCTGTTGCTTGGTATTACCAAGGCGTCGCTGTCTACCGACAGCTTCATCTCGGCGGCATCGTTCCAGGAAACGACGCGCGTGCTGACCGAAGCCGCGATCATGGGCAAGACCGACGACCTGCGTGGTCTGAAGGAAAACGTGATCGTCGGCCGTCTGATCCCGGCCGGTACTGGTCTGGCCTACCACCGTGCCCGCAAGGCACGCGAGGCATCAGAACGCGAACGCGCCCAGGCGATCTCCGATGAAGAGCAATCGCTCTTCATCGAGCCGCTGGTGGTGCAGGCGACCGAGGGTGATGGCGACGCAGTCTGATCGCGATGTCCTGATCCAGCAGTATTGAAGCAGTAAAAAACCCGGTTCATCGAACCGGGTTTTTTTTCGTCTGCTTTCTCTTGAGCGCGCAGCATGCCGCAGTGGGTCAACACGGATGCACGTCGTCGACGGTAGGGCGTCAGTATCTTCCGCAACGTTTCCTGCCTCGCCATGCTTCACCTTCCCCCGATGAGTACACGTTGTCGTGTGTCGACAGTAATCGTCACCGTTGCGACGTTCGTTGCCGTTATTGACTTGAGCGCTGTGCAGGCGGCGTCCACCAATGATCGCTTTTCACTCGATCTTTCACCTGGAGCGCCCGCGACGATAGAAGACGAACGGCGTCGCCACTTCGAGCAGCACTACGACTGTGTGGCGGGAAATGGAGTGGCCGGGGTTTGCGCACATCTTGAGGATCGTGCGCGCCAGCGTCAAATCGATGCGGTACGTCAAAGTACGACGCCGGCAGGCATGCCGCCCCCGGTGCCTCCCCCCAATTACCGCGAGGCATGGCCGGCGCGCGGCATCTCCCTCCCTGGTGGACGCTAGCACCGGACTGTGACGAAGCATGTGGACGATCCTTGGGCAATCCGTTCACCTGGGGGCGCGTGCATTTTTCTCTATTTGGTCCTGATCTGTAGCAACGAACTGCGTAGCATCCGTACCCATCCGAGCACCGCTTCCATCCCCTGTGCGCTGTCACAGGAGAGTCCAGACTTGCACGTACACCACGAAATCACGGGGGACTCCTCATGGAAGGTAAGTGATGTTGAAATTCGTATCAGCGACGGTCCTGTTGACCGGCATGTCGTCGGCGCTGTTTGCCATGAGCGCCGACGATCTGCAGCGCGCAGAAGGGCTGTACCAGGCCAACTGCGCGGTCTGTCACTCAGCCAGCCGCGGTGGCTATGTCGGTCCGGCGTTGAACAAGGATCGATTGGTGCAGAGCGAAGCCGCGCTGCGCGGCACGATCATGACCGGCATCCCCGATACGCTGATGCCGCCGTTCCACTCACGCATGTCCGACGGGGACATCCGGCTCGTATCGGCATTCATCAAGACGCAGGCTGTTGGCGATCCGCAATGGTCGATGCAACAGGTGCGCGATAGCCTGGAAGTACTCGTCGACGAATCGAAGCTGCCGTCCCGCCCGACATACAAGATCGATTCCGTCTACGACCTCATGGCCGTCATGGCACGTGGGCGTTATGGCAAGGGGACTGGCAAGGACAATGCCAAGACGGTGTTCCTGAATGGCAAGACGAATGAGGTGGTGGGCGAGATCGCCACGCCGATGGCGCCTCACATTCTCGATTTCAGTCCGGTGGACCCGCGTTGGGGATGGCTGAAGAGCGATGACGGATACGTCTACAAGATCGATCTGTACTCGCTCAAGATCACGCGCAAGATCAAGACCGGACTCACGGGTCCGGGCATCGCGCTGTCCAATGATGGCAAATGGCTGGCAGCCAGTTCCTTCGTGCCCAACCAGGTGGTCATCATGAAGGCGGATACGCTGGAGCCAGTGAAGCATCTGAAGCTGGAGGGGACGGATCCGGACGGCAAGTTCATCCCATCGGCGGGTGGCCCGGTGATTGGCAGCCGCATCAATAACAAGTTCGCCTTGACCTTGAGGCAAGCGGGACAGATCTGGATCGTGGACCCCGACCGTGAAGGTATGCCCGTGACCAAGCTGGAGAAAGTGGGACGCATGCTTCACGACACGTTCCTGACGCCGGACGGACGGTACTCGATGGTGGCCTCCTATGGCGATAACAAGATCGTGGCGATCGATCTCAAGGAAGACAAGGTCGCGCGGGATATCCCGGCGGGGTGCCAGCCTCATGTGGGTTCCGGTGCCGTGACGCCGATCGGCGGGCGGATGCTCGCGTTCGGCACCAATATCGGCCAGTGCGACAAGGGGGATGTCGTGACGGTTTGGGACACCAAAGATTTCTCGGTGGTGAAGAACATTCAGGTCGCAGGACCGACCGAATCGCCAGCGGCGCATCCGGATGCACCGTATGTGGCGGTCGATATCGTCAGCAAGGACAAGAAGGCTTCGCAGATCCAGCTGATCGACAAGCAATCACTGGAAGTGGTGAAGACGCTCGATGCAGGCGGCCACGCGTTCTTTCCCGAGTACACCCGCGACGGGAAGTATCTCTACGTGAGCGCTGGGTACTACGGTGATCGGATTCGCGTCTACGACAGCAAGACATTGCAACTGGTGGCAGAACACAAGATGGAAAGCCCGGCAGGCATCTTCTCGCGTGCGCGCACGCAGTGGATTTCGGTGGGTTTGCCACCCACTCGCAAGCATTGAGACAGGGAGCCGACCATCATGAACAACGAGTTCAAAAAAGGGGTGCTTGGCCTTGGTTTTATGGCTGCGTCCATATGGACGATCGCCGCGTACGCCGCTGACGGAAAAGACGGCACGAAGCTCGACGACAATCTCTCCAGCATCGTGCCGCTGTGCGCCGCTTGCCATGGCATCGACGGTATCAGCAGCGTCGGCATGTATCCGCATCTGGCAGGGCAGAACGCCGAGTACCTTGCCAAGCAGTTGCGGGACTTCCGCAGCGGGGATCGTCAGGACGCGGTCATGCGCCCGATGGCCGAACCGTTGAGCGACGCCGCAATCGATGCGCTGGCGCGTCATTTTGGCGCGATGGGCGGCAGGCGGTAGCCATCCAGGCGCAGTTGTCGATCGAGCACTACGCGCGATCGACAACTGCCCGCATCATCGTCATGGCTTCGGCAATCTGCCCGGCATTCATCGATGCATAACCGAGCAGCAGCGTGTGACCTTGCCATACTTCGCCATGCCGGCACGCCGCCTCTTCGAGTGTGTAGACGCGGAGGCCGCATCGTAGCGCGCCATGCGCAATCGTCCTGGCATCGGGGCCATGCAGCGGCAGACGCAGCGCGAGATGCAATCCCGCACCTGGTCCGACGATCTCGCAGGTATTGCCCCAGATGTTGCGGATACCTTCGACAAGCACATCACGTTGCGCGCGATAACGTTGCCGCAGCCGATAGACGTGCCAGTTGTAGTCGCCGCGTTCGAGCAATCTGGCCAGCACGGCCTGCTCCAGCCACGGACATCCCTGATTCAGTAACGCCTTGCGCCGCGCCATGACTTCCACGAGGTGAGGCGGGCACGCCATGAAGCCCAGCCGCGTGCCGGGTCCCAATACCTTGGAAAACGTCCCGACATAGATGACGCGTGATGGATCAATCGCCATCAATGGCGGCAGTGGCGAACTCTCGTAGCGAAAGTCTGCATCGTAGTCATCCTCCACGATGCACGCGCCGGAGCGTGCTGCCCAGGCGAGCAGGGCGCGCCGCCGGCACATCGACATCGTCACGCCCAGCGGATACTGGTGCGATGGGGTGACGTAGGCCAGCGATGCCGGACCGAGTGGCAAGGCATCGGTGCAGAGTCCATCGGTATCGACGGGAAGTGCAATAGGGGATGCGTCCGCCAGTTGGGGGAGATTGCAGAAGCCTGCGTAACCTGGCGCTTCCACAACCACGCGACTCCCCGGTCGGACCATCTGTGCCGCCGCCAGATGCAGCGCCTCCTGCGCACCGGCTACGATGATGATCTGTTCGGGGTCGACAGCGAGCGCCCGCGTCGCTGCGAGATGATCGGCGATGCCGGTACGTAATCCCCACAATCCTTCGGGCGGCGTGTAGTCGCTGACGGCATGGCTCATCTGCCGCAGCAACGTACTGGATAGTGCCGCCCATCGCCGCGCAGGAAAGGCGTCGGTCGCAGGGCGCCCGATCCTGAAATCGAAACGCACCGGTGCGGCGGGCGGCAAGGTATGCACGCCTGTCGAGCCGAGTATTGGAAAGTGCTTGCCGAACGAAGGTGTGGCGAGCGCGTCCCTGGGTGTTGTGGGTAGCTGTGGCGTGGGCATTGCCGCACGCGGCACATTGTCTGCCACGAAGAAGCCCCGATTTGCCTCGCCGCGCACCAGTTCGGCATCGATCAAGCATTCATAGGCGCCGAGCACAGTGTTGCGCGCGACGTGGAGCATCGATGTCAGGCAGGCAATCGAAGGCAGCCGGTCAGCAGGCTGCAGCCGACCAGACAGAATCAGCCATTCGATCTGCTTGCCGATCTGGCGCTTGTACGGCTCGCCGCTTTCCCGATCGAGCACAAGAGGCAGTTCAAATGAGTGGCGTTGCATGGGGAGAGCTTGTCCCGGCCGACGTCCGTCATGTGCGTCAGCCGTTTTCCCTCATGCTAGCTGCAGGCTGCACGCATTCAGTTGTGCTGAGGCAAGGGTGTGGCGATTGCCGTGACACGTTTTTGGGCTTTGTGAATCAGGTGACGTTGTCACTGCCGCCGAGCATGCGTTGGAGTGGTATGGTTACGCCTTTCCTGGCTCCCCGTCCTCCCGCTGTCCATGTCGCAAGCCCTGGCGATCCTCAAAGAAGTCTTTGGCTACCATGCCTTCCGTGGCCGTCAGGCGGAAATCATCGACCACGTGGCCGAGGGCGGCGATTGCCTGGTGTTGATGCCCACGGGCGGCGGCAAATCGCTCTGTTATCAGATTCCGGCGTTGCTGCGCCAGCAGGCCGGACACGGCATCGGTATCGTCGTTTCGCCGCTGATCGCGCTGATGCAGGATCAGGTGGCGGCTTTGACCGAGGCCGGCGTGCGCGCCGCCGTGCTCAATTCCACGTTGAGCGGCAGCGAGGCATCGGCGGTCGAGCGCGATCTGCTGGCCGGGCGGCTCGATGTGCTCTACGTGGCGCCCGAGCGGCTCATGACGCCGCGCTTTCTCGATCTGCTCGATCGGGCGCGCGTGGGTTTGTTCGCGATCGACGAAGCGCACTGCGTCTCGCAATGGGGTCATGACTTCCGGCCTGAATACATACAGCTGTCCGTGCTGCATGAACGCTTTCCAAACGTTCCACGGATCGCGCTGACCGCCACGGCCGATGCGCTGACGCGTAACGAGATCGTCGAGCGGCTGGCACTGGACGATGCGCGGGTCTTCATTTCGAGCTTCGACCGCCCCAACATCCGCTATCGGATTGTCGAAAAGGACAACGCCCGCCAGCAACTGCTGGCCTTTATCAAGGCCGAGCACATGAGCGGCGAGGGCGGGCATGACAGCGGCATTGTCTATTGCCTGTCCCGGAAGAAGGTCGAGGACACGGCGGCGTGGCTGTCCAGCCATGGCATCAAGGCGTTGGGTTACCACGCCGGCATGGATGCCGAAGTGCGGCAACACCATCAGGCGCGCTTCCGCGAGGAAGAGGGCATCGTGATGGTGGCAACGATCGCGTTCGGCATGGGCATTGACAAGCCCGACGTCCGTTTCGTGTCGCACCTGGACCTGCCAAAGAGCATGGAAGGCTATTACCAGGAAACCGGCCGTGCCGGCCGCGACGGTTTGCCGGCGAACGCCTGGATGGCCTACGGCCTGGGCGATGTGGTGCAGCAGAAGCGGATGATCGACGAGTCGGAAGCAGACGATGCCCACAAGCGCGTGTCATCGTCCAAGCTCGACGCGCTGCTGGGTTTGTGCGAGACAGCCGGCTGCCGGCGGGTGCGGATTCTGGCTTACTTCGAGGAAGCATCCGAGCCCTGCGGAAACTGCGATACCTGCCTGGAGCCGCCCGCCACCTGGGATGGCACGCGCGAGGCGCAGATGGCGCTGTCTTGCGTCTACCGCACGGCGCAGGCCAGCCGCGTTCACTTTGGCGCCACGCATCTGATCGATGTGCTGCGGGGTAACGCCAGCGAGAAAATTCGCCAATGGGGGCACGACAAGGTGTCGACATTCGGCATTGGCAAGGACATGGCGGTGAGCGAGTGGCACGCGGTATTCCGCCAGTTGATCGCACATGGGTTGCTTGTGATCGATCACGGCGGACACGGCGCACTGTTGCTGGGTGAGTCCGCGCGAGAGGTGCTCAAGGGTGGTCGGTCGATCACGCTGCGGCGTCAGATGAGCAAGCCCCCAAAGTCGGGCGAGCGCGCATCGAAGGGCACGCGCACCGATCACACCGCAACGATGGACCCGGATACGCTCGCCAACTGGGAGGCGCTGCGCCGCTGGCGTACCGCCACGGCCAAGGAACATGGGGTGCCGGCCTACGTGATCTTTCACGATGCAACGCTTGCCGAACTTGCGCGCAGTGGTCCGGAATCTCTCGACGAACTGGCCGAAGTGCCCGGTATCGGGGCGTCAAAGCTAGAGCGCTACGGCGACGAGATCCTCGAAACCCTGCGCGGGGTTTGAGCGCAAGGTTGTAGACGTATACGCCGCGTATACCCCTTGACCGTTGCGTATCCCGCTGATAGAGTGCCAGATTCGAGTTTTTGGCTTCGGATTTCGCTCGTCCGTCGGCTGAGTGGTGCCCCAGGCGCCCGGCCAGGCAGGACGGCAGCGGGATCCCGGCGAGCTCGCGCTCTTTGGTAAGTCTGTCATTCCACAGCCCTTCCTCCGAGCGTCCGCTCACCTCTCCCGCCCAAAACCCGTTGTTGCCCCTTGGCCAGTTGCTGGCGCAGGGGTGTTTTTGTGTAAAACCAAGCTGGATTGAACAATGCCAACTATCAACCAACTGGTTCGCAAGCCGCGTGTCTCTGAGGTCATCAAGAGCAAGAGCCCGGCGCTTGAGA
Organism: Cupriavidus sp. 2SB; assembly: GCF_005503625.1. Lineage (GTDB taxonomy): Bacteria > Pseudomonadota > Gammaproteobacteria > Burkholderiales > Burkholderiaceae > Cupriavidus. Next base: position 3,862 of record NZ_SCMX01000095.1, on the reverse strand, counting down.
ACTGCCCGCAGCGTCGCGGCGTGTGCACCCGCGTGTACACCACGACGCCGAAGAAGCCGAACTCGGCACTGCGTAAGGTCGCCAAGGTGCGCCTGACCAACGGTTTCGAAGTCATTTCGTATATCGGCGGTGAAGGCCACAACCTGCAGGAACACTCGGTCGTGCTGATTCGCGGCGGCCGTGTGAAGGACTTGCCGGGTGTGCGTTACCACATCGTCCGTGGCTCGCTGGATCTGCAAGGCGTGAAGGACCGCAAGCAGGCCCGTTCGAAGTACGGTGCGAAGCGTCCGAAGGCTGCCTAAGCTTTCTTCGCTGCAAGCAATATCCGATAGCCCTGGCGCGAGTCATGGTGCTGTCACCAGGCGGCGGTACAACGGAGCGTTTTTCGCGCCGTGCCGTCGAGTAAGTGGTCACCCGGCGAATTTGTCCAAGCGATTGACAAGCTAGTTGGTGGCCGGAGAGCGGAAATTTTGACCCGCCTCTCAACTGAATCTTAAGGAAAGAAGATGCCACGTCGTCGTGAAGTCCCCAAGCGGGATGTTCTGCCTGATCCGAAGTTCGGTAACGTTGAAGTTGCCAAGTTCATGAACGTGCTGATGCTGGACGGCAAGAAGTCGGTTGCCGAACGTATCGTGTACGGCGCGTTCGACCAGATCGAAAAGAAGGCAGGCAAGGCCCCCATCGAAGTGTTCTCCGTTGCGATCAACAACGTGAAGCCGGTGGTGGAAGTGAAGAGCCGTCGCGTGGGCGGCGCCAACTATCAGGTTCCGGTCGAAGTCCGTCCGTCGCGTCGTTTGGCATTGGCGATGCGTTGGCTGCGCGAGGCCGCGAAAAAACGCAGCGAGAAGTCGATGGCGCTGCGCCTGGCAGGTGAGCTGATGGAAGCTGCAGAAGGCCGCGGTGGCGCAATGAAGAAGCGCGACGAAGTGCACCGCATGGCCGAAGCCAACAAGGCGTTCTCGCATTTCCGCTTCTAAAGCGCGCGAAAAACACTGTTGGTTGCCGGGCGGGTTGTGTTTTCACACAATTCGCCCGTTTGTGTTAAGGGCGCAGCGGATGAGATTCCAGCGCCTCTCGGACAAATAGAGGATTAAAGTGGCTCGTAAGACTCCCATTGAGCGCTACCGCAATATCGGTATTTCGGCTCACATTGACGCGGGTAAAACCACCACGACCGAGCGTATCCTGTTCTACACCGGTGTGAACCACAAGATCGGTGAAGTGCATGATGGCGCGGCCACCATGGACTGGATGGAGCAGGAGCAGGAGCGTGGCATCACGATCACCTCCGCTGCCACCACGGCCTTCTGGAAGGGCATGGGCGGCAACTACCCGGAACACCGCTTCAACATCATCGACACCCCGGGCCACGTGGACTTCACCATCGAGGTGGAGCGTTCCATGCGCGTGCTGGATGGTGCCTGCATGGTCTACTGCGCAGTGGGTGGCGTGCAGCCGCAGTCGGAAACCGTCTGGCGTCAGGCCAACAAGTACCGCGTGCCGCGTCTGGCATTCGTGAACAAGATGGACCGTACCGGCGCGAATTTCTTCAAGGTCTACGACCAGCTGAAGACCCGCCTGAAGGCCAATCCGGTTCCCGTCGTGGTGCCTATTGGCGCCGAAGACGGCTTCCAGGGCGTGGTTGACCTGCTCGAAATGAAGGCCATCATCTGGGACGAATCCAGCCAGGGCGTGAAGTTCGAGTACCAGGACATCCCCGCCGAGCTGCAGGCCAGCGCCGAAGAATGGCGCGAGAAGATGGTCGAGTCGGCCGCCGAAGCCAGCGAAGAGCTGATGGAAAAGTATCTGGGTGGCGAAGAGCTGACCCGTGCCGAGATCGTCAAGGCGCTGCGTGACCGTACCATTGCCTGCGAAATCCAGCCGATGCTGTGCGGCACCGCGTTCAAGAACAAGGGCGTGCAGCGTATGCTGGACGCCGTGATCGACTTCCTGCCGTCGCCGGTCGACATTCCGCCGGTTACGGGTACGGATGAGCGCGACGACGAGAAGAAGCTGGAGCGCAAGGCTGACGACAGCGAGAAGTTCTCGGCGCTGGCGTTCAAGATCATGACCGACCCGTTCGTCGGCCAGCTGATCTTCTTCCGTGTGTACTCGGGCAAGATCAACTCGGGCGACACTGTGTACAACCCGGTGAAGCAGAAGAAGGAGCGTCTGGGCCGTATTCTGCAGATGCACGCGAACCAGCGCGAAGAAATCAAGGAAGTGCTGGCTGGCGACATCGCTGCTGCGGTGGGTCTAAAGGACGCCACCACGGGCGATACGCTGTGCGATCCGGCTGCGCCGATCGTGCTGGAGCGCATGGTGTTCCCGGAGCCGGTGATTTCGCAGGCTGTCGAGCCGAAGACCAAGGCTGACCAGGAAAAGATGGGTATCGCCCTGAATCGCCTGGCTGCTGAAGATCCTTCGTTCCGCGTGCGTACCGATGAAGAATCGGGCCAGACCATTATTTCGGGCATGGGCGAGCTCCACCTGGAAATTCTGGTCGACCGCATGAAGCGCGAATTCGGCGTGGAAGCCAACATCGGCGCCCCGCAGGTTGCCTACCGCGAAACCATCCGCAAGAAGGCCGAAGACGTCGAAGGCAAGTTCGTCAAGCAGTCGGGCGGCCGCGGCCAGTACGGTCACGCCGTGATCACGCTGGAACCGCAAACGCCGGGCAAGGGCTTCGAATTCGTCGACGCCATCAAGGGCGGTGTGATTCCTCGCGAATACATCCCGGCGGTCGAGAAGGGTATTGTCGACACGCTGCCGGCCGGTATCCTGGCAGGCTTCCCGGTTGTGGACGTGAAGGTCACGCTGACGTTTGGTTCGTACCACGATGTGGACTCGAACGAAAACGCGTTCCGCATGGCCGGCTCGATGGCTTTCAAGGAAGCCATGCGCAAGGCCAGCCCGGTTCTGCTGGAGCCGATGATGGCCGTGGAAGTGGAAACGCCGGAAGACTACACGGGTACCGTGATGGGCGACCTGTCGTCCCGCCGCGGCATCGTGCAGGGCATGGACGACATGGTTGGCGGCGGCAAGATCATCAAGGCCGAAGTCCCGCTGTCGGAAATGTTCGGTTATTCCACGTCGCTGCGCTCGGCCACGCAAGGTCGCGCCACGTACACGATGGAGTTCAAGCACTACTCCGAAGCACCGAAGAACATCGCCGAAGCCGTGATGACGGCCAAGGGCAAGTAATAAAGCTTTGCCGCCATGCGTGACCCGCATGGCGGCCAATGAATCGAATCACACTGAATTCCATTAGGAGCTGAAACATGGCAAAGGAAAAGTTCGAGCGGACCAAGCCGCACGTGAACGTAGGTACGATTGGTCACGTTGACCATGGCAAGACGACGCTGACGGCAGCAATTGCCACGGTGCTGGCTGCGAAGTTCGGCGGCTCGGCCAAGAAGTACGACGAGATCGATGCAGCGCCGGAAGAAAAGGCACGCGGCATCACGATCAACACCGCACACGTGGAATACGAAACGGCGAACCGCCACTACGCCCACGTTGACTGCCCGGGCCACGCTGACTATGTGAAGAACATGATCACGGGCGCCGCGCAGATGGACGGCGCGATCCTGGTGTGCTCGGCTGCAGACGGCCCGATGCCGCAAACGCGCGAACACATCCTGCTGGCCCGCCAGGTTGGCGTGCCTTACATCATCGTGTTCCTGAACAAGTGCGACATGGTCGACGACGCCGAGCTGCTCGAGCTGGTCGAAATGGAAGTGCGCGAACTGCTCTCGAAGTACGACTTCCCGGGCGATGACACGCCGATCGTGAAGGGTTCGGCCAAGCTGGCGCTGGAAGGCGACAAGGGCGACCTGGGCGAAGGCGCGATCATGGCTCT
>NZ_SCMX01000094.1 GCF_005503625.1 Cupriavidus sp. 2SB | reverse complement strand
GCCATCCGGGCCTTCGCGCGTAGCTGGATTCTGGACCTGAAGGATCGCGGCATTCGCGTCAACACGATCAGCCCGGGGGCGACGCGCACGCCTGGTCTTGTGGAGCTGGCCGGTCCGGATGCCGCGCAACAGCAGGGTCTGCTGGACTACCTCGCATCGCGCATCCCGATGGGCCGCGTGGGAGAACCCTCGGAAATCGCCGGAGCCGCCCTCTTCCTGGCTTCGGACGATGCAAGCTTTGTGAACGGCGCCGAACTGTTCGTGGACGGCGGCCAGGCCCAAGTCTGAAGCCAGCCGGCAAGCGACCGCGGCAACTGCCGATGGTCGCTTGCCTTCCATCTCGTTGATGTTGCGTTGGCAACACTCCGCTCGCGCCATGGATTGGATCTGGCGGACGGCCAACGCGGCAACTCCCCTCCCTCCTTCGCCCTCCATTCCGACTTTCGCAAAATTGATTGCGGGGTCGGGAATATTCGGACGGGCTCCAGCGTCTACCTCGGACATCTCCAAGCAGGTATTCACATGTTCACACCTCCTCGTAGTGCTCCATTCAAGCGATCGGTAACGCGCATCGCCCTCGCCGCAGCCCTCATTGGCGCCTCGATGGCTGCCACCGCTGCAGGATCTGCAGGACAAACGGACTCCGAAAAATTCGTTGCCGAGAACGAAGCGGCCATGACCAAGATGATGGATGGAATGTCGGCAGCACCTACTGGCGATGTCGATCGCGATTTTGTCGCAATGATGATTCCCCATCATCAAGGCGCGATCGAGATGGCCATGTCCGAACTGCGATATGGCAAGAACGAACAGCTTCGGCGCATTGCACAGGAAATCATCGTCGATCAACTGCAGGAGATCGCGGCCATGCGCATCGCCCTGGGGCAGCCGGTGCCGCCATCGGCACCGGCACCCACCCAACCCGCAGCCCCATCGGCGGTATCGGGTACTGCCATCCACAACCACTCACACATGCACTGAACAAGGCGGAGAAAACAAGAATGAAAATCAAACGACATGCCCTCGTTGTGGCGTACATGGCATGCGCCATGGGTAGTGCGCTCGCCGGGCAGGCACCAGGCGCCAGCGCCGAGCGAGACATTCCCATCAGCCATCGGGACAGGATCTACGCCGCGGAACAATTCTCGAACACGGTCTCCGTGACGGACCCTGTGGACAACAGGCTGCTCGGCGTTATCCGTCTCGGCGACCCAGCACCGGGCAACTTCAGTCCGCTTTACCGTGGGCAGGTTCTGGTGCACGGCATGGGCTTCTCGCCTGACCATCGCACGCTCGCCGTGGTCTCGATCGGCTCGAACTCCGTGACGTTCATCGACACGGCAACGAATGCGGTCAAGCATGTGACCTACGTCGGCCGGTCACCGCATGAGGCATTCTTCACGCCGGACGGCAAGGAAGTGTGGGTGACGGTTCGCGGCGAGAACTATGTCTCGGTCATCGATGCCAAGACGTTCCAGGAAAAGCAACGCATCACCGTGGCTGACGGCCCGGGCATGCAGATCTTTTCCCCCGACGGCAAGTACGGCTACGTCTGCTCGTCGTTCAATCCTGAAACGGCGGTGATCAGCGTGGCCGATCACAAGATCGTCGGCAAGGTGAAGCAGGAGAGTCCGTTCTGTCCGAACATTGCAGCGACGGCCGACGGCAAGCAGGTGTGGTTCACGCTGAAGGATATTGGCAAGACGCAGGTGTTCGACGCGCGACCGCCCTTCACCCTCCTGAAGACCATCGATACCGGACCTATCACCAATCACGTGAATTTCGCCCAGATCGCGAATGGCACGTTTGCGTATATCACCGTGGGTGGCCTCAACCAGGTCAAGGTCTTCCGTACCGATGATTTTTCGCAAGTTGCCACAATTCCCGTCGGGAAACTGCCGCACGGTGTCTGGCCGTCGGGCGACGGCACCCGCATCTACGTAGGTCTGGAGAACGCCGACCAGTTGGCTGCGATCGATACCGCGACGAACCGCGTCGTCGCCAATGTACCGATCGGACAGGCACCGCAGGCCATCGCTTACGTGCCCAACGCCGTACCCGAAGGCGATGGCACGCAAGGGCTGCAGAAGCTTGGCGTTGCCGGCAATACCACGCAACTGACCCTGCTCTCCGTTGCCAATGGACGACCGACTCCCAGCGATAACCCACCGACCAGCGTGACGCTGTTCGATCAGGGCCTGCTGCAAGTGGTACAGGCTTCCGCGACCGGTCTTGAGCCGAAGCATCCCTATGTGCTGGCCTTGGCGAACCAACCCGATGGCAGCGGGACACTGGAGCCAATTGCCACGTTCATGACGAACCCCGCCGGATCGGCAATCGTCAACGCCATCGGCCCCATCCGACAGGTGGTGCAGACCGATAGTGCACCGGGTACCCGGCGATTCCTCGTCATTGCCCCGTCCGTTGACGGCAAGGCCACTGCACCCGTCCAGGTGCAGCGTATGTAAGGCATTGCGGCCGCTCCAGTTGGGGCGGCCGCATCTGAGACGCAGATCATTCCGGATTCGCCGTGAACGAGATGTTCCAACAAGTCGAGCCAATGATTCCCGCATTGCGCCGATATGCCCGTGCGCTGATGAAAGAGCGCGACGCGGCGGACGACCTCGTACAAGACTGCCTTGAACGAGTGATCACGCACTGGGACGACCGCCGCTCGTCGGGCGACACTCGGAGTTGGGTATTTGCCATCCTCCACAACCTGGCCATGAGCGCCTTGCGAAAAAACACCACTGCCGGTATTCGGCAGGTTGCCATCGAGGATGTTGCGGAATCCCTCTCGACCCGCGCCACGCAGGAGGACGGCCTGATCTATCAGGATCTGCTCGATGCCGTGGACACCATCCCCCCTGAGCAACGCAGCGTGCTACTGCTTGTCTCGCTGGAGGATATGTCATACGCCGAGGTGGCAAAGACGCTCGACATTCCGGTTGGCACGGTGATGTCTCGGCTGTCCCGCGCACGGGACAGGTTGGTACGGCTGCTCGGCGGCGCGCGGCAGCATGCCGGGCCGGCTGCCACGCTACGGAGGGTGAAATGAACGAGATTCGTCCGATCCAGGAAGAAGAGCTTCTCGCATACGTTGACAATGCGCTCGATGCCGAGCGGCGCAAGGAGATCGACGCGTATCTCGTCGCCAATCCTCCGGTGGCAGCGCGAGTCGACAAGTATCTCGCGCATCGGCAGGCATTGCGCGATGCATACGATCCCGTGTTGCAGGAACCCATCCCGCTTTCGTTGAATCTTGGACACATGCTCGCGGCGCGGCGCAGACGCGTCGACAAGCCGTGGCGCATGGCTGCCGCCGTCCTGGTCGCGCTTTGCATCGGCGGCGCAGGCGGCTGGTACGGCAACGAAAGCCGCAATGACCCCTACGCAAGCGGCATTGCGTCACTGGCGCGGGAAGCTACCGCCAGTTTCCAGGTGTATGCGCAGGACCCCGATCGGCCCGTCGAATTCGATGCGGCAAGCGGCCCTGAACTGACGCGGTGGGTCTCTTCGAGACTGAATCGAACCGTGCAGATCCCCGATCTGAGAAACGCGGGATACCGGTACATGGGTGGTCGGCTTGTGGCCACCGAACACGGGCCTGCGGGTCTGTTCATCTATGACGACGCGCATGGCGGACGTCTGGCAATGCTGGTGCGCACAATGGCGATCGATCGCGACACCCCGATGCGTCCGCATCAGGAAGATGGCGTGTCCGGATATTCCTGGGCCGACAAAGGACTGGGTTATTCAGTGGTCGCATCTGCTTCCACCACGGGCTTGCATCCGCTTGCCGACGAAATGCGCAGACAGGTCCGTGCCGAGCACGGTCCTGTCCTTTAAAGCGCAATTCCGTTAAATCTTCGGAATAAATCGACAGACATCGGCGTCTATCTGACAAGTCCATCGAATCCGATGTGCCGCGATCTCAAACCATTATTGGAGTCGAATCATGAAGACGAACCACACCCTGCGCAACGTTATCGCTACCCGTGGCCTTGTCGTCGCCAGGTAAAGCAAGTTCGTCTTTGAGCCATGGAACCTGCAAACAGATCATTCCTGAAGTGCGACGTTCATGCGTGCGCATGGATTGTCCATGCCATCGAACAGTTTAAATTCAGCACGCTTGACGCAACCATTCATCACTGCCGCTTGAATACTGCCAGTCGTCTTGCGGGAGTGATCGGAGTTATTCCGCAAAGCTGCATTTCAGGAATGCATGTTTCGGTGGTGCCTGATCGCTCGGTATGCTGCCAACACAACGCGACTGCATGTCGGCCCGGCAGCAACCCGACAGCAGCATGACTTTTCTTATACACAACGTTATGAAAGCAATGAAAATGGCGATGATCGCCGCCGCCGTCTCCCTCGACGCCTCCGCCCAGACGCTTGCCACGCCACAGCATGTGCCGGCTCCGGTTATCGACGCGTTGCAGGTATCGGCAATCGACCACGTGGGCATGAACGTTCCGGACATTGACGCGGCCGTGCAATTCTTCTCCGACCTGATCGGTGCGCGGGTGATTGCCGACGCGCGACCCGAAGGCATTCCCGCAGAATGGAAGACGCAGTTTCGCTGGCACCAGTCCAGCGAGTTGAAGCGCTTCATCATGCTTCAGTTGACCGGTGGTCCGAAGGTGGAGCTGTTCCAGTACGCGGGGCACGAGATCAATTCCACACAACCACATGAGGACGACATTGGCGCGACCCATGTAGCCCTCAGGACGAAGGACATCGCGCGCAGTCTTGCAATCGTGAAAGCGCGCGGGCTGAAAGTACTCAATGAACCGATCACGAATGCCGATGGCGTGCAGTGGTTCTACTTCCTCACGCCATGGGGCTCGCAAATCGAGCTCGTGTCCTTTAGCGACCAATACACCGCGACATCACCGCACCAAGCAACGGGGGCATCGACCATGAACACTTCTCTCTCATCTTCCGCATCCGTCGACCTGAGCGCTGTGCAACGCCTCATCGACCAGCACTTCGAAATCTGGAACGCGCCGGTGTCGGCGGAGACCATCCCCAAGTTCGCCCAGATCTACACCGCCGATGTCTTCGTTGCCGACGAGGGCGGGAAGGCCGTCGGCTACGAAGAGGTGGCCAAGCTGATCCGAAAGGTGCAGTCCAGTCACGCAGGGTTTGTGTTCACGCCCGATCCGGTGACGTGGAATCATGGGCTGGGACGCGTAACGTGGGGCTATGGGCCGCGAAGCCATCCTGACGCGGTCCGTGGAGAGGACATCTTCACGATCGAAGACGGCAAGGTTTCCAGCGCGCGTGTGTTCCTTGACAAGAAGTAATCTGACACAGGATTCAACGATGACCACCCCTATCGACACTCCCAGCTATAGCGACCAATTCCCGGATCACGGCCAATCTCCCGCAGATCACGACAAGAATCTGGCTACCGGCATCGTCGTCAGTGCGTACTACCGAGTCCACCCGGACGATCGGCAAACTTTCATCGATGCGGTTATCCCGGACATGGTGGCTGCTCGCAAGATGCCGGGATGCATCTACTACGCCTTCTCACCGGATCTGACCGACCCCAACACTTTTCATCTGGTGGAAGGCTGGGAAAACGAAGCCGCCTACGAGCGTCACGAGCAGGCGGCGACCTTTCTGGCCGCACTGGCGACAGTGGTCCGGAATGTCCGCATTCTCGATCGGCAGGGCGTGCGCTACGACGTTGCGAAACAGCACATCGATGACCCTCGGGAAAAGGTGGCTTGACGTCACGACAGGATCCGGATGCGGGCTGAGGCCCGCTACAGCGTGCCGTACAGACGCCGCAGCCCGCGGCTGAGGGCTGCTCCCATGATCGTTTCGTGGCTCTCTTCCGGATAGACATGCGACTCGACAGAGAACTGGTCGCTCTGCCAGCGCCGCAGGATCTGCTCCATCGTGAACATGTCGCCGGGGAAGTCGATGTTCCCCAATATGGCGCGCAGCACTTCCCGGACGTCCTCAGGCACGGGCGCGCTGAATTGCTGACTGAAGCGGGCGCGATGCTCGAGTTCGCCGACGCACATGTAGAGGCGGGCCACGGGCGCCGGACGCGACTCGACGATCCGCGCGGCAGCATCGAGCAACGCACGCCCGTTCCACCACAGCGACGGGCTGACTGCGAGATATCGGCGAAAGGCATCAGGACGATGCAACAGTGCATAAAGGACAAACAGGCCGCCAAATGACTGCCCGGTCAGCGTCGCATCATCGGTATCGATGGGGAACGCTTCGGCCAGTGCGGGTCTGAGTTCGTCTGCCAGGAACGCGAGGAACGCATCAGCTCCGCCCGTCCTGGCGACTCCCGGCATCCCGAGAAGTGCTGGCGTCACCGGCTCGAACGCGGGCCATGACGTTGTCAGTTCCCGGTTCCGCCTGAGCATGAAAGGGGGATTCGCATCGAGCGGATAACCCACGCTCACGCCATAGAGCAGAGGTAAGTCCAGTCCGACGGCACAGCTCCTGAGCGTGCTGATGAGTGTGCCTGCGCTCAACTCCGCATCCGTCGCTATCACTAACCCCGCGCGCTCATCTGCCGACGGTATCCGGTTCGGCGTCACGCATACACGCAATATGTCATCGATGCCTCGTGGCCGGACCAGCCAAACTTCCGAGCCGGCCAGCAAGACATCCTGATGTTTCTCGATGATTTCCATACCCTGGCGACGGCCGCTTAAATTTGTGCCATGACGCCATCGACAAACCGCTCGATGCCGTTCACAAAACTTGCCGCATCGGATGCAACCTGCGCCCCCTGCGCAGCAAGCTGCTTGGCGGCAGCGAGGCCAATGCCCGTTGTACCACCTGTGATCAGCGCGATTTTTCCCTCGAGTTGCTTTGTCATGTTCGATGCCTAGGGCGTGAGCTATTTCAATTGAGGAAGCGTAACATCTATCGGTCAAATTAGTTGCTCGAGCAGTTCCTCCCCAGCGCTCCGCCGGCATCTCTCCCACATAGCTCGCACGATGGCGCGAATATGCGCGCAGGCGGCGAGGTTGGGTCCGCAGTGCACGCCGTCCTGTCACCGTGCAAATGGGAAAGCCTCGTCTCGAGCGATCTCCCACACTGGATGCTCGCCTCGACATCATCCTGATGCGGGGATCACGCCCACCGGAGGCCCATCATGACTCAGCAAGACCCCGTCGTCGCAGTATTCCCCACCCATGCAGCCGCCGACGATGCTATCAAGGTGCTCGGCAAACACGGCGTTGACTTGAAGACGCTATCGATCATCGGCCAAGGCTACCATTCGGAAGAACATGCCATCGGCTTCTACAGCGTGGGAGATCGCATCCGTTCCTGGGGTACCACAGGTGCATTCTGGGGCGGCATCTGGGGCCTGCTGTTGGCGCCTGCCCTGTTCGTTATTCCGGGCGTTGGCACGGTCGCGCTGGCCGGTCCCGTGGTTGCGGCACTGGTCTCGGCGCTCGAAGGCGTGGTGATCGGTGGCGGCATCAGCGCGCTCGGTGCGGCGCTGGCAGAATTCGGCGTGCCCAAGGACGATGTGGTCAAGTACGAAACGGCCATCAGAGCCAATGAATTCGTGCTGCTTGTACAAGGCACCGACGACGAGCGCACACGCGTTCGTGCGCTTCTCGATGGGCTGGCCGCGGCGCCCGCCGCCACACCGGCAGCCGCCTGACACCGGTACTCCCCCAGCCATATGCCAGGAACCTGCTCTTGCGAGGGCAACGGCACATAGACCAAGCAAGCTCTCACGCGTGTTTGAGCTCGTTCAAGTGCGACAAGGAGAAGGCCGGTCTTCCTACTTCGCTCCACGAATTCCCGCTACAGCGTCAGGAGGCGAGCGGCGCGGTGCGCAGCTCGCCTCCTTTTTTGCCGACCATGGCCGGATACTGTGAGACGTGACAGTTATTCCTGTCCCATCTCAAAGTTAATGGGAAGCCCGACCTAGATAAATCAAGGAGTTGCTGAGCGCCGTCGCAAACTACCTGGGTCGAAATCTCACAGTTAGTGGGTAAAAGGGGCGGTCCGTCTCACAGTATGTGGGTACAATGGGACGGCTAGCGGACGGCAGGCCGGAAGTCGTTCCAGCCGCAGAAGTGGTCCGGGCTTATCGTCGAAGCCAAACGACAGGTTCCGATTGGGCACGCTCCGAGGCGGGGCGGCGTGGTGAATAGAGGGGCTCCTCCCGGCCAGTTTGAGACATATCCCAACGTTCTTCGAATGTCCCATCTTGACCGAAGCTGCCATTACGGGCCTGAGTGGACACACTACCGGCGGGCATTCACGTGAAATCGCCATGAAAAAAGGCCCAACAGTGGGCCTGATGTCACTCTCATAACCCTCGTTGAGCTTTGGGCTTTATAGGAAAAGAGTCCCGGCAAAGCCGGGACCCATTCACTATCGATCAGTCTGCAAAGTCGGTAGCCTCGGACGAGCCCTTCCAGGTGTCGAGATTCTTTGCAACAGCATTAGCTTTCGCAGCCGCAAGTTCATTGGCGATCTTGCCGGCGAACAGATGCAACGGCGCCGATTCGACCGAAGCGGCCTGCATGATCAGGAGGGCGAGCTTGTCAGGATCGCCGGCCTGATGGCCATGCAGAGTGTCGAGATGCAGGTCCAGCGAAGCCTTGGCCTCCGAGTAGTCGTCGATCTGTCGCCTGGCCACTGCGAGCGCACCGTTCGACAGAAAGTCCGTGCGCACAGGCCCCGGATAGACCACCGTTGCTCGGATGCCCAGCTCCGCGACTTCCGCCGCCAGGGATTCCGTCAACCCTGACAGCGCGAACTTGCTGGCGACGTAGCTGCCCCAGCCAGCATATCCGCCTTGGTAGCCTACGATGGACGAGATGTTGATGATGTGACCGCTGCGCTGGCGGCGAAGGTGCGGCAGCGCATGCCGTAGCACAGCCATCGGCGCGAAGAAGTTGACCTCGAAATTGCGGCGCAACTCGTCGTCCGACAGCGCCTCGACCGTGCCCTGCTGGGCATAGCCGGCATTGTTGACGACCACGTTGATCACGCCGAACCATTGCACGGTCTTTTCAACAGCCGCCTGGACACTACGGTCGCTGGTCAGGTCAACTTCCAAAGGTAGAAAGCGGTCGGATGCCCCACCAAACGTCTTCGTCAGCGATGCGGCTGTGCGGGACGTTGCCGCTACCCGGTGGCCTTGCTCTAGCAAGTGGGCAACGAGTTTCTGACCGACGCCCTTCGACGCGCCTGTGATGAACCATGTACGAGATGCTTGTTTCATGATGCAGATTCCTTCAGATAGATGTGCGGCTAAGACGTTGATCAAGGCAGGGCCACGCTCATGCCACCGTCGGCCATGACCACGGCGCCGACGATAAAGCTGGCCTTTTCCGATGCGAGGAAGGCGATCACCTCGGCGATTTCCTTTGGCTGTGCCGCGCGGCGGATCGGTGCCTTCTTGCCATGCTCGGCAAGGAAGGCCTGGCCGTCCGCATGGATGTGGTTGGTAATGTTGGTGATGACATCGCCGGACCCCACCGCATTCACGCGAATGCCGTGTTCGATGGCTTCCAGAGAGAGCGCCCGCGTCAACTGAGCAAGTGCGCCCTTGGACGCCGCATACGCTGCGATGAGCGGAAAGGCCTGATAGCAGGCGTAAGACCCCACGTTGACGATGGCCCCCGTCTTTGCCGGCAGCATGGCGCGCATGGCTTCCCGCGAGAACAGGAAAGCGCCCGTGGCATTAACGGCTTGGATGCCATTCCAGTCTTCCAGCGACATATCCACCAGCGGCTTGTTGATGATGACCGCCGCGTTGTTGACAAGGATGTCGAGCTTGCCAAAGCGGTCGATTGCCGTGGTAACGGCCTGCACGGCGCTTTCCTCTCGCGCCACATCGGCAACGACAGGAACGATGCCAGGTCGCGCCAGCGCTTCAACGTTGCTGCTGCGCCCAACGGCAATCACATTCGCCCCTTCGGCGTGAAGCAGTTCGGTGGTGGCCAGGCCGATGCCACTGGCTGCACCGGTGACGATGGCGACCTTGCCTGCGAAGGCGCCGCTTGCCGTGTTTCGTGATGTCATGATGTTCTCCTGATTGGTTTGGGTCCCGCGTGCTGGATGGATCAGAACGGGCTGGCGGTGGGCCGTACGACGATCTCGCTGACGTCGACTTCGGCGGGCTGCTCCACCGCATAGGCGATGGCACGAGCGATCGCGTCAGGGGTGATAGCGATACGGCGGAACTCCTGCATCGCACTACGCGCGGTGTCGTCAGAGATCGAATCGGCCAGTTCGGACTCCACGACGCCGGGGCAGATCACTGTCACGCGAATCTTGTCGGTCTCCTGGCGCAGCCCATCAGAGATGGCACGCACGGCGAACTTGGTAGCGCAGTACACCGCGGCAGTAGGCGACACGGAAAGTCCGCCAATTGAGGAAATATTGATGATCTGGCCCAGCGCTTGCGCTTCCATCGTCGGCAGCACGGCGGCAATGCCATGCAGCACGCCACGAATGTTCACGTCAATCATCCGGTTCCATTCGCCGACCTTCAGCGCGTTGAGCGGCGAAAGCGGCATCACGCCCGCGTTGTTGACCAGGACGTCGATGCGACCGAAGGCATCGAGCGCGAACCGGGCGAATGCCGCCACGTCGTCGGCCGAGGTCACGTCGAGCTCGCGGTAACGAACCACGCCGCCGGAGGCTTCGATCGATGCCGCCAACTCGGCGAGCCGGTCGGCCCGGCGTGCACCGATCACGAGCCGGTGTCCTTGCGCGGCGAGCAGGCGAGCGGCGCCCTCGCCGATGCCGCTGCTGGCGCCGGTGATCAGAATGACTTTCGATTTGTTGATTGCGTTTGCCATGTTGCATACTCCTATCGTTGGTTCGGATCTGGCCGCGGAGGTCGGCGCTTGATTTGGCGCGCTCTGCAGTCACGTTTCGGCCTTCAATGAAGCGGTATGGTTCGTCGGCCGGTGAATGAATGATAGGGATGACCTGTCTGCAGGCGAATACACGGACCGATGCCGTTGTTGCCTATTCCTATTGATCCGACTGGTACGGTGTGCAAGACGCGGCTAGAATGGCGGCTGCAGGCAAACAACAGGAGGCTTTGTGTCCAAGGTCCGCTCCCCCGCTTCCGTCAAGATGGTTCGGTTGATCGAGAAACTGGCGCCCAACGAGGGCTACACGCAGTCGACGCTCGACAGCGTGCGGCTGATGCGTTCCGACCGGCCCCTCGGGCGCACACCGGTGCTGTACGAGCCAAGCATCGTGATCGTGTGCCAGGGCCGCAAGCTTGGCTTTCTGGGCAATGAGGTCTATGTCTACGACGCGCAGCACTATCTTGTACTGTCGGTACCGCTGCCGTTTTCCACGGAAACCCAGGCTTCGCCAGAGGAACCCATGCTGGCGGTGTCCATCCGTCTGGACCTCCTCGAACTCAGCGAACTGATCACGCAAATCGGTGCAGCAGGAGATCTGCCTGAAGAGCCACCCAACGGCATGGTGTCTACGAAGCTGGACGAGAATCTGGCCGGTGCAACCGTCAGGTTGCTGGAGGCATTGACCGTGCAGATGGATGCCCGGATTCTGGGTCCGGGCCTGGTGCGGGAAATCTGCTACCGCGTGTTGACGGGGGCACAGGGAGGCGCGATGCGTGCCGCTCTCGCTCACCACGGGCGCTTCGGCCGCGTCGCGAGAGCGCTGAAGCGCATCCATGCAGATTATGCGGCGCCCCTGAACGTGTCACGCCTGGCTCAAGAGGCCGGCATGAGCGTGCCAGCGTTTCACGCCAACTTCCGCACGGTGACCCAGACGTCGCCAATCCAGTACATCAAGTCCACCCGCCTTCACCAGGCGCGCCTGATGATGATTCGGGACGGCGTCACTGCGGCGGCCGCAGCGGGACGCGTCGGGTACGAAAGCACCTCGCAGTTCAGCAGGGAGTTCAAGCGTCTGTTTGGGCGAACGCCGGTTGAGGAGGCACGCGACATGCGCGAGTCTTTCACCCTGTCACCGGCGGTTCGCTTTGGCGCCTAGGCGCACTCTACTGGGCCACGGCCACAACGACCTTGCCTTTCACGTGGCCGCCCTTGCTGTGGTCGAGCGCCTGGCTAACGTCTGTGAGCGCGAAAACCGAATCGATATGGGTACGCAGATCGCCCGATGCATGGAGCGTAGCCAGTTTCTCGAGCTGGGGCGCGTCGCTACGCGTAGCGAAATGTCTGCCGGTCGCCTGCGTCCCTTTGGCTCGACCTGCGTCGGGCCTCGCCACCGTCGACACCAGTGTGCCGCCCGGCTTCAGCACCGACCATGAACGCTCCTGAGTTTCACCGCCAATCAGGTCGAGCACGAGGTCCAATCCCGAGACACGCGCGGCGAAATCCTCGGTGCGGTAGTCAATAAAGGCATCGGCGCCGAGGCTTGCCACATATTCGCGGCTCTGGGCTGAGCCGGTGCCGATGACGTGGGCGCCGGCCAACTTGGCAAGCTGCGCGGCCGCCGTGCCTACGCCGCCTGCGGCACCGTGAATCAGGACCGACTGCCCGGCTTGCAAGCCCCCATGCTCGTGGAGTGCCTGCCATGCCGTCAGCGTTGCAGCGGGAATCGCCGCGGCTTCCGCGAAAGTCAAGGACGCAGGCTTGCGCGCCAGGCGGGTGGACTCAACGATGGCGCGCGTGGCGAAAGCCCCGACAATGCCGATGAACCCCATCACTTCATCGCCCGGCTTCAGTGTTGTGACGTTGCGCCCCACGGCGATGACGGTCCCTGCAGCATCTACCCCAGGGGTGAAAGGCAACGGCAGTGGAATAAACGCCCGCATGGCGCCGCTGACGATCTTCCAGTCAATGGGATTCACCGATGCCGCGGCAACGTCGATCAAGACTTCGTTGTCGCCCGGTACGGGGTCGTCCGCCTCGACCAGCGTCATGCCGCTGGGGCTGCCGTAGGCAGTTAGTTGGATGGCTTTCATCAGATGCTCCTGGAAGCGACGCCCACTACAGGAGCGTCAAGGGCAAGGGCTGCCTGAACCGGGTCGAAATACTCGCGTAGGTGCACGATGCGACCGTCGCGGGCTGTCAGAAACACGACATACTCCTGGCGGTAGGTGCGGCCGGTCGCCGCGATCAGGCCCTCCCCCCGCACCCGAGCAATTGCCTGCTGCGGATCGTCCGTCGCAGTCACGATGGCATCGGAGAAGCGAAAGTTCCTGACCGCCCCCACGAACCACTTCGCATGCCGCAGCACAGATTCACGTCCTTCGAGTTTCAGCGGATGACCCAGGCTGGGTGCGTACGGCAGATCCCAGACGATGCTGTCGGCGATCAGTTCCTGCCATTGCTCCGGCTTGTCTACCAGGAACTGGAGGTGTTGCTCCAGAAGCGTTGTGGCAATGCTCATGATGTCTTCTCCTGCGATGTATCAGGCGGCAACGCGCTTGGCCGGCGCGCGACGGTTGTCCACGCTGAAGGCCCCGGGGCCGAACGCGACCACCTGCAAGAGACCACCGGCCATTGCCAGGTTCTTCAGGAAATGGAACATCTGGTTCTGGTCAGCGAGCGCGTGGTGAAAGATCAGCGCGGTCACGACAGCGTAGGCAGCAAGGAGGAGAGCAACCACGCGCGCCTTGTAGCCAATGACCAGGAGCGCGGCACCCGCCAGTTCCAGCACAAGTGCGCCAATCAGTCCGAGCGCTGGCGCGGGCAGACCCAACGATCCGATATAGGCCATCGTCGCGCCAGGGGCCATCAGCTTGCCGAAGCCGCTGATGAAGAAAATGACAGCGATGAGGGTGCGGCCAACGGCGGGGATTGCGGAGTGTTCGTTCAGCGAGGTGTTCAGGTTCGAGTTCATCGTGTTCATCCTTTCAAAGAGTGGATGAACGAAGAGTAGAGACTTGACACCCATCAAGATAGCCTATATTTCTAGATGCAATCCATCTACTACTTAGATATATGCTCGATGCCGTCTCGCTGGACCAGCTTCGTACCTTCATCGCGGCCGCCGACGAAGGCAGTTTCTCCGCCGCCGGCCGCAAACTCCGGCGAGCGCAATCCGTGGTCAGCCATACGCTGGCCAACCTGGAGGGCCAGATCGGCGTGCAGCTTTTCGATCGCACCGGACGTTATCCGAGGCTGACGGACGAAGGATCGGCCTTACTTGCACAGGCGCGACTGGTGGTGGGTGGGATGGACGGGTTCAAGGCCAAGGCGCGGACAATTTCCGACGGACTCGAGCCAGAGCTTTCCGTCGTGGTGGACGTCATGTATCCAATGACATCACTGACAGACGCGGTCGGCGCATTCCGAAGCGAGTTTCCGCACACACCATTACGCCTTTACGTCGAAGCGCTGGGCGCTGTCATGCAGCCGGTACTCGCCCAGACATGCCGGCTCGGAATCAGCGGCTCGATGCCATCGGTCCCAGAAATTCTCGATGCCGAGAAATTGCTGGATGTGCCAATGATTACGGTCACTGCCTCGTCCCATCCCCTGGCGTCAAAGAATCGGATCCTCCGGCCGGTGGATCTCAAGGAGCACGTCCAACTCGTGCTGACGGACCGCACGACCCTCACAGAAGGCACCACTTTCGGTGTTTTCTCTCCCCAGATATGGCGCCTTGCCGATCTGGGCGCCAAGCACGCATTCTTGCGCGCTGGCTTTGGATGGGGCCATATGCCGCTAGCAATGGTTCAAGATGACCTGGATTCTGGGAAGCTCGTGGCCTTGCGGCTCGAAGCGTTCCAGCCACATACGCCGCCCATCGCCATGTTTGCAGTTTTTAGGAAGGACACACCGCCCGGGCCTGCTGGAAGGTGGTTTCTCAAGCGCCTCAGAGGCGCAGGCGACACCCACTAACGAGCGTCAACCGGGGGAGGCTATGTCTCCTAGTCATCCGCTTTTTTGGCCAGACGCAGTAACGACATGACGGACCGAGAGGAGCCGCTATCAGGGAGGAGTGGTTCATTCAGCCGATAACTTGAGCTCCGGCTCGTAGTATTCGACTACGAGTCCATCCGGGTGGCGCGCGGTGAAGTTCCTGCCTCCAATCGCGTCACACGGCTCGTGCAAGATCTCGGCCCCTGCCCCGTGCACCTCACGAAAAGCACTATCGAGCGAGTCGACGACGAATGCGACCTGAGCATCTCGCACTGGTGCCAACGCTGTCTCGTTGCCGGCCAGCAAGATCACGCCATTGACTACGGCCACTTCTATGCCAATGGCATCAAGCCGCAGGCGCATTTCGCACTCGGCATGCTGGATAATCTCGTAGAACGATACGGTGGCGTCGAGTGCGTCCGGTGCAACATAGAGTCGCTGCATTCTCTTCAGGATCTTCATGAGTTCACTCCGCGTGGTGATCCATCACCACGCATTCGAAATTGCTGGAGGTTGCTGCAGCATCCATTGCCTCGGGGAGCGCGGCGAGGGGAAACACAATCGGCCGAATCGGGGTCATGTCGAGAAGCCCGGCGCGCACAAGGTCAAACAGGCGTCCGTATGCGTCCCTCGGATACATGAACTGGCCGAGAATTTCCCAGCCGTTCAGCATCAATTCTGTATAGGGAACGGGCAATGGCACTGTCATGCTGCCCATCAACACGAGCCGACCGCCCTTTCTGAGGCTGCGCAGCGCAGCCATCGTGATGTTCGGGTCGCCGGCGTTACCGACCATGTCGAACGCAAGGTGGGCGCCGCCACCACATGCGTGACGGATGGCATCGGCATCGCTCGCCACATCTCCCGTCGCCACCACACGTACGACACGGCCCGGCGCCAGTTGACATATGGCGTCGAGCGATTCCGCTCGTCTCCCAACAGCGATTACCCGCCCCGCCCCCATTGCAAGCGCGACCATCACGGCTCCGGTGCCATATGCCCCCGCCGCGCCTGAAACGACGACGGTGTCGCCTGCTGCGAGCCTCCCGCGCAAGAGGCCACCAAACGGCACGATGCACCGCATCGTCAGCGCGATATCGAACGCATCGAGCTTCGACATCTCGCCGGCAGGAGTTACCGCGCTCGCCGGGAACGACGCGTACTCCGCCAGCGTGCCATCCGGCCAATCCGCTTGCATACGGTGCGCCGTGGGGCCGTTGGCCGTGACCCCCAGCAGTATCTCGGCCGGATTCTGTACGTTCTCCTGCGCGACAAAGTGCGACGACAGCACGACGCGTTGCCCGGGTTGCAAATGCCAGACCCCGGAGCCGACGCTATGCACGATGCCAGCGCCATTGCCGCCCGGAATGAATGGGCGGTCTGGCGTGTGGTAGATCGGCAGATTGCCTGCCACGTAGTCCTTCATATAGGACATCAGCGACGATGCCTCGATCCTCACCACTACCCCGCCGGGGCGCGCTTCAGGGATGGGTAGATCGGTCAGGCTCAGCGCACCACCGAGGCGCTCGAGTTGCCATGCTTTCATCGGATTCGACCTCATTCATTGGACGGAACACATGAATGATCGTGCCGACTGGAGTGCGTCGCTATAATAAAAAAGACCGATTTAATTCTCGATCGTACAAATATGGACGCATTATCGGACGTGCTCTCAATGTTGCGGGTGAGCTCCGCGTTGTCGTCCCGCTTCGAGGGCACCGGGGCGTGGGCGTTCCGGTTTCCTGCCTACCGTCACGTCAAGTTCGGTGGGGTGCTGGAAGGCCGCTTCTTCCTGTGGGTTGAAGGCAGCAAGGAGCCGCTCGCGCTCGAGAAGGGAGACTTCTATATGCTCACGGACGGGCAGCCGTTCTGTTCGGCGAGTGATCCACGGCTGCCGCCGCAGGATGGCCCAGCCACCTATCGGACGATTCGCGGTGCCGACGGGGTCGTGCGATATCAGGGGATTGGCGACGAGGCCGCTCCCGTCAGCCTTGCCAGCGGACGTTTTACCTTCGACAGCGACGTGACAGATCTCCTTCTGACGCATCTTCCGCCGCTCATCCATCTGCGCGCCTCCGACCTTGGCACGCACTCGCTATCCAGCGTTCTGGAACTGCTGAAGTGGGAGACCAGTGCCCGCCACGCTGGCGGAGATATCGCCCGCAGCAGCCTGGCGGCACTCGTACTTGTGCACGTGCTGCGCATGTACCTCGCATCGAGTCACCGGCCCGAGGGATGGCTGGGTGCATTGGCCGATCCAAAAATCGGTGCTGCGCTATCGCTGATGCATGCGCAGCCGGGCGAACGATGGACCGTCGAGGGCCTCGCACAGGCAGTAGCCATGTCGCGGACGGCATTTGCATCTCGGTTCCGGGGACACGTGGGCAAACCACCGCTCGACTACCTCGCCCAATGGCGCATGACAATTGCGCGTTCCGCACTCCGACATTCCGACGAACCATTGACCGACATAGCGGAGCGCATTGGCTACCTGTCCGACACAGCATTCAGCATCGCCTTCAAGCGCCACACCGGGCTGAGCCCTGGTCGCTTCCGAGCGGACTCGCGCACTTCGGCATCAGCCGGATGATGGCGCGAAGCCGATGCATATCCATTTTTGTACAGTGCCGCCGTGCCCCAGTCACCACCAGTATCGACGCGCGTAGATCAAGCTCATCAGTGCTCCCGCCACGATCACGAACTGTCGGACACGATGCGACGGCAAGACCCGCACTAGCATGCCACCACCGTAACCGCCAGCGAGTGCACCGGCCAGCATCGTCAGTGTCTCTGGCCATCGCACTGCGCCCTGCGCGATAAATATCAGCGTTGCGCTCAGCGACACGCAGGTTGCCATCAGGTTCTTCAGCGCTTTGACAGCCCGCAGATCGCCTGGCTCCGTGACCGTCAGCATCGCCGTGAGGATGACGCCAAGGCCTGCTCCAAAGAAGCCGCCGTAGACACAGACGACGCCGAGAAGGACAGCGCCGGGACCGCCGGCCAGCATTCTCCCGGCGTCGGGGCGGTTCGCCACCCATCGATTAATGCCTGGTGACAGCGCAAACAGTAGTGTGGCTGCCGCAATCAGTGCCGGGATGGGTATCGTAAAAAGCCGCTCTGGCAACTGCGTCAACACAATCGCACCGATCAGTCCACCGAGCACCGCGACAGCGATACACGTCATCGCACGCCCGGTCATCGCCGGCAGCTTCTCCCTGTCTGCCAATGCCGCAATCAAATGCCCCGGCGAGATGGCGACGGCATTGGACGCATTGGCGATGATGGCGGGCAGGCCTGCCGCCAGCATCGCCGGAAATGTGATCAGCGTGGCGCCGCCCGCCAGCGCATTGACCAATCCGCCAGCGACGCCAGCAGCAAACAGCAGAGTGGTCGTGGTGACTTGCATGCCTGCCTCCTCGATGTAGAAACGATCTCGAAGAATGGCAGCCCTACGGGAGCGTGTCTGGAACGGATGTGACCGGCAACAGGCTGGGAGAGAGAAATCGGCGACTCAGGTAGCTCGGTATTGTCCCGGCGTTGTGCCAAATACGCCGCGAAAGCAGCGGGTTAGATGGCTCTGATCGGCAAAACCGGTCTCGGCTGCAACAGTCGCGGGTGACATGCCGTCCCGCAGGAGGTTCCGCGCGCGGTTTAGCCTTGCGAGAAGTCGGAATGCGTGCGGGCCGACGCCAAGCTCTCGCGAGACACGGCGACTGAAACCTTCCCGGCTCCAGCCAAGATCCTCGGCGAGGCCGCCAATGGTGCCCTTCGCGTCGATCAGGTAATCACGCAGTGGCTCGTGACCATTGCCACACGTCGCCCTGGACGACACTCGCTTTGGCATTTCGCCGATGAGCGTTGCAAGCAGCCTGGCGTCAAACGTCCCTCCATCGATCAAGCCAGGAACGGCATCGAACGTGCAGTAGTCGCATCCCATCGACAGCGGGCGAAGATAGACGTTGAGGCATTCAACTTCAACATCAGGCACCCTTACGGACTTGTGCACCACACCCGCCGCTATATATAGAACCAGCCCCTCCCGCACACTCACCTGCTCTTCGCCGATCAGAAACTGCCGGCAGCCACGCGAAACGAAGACTAACTGGTCCTCATCATGGAAGTGAGATCGCAACGCCGGCGGCGTCGAGCCGGGCCACAGCGCGGTCTCTATCGCCGACCCGATATCCATCTGCCGGTAGCGCCATCCAGCCTGACGGCGTCGCTCTGCCTTGGTATGTGATTCTCCGGTTGCCATCTATGTCCTCAGCGCACCTTCTACAAAATTCCTCACGAACAGCGAACGATCACCGCGTCGCCAGGCTAACGAGAGTTCCACAGAAGCGGCCACATCGCTCAATTCCCGGAACACCACACCTGTATTCTTGAGTTCGCGCATGCATGCCGGGACCAATGCCACGCCAAGCCCCGCCGCGACAAAATGAATGATCGATGCGATCTGCGGCGCAATCTGGCCGAGTCGCGGCTCGAATCCCGCGGCCCGGCAGGCGGCAAAGATCGTATCGTACATCGCCGACCCGTACTGGCGAGGAAACGTGATGAACTCATCGACGGCCAGATCGGCCAATTTCAATCGTCTACCACGCGCATTTGCATGAGCTGACGGCAGTACCGCGACAAGCGGCTCCTCCGACAGCAAGCGGAACTGGATATCCCGAGCCAGTGATTCGCCAGGTCTCAGAAACGCCGCGTCGAGACGATGATTCTCCAGATCTGCTATCAACGATGCCGTATTCGCTTCGTCCATCTGCACTTCGACAGCGGGATAGGCGCGCCGGTATGCACGAATCGCGGCGGTCACAACGGGGCTGAATCCCGACGACGCCGTAAACCCCACCCTGAGGACGCCGAGCTCTCCACGCGCAGCGCGACGTGCCGCATGCCCCGCTTCTTCCGCCATGGCTGGCATCCGTCGGACGACCTCTCGAAACGCAAGTCCGGCAGCCGTCAGTTCCACGCCTTGAGGTATCCGGTGGCGTTTCAGCAATGCCGTGAAAGTGGCCACGGACAGATTGATTGTCGATTTAGAGGACGCCGTTGCGCCAGGTGACAAGGATCGCGCGCGAGCCATCGTCGTGGATACGTTGCAGTCCCGTGCATGCGGACTGCCAACCGCCGTACGGATCAACAGCCTGGGTTCTCGTGCCGCCCTCGCCGACCTGACTGCGTTGCTCGAGCGCGGCCCGTTCCCTGACGCACTTCTGATTCCGAAGGTGGAATCTCCCACGCACATCGAGATCGTGGATGGTCTGCTCCATGAAGCCGGGGCCCATACCATGATCGTGGCTCTGATCGAGAGTGCATGTGGCATCGAGGCGGTCTACGAAACGCTCCGTGTCGGCCGTCGTCTCATCGCGGCGATGACAAAACTCAATAACTGTGAGACGTGACAATTCCAGTCCCAGCGACAAACCGCCACACCCACCCCTGCCCCCCGCACGCTTGCATCGTTTTTGTTTTAAACTTTCACAACTTTCTGAAAATTCAAAACATACAATGCAGCTCTCGCCCCTGATCCAGCGCTTTGTCCTCCACTTCGGTGAGATGGGCAGCCGCTGGGGGATCAACCGGACGGTTGGTCAGATTTACGCCTTGCTCTTCACTGCGGCGCGCCCCCTCAACGCCGACGAAATTGCCGAAGCGCTTGGGTTTTCCCGCTCGAACGTCAGCATCGGACTCAAGGAACTGGAGTCGTGGAATCTTGTGCGGCTATCGCACCAGCCCGGTGACCGTCGCGAGTATTTCTCCGCGCCCGATGATGTCTGGGCGATTTTCCGGACGCTGGCCGAGGAGCGCCGCCGGCGCGAGATCGATCCCACGTTGTCGATGCTGCGCGAGGTGCAGCTCGAAACCCCGCTTTCCGACGATGACCGTCACGCGCAGGCCCGCATGAAAGAGATGTACGGGCTGATCCTGCTCGTCACCACATGGTTTGGTGACACGCAGAAACTCGACACGGCCACGCTGGAAAAACTGATGCGCCTGGGCTCGCGCGTCACCAAGCTGCTCGACGTCAAGGACCGGCTGACTTCCGCTATTGGCATGGGCTCTGCAAAGACCCCCGCAGGCACCAAGACCAAGGCGACCGAGTCCACCGCAAAAACCACGCGTCCGGCCAGCAAGACCACCCCCGCAAAACCTGCCCGATCCCGCAAGGAGTAGTCCGTGTTTGCAAGTGTCGACCCGGTGATACTGGCGCGCATCCAGTTCGCCGCGAATATCACATTCCACATCCTGTTCCCGACCATCAGCATCTCTCTGGCCTGGGTCCTGCTGTTCTTCAAGCTGCGCTACAACAAGACCGGCGATGAAAGCTGGATGAACGCGTATCGCGTCTGGGTCAAGATTTTTGCGCTGACCTTTGCGCTGGGCGTGGTCAGCGGCATCACCATGAGTTTCCAGTTCGGCACCAACTGGCCTGGCTATATGGAAACCGTCGGCAACATCGCCGGGCCGCTGCTGGCCTACGAGGTGCTGACCGCGTTCTTCCTCGAAGCCACCTTCCTCGGCATCATGCTGTTCGGCATGCGACGCGTGAGCAACCGCGTGCACACCATCGCCACGCTGTTGGTGGCAGGCGGCACCACGCTCTCCGCGTTCTGGATTCTCGCGCTGAACTCGTGGATGCAGACCCCGGCCGGCTTCGAGATGATCGATGGCCGCGCGCATGTGACGAGCTGGCTTGAGGTGATTTTCAATCCGTCGTTCCCGTACCGGCTCGTGCATATGCTGCTGGCGTCGGGCCTGACCGTGGCCTTCCTCGTCGCGGGTATCTCGGCGTGGCGCTGGTTGCGTAACGACCGCAGCCGCGATGTGATGCACGGCCTGCGCACCGGCGTGACGCTCGCTGCGATCCTGATTCCGCTGCAGATCGTGGCCGGTGATTTGCACGGGCTGAATACGCTGCATCATCAACCGGCCAAGATCGCCGCGATGGAAGGGATCTGGAAGACCGAGAAAGGCGCGCCCGCCGTGCTGTTCGGCCTGCCCAATGCCCGTACGCAATCGAACGATTTCGAGATCGCGATTCCGAAGCTGGCATCGATCTACCTCACGCACAAGGTGGATGGCGAGATCCTCGGCATCGACGCCTTCCCGGATCGACATCCTCCCGTGGCCCCGTTGTTCTTTGCCTTCCGCATCATGGTGGGTGTGGGTCTGCTGATGCTGGCCGTGTCGTGGCTCGGTGCCTGGCGGTTGCGGCGGAACGGGGCGCCGTCGAAATGGCTGGCGCGCGTGCTGGTAGCGATGACGTTCTCCGGCTGGATCGCTTTGGTAGCGGGCTGGTATGTCACCGAGATCGGCCGACAGCCCTACCTCGTCTATGGCGTGCTGACCACCGCGCAGGCCGCTTCGAAGGTGCCTGCCACGATGATCGGCAGCACGCTGGCGATGTACCTCTCGCTCTATCTGCTGCTGATCGTTGCGTACATCTCCGTGGTGTTCCATCTGGCACGCAAGGCGGGCAAGAACGGTGACCCCTCCGCGCCAGTCATCGAAGCCCCGCAACCCGTCATTCCCGGCCAACCCAGGAGCGCATCATGAATCCGGCCACCATTCCTGACCTGAGCCAGCCGGCCGGCTGGCTGCCGCTGGTGTTCCTCGCACTGATGGGCCTGTCGATGCTGATCTACGTGATCCTCGACGGCTATGACCTGGGCGTAGGCGTGCTGCTGCGCCGCGCCGACGATGCGGACAAGGACACGATGATCGCGTCGATTGGTCCGTTCTGGGACGCCAATGAAACGTGGCTCGTCCTTGGCGTGGGCCTGTTGCTCACGGCCTTCCCGCTCGCGCATGGCGTGATCCTGACGCAGCTCTACCTGCCCGTCGCGCTGATGCTGGCCGGGCTGATCATTCGCGGCGTGGCATTCGATTTCCGCGTCAAGGCGCGCGATCCGCACAAGCCGTGGTGGAACTTCGCGTTCTATGCGGGATCGCTGCTGGCGAGCTTCTCGCAAGGATTGATGCTGGGTCTCTACATCACTGGCTTCCGCTACGACTTGCCGAACCTGTTGTTCGCCGTGGCCGTGGGCCTGTGTCTCGTGGCGGGCTACTGTCAGTTGGGTGCTTCGTGGTTGATCATGAAGACTACGGGCGCGCTCCAACTGCGTGCAATCTACTGGGCACGCCGCAGCCTGTGGATCACGGCGGCCGGTGTTGCTGCGATTTCCATCGTCACGCCGATGGTCAGCGCGCGCATCTTCGAGAAATGGTTCACGCTGCCGAACATCATCCTGCTGGCGCCGATCCCGCTGCTGACGATGGCGCTGTTCCTCGTCATCGAGCGATTCCTGCGCAAGCTGCGTGATTTCCATGCACGCGGCAACGACCGCTGGTGCTGGGTGCCGTTTGCAGGCACCGCCGTGATCTTCCTGATGGCGTTCAATGGATTGGCGTACAGCCTGTTTCCGTACCTCGTGGTGGATCGCATCGACATCTGGCAGGCGGCAAGTGCGCCGGAATCGCTGATGGTGATCCTGATCGGTGCCGCGGTGGTGCTGCCGACGATTCTTGGATATACGGCGTATGCATATCGGGTGTTCTGGGGGAAGGCTACGGATTTGCGGTACGACTGATTTCCGCTGCCGCTTGACGGGCCTGTCAGGAATTTTGTGTGTAGGGCATAACATGTCGTTAAGGAGCATGTATGCCACGCAAACCGAAAGCCCCATTGCGGGACTTGCTCGCCATCCCGAAGGAATTGAT
>NZ_SCMX01000093.1 GCF_005503625.1 Cupriavidus sp. 2SB | reverse complement strand
CTGTAATGCGGGGCGGGAGGGTCGCGTGGCATCCCACTAGGTGACCCACCGCACAAGACAATTCTCAATTTGAAAGACCTACAAAAGCGCGATCGATGAAGATCGCGCTTTTTGTTTGTGGAAGATGGGTTTTATCGGCAAGATGGGAAAAGTGTCGGACAAGCACTGACACTTTGAAACGTGTCCTTCCATTACCATGACGCGCATGAATGGACTGAGCCAACTTTTCCCCTCGCTGCCACTGGCGCCAGGCGGCCTGTTCTGGGTAGGTCTCGCACTCGTTGGTGCGGGGCTGGCCGGAGAGGTCTGCCGCCGCTGGCTGGGCATTCCGCGCATCGTCGGATACGCCATGGTCGGGCTGTTCGCCGGCATGCTCGGCCGCAGCATCGTGGACGACAACATGATCGCCCAGACCCGGGTGCTGATCGATATGGCGCTGGCACTGGCGCTGTTCGAACTCGGCCACCGGCTGTCGCTGTCATGGCTGCGCGCCAACCGCTGGCTGCTGTTCACGAGCGCCGCCGAAAGCCTGCTGACGTGGGGCCTCGTCGCCACCGTGCTGCAATGGCTGGGCGCGTCGCCCGGCGTTGCGATCCTGGCCGGTGGTATCGCGGTCAGCACCTCGCCGACCATCGTGCTGCAACTCAAGAACGAACTGCGCGCCGAAGGGCAGGTGACCGAGCGGCTGATGGCCATGGCCGCGCTGAACTCGATCTACGCGGCGGCCATTGTGCAGGTGGCGACGGGCTGGCTGCATTCGGAGTACGGCAACCTGGGCGCTGCGCTGCTGCATCCGCTGTACCTGCTGGTGGGCTCGTGCCTGCTGGCATGGGTAGTTGGCAAGGTGGGGCATGCCATCTACGCGCGGATGTCTTCCGACGATCACTACAGTTTCCTGGTGCTGGTGGGGCTGGTGCTGTTCACGCTGGCGCTGACGCGCGTGCTCAAGCTTTCGATGCCGCTCACGCTGATGCTTGCCGGCGTGGTCTTCAAGCACCAGGACCGCCAGCCGCACGTCTGGCCCACGCACTTCGGTAGCGCGGGCAGCCTCCTGATCATCGTGATGGTGGTATCGCTGGGCCTGCCGCTGACGGCGCAGGACTGGATCATCGGCGGGACGATGGCCGTGGCGCTGGTTGTGCTGCGTCACGTGGCCAAGCTGGTTGGCGTGGTATCACTGGGTTCGTTTTCGGGGCTGAGCCTGCGGCAGGCCATGGCGCTGGGCCTTGCGCTGGCACCGATGTCGGGGCTGGCCTATCTTCTGATGAGCGACATTGCCCGCCTGTATCCGGGCACCGGCGTGCCGCTCGCATCGATCATCCTTTGCGCGCTCGCCATCGAGCAGGTGCTGGGCCCGATCATCGCGGCGTGGGCGCTGCGTTACGCGGGCGAGGCAAGGGACAATGGAGGAGGGCGCTGATGTCGCTCGAACCGTTCAAGCATTCCGAGCCGCTGACCTTTGGCGTGGAGCTGGAGCTCCAGCTCGTCAATCGCCATGACTATGATCTGGCGCCATTCGCACCGGACCTGCTTCGGGCACTCAAGGGCGCGCAGCATGCGGGGGACATCAAGCCCGAGATCAGTCCGTCAATGATCGAGATGAGCACGGGCATTTGTCACAGCTACGCGCAGGCGCTGGAAGAGCTGACGGTCATGCGCGACCTGATGATCAATGCGTCGCGCGGCCTTAACCTCGGCATCTGCGGCGGCGGCACGCATCCGTTCCAGGTGTGGTCCGAGCGCACCATCTCGGACTCCCCGCGCTATCAGTACATCTCGGAGCTATATGGCTATCTGGCCAAGCAGTTCACGGTGTTCGGGCAGCACGTGCACATCGGCTGCCCGAGTGCGGACGAATCGCTGTTCCTGCTCCATGCCATCGGGCGGTATGTGCCGCACTTCATTGCGCTGGCGGCGTCGTCGCCTTATGTGCAGGGGGTCGATACTGGATTTGCATCCGCTCGATTGAATTCTGTTGCCGCGTTTCCGATGAGCGGTCGGGCGCCGCACGTGTTGACGTGGGATGGCTTCGAAGCCTACTTCAACAAGATGCGCGCGACGGGCGTGATCGAGAGCATGAAGGACTTCTATTGGGATATCCGTCCCAAGCCGGAGTTCGGCACGATCGAAGTGCGCGTCATGGATACGCCCCTCACCGTGCAGCGCGCGTGCGATATCGCCGCGTACATCCAGGCGCTTGCGCGATATCTGCTGCTGTCGCGTCCGTACATGCCGCAGGAAGACGATTACCTCGTCTACACCTTCAACCGTTTTCAGGCGTGCCGCTTCGGGATGGAAGGCGAATACGTGCATCCGAACGAACTGACGCGGATGCCGATTGCAGACCACATCCTGTCGATCTGCGATGCGCTGGAGCCGCATGCGGAGGCACTCGGTTCGCTGCAGGCGCTATCGAACATCCGCGCACTGGCCGCTTCACGCGACAACGATGCGCATTCGGTACGCATGATCAACGACGAAGCCCACAGCCTGCGCGATACCGTACGGCATACGTGCGAGCGGTGGGAATCGTAAGTCGCGCAGTCTGATGCGTCAGGCGCCGTGCGGCACGCTTGTGCCGTCGCGGCCGGCCACGAGTCCGAGTTGCTGGTTGGCAGGCACCGCGATATCGATCAGCTTCGGTCGCGGTAGATTCAGTTCACGCATCATGGCGATGAACTCCTCGCGCGATCGGCCCGCGATGCGGCTGTTGCTCGCGCGTTCCTGACCGATCGTGGATGCCGTGCGGCCCTTGTAGTCATGCGCGGGGTAGACCTGCGTATCGTCGGGCAGGCGGAAGAGTTTCTGTGTCAGGCTGTCGAACAAGGTGCCTGCATCGCCCGACTGGAAATCCGTGCGCCCGCAGCCGTCGATCAACAAGGCATCGCCGGTAAAGATCCGGCGCACCACGCCATCGGCCTTCGTTTCTTCCCACAGGTAACTCATGCTGCCAGCCGTGTGTCCCGGCGTATGGATCGCGCGCAACACCTGACTGCCGAACGAAATGGAGTCGCCATCGATCAATTGCTTGCTGGCGGGCTTGATGTCGCAACCGGACGGCGCTGCGGTGCTGGCGCCGGTCAGCGCGGCCAGTTGCCCGGCGGACGTGATGTGATCGGCATGCGCATGGGTTTCGATAATCCAGACGACCTTGGCGCCGGTGTCTTTCAGCACAGCAAGGTCGCGTTCGGACTGGCAATCGACCGGATCGATCAGGACCGCCTCATGCGTGGCGGCATCGATCAGCAGGTAGGTGAACGTGCAGGAGACGTCGTCGAACAACTGGTGAAAGGTCTGCATGGCCGCTTTCTTTTGGAGACTGATGTTATTGGCAAATCTTGTCGGCAACCCGAAAGTGCTTCCATCATATACGGCGGCCTGCCATTCACTATGATCGTCAGCATTCGACGATATTCACCGCCAGCCCGCCGCGCGCCGTTTCCTTGTACTTCGTTTTCATGTCTGCGCCGGTCTCGCGCATCGTCTTGATGACCGAGTCGAGCGACACATAGTGTGTGCCATCGCCCCGCAGCGCCATGCGCGCGGCGTTCACGGCCTTGACCGACGCCATCGCGTTGCGTTCGATGCACGGGATCTGCACCAGTCCGCCCACGGGATCGCACGTCAATCCGAGGTTGTGCTCCATGCCGATCTCGGCGGCGTTCTCCACCTGTTCCGGTGTGCCGCCAAGTACCGCAGCCAGCGCACCGGCCGCCATCGAGCACGCTACGCCAACCTCGCCCTGGCAGCCTACTTCCGCACCGGAGATCGACGCATTGAGCTTGTAGAGCAGGCCGATGGCGCCAGCGGTCAGCAGGAAATCCACCGCGCCCTGAGGACTCGCGCCGGGTACGAAGCGATCGTAGTAGTGCAGCACGGCGGGGATGATGCCTGCGGCGCCATTCGTGGGCGCGGTCACGACACGTCCACCCGCTGCGTTTTCCTCGTTGACGGCCATCGCGTAGAGGTTGACCCAATCCATGACGGTGAGCGGATCGGACAACGTACGCTCCGCGCGCAACGTCAGGTTGCGATACAACTCGGGCGCACGCCGCTTCACCTTGAACGGACCGGGCAGTTCGCCCTCGGTGCGGCAACCGCGCGCCACGCATTGCTGCATGACGTCCCAGATATGCAGCAGGCCATCGGTGACCTCGGTGTGCGAGCGCCACGTCAGTTCGTTCTCCAGCATGAGCTG
Source organism: Cupriavidus sp. 2SB (assembly GCF_005503625.1). Taxonomy (GTDB): domain Bacteria; phylum Pseudomonadota; class Gammaproteobacteria; order Burkholderiales; family Burkholderiaceae; genus Cupriavidus. Next base: position 19,524 of record NZ_SCMX01000093.1, on the reverse strand, counting down.
TGCGATGGACTTGCCGCTCGCATGCGCCATCTCGAGCATCGCCTTGCCGCTGCGGAACGGATGCGGCAACTGATTCTCCGCAGTCTGCAACTGCGTATTGGGTGCGCCGGCCGTGACGACAAAGCCACCGCCCACTGACAGGTAGCGCGCTTCACGTAGCGGGTTGCCCTCGGCATCGTAGGCGTGGAACTTCATGCCGTTCGGATGCTCGGCCATCGCTTCGCGTCGATAGAACACGATGTGCTCGCGTTCCACGAACGGTACCGTGTGCTTGCCCAGCAGCGTCAGCAGCTTGCTGCGGCGCATCGCGGAGAGCTTCTCGTCGATGCCTTCGGGATCGACGGTATCGGGCGCCTCGCCCATGAGCCCGAGAATCACGCCCTTGTCGGTGCCGTGTCCCTTGCCGGTGGCGCCCAGCGAGCCATACAGTTCGGCACGCACGCTCGCTACTTGCGGCAACAACCCATCGCGCTCCAGACCATGCGCGAACATCAGCGCGGCGCGCATCGGTCCCACGGTGTGGGAACTCGACGGGCCGATGCCTACCTTGAACAGATCGAAAACACTGACTGCCACGGCTGACTCCAGATGCGAAGACGGCGCGCCGCCGGCACGCCGTCAGGGGCCGCCCACGATTCGGAAATCAGGGCGGCAGGGGACTTTTCAACTTTTCTTATCGAGCCGGAGTGCTTACGCCTCTTCAGCGTACTCGCTCATCGGCACGCACGAGCAGAACAGATTGCGGTCGCCATACACGTTGTCCGCACGGCCAACCGGCGGCCAGTACTTCTGCGTGCGCAGCGACGCCACCGGATAGGCGGCTTCCTCGCGCGTGTACTTGCGCGTCCACTCGTTGGCCGTGATCACGTTGGCCGTGTGCGGCGCGTGCTTGAGCGGATTGTCTTCACGGTCGAAGCTGCCGTCCTCGACGCGCGCAATTTCGCCACGGATGGCAATCATGGCGTCGATGAAGCGGTCAAGCTCGGCCAGCGCCTCGCTTTCGGTCGGCTCGATCATCAGCGTGCCCGGCACCGGGAAGCTCATGGTCGGGGCATGGAAGCCGTAGTCCATCAGCCGTTTGGCGACGTCTTCGTTCGAGATGCCCGTGCTCTTCTGCAGCGGACGCAGGTCGAGAATGCACTCGTGCGCCACCAGACCACCCTGACCCGCGTACAACACCGGATAGTGCGGCGACAGACGCTTGGCCACGTAGTTGGCCGTCAGGATCGCGTTCTCGGTGGCGGCGGTCAGGCCGGTCGAGCCCATCATCGCCACGTACATCCACGAAATCGGCAGGATGCTGGCCGAGCCGAACGGCGCGGCGGAGACTCCGCCGATGCCGTTGTCGTCGCGGCGATAGCCAACGCTGTCCTGGTTCGGCAGGAAGTCGGCAAGGTGCGCGCCCACTGCCACCGGACCCACGCCCGGTCCGCCACCGCCGTGCGGAATGCAGAACGTCTTGTGCAGGTTCAGGTGGGAGACGTCACCGCCGAACTGTCCCGGTGCGGCCACGCCGACCATTGCGTTCATGTTCGCGCCATCCACGTAGACCTGGCCGCCGTGCTTGTGCACGATGTCGCAGATCTGCTGCACGCCCTGTTCGAACACGCCGTGCGTGGACGGGTACGTGATCATGATCGCAGCGAGGTTCTTGCTGTGCTGTTCGGCCTTCTTCGCCAGATCCACGAGGTCGACGTTGCCGTTCTCGTCACAGGCCACCACCACCACCTTCATGCCGGCCATCTGTGCCGATGCCGGGTTCGTGCCGTGCGCGGAGGAGGGGATCAGGCAGATGTCGCGATGGCTCTCGCCACGGCTTGCGTGGTAGGCGTGGATGATCAGCAGGCCAGCGTACTCGCCTTGCGAGCCCGCGTTCGGCTGCAGGCTCACGGCGGCGTAGCCCGTGGCGGCGCAGAGCATGGCTTCGAGCTGGTCGATCATCTCGCGATAGCCCACGGTCTGGTCGAGCGGCGCGAACGGATGGATGTTGCTGAACTCGGGCCACGTCACCGGCAGCATTTCGCTGGTGGCGTTGAGCTTCATCGTGCAGGAGCCCAGCGGAATCATCGTGCGGTCCAGCGCCAGGTCCTTGTCGGCCAGCGAGCGCAGGTAACGCAGCATTTCGTGCTCGGCGTGGTGCGTGTTGAACACCGGGTGCGTCAGGTAAGCGCTCTGGCGCGAGAGTGCGGCCGGGAAGCCGTCGGCCACCGTTGCTTCTACGTCATCGAACTTCGGCACGGCCTTGCCATGCGCGAAGATTTCCCACAGCGCCACCACGTCATCGCGCGACGCGGTTTCGTCGAACGAGATGCCGATGCGCGTGCCGCCTGCATGACGCAGGTTGATGCCGCGCTGCGTGGCGGACGCGTGGAATGCGTCGGTGTTGAAGCCGGTGTCGAGCGTGATCGTGTCGAAGAACGTCGTGTTCAGCGGCGTGTGGCCGAGTGCCTTGAGGCCGGCAGCCAGCGTGGCGGTCAGGCGATGCACGCGTTGCGCGATGCGCTTGAGACCCTGTGGACCATGGTAGACCGCGTACATCGACGCCATGATGGCCAGCAGTGCCTGCGCCGTGCAGATATTCGACGTGGCCTTCTCGCGGCGGATGTGCTGCTCGCGCGTCTGCAGCGCCAGGCGGTATGCCTTGTTGCCTTGCGCGTCGATGGTCACGCCGACGAGGCGGCCCGGCATCGAACGCTTGAATTCGTCGCGCACGGCCATATAGCCGGCGTGCGGGCCGCCGAAACCGAGCGGGACGCCAAAGCGCTGCGTGTTGCCCACGGCCACGTCCGCGCCCCATTCGCCCGGTGCGGCGAGCAGCGTCAGCGCCAGCAGGTCGGCGGCGGCTACCACGCGCGCGCCGGATGCATGCACCGCGTCGGCAATCGCACGGTAGTCGGCCACATCGCCGTTCACACCCGGGTACTGCAGCAGCACGCCGAATGCCTCGGCCTTCGCGGCTTCCGCAGCGGGGCCAACCTTGATCACAATGCCCATCGGCTCCGCGCGGGTGCGTACCACTTCCAGCGTCTGCGGCAGCACGTCGTCTGCCACGAAGAACGTGTTCGATGCATGCTTGTTGACGCGCTGCAGCAGCGTCATGGCTTCGGCGGCGGCGGTGCCTTCGTCCAGCATCGACGCATTGGCGATGTCCATGCCGGTCAGGTCCGTCAGCATCTGCTGGAAGTTCAGCAGGGCTTCGAGACGGCCCTGCGAGATCTCAGGCTGGTACGGGGTGTAGGCGGTGTACCACGCCGGGTTTTCGAACACGTTGCGCAGGATGACCCCGGGCGTGAGCGTGTTGTAGTACCCCTGCCCGATGAAGCTCTTGAGCACGCGGTTCTTGCTGGCCAGGCCGCGCAGCTTGGCCAGCGCGGCTTCCTCGGTCAGCGGGGCGGTGAATTCGCCCAGCGACATGCCATCGCGGCGACGGATGGCGGCAGGCACCACGGCATCGATCAGCGCGGCGGTGCTGTGGAAACCGAGCAGCTTGAGCATGTGCTGCTGTTCGGCGGTATCGGGCCCGATATGGCGGGCGGCGAAGGCGTCGCGCGCCTCCAGTTCGGCCAGCGTGGGCCGTGCAGCTTGGGCGGCAGCGTTCATGGGAAACGGGGCGTTCATGGCAAGGAAATCTCGTGGAGCGCGCGGGGCAGGTGGTCAGCCTGCCGCCACGCGCGGCATCGGACAATCAGCGCGATCAGGCGCCGACGCTGGCCTTGTAGGCGTCGACGTTCATCAGGCCGTTCACATCGTCGCCGTTGGCCGGCTTGATCTTGAACAGCCACGCGTCGAAGGCGTTGGCATTGACCGATTCCGGCGATGCCGAAGCCGCGTCGTTAATGGCGATGACTTCGCCGGCCACCGGGGCGTAGATGTCGGAAGCCGCCTTCACGGACTCCACCACGGCCAGCGCGTCGCCTGCGCCAACCGACTTGCCCACTTCGGGCAGTTCCAGGAAAACGATGTCGCCCAGCGCGTCTTGTGCGTGGTCGGTGATGCCGATGGTCAGCGTGCCGTCGGCTTCGACGCGCACCCATTCGTGCGACTCGGTGTACTTCAGGTCAGCGGGGAAATTCATGAGGGTTCTCCGGGATACAGTGTGTTTCTTGTTTCATTCACCCGCCCGCGGCATGTGGGCTCGAGCGGAACGGGTGGAAGGGCGACCGTTGGTGTGAAGCGGGGGCCGATGCCTCAGCTCACGAGTGCCTTGCCATTGCGCACAAACGGCAGTTTAACCACAGTCGCGGTCAGTTTGCGGTCGCGGATCTCTACCTGGACTTCCGCACCCGGCACGATGTCCTTCGGCAGACTGGCAAAGGCAATGGACTGGGACAGCGACGGGCTGAATGTGCCGCTGGTGATTTCGCCGTCGCCGGATGCGGTGACGACTTTCTGGTGCGCGCGCAGCACGCCGCCCTTGTCGCGCAGGATCAGGCCCAGGAACGCGCGTTTCTGGCCGCCAGCGGTCAGCGCAGCCTTGCCGGTGAAGTCGCGTTCGCTTTGCAGATCGACCGTCCACGACAGCCCGGCGTCGAGCGGCGACGTATGGATGTCCATGTCCTGGCCGTACAGGTTCATGCCGGCTTCCAGGCGCAGGGTGTCGCGTGCGCCCAGGCCGGCAGGCTTCACACCGGCTGCCACGAGTTTTTCCCAGATACCGGCGACGTTCTCGGCCGGCACCACCAGTTCGAAGCCGTCTTCGCCGGTATAGCCCGTGCGCGCCACCATCAGTTCGCCCATGGCCGGGTCCTGCACGACCAGCGCGTTGAATGGCTTGAGGGCATCGGCGGGCTGGGTGGAGGGGAAGGCTGCATAGACTTTGGCGCGTGCGTTCGGACCCTGCACGGCGACGATGGCCAGTGCGCTGGACCCTGCTGGTGCCACGTCACCACGGCGCGGGTTGATAGTCACGCCGCTGCCGGTCTCGCTGTTGCGCGAACGGATCCATTCGATATCGCCGACGGCCGTGCTCGCATTGACCACGAGCCGGAAATAATCCTCGGCAAAGAAGTAGACGATCAGGTCGTCGATGACACCGCCTTTCTCGTCGAGCATGCAGGAATACAGGGCCTTGCCCGGTGTCTGGAGCTTGTCGACGTTGTTGGCCAGCAGGCCGCGCAGGAAGGTGCGGGTGTTCGCGCCATGGAGATCGACCACGCACATGTGCGAGACGTCGAACATGCCGGCGTCCGAGCGGACTGCGTTGTGTTCCTCGATCTGGGAGCCGTAGTTGACCGGCATGTCCCAACCGCCAAAATCGACCATGCGGGCGCCGAGGGCGCGATGAATGGCGTTGAGGGGCGTGGCCTGGAGCGTCATGGATATCCTCGGGCAATTCGAAAACGAAAAAAGGGTCATCCGCCGCATGCCGGCCGCACCAATGTGCAACCAGTCCGCTGCGGCGGATGACCCCTCTGTCCTCGATACCTGAGAGATTACGAAGCCGTGGCTCCGTGCGCCCCTTCGGTGGACATGCTCGCCGGCCTTCCAGCTGCGGCGGATGTCGCTCTCCAGAGTGCGGCATGCATCGTGTGCATGTTGCATGCCGATCCGACCGGTCCATGGTGCCTGAGAGTTTTCGGGTGATTCCCCTTCGGCGGCGCAATGCGTGATGCGCGCTCTCCCGGTCAGATGCGCGTGAATGTACGGGAGCGGTCTGGCTTTGTCAAACCGTCCCGTCGCGCGCTGCGGTCCCCCGTTCGGTCAGCGGTTGTCCTTGGTTACGACATTGCCGATGACGCCACCGGCAGCCGCGCCGCCGATCGTACCCAAGGCGCTGCCGTTGGTCAGCACCGCGCCGCCGAGCGCGCCCGCACCGGCGCCGATGGCGGTATTCCGTTGCTTCGGCGTCATGTCCGCGCAACCGGCAAAGCCGACCAGCGTAGCGCCGATCAGCGCGACTTTCGAGAGCGTGCGAAGGGTGTTCATGATTGGCTCCTTGATTCGAATGGATTCCGATACGTTCCGATATCCGGAAGGTTTGCCGCGCACCGTTGTGACTGCCAACCTGCTCGGCCGTACGGGAGAGAGGCAAACTCCATGCCCCGTCACCAGGCAGGGCCCGCCCGATTTACGATTGTTACCAGCGTGAAACGGGTGCCGTCGGACACCCTCCGACAGGCCCTGTCAGCCACCTTGCCGCGTGGTAGCATCGTCGCCTTCGGCGCGTGGCTGACCGCGTGCCGAGTTCGGCATTTCCGCCCTTCCCGGTTCTCGTCCCCGCTTTCCTCTTCCCGCCCCATGACCCACGGACTCAACGCCGCGCAATCCGAAGCCGTTCGCTATCTGGACGGCCCTTGCCTTGTGCTGGCCGGGGCGGGTTCCGGCAAGACGCGCGTGATCACGCAGAAAATTGCGCATCTGATCGAGGACAAGGGGTTCGAGCCGCGTCACATTGCTGCCGTCACGTTCACGAACAAGGCGGCCAAGGAGATGCAGGAGCGCATCAGCAAGCTCATGGAGGGAAAGACCACGCGCGAAGGGAAGCGTATTCCACTCAAGCAGCTGACCGTTTGTACGTTTCACTCGCTCGGCGTGCAAATTCTGCGCATGGAAGCCGAGCATGTGGGCCTGAAGCCGCAATTCTCGATCATGGATTCGGACGACTGCTTCGGACTCGTGCAGGAGCAGTTGAGTACCACCGACAAGAAGCTGATCCGCAGCGTGCAGAACACGATTTCGCTGTGGAAGAACGGCATGGTCGATCCCGAGACCGCGCTCGCGCAGGCCGCCACGGCCGACGAGCACCAGGCCGCCATGGTCTATCGCGCGTACGTGGCGACGCTGCATGCGTACCAGGCGGTGGACTTCGACGATCTGATCCGGCTCCCGGCCGAACTGTTCGCGCGCGATGAAGCCGTGCGTCTGAAATGGCAGAACCGGCTGCGCTACTTCCTCGTGGACGAATACCAGGACACCAACGCGTGCCAGTATCAGTTGCTGAAGCTACTGGCCGGTGGGTCGCATCTGCGCGCGCCGGCGTTCACTGCAGTGGGGGATGACGATCAGGCGATCTATGGCTGGCGCGGCGCCACGCTCGACAACCTGAAGCTGCTGCAGACCGATTTCCCCGACCTCAAGGTCGTGAAGCTCGAACAGAACTACCGCTCGACGGTGCGCATCCTGGAAGCGGCCAACGCGGTCATCGCCAACAATCCGAAACTGTTCGACAAGAAACTGTGGTCGGAGCACGGCATGGGCGACCCCATCGCCGTGCATCCGATGAACGATGAAGAGCACGAGGCCGAGTCCGTAGTGTTCCGGCTGTCGGCACACAAGTTCGAGCGGCGCGCGCAGTTTCGCGACTACGCCATCCTGTATCGCGGCAACCATCAGGCGCGGCTGTTCGAGCAGATCCTGCGGCGCGAGCGCATTCCGTATGTGCTGTCAGGTGGACAGAGCTTCTTCGACAAGGCCGAGATCAAGGACATCTGCGCGTATTTGCGATTGATCGCCAATCCCGATGACGATCCCGCATTCATCCGTGCGATCACCACGCCGCGCCGTGGCGTGGGCAACACCACGCTCGAAGTGCTCGGCACGTTTGCGGGGCAGGCCAAGGTGTCGCTGTTCGAAGCGGCGATGATGGGCGGCATCGAGGGCAAGCTGCAGCCGCGCCAGCTGGAACCGCTGCGACTGTTCTGCGAATCGATGGTGAGGCTGGCGGATCGCGCGGAGAAGGACCCTGCTACGGTGGTGCTCGATGACCTGATGGAAGGCATCCACTACGAGGCGTATCTCTACGACACCTTCGACGAGCGCCAGGCCCAGTCGCGCTGGACCAATACGCTGGAGTTCCTCGACTGGCTCAAGCGCAAGGGCACGCGTCCAGAGGTGGAAGGCGAAGCGACGGGTTTCGATACCGCCGACGGTTTTGCCGACGAGGGCAAGAACCTGCTCGAACTGACGCAGACGGTGGCGCTGATGAGCATGCTCGAAGGCCGCGACGAAGACCCCGACGCTGTTCGGCTCTCCACGCTGCATGCATCGAAGGGACTCGAATATCCGCACGTGTTCCTGGTGGGCGTGGAAGAGGGCATCCTGCCCCATTCGCGCGAGGATGAAGACATGGGTGACGAGAAGATCGAGGAAGAGCGACGGCTGATGTATGTGGGCATCACGCGTGCGCAGCGCAGCCTGCAGATCAGCTGGTGCAAGAAGCGCAAGCGTGCGCGCGAAACGTATTCCGTGGAGCCGTCGCGCTTTATCGGTGAGATGAAACTGGAAGAGGCCCCAGCAATCGTGGACGAGACGCCGGCCATGAGTCCGAAGGATCGGCTGGCAGGGTTGAAGGCGCTGCTTGGCAAGCCCGCTGTCACTGGCTGAGCGGGCTGATCGGCATCGCCAAGGCCATCGACATGTCCGGTCGTTGATACAAGGCCGACAAGACGCGGCAGCGAGCCCTCCCTACGATAGCCACCGCGCATGCAACATCTCGGCGTTCCATGCGCGACACCGCGCCCGCCCTTCGGTAGCGGTGTGGCTGGGCACATGCGAGCCCGGCTTCTTCCCTGTTGAACGCTCCCGGCTGCGGCAGCACCGGGGGCGTTTTTTTCTTCGGGGTGGCGCGCGGCGCACGTATCAATCCTGATACAAAACCGGCATCGGATGTAATAGCCTGGCTGGTACATTGGCAACTCTCATCCGGGCCGGCGTCTTCGCGGGTCCGCAAGCCCCCTCCCACCTGCACGTTCGCCATGGATTTTTCTCCCGCCCTGACCACCCGCCTGCTGATCGTTGACGACGATCCCCAGATCCGCACCATGCTTGCCGAGTACCTGGCCACGTTCGGCATGGAAGCCCAGGGCGCGGAGGGTGGCGCCGCCATGCGCACCGCGCTGGCGAACCAGCAGTTCGACCTCGTCATCCTGGACCTGTCGCTGCCGGGCGAAAACGGCCTGACGTTGTGCCGCGAGATTCGCGATACGAGCAATGTGCCGGTGATCATGCTGACGGCGCGCGCCGAACTCGCGGATCGCGTGGTCGGGCTCGAAGTCGGGGCCGACGATTATGTGACCAAGCCGTTCGAAATGCGCGAACTGGTGGCGCGTATTCACACCGTGCTCCGGCGCAGCCGCAGCGAATCGCGGCGGCCCGCACCGGCGTCCACGGGACACGAAATGCGCTTCGGCGTGTGGCGCCTGAACACTACGCTGCGCCAGTTGGTGGATGCAGAGGAAACGGTTGTGCCGCTGTCGAATGCGGAGTTCCGGCTGCTGCTGACGTTCATCGAGAATCCGAACCGTGTGCTCGACCGCGAGATGCTGATCAACAACGCGCGCGGCCGCGACCTCGACGTGTTCGATCGCAGCATCGACCTGCTGGTATCGCGCCTGCGCCAGAAGCTGCGCGACGATCCGCGCGACTCGGCGCTGATCCGCACCGTGCGCGGCGAGGGGTATGTCTTCACCGTCAACGTGGAGCATTGAACAGCATGGCCGTGGACCCGACCTCGCCGCCAAATGCCGGCGATGCCACGCCGCCGCGTGCGCGTCGTCGTCGTTTCGATTCGATGTTCCTGCGGGTCTTCTTCGTGATGACCGCGATCATGCTCGGCGTGCATGTGCTGGGCGTCACCGTGATCGAGAGCCTGTTCCCGCGTCCCGGCTCCGAACGCTACATGGAGCGCATGCGTCGCGCAGTGGCCGAGGCGGAAGCCAATGGCACGCTGACGACGGATGGCGTGCCGAAGCATCCGCTCGAAGGCATCTTCGCGCCGCCGGGTGGTCCGGGCTTCCTCGATCACGGTCCGGGTTTCGGTCCGCCGTTCGATCCCCATTTCGGGCCCGGTCCGCAAGGTGGTTTCGGGGGCCGCTTCGGCGGTCCACGCGGCAACGAGCCGTTCGATTTCGATGGGCCGCCATTGCATCTGGACGCATTCCGCACACCCAAGCCGGGCGAGCGCATGCCCGGTCCGCCGCAGGGTTTCCACATCCGCGGTATCTGGCCACCGCATCTTGGCCTGCTGTTCCAGCTCGCCGCGATTTTGATCGCTTCGTGGGTCGGGGCGCGGCTGCTGGCACGACCGGTGCAGCAACTGGCGAGTGGTGCGAATCGGCTGGCGCAGGATGTCCACGCGCCACCGCTCGATGAAGAACGCGGACCTGCCGAAGCACGCGATGCCACGCGCGCGCTGAACCTGATGCAGCAACGCATCCGCACGCAACTGGCCCAGCAATCGCGCTTCCTCGCTGCGGTATCGCACGATCTGCGCACGCCGCTGACACGCATGAGCCTGCGCATCGAACGCATCGAAAGCAATGACGTGCGATATCGCTTGCGTCAGGATCTGACCGAGATGAACGGGCTGATCGATGCCACGTTGTACTACCTGCGCGAGCGCGATGGTGCAACGGGCCCACGTCAGCGCGTGGATGTGCAGGCGCTGGTGCAGGCGGTGGTCGACGATGCGCAGGAGATCGGGCAGGACGTGCGACTCTCGGGCGAGGCCGCGCCGATGCTCGCCTATCCCGCAGAACTGCGCCGCGCGGTGGTGAACCTCGTGGAGAATGCGCATCGCTATGGCGGCGCCGCGCATATCGTGCTGGCCGATAGTCCGGAACGGGTCACGATCGACGTATGCGATAACGGTCCCGGCATTCCACCCGCCGAGTTGTCGCGCGTGCTCGAACCGTTCTATCGCGTGGAATCGTCACGCAGCCGCGCCACGGGCGGCGTGGGCATGGGGCTGTCGATCGCGCACGACATCGTGACCCGCCACGGCGGCGAGTTGAAGTTGTCGAACCGGACCGAAGGTGGCCTGCGTGTCAGCATCACGCTGCCGCGCGTATAACGCAGCAGCGGGAAATAATCAGGCCCGCTGCGGCAGGCCGCTCTTGCCGATGGCCGCGAGTTGCACGTATTGCGAGCCACGCAGCCCGCGCGTGAAATCGAGCGTGAAGTCGCCCACGTCGATACGTGCCTGCAAGGCGCGTCGCAACTCGGCCGGGCCCGGTGCTTTCATACCCGTGGCGGCGCGCGTCAGCCACGCGGCGCCGATGTATCCCGCGAGCGTGGCAGGCGAGGGCGGCTCGTCGAGATACTGCTTCATGCGCGCGACGTGCTCCTTGACCACACGCAGCGTGGATTCCTGCGGCCCCGGCGCGATCTGCGTTACCACCATGCCGCCGGCGTAGCTAGCGCCCAGAATCTCGCGCGCGGATGACGGGCTGACCGCAGACAATCCCACCAGAAAGCCAAACCAGTTCTGCGCGGCGAGCGCGCGGCCAAGGCTGCCGTACGCGAGGGTATCGCCCGCCACGATCACCGCGCCGGGACGTGCGGCGGCGATGCGGCGCGCGCTGTCCTCGATGTTGCTACCCAGCGGCACCGCGCGCGTGGCGATGTCCTTCTCCAGGCGTGCCAGCCACGGCGTACCGGTGCCCAAGGCACCGGCCGCGAAGTCCGGCGACACGGCCAGTGCGATGTTGCGCAATCCGTAACTGTGCAACTGGCGCACGGCGGCATCGACCTCGGCCTGATAGTCGGCGCGTGTGAACCAGATGTTCTCGGCGGTCATGGCCAGTCCGGACAACGGCGCAACGAGTTGCACGCCGCGCCGCGTCAGTTCCGAGGCATTCGCCAGCGATGGCAACAGGGCGTCTCCTGTGCCGAACAGCACGTCCGCACGTTCGTTATCGGCCAATGCCACGGCTTGCGCGATGGCATGGCGCGGATTCGGATCGGCATCCCGGATGACATGCACGATGCGTGGCGCGCCCGGTGTCGCCGCGGCATTGAACGCATCGAACAGGACCTTGGCCCCGGCCAGGTAGTCACGCGCGAGATCGGCCTGCGGTCCGATACGATCGACCAGATGCCCGACCACCAGTTGGCGCCTTGCCACGGGTGTGGCGGGTTGCGCCATTGCATTGGGCAGCAGGGCTGCGGTGGACAACGCGCCAAGTGCGAGTAAGGTGCGACGCCGGCCCGTGATCGCTGGTTCGGGTTCGGGCGGGCGCGACGACATCGACTGCGGCAAGGCTGGGCGCATGGCAGCGGGAGCAAAAGAGAGTGGGGGATGGGCCACGAGACATCGAGGCCGGGGCCGAGACTATCGGCCGTTGATGACGCTTGCGTGACTTTTTCCCGACAGAAGCCCCCACCTATTCGGGGTGGCCGGCGCAGCAGGTCCGTTGTTTTGATTGGCGTCAAAGTTGATAGGGATTGGCGGGCATAGCATCGGTCGGTTAGCCGTGCCTTTACCGAGAACTCGAAAATGTCCGCCCCCACCTCTGCCTCAAACTCCACCAGTCATTCCAACAGCACGGCCTTCGATCGTCGCGCGCTTGCCGACTTCCGCAGCCTGGCCGGGCGCATCGACGGCAACGGTCCCCGCTATACCTCGTATCCCACCGCTGACCGCTTCCATGCTGAAGTGGGTGACGCTGGCTATCTGCGCGCGCTCGACGCCTGCCGCGCCGATGCTCCCGCGCCGTTGTCGCTATATCTGCACATCCCGTTCTGCGAGAACATCTGCTACTACTGCGGCTGCAACAAGATCATCACGAAGGATCACAGCCGCAGCGCACGCTACGTGGACTACCTGGCGCGCGAGATGGCGATGGTGGCGGCACATCTCGGCGAACGACGCGGGGTGATGCAGTCGCACTGGGGCGGCGGCACGCCGACCTTCCTCGATCCTGCCGAAATGCGCGCCGTGATGGCTGCCTTGCATCGACACTTCGAACTGCTGCCCGAAGGCGAGCACTCGATCGAAATCGATCCGCGCCGTGTGACAGACGACCGCATGGCGCTGCTCGCGGAACTGGGGTTTAACCGCATCAGTCTTGGGGTGCAGGATTTCGATCCCGAAGTGCAGCAGGCCATCCATCGGGTGCAGTCTTTCGAGGAAACGCGCGATGTGGTGCTGGCGGCGCGGCGGTTGGGATTCCAGTCTGTCAGCATGGACCTGATCTATGGGCTGCCACACCAGACCACCGCGCGCTTCAACGCCACGGTGGATCGCACCCTCGAACTGCGCCCGGACCGCCTCTCGGTCTACAGCTATGCGCACCTGCCACATGTCTTCAAACCGCAACGCCGCATTGACCAAAATGCACTGCCGCCAGCCGGCGAAAAGCTCGATATCCTCGTGTCGACCATCGAACGGCTGACCGCTGCCGGCTATGTCTATATCGGCATGGACCATTTCGCGTTGCCCGGAGATGACCTCGCCGTCGCGCAGCGGGAAGGGCGGCTGCAGCGCAATTTCCAGGGCTACGCCACGCACGCGGGCTATGACCAGCTTGGGCTCGGTGTGTCGGCCATCGGTGCGGTGGCGGGGCACTACGTGCAGAATGCCCGGACCACCGACGACTACTACGCCGCGCTGGACGCGGGCCGCCTGCCGATCGTGCGCGGCTTCGAGACGTCGGCCGAGGACCATCTGCGCCGCAAGATCATCGGCGCGCTGATGTGCAACGGCACGCTCGACATTGCCGCAATCGAGGCCGAGCACGATATCGACTTCGCCACGAAGTTCGCGGACGAGTTGGCCGAACTCGACCGGCTGGCCGTGGACAACCTGGTGCGCCGCACACCGGACCGTGTCGACGTCACCACACTGGGCCGCCTGCTGGTGCGCCGCGTGGCCATGGTGTTCGACCAGTATCTGCGGCAGGACGCCCGGCGACCCCAACCCGCGCCGGCTGCGAACGATGCCAAGGCCGTTCCGATCCAGCGCTATTCGCGCGTGGTCTGAATCCCGATCCGCACAGGCCAGAAAGCAAAAAGCCCGCGAAGCAATTCGCGGGCTTTTTTGCTGCCGGTGCGGCGGATTACTTGGCGGCGTTGGCCATATAGTCCGATGCGGCGATCACGTCTGCGTCGGGGCCGGCATAACCACCCTTCGGCGGCATGATGCCCTTGCCTTTGAGCGCGTAGTTGTGCACGACATCCATGCCTTCCTTGAGTCGCGGCGCCCAGGCGGCCTTGTCGCCGAACTTGGGAGCACCCGCGACGCCGGCGGCATGGCAGGCCGCGCAGACTTGCTCGTAGACCTTCTTGCCGACTTCGGCCGAAGCTGCGGCCGGGGCAGCCGGAGCGGCAGCGGCGGCAGGAGCGGGGGCCGGGGCTGCTGCTGCAGGTGCGGCGGGAGCAGGTGCGGCGGCGGCAGGGGCTTCGGGAGCCGATGCGGCGGCTTGCGCGGGCGCGCCCTGAGCCGGTGCGGCGGGTTCCGGGAACTTGGCGCCGCCAGCGTCGGCCATGTAGACCACCGCGCGAGCCAGTTCGTAGTCGCTGAAATCGTCCGGCGACGTACCGGCACGCGGAGGCATGGCGCCCTTGCCGTTGACCACGGCCTTCATCAGCCCATCGAAGCCCTGGCCGATACGGGCCGTCCAGTCGCCGGCTACGCCGAACTTGGGTGCACCGGCAGCGCCGGTGGCGTGGCAGGCTGCGCAGACTTCCTTGTAGACCTGTTCGCCCGTCTTGAAGACGCGCGGCGCGCTAGGATCCTTGATTTCCAGCGATGCGACCGGGGCAATGCGGGTATTGACCGCTTCCGCAGTCTGGGTCGAGCCAGCGCCCTCAAGGGTGCCGTGTCCCACAAAATTCACTAACAGGATGATGACGATGATCGGCACCAGGAAGGCGGCGATCACAACAGCGACTAGTTGCTTGGGTGTCTTGATTGGCGACTCGTGGTGGTCGTTTTCTTGATGGACGTCACTCATACAGAACTCTCGATTTTGCGGGAAACCGTTTGCACAGCTCGTTGGGGGCGGCTTGCTTGTCTGGACCCTGTTTCGGGGGTGAATCTGTCGGCTATCGCGCCCGGGGCCATCTCCTGCCCCGCTACGTCTCTGTTACGACGCAAATAGCTGCCGATTATAGACCCAAGACCTTGGCGCAGGTGTCAAAAGCGGCGATTCAGAGACCCGTGATAACCCCTCCCCCGACACCCATCGGCGCATCCCTCATGGACGGCCACTGCCAAGTCGGGTATCCTATGCGACTTTCCGGCGCCGGCATCCGTCCGACGCCAAGCCAGACACATCGCGCCCGTAGCTCAATGGATAGAGTACTGCCCTCCGAAGGCAGGGGTTGCTGGTTCGATCCCAGCCGGGCGCACCACGGTTTTTCTGATTGATTCCCCAGGTTTTCTCCAGGTCGTTCTGACCCAGCGCCATCCTCCAGTCCGATCGACGCCAGCCCCGTTGACCCCTCAAGCTTCCCTCATTTCCGCCCGTTAACCGTCCCGAGCGCAAGCGCAGCGATGGATGGACTGGCTGGAGCGAGCGCCATCAGAACTCTGAAGGAACGGGGAAATCATGACGTTTGCTGTCGCATATCCTGCCGGGCGTGCCGAGCGGGGTGGATCTTTCGCATCGCAACCATCGCTCACCTCCCGGCAGGCCGCGTTGGGCGGGATTGCTCGCTGGGCGGATCTTGTCATGTTGTCGACACTGCTGTGCTCGGGTGCGGCGGCATTGGCGATTGGGGTGCATTACTACGCATTGACGCTGGCGATTGGTGCTGGCGGGGCTCTGGTGGTGCTGGGGTCTCTGACTTACCTCATGGCGCGCGGCACGCGGTTCAGTGGGTATGCGCTCGTGGCGGCCAATGTGGCCATGGTCGTGCTGCATATCCAGTTGTCGCATGGGCTGACCGAGTTTCACTTTGGCGTGTTCGTGCTGCTGGGGCTGCTGCTGGTCTATCGCGACTGGCGTCCGCTGGTGTTTGCGGCGGCGCTGTTTGCGGTGCACCACGTGGTGTTCGATCGGCTGCAGGCGTTGAGCTATCCGTTCTATTGCACGGGCGAGGCTGATTTTGCGCGGGTGTCGATGCATGCCATCTATGTGGTGGTGCAGACCGCGATCGAGATCGTGCTGGCGCTGCAGTTGCGACGCGCGGCGGTGGAAGGTGCCGAGTTGTCGGCGCTGGTGGCGCAAGTCGATGGCGGCGATCGGATCTCCCTGGATGTGGAAAGCGTGGCGGTCAGTGTGCCGACAGCGCTGGCGCTGAAGGCGGCCATCACGCGGATGGGAGCCGCGATGATCGAGGTCCGCACCGCGGCGATGTCCGTGGAAGACGCCGCATCGGAGATCGCCAGCGGCAGCATGGATCTGAGCACGCGGACCGAACGGCAGGCGTGGGATGTGCAGCAGACCTCGGCGTCGATGCAGGAAATCCACACGGCGGTGCAGAGCGCCGCGCAGACGGCGGGCGAAGCCAGTTCGCTGGCTGGCGAGACCTCGGATGCCGTAGTGGATGGCGGCGAGGCGGTGGGGCGCGTGGTGGAGACCATGGATGGCATCTCGGCCTCGGCGGATCGCATCGCAGAAATCACGGGGCTGATCGACAGCATTGCGCTGCAGACCCACATCCTGTCGCTCAACGCTTCGGTGGAAGCGGCGCGGTCCGGCGAGAGCGGGCGCGGGTTTGCCGTGGTGGCCACCGAGGTGCAGCAATTGGCGCATCGGACTTCGACGGCTGCGCGCCAGATCCGCGAGTTGATCGGCGAAAGCAGCGCGCGCGTGGCGCAGGGCCGGCAGCAGGTAGCCACGGCGCATGGCGGCATGGGCGATATCGTGGCCAAGGCGCGACGCGTCAATGACCTGATCCGCAGCATCTCCAGCGCCACCGATCAGCAGGCCGCCGGCATGGGGCAAGTGGGCGAGGCCGTGGCGCAGATCGACAGCATGACGCGCCAGAACGCGGCGCTCGTGGAAGAAAGCGCCGCAGCGGCAGAGAGCCTGAAGGACCAGGCGTCGCGACTCAATGCGGTGGTGGACCAGTTCCATCTGCTTGGCAACGGACGGCCCGCATAGGCCGGCGGATGAGGGACACGCCACTTCGGCCCTGCGCATTGCTATGATGCGTCGCATGGCCGAAGACCTGTTCATTTCCCATCACGAGTACGAGATCACCGCGATCCGCGCCCAAGGCGCGGGCGGGCAGAACATCAACAAGGTGTCCAATGCGGTGCATCTGCGCTACGACGTGCGCGCGTCGTCGCTGGCGGAGGACCACAAGGAGCGCCTGCTGGCGCTGCACGACCACCGCATCACGCGCGATGGGGTGATCGTGATCAAGGCGCAGCAGCATCGGAGCCTTGAGATGAACCGAGAGGAAGCGGTGCGCCGGCTGCATGAACTCGTGCAGAGCGTGGCCACACCACCGCGGGTTCGTCGGGCCACTCGGCCGACGCGTGCTTCGCGGGTACGCCGGGTCGATGCCAAGGTCCAGCGCGGACAGGTCAAGGCATTGCGTGGCAAGGTGATCGATTAGAGACCACCGCCCGACCACCGCCCTACCACCTCCCATATATCGACAGTTTGAATCGAACAAATATTTCAAACGGACGACAGAGGGCTGGGACAACGCGCCCATAGGCAGGCATGCTCGGGTTTCCGGTTTCATGACCGACCCTGACTCTCATCTGCCGCCCCATGTCATCTGTCACCACTGCCGCACCGGACGTCACGCTGGCACCCATTCCGCGCGATCCCGGCTGGCCCATCGTCGGCAATCTCTTCCAGATCACGCCCGGCGAGATCGGGCAGCATCTGCTGGCGCGCAGCCGGCACCACGACGGCATCTTCGAACTGGACTTTGCGGGGCGGCGTGTACCGTTCGTGTCGTCCGTGGAACTCGCGGCGGATGTGTGCGATCCGGCGCGCTTCCGCAAGATCATCGGCCCGCCGCTGTCCTATCTGCGCGACATGGCCGGCGATGGCCTGTTCACCGCACATAGCGACGAGCCGAACTGGGGGTGCGCGCATCGCATCCTGATGCCGGCCTTCAGCCAGCGCGCGATGAAGGGGTACTTCGACATTTGACGGAAGCCAAGTTGGCGCTGGCGCTGATGCTGCGCAACTTCGTCCTCCACGATCCCTACGACTACCAGTTTCGTATCAAGGAAACGCCGACGATGACCGTGCTGTGTGCATCGAGCCTGGGCACGGCGCGCGAACTGGCCGAACAGATTCACGGTGGTGCGATCGCCGCAGGGTTCGCCAGCACGCTCGCCGATCTCGACGATGTGGTGGATGCGTTGCCGACATCGGGACTCGTCGTCGTCGTGGCCGCCACGTACAACGGCCGCGCGCCAGACTCTGGGCGCAAGTTCGAATCGATGCTCGATGCCGGTGGCGTGACGGGCTATCGCGCGCAGGATATTCGGCTGGCGATGCTCGGTTGCGGTAACTCGCAATGGGCCACGTATCAGGCGTTTCCGCGTCGCGTGTTCGCGTTCTTCACGGATGCTGGCGCAGTGCCACTGTTGCGCCGTGGAGAAGCCGACGGCAACGCCGATTTCGATCAGGCGGCCGAGCGGTGGCTTGCACAACTGTGGCAGGCATTGCAGGCCGATGGTGTACAGGCTGGCGGCATCGCAGTGGATGTGCAGATGCGCAGCGTCGCAGCGATTCGCGCGGAGACTTTGCCTGCCGGGACGCAGGCGTTCACGGTGATCGACAACATCGAGTTGATCGATGCACCGGATGGACTGTGGGATTTCTCCATCGAAGCGCCACGTACTTCCACGCGCAGCATCACGCTGCGACTGCCGCCGGGTGTGTCGTATCAGACGGGCGATCACCTCGCTGTCTGGCCGCAGAACGAATCGGCACTCGTCACCGCGCTATGCGAACGGCTCGACCTCAATCCCGATGCCATCGTCACGCTGTCTGCGGCGCAAGGGAGTGGACGTGGATTGCCAGTCGGGCAGGCGCTGCCGCTACGTCAGTTGCTGACGCATTTCATCGAACTGCAGGATGTGGTGTCGCGCCAGACGCTGCGCGCACTGGCGCAGGCCACGCGTTGCCCGCATACGCGACAGTCGCTGGAACAACTCGCATCGGACGAAGTCTATGCGGAAAAGGTGGCCGCACGGCGACTCGGCATGCTCGATGTGCTCGACGCGCATCCGGCCATCTCGCTGACACTGCCGCAACTGCTGGCCTGCACGGTACCGATGCGCCCGCGCTTCTATTCGATCGCCTCATCGCCGCTGGCTTCGCCCGATATCGCCACGCTGCTCGTGGGCACGGTGTGGGCGCCGGCACTGTCGGGACGTGGACAGTTTCGTGGTGTGGCCTCGACATGGCTGCAAGGGCTGACGAACGGTCCGTGCATTGCCGCATCGATCCGCACACCGAATCCATCGTTCGCACCCCAGCCAGATCCGTCAGTGCCGATGCTGCTGATCGGACCCGGTACTGGCATCGCGCCGTTCCGTGGCTTTATCGAAGAACGCGCTGCGCAGCAGATGGCTGGTGCAACGGTTGCGCCGGTGCAGTTGTATTTCGGATGCCGTCACCCGGAGCATGACTGGCTGTATCGCGATGATTTCGCACGATGGGCCGAGACGGATGTGGTGGAGATTCACACGGCGTATTCGGTAGTGCCTGGCGCTGCGCGTTATGTGCAGGATCTGCTGTGGCAGCGACGCGTCGATGTGTGGAAACAGATTCAGTCTGGTGCCACGATTTACGTCTGCGGCGATGGCCGACGCATGGCCCCTGCGGTGCGCAAGGTGCTGATCGAGATTGCGATGGAGCAGGGCGGGATGGGGGCCGGTAA
>NZ_SCMX01000092.1 GCF_005503625.1 Cupriavidus sp. 2SB | reverse complement strand
ATAACCATCGCAGGCTTCACTCGGCGACGCAAGACATGCCGCCGGCCGAGTACGAGGCTTTAAAGAGTAGGTCTGCCTGAAAAAGTGTCCAAGATTACTTGACCACTACAGAGCAAAACAAGCGGGAGAGGGGAGCACACCGACGAGGATTCAAACCCTGCCGGTTTTCTCCCCTCTCCCTCTGGGAGAGGGGCGGGGGAGAGGGCAGGCGCGCGAAGCACTATCGCAACAGAATCAAGCCGCTGACCTCAATGACGGCGCACGCGTACTCGCCCCAGCCTTGATCGCCGTCTGCTCGATCTCTTCGATCAGCGGCATGATGCGGCTCAGTTCCGCGCGGTTGTCTTCGTCCCACGGATGGAAGCCCGGCCGGAAGTAATCGAACCATTCCGGAATCATCTTGCGCAGCACACCCGGTGAACCCCACAGAAACTTGATCACGCTGCCGAAGCCCGTCAGCTTGTTGCGGCACGTCTTGTCCGCCATCACCAGCCGCACGTGGAATACGAACACCAGCGCCCAGAACGTAACCGTGGTGGTCAGCATCGTGAACGCGCGCAGCAGGTAGCGATACGGTCCCGGCTTCATCACCGTGTTCCACACGTCGTACGCCACCGCCTTGTGCTCGGTTTCTTCCAGCGCGTGCCACGTCCACACCTGTCGATATCCCGGCTCGGACACACCCATGTGGCGCGGATCGGACAGCATGCCGCCGGCCAGCATCGCCGTGTAGTGTTCCAGCGCGATGGTGTGCGCGAGCTGCCACGATTTCGGCAGGATCTTGCGCAGCAGGTTAAGCAGCTTGGCCACCGCGTTGTCGAGCTTCGACGCTGGCAGTCCTGCATCGTCCAACAACCGGTTGTAAAGGATGTGCTCGCGCGTGTGCATCGCCTCCTGCCCGATGAAGCCAGCCACAGCCTGCTTGAGTTCAGGATCGGTGACGCGGTCGCGGTAGTTGCGCACGCTGTCCATGAAGAAGCGTTCGCCAGCCGGGAAGAAGATCGACAGCGCGTTGATGAAGTGGGTGACGTGCTGCCCGCGCTCGTGCCAATCGCAGATGCGTTCGGGCGGCAGATGGGGATGAACGTCGCGGCGTACGGGCATCATGACGAGGACTCCTGTGTCGAAGGGACCGACGCCTCACGGGCG
Source organism: Cupriavidus sp. 2SB (assembly GCF_005503625.1). Classification (GTDB taxonomy): domain Bacteria; phylum Pseudomonadota; class Gammaproteobacteria; order Burkholderiales; family Burkholderiaceae; genus Cupriavidus. Next base: position 23,076 of record NZ_SCMX01000092.1, on the reverse strand, counting down.
CCGTCGAGGAAGGGCAGCAGGTCAGCCGCCACGCGCTGCGGGTCTTCTTCCATCGGGACATGGCCGAGACCCGCATAGCGGTGCAGCGACACGACGGGGAGACGTGCCGCGAACGCCGCGGCATGCGCGGGCGGTATCCAGCGGTCGCGCTCGCCCCACAACACCAGCGTGGGGGCTTGCACGCCGCGCAGCCGCTCGGTATCCAACGCATCGAAATCGAGCCTCGGCACCATGCGGCCCACCGCTTCGCGGCTGCCTGCTGCATAAAAGAAATCGACGTAGCGCCGGAACGTGGATTCCGGCACGCGCCTGGCATCGCCGTACACATCGCGTGTGGCCGCGCGGATGATCGCTTCGGGCAACATCCACGGGGCCGACCAGCGCACCACGGCGTGCCGGAACAGATCGATGTAGATCGGCAGCTTCATCGGAAAGCCTGCCGCATCGATCAGCACGAGCCGGTCCACCAGCGCGGGCCGGCGTGCGGCGAGATCCCACGCAATCAACCCGCCCAGCGAGTTGCCGATCAGCGTGGCGCGCGAGATACCCACGGCCAGCAGGAAGCTGTCGATGAAGCTGCGATACACATCGACATCCATCGTGACCACGCGACCGCGTGCATCGCGCAGCGGGCCGGTCAGACCGAACGGTGGAAGATCAAGACGGATCACGCGATACCGCTGGCGCAGCATCGGCATCAGTCCTTCCCACGTGTGCAGCGACGCGCCGAACCCGTGGATCAGCACCAGTGGCTCGCCCTCGGGCACGCCTTCTTCGGTGTAGTGAACAAGTGCGCCCATGACCTGTACCCAGCGCGAGGTTGGCAGCGCATAGCGGCGCGCGAGCGTGTCGCGCGGCAGGCTCGTGAAACCCACGCGGCCCTGGCCGAACCAGCGCGTGAATCGACCGGGCGGTGCCTGCAGCACCGCTTCGCGAGGCAGGGCGGCGCGCGTCATGCGCGTTCTCCGCCGGGCGCCGATGCGGAAGCGTCGCCTTGCACGAACTGCCGACGCTTGCGGCGCGTCTCGCGCACCACGAGCGACTGGTACGCAGCGGGCAGCAAGCGCGCCATCGCATCGGCGGCGTATGCATCGGGGCCCACCAGCACGCGCCGCTTGTTGGCACGCACGGCATCGAGGATCACGCGCGCAGCCTTGTCCGCCGAGGTGATGAAAAATTTCTCGAACTCCTCGCGGCCCTGTTGTTCATCGCGCACCAGCAGGCCGTTGACGCTGGACGAGACCCGGCTGTCGCGCGCGATATTGGTCTTGATGCCACCCGGATGCACGGTCGTGGCCGACACGCCGCAATCCATCAGATCCAGCTCCTGCCGCAGCGATTCGGTGAAGCCGCGCACGGCGTACTTGCTCGCGTTGTAAGCGCCCATGCCGGGTTGCGCGAACAGGCCAAATACGCTCGACGTGTTGACGATATGCCCTTCGCCGCTGGCTTTCAGGTGCGGCAGGAAAGCCTTGGTGCCATACACCACGCCCCAGAAGTTGATGCCGATGATCCATTCGAGATCGTCGTAGCGCATACCTTCCACGGTGCTGGAGAGCGCCACGCCCGCGTTGTTGAAGATCAGGTTGACACGGCCATGTTCGCGCGCCACGGTATCGGCCCACGCATACACTGCAGCGCGATCCGCTACATCCACAACATGCGTGGTTGCGTGGATATCGGGCGCTGCGCGCTGCACCTCGGCAAGCGTTTGCGCCAGCCCCGCCTCATTGCGATCCGATAGCGCCACGTGGCAGCCGGCATGCGCCAGTTGTATCGCCAGGGAGCGGCCCATGCCGGAACCGGCGCCCGTGATTGCGGCCACCCTGTTGCGGAAATCCTTCATCGATCTCTCCTCGGTCAATCCAGGTTCGCTTCTGTTTTTGGGGACGGCTCAGGCGCGCACCGTAGCGGCAGGCACGTTGGAATTGACGTCATGGTGCGCCGTGTCTGCATCGCGTTCGCGCACGGGCCGGCGTTCGTAGTCGTTCATGCGGAATGTCCGCGTGGCGTTGCGGAATTGCCATGTGAAGCCGGGCCAGAGCGTGGTGTTCTTGCCGTTGTTCGGGTCGATGTACCAGCTTGCGCAACCACCTTCAGACCAGATCGCGTGGCCCAGCTTCTGCTGGATGCCGTGGTTGAACTGTTGCTGGACGGGCGGGCGCACATCCACCGCTTGCACGCGCTCGCGGCGCATTTGTGCGAGGGCATCGAGCACGTAGTTCACCTGCGACTCGATCATGAAAACCATCGAGCTATGGCCGAGTCCGGTGTTAGGGCCGACGATCAAAAACAGGTTCGGGAAGCCCGATACCGTGGTGCCCAGGTACGCCTCGGCGCCATCGCGCCAGGCATCGAGCAGATCGCGTCCTTCACGGCCCACGATCACGCCGCGCGGCAACGGATCGGTCGCGTGAAAACCCGTGCCCAGGATGATCGCGTCCACAGGGCGGCGTGTGCCGTCGCGCAGCACCACCGCGTCGGCTTCCACATGGTCGATACCTGTGGTGACCACATCGACATTGCTGCGCGACAGCGCCGGGTAGTAGTCGTTGGAGATCAGCACGCGCTTGCAGCCGATGGTGTAGTCCGGCGTCAGCGTCTGGCGCAGCACGGGGTCCGGCACCTGGCGACGCAGATGGCGGCGCGCGACCTGCTCCACGGCCTTCATCAGTTTCGGATGAATCACGAAGCCCAGCACGCGCGACTCCAGCATCCAGTACAGCCCCGTGCGTGCGAGCCGCTGCGTGAACGGCAGGCGGCGGAACATCGCGCGTTCGAACGCCGACACACGGCGATCTGGCTTGGGCATGATCCACGGCGGCGTGCGCTGGTAGAGATCGAGTTGCGACACAGCCGGTGCGATCTGCGGCACGAACTGGATGGCACTGGCGCCGGTGCCGATCACCGCCACGCGCTTTCCTGTTAGCGGATAGTCATGGCGCCACTGCTGCGAATGGAACATCGTGCCGGCGAAGGTATCGAGGCCAGGGATGTTCGGGATCGATGGACGGCTCAGCCCGCCCATGCCCGAGATCAGCACGCGGGCGCGCACGCAGCGCCCATCGGCCATCTGCAGCCGCCAGACCGCTGCGGCATCGTCCCACTGCGCGCTGCGCAATTCGTGGTTCAAGCGCAGGTGTTCACGCAATCCGAAGCTGTCGGTGCAGTGTTCAAGGTAGCGGCGGATTTCCGGCTGCGGCGAGAACATGCGCGACCAGTCCGGATTGGGCGCGAACGAGAACGAGTAGAGGTGCGATTGCACATCGCAGGCGCAGCCCGGGTAGTGGTTGTCGCGCCAGGTGCCGCCAATGGAACCAGCGCGCTCGAAGATCAGGAAATCCTCCACGCCCGACTGCTTCAGGCGGATACCCATGCCGAGTCCGGCAAAGCCACTACCGATGATCGCGATATCGCACGCAACCTCCGGGCTGTCTGCCGACAGGTAATCGGGGAGATCCGCTGGAGCATTCATGTAGCGCCTTTCAATGGGGTGGGCTGATCCCGCCGGTGGCTGTCTAACCGGATCAGCGCCATCGTTGATTGTGACATTGGTCGATGTCATCATAGGAACCGGTTTCGCGCCCCGTCAAACTGCTCGTTGGAAGAATTGCTCTATTTGCGGCGCGTTTCCAGTGGCGGAGCGTGCACATCAAACGCAGCCCGGCCATGCGGAATTGGCGTTGGCGGCGGATGTCGGTCGTGCGTTTGAAACCTGACAGTCGCCGCAAATAAATTTCGCCGGGTTCGGCAGAATCACAACGCCTCGGGATACCTGAGCCACATAAGAAAAAATGGAGACACGATGCCCCTACCGGACCTTCCCCCGGACCTTCCAGCGGACCATCCCTCGGCACCTTCGCGCCGGCATTTCCTGAAGGTCGGCGGCGGGTTCTGCGCGGCCATTGCCTGCTCGGCGCTGCTGCCCGCGCTGACGGGCTGCTCGCCCGCCGCGCCACCGCAGGCCGGCATGGCCTTCCTGCGACCCGATGACGTGGCGCTGTTCCGCGCGGTGCTGCCCGCCGTGATCAGCGAACTCGAAACGATGCCCACCGCGCAGCGCGAGACAAGGAGCACGGCGGCCGTGAAGAACATCGACGTGACCATCGCCGCCATGGGTCAGAACGGCCGCGACGAATTGCGCAAGCTGCTCGACCTGCTGGCCAGCACTCCGCTGCGCTGGGCCGTGGCCGGCGTGCGCAGTCCGTGGAGCGAGGCCACGCCGGAACAGGTACGCGGCTTCCTCGGCCGCTGGCGTAGCAGCCGGTTCGCCACGCTCAATGCGGGCGGCGTGGTGCTGGTGAAGCTGATCGGCGTGGGCTATTACGTGGTGCCCGATACCTGGAGCGCCAGCGGCTACCCCGGCCCCCACGCCGCGATCTATCGCGCCATTCACAGCTAACAGCAAGGGCCGACATGCCGATTCCCGATATCTACAGCGCCGGCATCGCGTCCGGCTGGAAGGTGCTCGACGCCGCCACGTTCACCGCCCCGCGCACATTGGAGGCCGACGTGGCCATCATTGGCACGGGCGCTGGTGGCGGCATCGCGGCGGAGATCCTGAGCCAGGCCGGCCTCACTGTGCTGATGATCGAAGAAGGGGGGCTGCACACCTCCGACAGCTTCAAGGACATGGACGAGGCGCGCGCCTATCGCGAGCTGTACCAGGAGGCCGCAGCGCGTGCCACCTCGGACGGCGCGATCTCGATCCTGCAGGGCCGCTCGGTAGGCGGCAGCACAACAGTGAACTGGTCATCGAGCTTTCGTACGCCGCCGCAGACGCTGGCGCACTGGACATCCGAACACGCGGTGACGGGGCATAGCGTGGAGGACATGGCGCCATGGTTCGCGCAGATCGAGGCACGCTTGAACATGGCGCCGTGGGCGATGGACCCGAACCCCAACAACGCGGTGCTTCAGCGCGGCTGCCAGGCGTTGGGCTGGGAGTGGCATGCGATTCCCCGCAACGTGAAGGGCTGCTGGAACTCGGGCTATTGCGGCCTGGGCTGTCCGGTCAACGCCAAGCAGTCGATGCTCGTCTCGACGATCCCCGCCGCGCTGGCCCATGGCGCCACGCTGGTGCACCGGCTGCGCGTGCGCACCCTCGACCATGACGGAAAGTCTGTACGCGGCCTGACCGCCGACGCGATCGGCGCCGATGGCTACACACCCAGCGGCATCGCGGTCACCGTGCGCGCCCGGCATGTAGTGGTAGCGGGCGGGGCGATCAACTCGCCGGCCCTATTGCTGCGCTCACGCGTGCCCGATCCGCACAAGCAAGTCGGCCTACGCACGTTTATTCATCCGGTGAATTTGAGCATCGCAGAAATGCCGGAGAAAATTGATCCTTATTATGGCGCGCCGCAGTCGGTGGCATCGGATCATTTCCAGTGGCGCGACGGCGCAACAGGGCCGATGGGCTACAAGCTCGAAGTCCCGCCCATGTTCCCCGGCATCAGCGCGGGCGTGTTCAACGCGATCGGCAACGACCTGCGCCAGGAGATGGCGGCGTTGCCGCATACCAACGCCATGCTGGCGCTGTTGCGCGATGGCTTCGTGCCCGAGAGTCCGGGCGGTCGTGTCAGGATTACCGATGACGGCAGTCCGGTGCTGGATTACGACGTGAGCGATTACCTCTGGGATGGGGTGCGCCGCGCGTACCTGAGCATGGCCGAAGCCCAGTTCGCGGCCGGCGCACGCCGTGTCCGCCCGGCCCATCTGGATTCCACCCATTATTCGAGCTGGGCCGAGGCACGCGAATCCATCGGCCAATTGCCATTGAAAAAATTTCGCGCGCTGTTATTCACGGCGCATTTGATGGGTGGCTGCGCCATGAGCGATGACCCTGCACGTGGCGTGGTAAATAGCGCGGGCCGCCATCACCATTTAAATAACCTATCCGTATTAGATGGCTCGGTATTTCCCACCAGCATAGGTGCGAACCCCCAATTGTCAGTGTTCGCACTGACGGCGCAGAATGCATCCACACTGAAAAAGACCATCACGGCGTGATAAGAATTTTTGTCATGCAGAATCGGGGCTTGCATTTTAGAGGCAGACCTCGAAAAATGGACTTGTGAAACGGTGCAATCGGTAGAGTAGGCTGCTTACAACCGTTTCAAGCATCCGTATGCCGACAGAGCATGGAGCTTGGGCAGCGAGTGGATTGATTGACTTTTTTTGCAGGGGTCCACAGCGGTATTTGAGCGAGAGACGCCCCATGAAGACCGGGAAAACCACGGCAGGAGATACAAAGGCCCGCATCCTGGATGCGACCGAGAAACTGTTCATCGAGGTAGGTTACGAAGCCACTTCTCTCAGACAGGTGACGTCGCGGGCAATCGTCAATCTGGCCGCAGTCAATTATCACTTTCGCAGCAAGGAAATCATGATGCAGTCGGTGCTCGGACGCCGGCTGGATCCGCTCAATACCCGGCGTCTGGCCTTGCTGGATGCCTGCGAGGCGCGCTGGCCGGGTAACGAGATCCGCTGCGAACACGTGATGGGTGCGCTGTTCGTGCCCGCGCTCCAGATGGCGCGCGAGCCCGAGATCGGCGGGCCATCGTTCCTCAGGCTGCTGGGGCGCGTGTATTCCGATACCTCGCCCTTCATCCAGTCCTGGCTGATGGGACACTATGCACCCGTGTTCGGACGCTTCTTCGAAGCGTTTGCACGCGCGCTGCCCGATGTGCCACGGCAAGACCTGGGCTGGCGGCTGCATTTCGCGCTGAAGGCACTGGCGGGTGTGCTGGCGGGCGATGAACTGGGCAACCTGATGCCGGCCTTCACCCAAGGCAAGCGCATGAGCGACACCGAGGTGCTCGCCCAACTGACGTCGATGGTGGTGGCTGCCCTCAAGGCACCGTCGCCAGAGACCCAGGAGCTTGGCGCATTGCACGATGTCTTTGAAATCGGCGAGTCGCAGCATGCCGATGAACAGGCTCACATGGCTGCGCTGGCAGCCACGGTGGAAAGCGAAACCCAGCAAGCCGCTGCCGCCACGGCAGCCGCAGTGAATCGCGCGCGCCGCAGTGCGCGCACGGTACGCAACGAGGGCACGACGCGCTCGGCCACCGCCAGCATGGCGGTACGCCGCGAGCACTGCGCCTTCCCCAGCAATCCGCTCGATGACTGGATGCGTACCCGTCCCCGAACGTAGCCGAGCCTTTAGCCGAGTCACCAGGCGAGTATCACGGCGGCCCTGACCGGGGCCGCCGCTCCCCAAAGCCACACGTGCGATATCGCCACGCCCCAAGCGCGGCGTGACCCGTTACGTCCCTGTCGCGCCCATGAGCCCGCTGTCTGCCGACATGCGCGGGAGGGACCCGTCTTGCCTGTCGTATGAAAAAAGTCGAAATACACCGGAGTACTGGAGACACGCGATGAAGCAAATGATCACGATTGCCGCGATTGGCGGCGCCCTCGGCATGATGACCGCGCCAACGCTGAGCCTGTTCGATGTGCATGCGCAAGGCGCACCGGCACCGCAGAGCCGCGCCGCCACGCCTTACGACGGTCTGCCCACGTCGCAGCAGACCACGCTGTTCGCCAAGCAGATCGCCAGTGGTGAGCTGGCCGCGCAACCCGATGCGCAGGTGCTGGCCGTGTTCGATGCGCTGCAACCCGAGGCATTGCTGACGTGGGCGCGACAGGAAATCAATCGCTATCCCGAATACGAATACGCGATGACGCGACAGGAGCGTCTGAACGGCCAATGGCAGGACAAGCCCGCGCGCATGCTCATTCGTTATCGCCATATGCCGCGTCAGCTTTATGCGAAGTGGTTGCCTAACGGCGCGCAGTCGGGACAGGAAATCATCTACGACGAAACCAAGCGTAAAGAGGAAATGTACGGCCACCTGGGCGGCGTGCTGGGCTTCACGTCGATCTGGACATCGATCGATGGATCGCTCGCGAAATCCCAATCGAATCACACCGTGCGCGATCTCGGTTTCCAGTTCGTGCTGTCGATGCTGGAGCGCGATGCCAGGACGCTGCGCGCCGCAGGTCTCTCCGAGAAATACAGCCGCGTCGATATCGTGCAGGAGCAGGGCGTGCGCATGGTGGCGCTGACGTGGGAACTGCCCGAGGGGCCGCCCAAGTACTACGCGAAGAAGGTGCAGTTGATGTTCGATCTCAAGCATCCGTGGCCACGCCAGGAAACCGCTTGGGATGCGGACGGCAACATGGTGGAGAAGATCGTCTTTGAAAAGGCCGTGAAGAAAACGTTCGATGCCTCGGCATTCGATCCCGCCAACAGCGAGTACAAGTTCTGATTCCGCTGATCCATATGGAATACCCACTGCGGCCTGGCGCTCCCCCCGTTTGAATTCGCTCGCAACACCGTGTGCGAGCGGTTTGAACGATCTGCGGATCGCTTTGGCCGACAAGGCACTGCGGCGCGGCCACCGTGTTTGGAACGTGCGCTCTATTGCGCGTCATCGCTTGAAACGCGAGATTCCGACCACTGTGCGACATCAAAAAAAATCCGTCGCGCCGACGATAAAAACAGGAGACAACCATGGATCAGTCGAACTTTCGACGCACCATTTTCGCCGTTGCTGGGGTAAGCCTGACGATCGCACTGGCCGCTTGCGGCGGCGGTGATGGCGAACCCGGCGGCAGCACGCCACAAGCCTCGGCGCAGCAGTGCGCCACCCATGGAACGTGCACCCCATCGGGCCCCACCACCAATGCACCGGTGGCCGATATCTGCCCGAGCGTGCTCGACTACAACACCACCTACACGGGCGGCTCCGGCGCGGGCGAATTCTTGAAGATCCAGCTCGATAGCCGGCAGGGCACGTATCGCATCCAGATTCTCGAATCAGCCGTGCCGAAAGAAACCGGCACCGTCTCGCCGACGCGCGCCGGTGTGACGCTGACCGGCACGATGACGCATCCGACCAGACCGCTGCCGACTGCAGCGCAGAACAACTGTGCCTACGAACTGAAGACGGCCACGGCATCCGACGGCATTTCGCAGGCCATCATCGATCCGGCCAATCCGCCGATCCTCTTCATCGGTCATGGCGTAGCGGGCGGCGGCATTCCCGGCGCGACGATTGCCTACAACAATCCCGGCCTGGGCGGCCTCGGGGTCATTCCTGAGCGCACCTTCCCGATGTACCCGGTGATTGCCTTCGCGGAAACCGAGACCGACTTCGCGAAGGTGGCCGGCCAGTACAACATGCTCGCCTATCACCTCGTACCGTCGAGCGGCGAACTGCTCAACGGCACCAACTATGCGCCGGCCACGATCAATGCGGTCGAGACGCTGAATGCCGACGGCACCTGCACGGTGGCATCTGGCACATGCAAGTCCACGGGGCAGCCATGGACGCTGCGCATTGCGGACGGTGCGTTCGAAAGCGCCAACGATAACGAGATGCAGCCGTATCCGTATCTCTACAAGGCCGCGCTGCTGCAGGACAACTACAGCCGTGCACGCGGCGTGATGATCGTCGGCAAGCTCGAAGGAAAACTTGTACCGGTGCTGGTGCGCGTGGGCTTTGCGGAGATTGATCTGAATCCGCTCGACTTCAAGCTGCGCGTCGACGATGAATCGGGCATCGGCTTGCTGGCATCTGCATCACCGACGACCGCCGCCGTGTTGAAGGGCGGCTACATCGGCTCGGGCAGCGACTTCAAATATTCGGCCTCGGCACTGCAAGACAACGTCGCCGCATTGCTCGATCCGCAGGATCTTTCGCTCACGCCGACCGGTGCCTTCCAGATGGACTTCACGCAAACCAAGCCTGGCGTAGTCACCACCGTCGATAACAGCGGCACCAGCGGTGCACTGATCACCACCGGTCCGGTCTACGCGCATCTGTTCGGCCCGGATGCGAACCCGACATTCCGCGTCAGTGCCGTGGCAAGCCGATAAGCGCTACGAACCCTGCCTCACACCCCACAAGGCAGTCCAAATAAGAAAGCCCCAAAGGAGACATCATCATGATGCAACTGCCGCAATGGCTCGCGCCCCGCGACTATCCCAACGCTTCCGCACGGCGCTCGCGCGTGCGCCTCGTACCGGCCCTCGCCACGATTGCGCTGCTGTCCGCGTGCGGTGGCGGCGACGGGGGAGGCGGCGGGGGCGGTTCGCCGTCGCCTGCGGCAGTGGGCGTGCCGCGCCTGTGTCCGGCCACGGTGGACTACTCCACGCCGTACATCGGCGGCACGGGTTCCGGCGAACTGGTGAAGGTGCAGATCGACACCACGAAGAAGACGTGGGCCGTGACCTTCCTCGACTCGTCGGTGCCGCGCACCACGGGCACGGTGTCACCGACTCGCTCGGACCCCACCGACGGTCAGAACGTGATGACGGGTACGCTCGCGCAGGAAACCGCGCTGCCTACAGAGAAGCTGAACCAGTGCGCGTTCGAGTTGAAGGGTGCGAGCCTCGATCCGGCGCGTCCGGCCAAGCTGTTCCTCGGTGAAGGGGTGATGGGTGGCACCATTCCGGGCGCGCGCATTCAGTTCAATGGTTTCCTTGGCGCGGGTGCGGTGCCCGACACCACGTTCCCGTACTTCCAGTTCATCGGCTTCGCGCAGACCGAGACCGACCTCGGCAAGATCGCCGGCGTCTACAACGGCTCGGGCTTTCACGAGATTCCGTCGAAGGGCTTCGCCACGGTGGCGCAGGACTATCGCATGTCGCTCGCAGCCGATGGCTCGTTCACCGTCTGCGACAACAAGGCGGGCGGCACGTGCAAGCAGAAGGGCAACAAGTTCGTGCCGCAGGCTACCGGTGCATTGCTTTCCACGAACTATGAAGGCGAGCAGCCTCCGAGCCTGGGGGCCGTGATGGGCCGCGCGTACCTGATCGTCGGCAAGCTGCGCGGACAACTGGTGCCGATCATGATCCGCGTGGGCTATGCCAGTGCGAAAGATCTCCCGCTGGGTGCGGATGACGAAATCGGCATCGGCATGATGGCGCCAGCGGTGTCTTGGTCGCAGGGCAGTGTCAATGGCGAGTACATCGGCGTGGACAGCAACTTCGACTACAAGGTCACGGCACTGATCGGCGCAGAAGCCGCACAGCTCGATCCGTTCCACGCATCCGATGCCACGCGTGCCATCGCGCTGAAGCTCGACTACTCGCAGACCACGGCCGGTGTGATCACCACCACGCGCAAGGAGGGCACGCCCGGCATCACCGGCAAGCTGATGTTCACGGGCGGCGTGTTCGGCTTCATCGAAACCAACAATGGCGCGCCGTACTTCACGGTTGGCGCCTTCGTCGAATAACAATAATCGGGGAGACCATCGATGAAGCATCAACGTTACGCAACGCTATCTCGCCTGCTGGCCGTCGTGGCGATGTTCGGCCTGTTCGCCGCAGCGCCCGCGCATGCGCAGAAGAAGGGCGACAACGTCGTCTCGGCAGGCTGGTTCCACATCCAGACCTTCGGCACCAGCGGGCCGCTGACCACCAATGTGGTGGATGTGCCGATCAACTATCCACTGGGTCTGCCGTCGAGCTTCTCGGCGCCGGGCAGCGGCCTGTCCACGTCGAACTCGGACACGCTGGGACTCACGTTCAGCCACTTTGTCACCGACCATATCGCCATCACGGGCGTGGGCGGCATTCCGCCCACGTTCAAGATCTATGGCCATGGCGAACTGATTCCCCCGGGACCTGCCGGTGCGCTGGGCAAACAGAGCCTTGGTGACCCATCGCTGAACCCGATCATCTCGCGGGCGCGGCAATGGAGTCCGGCTGCGATGGTGCAGTATCACTTCCGCTCGCCCGGTGTCACGTTCCGCCCGTTCGTGGGCATCGGCGTGTCCTACAACTTCTTCACGGACATCAAGGTGAATCCGGCGTTCGCGGAATCGGTCAACAACAACCTCGGCGCGGTGCTGGCCGCAGGTGCGGGGATTCCCGGACCAACCTCGGTGCATGCCGATGCGTCGTCGTCATGGGCACCGATCTTCAACATCGGCGGCACATACAACTTCAACGAGCACTGGGGCGTGACCGGCGCGGTGACGTATATCCCGCTCAAGAGCGAATCGACCATGACGATCAAGGCATCGGACGGCACGGTGTTGTCTACGTCGAAGACGACGTTGCGACCGAATCCGATCGTGTTCTTTCTGGCAGCGACGTATAAGTTCTAACTGTTTGCTCCCCTCTCCCGCCTTTTCTGCTCCCCTCTCCCGCTTTGCGGGAGAGGGGCTGGGGGTGAGGGTCAACGCATCAATCTCCACCACGCCAAACAAAAAGGGCGAAGCCTCATCAGCTTCGCCCTTTCTTTTTTCCCGCTAGACCATCACTGCGTAGTCGTCTGAGGTTTCACCTGCGCCACCGGCGCCGTCTCATTCAACCCACCACCCAGGGCGCGATACAGATCAATCGCATTGGTCAGCCGCAGTTGCCGCGCCTGCACCAATGCCTGCTCTGCAGAAAACAGTTGGCGCTGTGCATCGAGTTCGTCCAGGTAGCTCGCCACGCCGCTGCGGAAGCGCAGGCGCGACAGCTCGTAACGCGCGGCTTCCGCGTTGCGCTGCTGCTCCTGCCCTGCCACCTGCTCTTCGAGCGTGCCGCGTGCCTGCAGTGCGTCGGCCACTTCGGCAAACGCGGTCTGGATCGTCTTCTCGTAGTTGGCGATCTGGATATTCTTGCGCACGTTGGCAAGATCCAGGTTCGCCAGGTTACGGCCCGTGTCGAAGATCGGCAGCACCAGCGACGGCGAGAACGACCAGATGCCCGTGCCCGAATCGAACAGCCCCGAGAAAGACGGGCTGATGGTGCCGGCACTTGCCGTCATCGTAATGCGCGGGAAGAACGCTGCGCGTGCGGCACCGATGTTCGCGTTGGCCGATAGCAGCGTCTGCTCGGCCTGGCGGATGTCGGGACGCTGCGTGAGCAGGTCAGACGGCAGCCCTTCCGGAATGTCGCTGATGATGCGTTCATCCGACAACTGCATCGGCGCGGGCAGGTTCGGAATCTGCGCGATGGGCATGCCCACCAGCACGTCCAGCGCGTTCTGTGCCTGCGCACGCTGGCGAGCCAGTTGTGCAGCCGATACGCGCGCCTGTGCGACGAGCGATTCGTTGTCGCGCAGGTCGAGCGCCGACGTGGCGCCCGCATCGAAACGCTTCTGCGCGAGTTCGAACGTGCTCTTGCGGGCTTCATACGTATTGCGTGCCAGCTCATACTGTTCGGCGGCAGCGCGTTCGGCCAGATACGCCTTGGCCACTTCCGATACCAGCGAGATATGGGCCGCGCGATGCGCTTCCTCGGTGGCGAAGTACTGCGCCAGTGCTGCGTTCGACAAGCTGCGCACGCGGCCGAAGAAGTCCAGCTCCCACTGCGTCACCGACAGACCCACCTGGTAGGTGCTGCCCGTGAACGACTGGCCCACACCCGAGGTCAGGCCCGAGAACTTGCCGCGCTGATAGCTGGCGTTGCCGTTCACCGTCGGCAGCAAGTCCGCGCGCTGGATCTGGTACTGCGCACGCGCTTCCTCGATTCGCAGGGCAGCCGTACGCAGGTCGCGGTTGTTCTCCAGCGAGGTGGCGATCAGCACCTGCAGGCGCGGATCGGTAAAGAACTCGCGCCAGCCGATGTCATTGGCCCGGCGCGTTTCGCCGGTCTTCACTTCGGCAGCGGCGTAGCCTTCGGGCGCGGCCGGATAGGCACCCGCCACCGGCGGGGCCGGCTGCTCGTAGCGCGGCGCGAGCGTGCAGCCGCTCAATACGCCGGCCACCAGCAGCAATGCGGTCAAATGCTTCGTCATTGTCAGCGTCATCGTCAGATTTCCTTGCCTTCCAGACGTGCCTGCTCGCGTTCTTCCTGAGCCTTGCTGCCCTTGAAGAGTCCGCGCACCACCACGAAGAACACCGGCACCAGGAAGATTGCCAGCACGGTGGCCGTGATCATGCCACCCATCACACCCGTGCCGATAGCGCGCTGGCTACCCGAACCGGCACCCGTGGAAATCGCCAGCGGCAGCACGCCCAGAATAAACGCCATCGACGTCATCAGGATCGGGCGGAACCGCAGGTGCACCGCTTCCAGCGTGGCGTCGATCAGGCTGCGGCCCTGCGCCTGCAGATCCTTCGCGAACTCCACGATCAGAATGGCGTTCTTCGCCGACAGACCAATCGTCGCGATCAGGCCCACCTTGAAGTACACGTCGTTGGGCATGCCACGCAGCGTCACGCCGAGCAGTGCGCCGATCACGCCAAGCGGCACCACCAGCAGCACTGCCACCGGGATCGACCAGCTCTCGTACAGCGCAGCCAGACACAGGAACACGATCACCAGCGACAGCGTGTAGAGAATCGGCTCCTGCGAACCGGCCAGGCGTTCTTCGTACGACTGGCCCGACCACTCGTAGCCGAAGCCCGGCGGCAGCTTCGCAAAATTCTCTTCCATCACGCGCATGGCAGCGCCGGTGGATTGCCCCGGTGCGGCCTGACCCGCAAGCTTCACTGCAGGCATGCCGTTGTAGCGCTCCAGGCGCGGCGAACCCATGACCCACTTCGACGAAGCGAACGCGGCAAACGCCACCATGTCGCCATTCGCATTGCGCACGCGCAGCTTGGTGAGGTCGTCCGGCAGGCGTCGGTCGGCGCCCTCGGCCTGCACGATCACGCGACGCACACGGCCTTCGTAGATGAAGTCGTTCACATACGAGGAGCCGAACGCAATCGACAGCGTCTGGTTGATTTCCGCCACCGTGACACCCAGCGCACGCGCCTTCTCGCGATCGATATCGATACGCAACTGCGGCGCGTCTTCCTGGCCTTCCGGACGCACGCCCTGCAACTGCGGCGATTGCGCCGCCATGCCGAGCATCATGTTGCGCGCTTCCATCAGCTTGGCGTGACCCTGACCCGTACGATCCTGCAGACGGAAGTCGAAGCCGGACGAATTGCCCAGTTCCGAAATAGCCGGCGGATTCAGCGGGAAGATGATCGCGTCCTTGATGAAGGACAGTGCGCCGAACGCACGACCCACCAGCGCCTGCGCGGTGTTCTCGTCGCCAGGACGTTCCTTCCAGTCCTTCAGGCGCACGAACGCGATACCACCGTTCTGGCCACGGCCAAAGAACGAGAAGCCGGCAACCGTGATCATCTGGTCCACCACCTTCGATTCCTTCTGCAGGTAGTAGTCCTCGATCTGCTTGAGCACGCCGATGGTGCGCTCCTGCGTGGCACCGGTCGGCAGCTGCACCACCGTGATCATGTAGCCCTGGTCTTCATCGGGCAGGAACGACGACGGCAGGCGCTGGAACAGCAGCACCACGCCCGCGATGATCACCGCGTAGATGATCAGGTAGCGGCCGCTGCGGCGCAGGATGCGCGCCACGATGCCCTGGTAGCCCGTGGAGGCCGTGGCGAACGTACGGTTGAACCAGCCGAAGAAGCCCTTCTTCTCGTGATGATGGCCTGCTTCCACCGGCTTGAGCATGGTGGCGCACAGGGCCGGCGTCAGCGTCAGTGCCAGGATGGCCGAGAACACCATCGACGAAATCAGCGACAGCGAGAACTGGCGATAGATGTTGCCCACCGAGCCGGAGAAGAACGCCATCGGGATGAACACGGCGGTCAGCACCAGCGTGATGCCGACGATGGCGCCCGTGATCTGGCCCATGGCCTTGCGCGTGGCTTCACGTGGCGAGAGACCTTCCTCGCTCATGATCCGCTCCACGTTCTCCACCACCACGATCGCATCGTCCACCAGGATACCGATCGCCAGCACCATGCCGAACATGGTCAGCACGTTGATCGAGAACCCGAACGCCAGCATCGCACCGAACGTGCCGAGCAGTGCCACCGGCACCACCAGCGTCGGGATCAGCGTGGCGCGGAAGTTCTGCAGGAACAGGTACATCACCAGGAACACCAGCACCACGGCTTCCAGCAGCGTCTTGACCACTTCCTCGATCGAGATCTTCACGAACGCGGAGGTGTCGTAGGGGATGCTGAATTCGTAGTCGGGCGGGAAGAAGCGTTGCAGTTCTTCCATCTTCGCGCGCACGGCGGTAGCCGTTTGCAGCGCGTTGCCCGTCGGGGCCAGCTTGATGGCGATGGCCGACGCGGGCTTGCCGTTGATGCGGGCGAGCGTCGAGTAGTCGGCACCGCCCAGTTCCACGCGGCCCACGTCCTTGATACGCACCGACGAGCCATCCGGATTCACGCGCAGCAGGATGTTGGAGAACTGCTCCGGCGTGGTCAGACGGCTTTCGGTGTTGACCGTGGCATTGAGTTCCGTGCCCTTGGGCGACGGCGTGCCGCCCAGTTCGCCCACCGCCACCTGGATGTTCTGCTCGGCCACGGCTGCCGTGACATCGGTCGGCGTCAGGTTGTACCCGGTCAGCTTGGCCGGATCCAGCCAGATCCGCATCGCGTACTCGGTGCCGAACAGGTCGGCCGCACCCACGCCCGGCACGCGGCGGATTGAATCCA
Organism: Cupriavidus sp. 2SB; assembly: GCF_005503625.1. Lineage (GTDB taxonomy): Bacteria > Pseudomonadota > Gammaproteobacteria > Burkholderiales > Burkholderiaceae > Cupriavidus. The sequence continues at coordinate 6,648 of NZ_SCMX01000092.1, read as the reverse complement.
CCACCTGTGCCGAGACGAAGTTGCCGAGCTCGATCGCATCCGAATTGCCGGACTTGGACGAGACCGTGATGAACATCATGTAGTTGTTGCCGGCCTTGTCGACCCGCACGCCCTGCTGGCGCACCTCCGCCGGCAGGCGCGCTTCCACGCGCTTCAGGCGGTTCTGCACTTCCACCGAGTTCAGGTCCGAGTTGGAACCCGGCGCGAACGCGATGTTGATGGTGGCCAGCCCCGACGATTCGCTTTGCGACTCGTAGTAGAGCAGGTTGGGGGCGCCGTTGAGCTCCTGCTCGATCGGCGTGACCACCGAATCCTCGATGGTCTTGGCCGAGGCACCCGGATACGTGGTGCTGACCGTGATGATCGGCGGCGCGATATTCGGATACTGGGCGATCGGCAGCTGCAGGATCGCCAATATGCCGCCCAGCGCGATGATCAGCGCGAGCACCCACGCGAACACCGGCCGGTCGATGAAAAACTTCGCCATGAATCTGGCTCCCTAAAAAGGCTTGTCTACGCTTGGTCTGAGACGGGGGGTCAGCTCTGCTTGGCGGCAGGCTTGGCGTCGGGCTTGGCTTCCGCCTTGCCTTCCGCTGCAGCCGGCGCCGATGCCGGGGCGGCTTGCGCCGTCTTGGGGTCCTGGAACGGCACGGCCTTGGCCGGCGCGCCCGGCTGCACCTTCTGCAACCCTTCCACGATCACCTTCTCGCCACCCTTCAGGCCCTCGGTCACCACCCAGCGGTCATCGATGGCCTGCGGTGCCTTGACCGGCACGGCGGCAACCTTGCCGTCGGCACCCACCACCATCACGCTCGCGCCCTGCGCGGTGCGGATCAGCGCGCGCTGCGGCACGGTCAGTGCGCCTTCGTCGATACCCTGCTCGATCTTCACGCGCACGAACGTGCCCGAGAGCAGCTCGCGCTTGGGATTCGGGAATTCGGCACGTAGCGTGATGGCGCCCGTGGTCGGGTCCACGGTCATGTCGGTGAACAACAGCTTGCCGGTGGCGCTGTATTCCTTGTCGCTGGCTTCCGGGAACAGGTGCACGCGGGCACCACCGTTCACGCCCTTGACCTGACCCGAGGCAATCGCGGCGCGCAGGCGCGCCACTTCCGAGGCAGGCTGGGTGAAGGTCACCCAGATCGGATCGACCTGTTCGACGGTGGTCAGCTTGGTAGCTTCGCCCTTGCCGACCAGTGCGCCCTCGGTCACCAGCGCACGGCCCACGCGGCCGGAAATCGGCGCTGTCACGGTGGTGTAGCCCAGGTTGATCTGCGCCGTGGTCACGGCAGCCTTGGCGGCAGCGATATCGGCGTTGGCCTGGCCAGCAGCGGCCACGGCATCGTCATATTCCTGCTTGCTGACCGCGTTCACGGCCACCAGCGGCTTGTAGCGCTCGGCCTTCTGCCGCGCGGACACGGCATTCGCGTCGGCGCGCTCCAGCTGGGCCTTGGCCGATGCGAGCTGCGCCTGGTACGGGGCCGGATCAATGCGGAACAGCACCTGGCCGGCCTTGACCTCGCCACCTTCGGTGTAGTTGCGCGACAGCACGATGCCTTCCACGCGGGCGCGGACTTCGGCGGTGCGCACGCCTTCCAGACGGCCCGGCAGTTCATTGACAACGGCAACCGTGGACGGCGTGACGGTGACCACACCCACTTCCGGCGGCGGCATTGCGCCGCCCTGGGGCGCCTTGTCGCCACAGGCGGACACGAGCAGCGCGGCCACAGTGGCTGCAGCGGCAGCGGCGACGCAACGGATACGTTGGGACTTCCTCATCGATAACCCCGTGATGGCAATTTTGTAGATTCGCCGCACGCACCGGAACGGCCAGAACACAGCCTCGGTGCTACGCACCCCGGGGACGGGGCGCGGCGGGCAAGCAAGTGGAGGGGAGCCAGTTAAATAACCGGGCGATTCGTAAAACGCCGATTGCGTCACAAAAAAACGCCTTGGCTGATCCCCGAACAAACGCGTAGTATAGATACATCCGCGCATGTATGTAAGTGAAAGTTGCCGTGTGCGGCGTTTGCAACACTCTGTGATGATTGATTGCAATGGAATGTTCGGTCTGTACAAGCACGATTGTTCCGTTCGCTGTACGATTCGGGCCGCCAGTGCTGTCGTGCGACATCGTGCAATCTGGAAGGGGCTTCATCCGAAGGGGTGAAGCGTCAGGAGACCCGGGCGGCCAACCTGGACGCGGGTGAGAGAGGAAATGGTCAGACGTACCAAGGAAGAAGCGCTGGAGACACGCAACCGGATTCTGGATGCGGCGGAAGCCGTGTTCCACGCCCGTGGCGTGGCACGCCCATCGCTGGCAGATATTGCGGAAGCAGCCGGTGTCACGCGTGGCGCGATCTACTGGCACTTCAAGAACAAGAGCGATGTCTTCGCGGCGATGTGCGACCGCGTCAACCTGCCGGTGGAGGCGCTATGCGCACCCGAGCGGCTGGCGCTGCAGGCCGACCCGCTCGGCGGCATCCGCGATATCTGCGCCTTCGTGTTCCGCCAGACCGTGACCAATCCGCAGTGGCGCCGCGTCTTCGAGATCATCTTCCACAAGTGCGAGATGGTGGAGGACAACGGCGCGATCTTCGAGCGCCAGCGCCAGTCCCATCAGGACGGCACGGTCAAGATGCGGGAGCATCTGCGCCTGGCCATGGAACGCGGCCAGTTGCCCGCCGATCTCGAACTCGACCTGGCCGTCAACGCCTTTCATGCCGCCATTGGCGGCGTGCTGGCGCACTGGCTGTTCTCCCCGACCGATTTCGACATGAACCATGAGGCCGAGCGTCTGGCCGATACGTTCGTGGATACCCTGCGCCTTTCGCCCGCGCTGCGCGTGGGCTACGTGCCGCGTCCGATGGCGCCCCTCGACGCGGAAATGGCCGCGCTCTGCGAGCGTCAGCCCCAGGCCACCGCCCCTTCGATCACCCCCGCCTAGTTTGCCAACGCGCTAGCTTCTCAGCGCCTCGCGCCACCGCGCGAGGAATGCATTCTTGCGCAGCGTGTCCTGCGCGGCCAGCAGGCCGGGCCCCACGCTGATGGGCTTGAGCGCATAGCCCAGCCGCTCGGCCAGCGCATTGGCGGTTTGCGTGCTGTCCGTATCGGTGCGGATCGTATAGAGCTGCGATGTGGATTTGCCGAGCAGCGCCTGTCCATCGCGCGACAACAGATAGTCCAGCCACAGCCGTGCCGCGTTGGCATGCGGGGCCTTTCGCGCGATGAACGCCACGCGCGACATCACCAGCGTATAGTCGCGCGGCGCGATCACGCCAATGTCCGCGCCGCGCTCGATCAGTGACAGCGCGTACGATCCCAGCAGGTTGTAGCCGAGCACCAGCCGGCCGCTGGCAATACCTTCGATCATCTCGGCCGTGGACGCCGACAGCACCACCTTTGCGCGGCCCAGCGCCTGCGCCAGATACCAGAACTCGCTGCCCATGCGCGCGTCTTGCTGGGCGAGCAGATACCCCACGCCCGATCGCTCCACATCGTAGGTCACTACCTTGCCGCGCCACTGCGGCGCATGCTCCTGCAGCAGTCGCGCCAGGCCGCTGCGGCTGGCCGGCACCTGCGCATTGGCGAAGTGGCGACGGTTGTAGACAATCACTGCCGGTTCGAACGTGGTGCCCCATGCTTCATCGCGCCACACGGCCCAGCCGGGCAGTCCGGCGCGCTCGGGAGATTCGTAGCGTTGGGCGTGTCCATCGTTCACCAGCTTGATCTGCAGGTCCATCGCCGTGCTCCACAGCACATCGGCGCGGGTTCCGGTTCCGTTTTCGGACAGGAACCGCTCATGCAGTTCCACCGTGTTCAGATCTTCGTAACGCACCCGCACACCCGGAAAGCGCGCCTCGAATCCTGCGATCAATGGCTTTGCCACGTCCATGTCCGTGGAGGCATACACGGTCACCGTTCCCTCTTTCTGCGCGGCAGCGATGATCTCCGCATACTGTGCGGGATAGCCGGCGGGCACGCGGGGAGCGGGCTGCGCGAGCGCGGGCCAACCGGTCGCGATGGCGCCACCTGCAAGCAGCAATCGGCGTCGTGCGGCGCTGGGCGGATCGAAAGGAAAGCCGGAAGGATCGGACACGGGAGGCTTCGGAAAACCGGGAGTCAAACGGGGGGGCGAGGGCGGAGTTATTATAGGCGCCCGCAGGGCCGCCCGGCGCGGCCCGCGCGAACGGAACAGAACAAACAGAACGACAGGTGTGGAGGAGATCCGGCATGCGCATTCTGCTGGTGGAAGACGAGGTGGAACTGGCCCGCTGGGTGGGGCGCGCGCTGGAGCAGGGCGGCTTCGTCATCGAGCACGTCACGGACGGCCTGCAAGCCGACGCCCGCCTGATGGCCGAGGAATACGACGCCGTGGTGCTCGATCTGCGCCTGCCCGGCAAGGACGGGCTGGCCGTGCTCAAGGCGATGCGTGGCCGTGACGACCGTACGCCCGTGCTGATCCTCACTGCACAGGACACGCTCGACGAGCGCGTGCGTGGCCTGAACCTCGGCGCGGATGACTACCTGCCCAAGCCTTTCGCGATTGCAGAACTCGAAGCGCGCATCCTCGCCCTGATCCGCCGCAGCCGGGGCCGCGCCCATCCGCGCCTGCAATGCGGCACGCTGGTGTTCGATGGCGAGACCCGCAGCTTCACACTGGGCGGTGCGCCGCTCTCGCTGACGCCGCGCGAATCGACATTGCTCGGTGCATTGCTGGCCCGCAGTGGGCAACCGCTGACCAAGGCCCAGTTGCTCGACAAGGTGTTCTCGCTCGATGCCGATGTCAGTCCCGATGCCATCGAAGTCCTCGTCTATCGTCTGCGCAAGAAGTTGAGCGGCCACGGCGTGACCATCGTCACGCTGCGTGGCTTCGGGTATCTGCTCGAACCCGAAACTGCGCCGCCTGCCACGCCGGGCACCGATGCCTGACGTGGGGCAGCGTTCGCGCCAGCGTACGTGGCTTCCGCTGCGCGGCAGCTTGCGGCGCCAACTGCTGATCCTGCTCGTGCCTGCACTGGCGCTGATGATGGCCGTGGATACGTGGTTCACCTACGGCACCTTGCGCGATGCGGCCAACACGGCTTACGACCGTTCGCTCTACGGCTCGGTGCGTACCATCGACAACGCCATCGGCATGGCGGGGGAGAGCGTGCAGCTCACCTTGCCCGACGCGGCAATGGAGATGTTCGAGACCGCTGCGCAGACGCACGTGTTCTATCGCATCTCGATGGAGCGCGATGGGCGCGTCGAGACCATCACCGGCTACGACGACCTGCCACTGCCGAAGGGCACGCTCGTCAACAACCAACCGCGCTTCTACGATGCCGTCTATCGCGGCGATGCCGTACGCATCGCCGCGATGGCGCGCCCCGTGTATCGCCCTGACGCACGCATGCGCGTGATCATCCAGGTGGCCGAGACCGCCGAGCCGCGCGCGGCACTGATCGGCAACGTCTGGCGCAGCGCATTGCTGCGCGACGTGGGACTGATCGCACTGTCCGCACTGATCCTGATCGGCGGCATCACGTACGTGCTCAAGCCGCTGCAACGCGTGCGTGCCGATGTCCGCGCGCGTTCGCCTGAAGACCTGACACCACTCGAATTCGAGCATGTGCCCGTGGAAGTGCGGCCCCTCGTGGATGCGGTGAACCTGCATGTCTCGCGCTCCGAGGCCATGGCGCAATCGCAGACGCAGTTCATTGCCGATGCGGCACACCAGTTGCGCACGCCACTGGCCATCCTCAAGACACAGGCCGAGTTCGCGCAGCGTCAGTTGCAGGGTCGCCATGACGAAAACTCGCACGCGGCGGCCAGCGAGGCTGTCGGTGGCATCGTTGTGCAACTCGAGCAGGCGGCACGTCTTACCAACCAGTTACTGGCACTGGCCCGCGCCCGTCAGCCATCGCGCGATGCTTCCGATAACGACGCTGCAGTGGCGGTCGTCGATGCCGTGGCGGTGGCCGAACAGGTCGCGCTCGACTACCTGCCCCTGGCACGCGGCAAGCAACAGGATTTCGGCTGGGAACGTCCCGCCGGTTTGACGTTACCCGTACGCGCCGATGCGGCATTGTTGCGCGAAGCATTCGCCAATCTCGTGCACAACGCGATCCAGTACGCAGGGCCACGCAGCCGCATCACGCTATCCGCTGCGCGACGCGATGGACATGCAGTGCTGATTGTGGAAGACGATGGCCCCGGGATTCCCGAAGCGGAACGCGAGAAGGTGTTCGCGCGCTTTTATCGACGCGTGGGGAACGCGGAGCCGGGGTCAGGGCTAGGGTTGGCGATCTCGCGGGAGATGGCGGCGAGGTTTGGTGGCAAGGTGACGCTGCGCGAAGGTGCGCAAGGTCGAGGGGTGAGGGCGGAGATGGAGTTTTTGTTGGTGGGGTGATTGGCGAAATCTCAATCACTCCCTGCGTTTTATTCCCCTCTCCCTCTGGGAGAGGGGTTAGGGGAGAGGGCGGGCAGCTCTGCTTGCCGACCTCGTCGCAATTTGCACGGATTGCCCTCTCCCCCGCCCCTCTCCCGCAAGGGGCCTGTCAGGAATTTTGTGTGTAGGGCATAACATGTCGTTAAGGAGCATGTATGCCACGCAAACCGAAAGCCCCATTGCGGGAATTGCCCGCCATCCCGAAGGAATTAATT
>NZ_SCMX01000091.1 GCF_005503625.1 Cupriavidus sp. 2SB | reverse complement strand
ATCAATTCCTTCGGGATGGCGGGCAATTCCCGCAATGGGGCTTTCGGTTTGCGTGGCATACATGCTCCTTAACGACATGTTATGCCCTACACACAAAATTCCTGACAGGCCCAGGCCCTGAGCGGTTTCAGCGCGGAAGAGGCCGAGCGCTTCATCGGCTTTCTGCAGCGGGCGCGCGCCAACCTGCTGAAGCCGCAGCAGAACTAGTTCTCCGGGAACACGATGGCGACGGTCAGGCCGCCGCCGTGCGTCTCGGACAGCGATATGGATGCGCCGTGCAGCCGCACGATTTCGCGCACGATGGAAAGCCCCAATCCATTGCCTTCGCGGCTGGCGCTTGCCTGCCCGCGATAGAACCGCTTGAAGACGTCCTCGCGCTCGCTGGCGGATACACCGGGACCGTTGTCTTCCACGATCAGGCGCCTGCCCTCCACGCGGACGGTCACCACGGCGCCGGGGCCCGCATAGCGGATTGCGTTGTCGATCAGGTTGCCGAGCATCTCCTGGAGCAGATGGGTCTGTCCTTCGATCCGCGTGACGCTGGCCGCTTCGGTGTCGTGGCCTTCGAATCCGATATCGATACCGTCGCGCCGGGCCACCGGCACCCAATCAAGCACCACGTTTCGAGCGAGCGCATCAAGCTGCAGCGGCGTCAGGTCGGGAGCATAACCACTATCGTTTTCAAGGCGGGACAACGAGAGCAACTGCGCCACCTCTCGCGCCGCATGCTGCACCGATCCGTGCAGCCGCGCCACATGAGCGTGAACATTGGCGGGAGCGGATTCGCGCAGGGCCAGTTCCGCTTCGGCCTGGATGATGGCCAGCGGCGTCTTGAGCTGGTGCGCGGCATCGGCAAAGAATCGCTTCCGCCCGGCAATCATCCGGTGCAGCCGGGCCACGTACTGGTTCACGGCGGCCACCAACGGGCGGATATCGTCGGGCAATGCGGTGTCATCGAGCGGCTGCAGATCGTCGGGGCCACGTGCGGCCATGGCGTGCGATAGCCGATGCAAGGGCCGCAAGCCGCGCCCCACGGCAAACCAGACAATGACCAGCGCCAGCGTGACGAGCACCAGTTCCTGCAGCAGCGATCCGATCAGGATGTCATGGGCAAGGTGCTGCCGGGCCTCGGTGGATTCACCCACCAGCACCCACACCATGCGCGTGCGTGCCGATCGCACATCGTGCAGAGGAATCGGCGTGGCGGCCATGCGCAAGGGCGTGTTCTGGTAGACCGCGTCGTAGAAGTGCGTGCGATAGAGCGTACGGTTCGGCCGGGGTGGCATCGGCAGGCCGTCGTAGCCGGTGATCGTCGTACCGTCGGCATCGCGGACCTGGTAGTACACCCGTGAACCTTGCTCGGCGTCGAAGACCTCCAGCGCAAGGTAGGGCACCTCCACTTCCACACGCCCATCGCGCAGGGCGATGCCCTCGCGCATGGCTTTGAGCGAAGCGGCGAGCGTGCGGTCGAATGCCTGATCCGCCGCGGCGGATGCGCGCCGATCCGTCAGCCATGCATCGAGCGCCAGCAGCAGCACCAGCGGCAGCAATAGCCAGAGCGTCAGTTGCAGCCGGAGGCTGCCGGTCTTCATCGTGGATGGGGCGCGTCCTGCGCGTCGGTCTGCCGGGATGCGTCCTGTGCCTGTGCTTCGAGCCGATATCCCAGGCCGCGCAGCGTGACGATGCTGACGCCGCTGCCTTCGAGCTTCTTGCGCAGCCGATAGACATAGATCTCGATGGCGTCCGGATTGACCGATTCGTCGATCCCGAAGATCTTTTCCGAAAGCGCTGCCTTGTTGAGCGCGCGGCCGTCGCGCAGCATCAGCACTTCGAGCACGGCCCGCTCGCGGCCGGTGAGCGACAGCAGTGCACCATGCAGCGTGAACGCGCCGCTGACACTGTCGAAGTGCAGCGGCCCGCACGACAGACCCGTGCGGTCGTGACCATGACTGCGCCGGATCAACGCACGCGCACGGGCTTCGAGTTCGGTCAGCGCGAAGGGCTTGGCGAGGTAATCATCCGCGCCCAGGTCCAGGCCCCGCACGCGATCCTCCACGGTGCCGTGGGCTGTCAGGATCAGCACAGGCAGCGGGTTGCGGCGCTGCCGCAGCCGGCGCAGCACTTCCAGACCATCCATGCGCGGCATGCCGATATCGAGAATGGCAAGCGCGTAGTCTTGCGTGGTCAACAGATGATCCGCGCTGGCGCCGTCGTGCATGCAATCGACCGTGAAGCCGCTCTGGCTCAGCGATGCCACCAGTGACTCGGCCAGTTTCAGATTGTCTTCGGCAAGCAGGATACGCATGGGTTAACAGCGGGGCAGGGGATTGGGGCAAACGGTGCGCGTGGATAGATACCTGTTACGCGCGGCCCTCGCCAGTTAGGGAAACTCCCAGTCGTGTTGCCTGGACCACGCGCAAAAATGCCAGCCGCTTTGAAAGCGAAGTGAAAGTGCGCGCCTTCTACCATCCGCTCCCGATCACACAAGAACGACGAGGAGACTGGCATGAAACGGAAGGTGGCGGCGGTGGCCGCAATGGGTTCGCTGGCAGGCGTGGTGGTGTCGGGCAATGCAGCGGCGCAATCGAGTGTGACGCTCTACGGGCTCGTGGATACGGGTATCGAATACTTGAGCAACGCCGGCCCCAACGGCAACTCGACCGTCAAGATGACGTCGGGCGGCAAGAACACGTCGCGCTGGGGCCTGCGCGGCAGCGAGGACCTGGGTGGCGGGATGAAGGCGATCTTCGCGCTGGAATCGGGCATCGCCGTGGATACCGGCAAGCTCGATACCGACAACACGCTGTTCGATCGCCGGGCATGGGTGGGCATCGAGGACAAGACGCTGGGCAGCATCCGTATGGGCCGCGACTTCACGACGACCTACGATTTCATGCTGCCGTTCGACCCGATGGGCTACGCACCGAGCTATTCGTGGGCCACGTCGTCGACGGCCACGGGTGGCCGCAAGGACGGCATGTTCTCGCGCTCCGCCAACATCGTGCGCTACGACGGCAAGTTCGGTCCCGTCAAGGTGGGGGGCACGATGTCGTTCGGCGAAGTGCCGGGCAGCTTCAAGTCTTCCTCGAAATACGACCTCGGCCTGGGCTACAACGCGGGCAAGTTCGCGGCTGCACTGACATGGGATCGCCAGATGGGCGCGGGCACGAGCACTACGCCAACTGACAATGTGGACTACGTGCAGGGCATCCATGCCGGTGCCAGCTACGACTTTGGGGCCTTATCGGTCTACGCGGGATATCGCAACTATCGCAAGACGTTCACGACGTCGGCGTCCAAGCAACTTAGCGATCTGTACTGGGTGGGTGCCGCGTATGACTTCACGCCGGCCTTCACGCTAATCGGCGCGGTCTACAAGCAGAACATCAAGGGCGATACGGATGGCGATCCGATCCTGTTCTCGGTGCGCGCCCAGTACAACTTTTCGAAGCGCACGGCGGCCTATCTGTCGGGCGGCTATGCACGCGCACGCAATGGGCAGAACGTCAGCGTGTCTCGTGACTTTGTGGGCTACGGCAGCAATCAGGTCGGTGTGATCGCGGGTCTGCAACACCGCTTCTGAGTCGATTCCAACCGCTTCGGAAACTCGACACTTTCGAGGCTTTGGGCTGCCGTGGTGGGTGGTCCCCCGGCGATGCCAGTGCTGGCATCGCCGGTTTTTCTATGCGCTTTCGCAGATTCACTGCGCGCCCGTGACGCGCCAGATGATATTGCCGACATCATCGGCCACCAGCAGGCCACCGCGCGTATCCACGGCCACACCAACGGGGCGCCCTTGCGCGTCGCCGTCATCGGTGAGAAAACCGGTCAGTACATCGAATGGCGCGCCCGTGGGGCGGCCCTGATCGAACGGCACGAAGATCACCTTGTAACCCGCGCGCGGCTTGCGATTCCACGAGCCGTGCTGGCTGACAAACATCCCATCGTGGAATCTCGCAGGCAGGCTGTTGCCCGAGGCACCGGTCATGCCAATCGATGCCGTGTGCGAACCTACGGCGTAATCCGGCACGATGGCCTTTGCCACCATATCCGGAGCAGGCGGTTTCACGCGTTCGTCCACATGCTGGCCGTAGTAGCTGAACGGCCATCCATAGAAGCCGCCATCGCGTACCGAGGTGATGTAGTCCGGCACGAGGTCGCTGCCGATCTCGTCGCGTTCATTGACCGAAGTCCACAGCATCTTCGTGGCCGGCTCCCATGCCATACCGTTTGGATTGCGCAGGCCGCTGGCGTAGATGCGATGCTGTCCGGACTGTCGATCGACTTCCCAGATGGCGGCTCGACCCGCTTCCTTGTCGAGTCCGTTCTCGCCAACGTTGCTGTTGGAACCCACCGTCACATAGAGTTTGCTGCCGTCCGCGCTGGCGATGACGTTCTTGGTCCAGTGGTGATTCAGCGGACCACCGGGCAGATCCACGAGCTTCGTGCCCGCATCCGTGATGTTGGTCTGTCCCGGTGAGTACGGGAATCGCACCACTGCATCGGTATTGGCCACGTAGAAATCGTTGCCGACGAGCACCATGCCGAACGGCGAATTCAGATCCTTGAGGAAGACGCTGCGCTGGTCTGCCACGCCATCGCCATCGGTATCGCGCAGCAGCGTGATGCGGTTGGCGCTCGGCGTTACGGCACCGGCACGCTTCATCACCTGCTTCATGACCCAGCCGCGAATGCCCTTGCTGTCATCGGGCTTGGGCGGCGCGTTGGTCTCGGCCACGAGCACGTCGCCGTTGGGCAGCACGTAGACCCAGCGGGGATGGTCGAGCTTGTCTGCGAAGGCGGCCACGCGCATGCCATCGGCGGCTACGGGCATCTTGCCGTTTTCCCACCCCTTGGCGGGGGCAACGTGGACGGTGGGGATGGTGGTCTGGTTCGGTGCAGGCAGCTTGGGCGCGGGACCAAAGCCGGCCGCTTCGGGCAGCTTGGCCGATTCGCCGCAGCCGCTCAGCAATACGAGCGTGGCCACGACGGCGAACATCGTGGCCATGGGATAGATCATGAAGGGGCGAACCATGGAGGGCTCCAGGAGGCGGTGTCGTGCAGAACTCCCTGAAGCATAGGAATGTGCGCTCGGCTTGTATGTCAGCGGCGCTGCAAGCTGATGTCCGCTGCCGTCTGACTACCCCAGCATCCCGTGGCGCTCATGCCATTCGCGCAGCGATTCCTTGGGAAACTTTCTGAAATGGCGGTGACTTTTGCCGCGCGGCACATCGACCCACTCTGGTGCGTCATCCAGCATGATCTCGACGGTTTCCGGTGGTTTCGGCAGCGGCGTATCGATGGCGCTGGCATAGGGATGGACGAGTTCGGGCCAGCGCGGGTCCCACAGCCACAGCGGCGTGCCGCATTGCTTGCAGAAGTAGCGATACGCCTTCGAGTGATGCGGCGATTTGCCTGTTTCACGCATCACCGCATGAAAGTGGGCAACGTGCTTTTGCCCGCTAACGCGTAGCGTTTCGGCATCGCCGCCGATATTGATGCCGTAGCCCGCGCTGCCGCCAGTCTTGCGGCAGATCGAGCAATGGCAATGCATGAATGGCGACGGTGAATCCGACTCAAGCGAGAACTGCACGACGCCGCATTGGCACGAACCTTCGAGATGCATGATGACTCCGATATCGATGTGGCAATGCATCACAGTGTGGGTGACCGGACTCCTCGTTTCAAGCACTTGACGCAAGGATTGGCCACGGTAACCCGGCAAAAACTGTGGCTTTGTCAGGCGTTGTCTGTCAGTGCGCGCGAGTTTTTGTAAGGGATTGTTTGAATGCGGCACGCGACACACCAGATGGCTTCTAAACTTGGGCAAACGGTGCGGCAACGCTCCGTTTTCGTTTCAGGTTCCAGGTTCTTTCGATAACAACATTGAGAGGTCTCTTATGTCCAAGACTCGAATCATTCGCAACACCTCGCTCGTCGGCGCCCTGGTTGCAGGCTTGATGTCGGCGACCGCATTCGCGCAGACCACGACCGCTCCCGCCAACACCACGAGCGCAGTGCCGCCGGGCACGGTGCAGATCCAGCCGCCGAAGGACCCGCTGGTGGAGCGCCGCGAAGCGCGCAAGGCGGCCAATGACCAGTACAAGGCGGAGAAGGCAGCAGCCAAGAGCACGTACAAGCAGGACGTGAGCGCCGCCAAGGGCGAACAGAAGGACGCCAAGAAGGCGGCCAACGAGGCCGCGAAGGCGGAGTTGCAGCAGGGTACGAAGCAGTAACGACGTCTCAATCTGCTCGCAGCATGCTCCCCTCTCCCGCGTTGCGGGAGAGGGGTCGGGGGAGAGGGCATGGAGCTTCAAATAGCGACTTGTCTGTCGTTGAAGCCGCTGGCCCTCTCCCCCAGCCCCTCTCCCGCGCGCGGGAGAGGGGAGCAAAACCGTCGATGCGTTATATGAGCCGCGCCCCCGGCCATGCCCCCGACATCACCGTCTTCCTCACAGACTGCCGCACCGTCTGCATCACATCCCACAACTCTGCAACCGCCGGACGATTGCGTGCCGTTGCCACGGCCACCTGGCGCGTGACCACCGGATCGACCAGTCGTGCCGAATGCAGCCGACCCTGCGCCACGCGATCCGCTACAGCTGCGAAAGGCAGCAGCGTCGCGCCGCAGCCGTCTTCCACAAGCCGCATCGACACCGCGTTCGACGCATCGCATTCCATCGCCACGTTCAATGTCGTCCCGGCGCGCGTAGCCAATGCTTCAGCCAGCATGCGAAGGCCACTGGTCGTGCTCGGCAGGATCAGCGGCACTTCGCCCAGGCGTCGGGCCTGAAACGTGGGACCGACGTGGCTCCATGATGCAGGCGTGACCAGCGTCAGGTCTTCTTCCAGCAGGACATCCACTTTGAGTGCGCCCTGTTGCTCGGGCAGGTAGAGCAGGGCAACGTCGATTTCACCGGCTGCGAGCCAGGACAGGATCGGCGATGCCAGTCCTTCGACAAAACGCAGTTTCGTTGCCGGATAGCGCTCCTTGAGTGCGGTGCCGATGGACGCAAACGCGGTGTTGGCGATGGTCGGCTGCGCGGCGATGACCAGTTGCGTGGGCCCTTGCGCGGAAGATGCCCGCACCGCGGAGCGTGCTTCGGACAGCGTGGTGGCCACCTGCCGCGCGTAGCCCAGCAGCGTGGCACCAGCTTCGGTCAGTACCACGCCGCGCCCGCTGCGATGAAACAGCCGCGTGTCGAGCGCAGCTTCGAGCCGCGTGATCTGACGGCTCACGGTGGACTGGTCGGCGCCCAGTTCCAGCGCAGCGCGCGAGATGCTCTGCGTGTTGGCCACGCAGACGAAGCACGCCAGGTCGTCGGAATTGAGCGCAGACATCAGGCCGTAGTTGTCGAAACAGGCGGCTTGTCGCCGATGGCGAACGACGACAGGTGCTCGATGGCCTTGACCAGTCCCGAGTGATCCCATGCCGCGCCGCCCTGGGCCACGCACACGTTGAAGAGTTGCTGCGTCGATGCCGTGTTCGGCATGCCCAGACCCAGCGCCTTGGCCGTGGACAGCGCCAGGTTCAGGTCCTTCTGGTGCAGCTCGATGCGGAAGCCCGGATTGAACGTGCGCTTGATCATCCGCTCGCCGTGCACTTCGAGAATCTTCGAGCTGGCAAAGCCGCCCATCAGCGCCTCGCGCACGCGTGCCGGATCGGCGCCGGCCTTGGCGGCCAGCACCAGCGCCTCGCTCACGGCCTCGATGGTCAGCGCCACGATCACCTGGTTGGCAACCTTCGCCACCTGTCCGTCGCCTGCGTTGCCCACCAGCGTGATGTTCTTGCCCATCAGTTGCAGCAGCGGCAGGACCTTGTCGAACACGGCCTGTTTGCCGCCGGCCATGATCGACAGCGTGGCGGCCTTCGCGCCCACTTCACCACCCGAGACCGGCGCGTCTACGTAGTCGCAGCCCAAGGCTTCGATCTTCTTTGCGAACTCGCGCGTCTCGATGGGCGAGATCGAGCTCATATCGACCACGATCTTGCCCTTGGCGAGACCCGCTGCCACGCCGTTGTCTTCAAACAGCACGCGCGCCACGTCCGGTGTGTCGGGCAGCATCAGGAAGATGACTTCCGCTTGTTTTGCGACTTCGGTAGCGCTCGCGCACGACTGCATGCCTGCGTCAAGCAGTTCCTGCGGCACGCCGCTGCGCGTGTGCGCGTAAACAGTGTGGCCGCCGGCCTGAAGGTGTTGCGCCATGGGCTTGCCCATCACGCCCAGTCCGATGAATCCGATCTTGCTCATGATTGATGTCCGGTTGCTACAAGTTCTGTCAGGAAGGAAAGCGCTCGCGCAGCGCGCGGGCCGCATCACGCAGCAGCACGTGGTCGATACCCACGGCCACGAAGTGCGCGCCCATGTCGAGGTAGCGTTTGGCGTCGGCCTCCACCGGCGTCAGCGTGCCGATGGCCTTGCCCGCGCGATTCGCTGCATCGTAAATCTGTTTTACGGCGGCCTGCACATCGGGGTGGTTCGGATTGCCGAGATGACCGTATGCCGCGGCCAGGTCGTTCGGACCGATGAAGATGCCGTCCACGCCGGGCTCGGCGCAGATTGCTTCGACGGCTTCCACGCCCTTGCGGCTTTCGATCTGTACGAGCACGCAGATGTTGTCGTTGATCGTCTTGAAGAAGTCGGGCAACGTGCCGTAGCGGTTCTGCCGCTGCGCACCGGAGACACCGCGAATGCCATCGGGCGGATAACGCGTGGCTTGCACCGCGCGGCGCGCTTCCTCGGCGGATTCCACGAACGGAATCAGGAAGTTGTAGAAGCCGATGTCGAGCAGCCGCTTGATCGCTACCGGATCATTCCACGGCGGGCGCACCACCGGCGCGCTGGTGCTGTCCTTGAGCGCCATCAGTTGCGGCGCGAAGGTCAGCACATCATTGGGCGAGTGCTCGCCATCGAGCAGAATCCAGTCGAAGCCGGCCAGACCGACAATCTCGCTGGTGGTGGCTTGCCCGAGCGAACTCCATAGTCCGATCAGCCGCTTGCGCGCGAGCATGTCGGCGCGGAAGCGGTTGGGCAGCGGATGAAGCTGGGGCAGGTGAGGGGTGGCAGTCATGTTGGAAAACTCCTGATCAGTCTGCGGCCAGCGCCGACAGCGGGCCCGGGGATTTGCCGCGCGATTGCAGCACGCGTGCCGCGGCATCGTCGAGTTGCGCGAGCGTGCCACTATCCACGGGAATAAATTCGGCGCGGGCGCGGCGCCACGCGCGTTCGGGATCGCCGGGCAGTTTGATGTCGTCATTGCCGGGTTGCAGGCGCGAGGCCTTCATCCATTCGACGAACGATTCGACTTCATGGCCGAACGAGGTGCTGCTACCCATCCGCGCGGGATCGAACACGATGGCCAGCATGTTGTTCCACACGGCGTGTTCGTGCGTGAGCGTTTCCGGGCGGATCGTGTGGCCGCCCGTCACGGCGGCGCCGAGCAGTTCGCACATCACCGCAAGGACATGGCCTTTGTGCTCGCCAAACGTACGCAGCGCGCCCTGCGGCGTACCGGGCTGCGGGAACATCACGGCGGGGTTGTCGGTGGGGTGCCCGTGCGGATCCATCAGGCAACCCGGCGGCACCGCTACACCCTTGTTGTTGGCCACGCGTACCTTGCCGAGCGCGATGGCGCTCGTCGCGAAGTCGAGTACCAGCGGCGGCTGGCCCGCCACGGGCACGCCGATCGTGAACGGATTGGTGCCGAAGCGCGCATCGTAGCCGCCATACGGCGCGACGATCGGCTTGGACAGCACGTTGACGAAGTGGATCGAGATCATGCCGGCCGCCGTGGCCTGCTCGGCCCAATGGCCCACACGTCCCAGATGGTGCGAGCGGCGCAGGCCCAGCACGCAGACGCCGTGCTCCTTCGCGCGCTCGATCCCCATGCGCATGGCCTCTTCGGTCACCGCCTGGCCCATGCCGCGATTGCCGTCGAGGCTCAGGATGCCACCGGACTCATGCACCACGCTGACCTGCTGGTTCAACTGGAGTTGGTCCGCCTGCCATGACATCACGTACTTGGGGATCATTCCCACGCCGTGCGAATCGTGGCCGGAGAGGTTGGCGCCGACGAGGTGATCAGCGGTCAATGCCGCCTCGCGCGCGTCGGAACCCGCCGCCAGCCAGAGATCGACCACCCACTGATGCAGGCCGGCAGTCGGGATTCGATGTTCACTCATGCATTACTCCAGGTGGATATTGGCGACCTTGATCAGGTTGGCCCACTTGGCCACCTCGGCTTTCTGGAAGGCGGACAATTCTACGGGGCCGGCGCCCGAAGGCTCCACGCCCATCGAGGCCAGCTTGGCACGCACGTCCGGCTGGCGGATGATCTTGCCGATTTCGGCGGAGAGCTTGTTGACCACCGGCGCGGGCGTACCGGCCGGTGCGAAGATCGCCTGCCACGACACGATCTCGTAGCCGTTCAGGCCCGATTCGGCCATTGTCGGCACATCGGGCAACTCGGCAGCGCGCTTGCCGCCAGTGGTGGCCAATGCCCGGAACTTGCCAGACTGGATCATCGGAATCGCGGCGAGGCTGTTTTCGAAGACGAGATCCACCTGGCTGCCGAGTAGCGCCTGCACGGCCTGGCTGCTGCCCTTGTACGGCACGTGCGTCATGCGCAGGCCGGCCATGTTGGCGAACAGTTCGGCGGCCAGATGCTGCGAGGTGCCGTTGCCCGACGAGCCAAAGTTGATCGAGCCGGGCTTGGCCTTGGCGGCGGCAATCACGTCCTGCACGCTCTTCCATGGGCTGCTGCTGTTGACCACCAGCACGTTTGGCAGCGTGCCGATCAGCGTGATGGGCTGGAAGTTCTTGACCGGGTCATACGGCATCTTCGGATACAGGCTCGTATTGATGGCGTGCGAGCTGATGGTGCCGCCCAGGATGGTGTAGCCGTCGGCAGGCGCCTTGGCGACATAGTCCGAGCCGATGTTGCCACCCGCGCCTGCGCGATTCTCCACCACCACGGACTGGCCCAGTGTCTGCGAGAGCTTCTGGCCGATCAGGCGGCCAAGCAGGTCGGTGGTGCCGCCGGCTGCGAAGGGCACGACATAGGTGATGGGCTTGGACGGATAGTGGTCGGCCGCATGCGTGCCGGTCTGGGCGCCGGCATGGCCGGCCACGGCCATGCATCCGGTACAAAGCACGGCCAGCACGGGCCGCATGGCGCGTTGGGTCAAAAGCATAGGTTGTCTCCTGTTCACGGAACGTTTCGGGGTCTTCATCCCGGTTCGGCGTTTCCCTTTATGTCGTTCTGCCTGCCGGTTTCCGGGACGGAGCAGCGGCGCAGAACCGGGCGCCTTGTACGGCGCCTCGCCTGTCAATCTACACGGACACCCGCCGTGCGGCCTTGCAAAAAACGCATAACAGAAATGCACGATAGACCGCGCGGCCTTGGGCGTCAAACGGAACAATTGCAGACATTCACGAAGCCTCTTTACTGGATTTCGCCATGACAACTGCAACCCCCTCGGCCCGCTCCGGCGGTCATGTACTGGTCGACCAACTGCGCATTCACGGCACCGAGCGCATCTTCTGCGTGCCCGGCGAGAGCTTTCTCGACGTGCTGGACGCGCTCCATGACGAGTCGTCCATCGACCTGGTGGTCTGCAAGCACGAGGGCGCGGCGGCGAATATGGCCGAGGCGGATGGCAAGCTGACCGGCCGCCCGGGCATCTGCTTTGCCACACGCGGGCCGGGTGCCACGCACGCCAGCATCGGCGTGCATATCGCCGCGCAGGACTCCACGCCGATGATCCTGTTCGTCGGCCAGATCGCGCGCCAGTACAAGGGCCGGGAAGCATTCCAGGAGGTGGACTATGCCGCCGTGTTCGGCTCGATGGCCAAGTGGGCCGCCGAGATCGACGACCCCGCGCGCATTCCGGAAATGGTGGCACGCGCCTTCCAGGTCGCCACATCGGGCCGGCCCGGCCCCGTGGTGCTGGCGCTGCCGGAAGACGTGCTCGACGGCATGGTGGAATGCGCCGATGCCGCGCCGTATCGTGCGGTTGCTGCTTCCCCGGCTGCAGCCGATGCCAAGGCGCTGGCCGCCGCATTGGCCGAAGCACAACGTCCGCTGGTGATCGCGGGCGGAGCGAACTGGACGGACGCCGCCGTGCGCGACTTCGCCGCGTTCGTGAACGCGTGGGATCTGCCAGTGGCCTGTGCCTTCCGCCGTCAGGACGTGATCGACAATCGCGACCCGCACTACGTGGGCCACCTGAGCCTCGGTGTCAGCCCCAAGCTGGCGGAGCGCGTGAAGACCGCCGATCTGATCGTGGCTTTCGGTACGCGGCTGGGCGATATCGCGACCGATAGCTACACGCTTCTGGATGCGCCGCGGCCGAAGCAGAAGCTGGTTCACATCCATGCCGATAGCTTCGAACTCGGCCGCGTCTATCAGGCCGCGCTGCCCATCCATGCCGGCGTGGAAGCGGGTGCCGCGATGCTGGCGGCACTGCCGGCCCCGGCTGCCAAGCCGTGGAAGGACTGGACCACGGGTGCGCGGGCCGAGCACGAGGCATTTGTCACGCCACCCAAGCCGCACGCCGAACTGACGGGCGTGGATCTGGGGGCCGCGATGGCGCATCTGAACCAGGTGTTGCCGGAAGACGCGATGCTATCGAATGGCGCCGGGAACTACACGGTCTGGCTGCATCGCTTCTACGCGTACAAGCGGCCCCGTACCGAGCTTGCCTCGACTTGTGGTGCGATGGGGTATGGCTTGCCGGCTGGTATCGCCGCCAAGTTGCGCCATCCGGAAAAGACCGTGGTCTGCTTCGCGGGCGACGGCTGCTTCCTGATGTATCCGCAGGAAATCGCCACGGCCGCCGCGCATGGCGCCAACCTGATCACGATCGTGGTGAACAACCGCATGTACGGCACGATCCGCATGCATCAGGAAAAGCGCTACCCGGGCCGGCAGAGCGGCACGGCTATCGTCAATCCGGATTTTGTGGAGATGGCGCGCAGTTGCGGCGCATGGGCCGAGCGCGTGGAGCGGACCGAAGATTTCGCCGCAGCATTCGAACGGGCCATGAAGGCGGGCAAGCCGGCCGTGCTGGAGCTGGTGACAGACCCGCTGCAGATCACGCCGGCCATGCGGGTAACGGAGTTGCCGCTGCGCTGACCCCAGGCGCGTTTAGTTTGAATTATGGGAATCCAATAATTATGGGATTCCCATGGTTTCGGCTAAAGCGGGGATCATTCTCAAAAAAGAGATGTCTGCGCGGGTTCGGGTGTGCCCAGGATCTGGCGAATCTGGGCCAGATACCGGTCCCCGACGGCCCGATGGGTCTTCCGGGCTTCCTCCAGAAAGACACGCCTTGCGGGTGGCCGGATGTTCAGCATCCGGCAAATCGTGGAAAGATAGGGCTTCCTGCCATCCCCGGCAGCGCGTCGGGCCGCAGAGGCGAGGGCGGCATCGCCGATGCGCCCGCGCAGCCAGACCAGGATCTGCCGGTCATATTCGTTCTGCACACGGATCAGATGTTCCATCTGTAGACTCCGAAATCTCCGATTACTGTTCATCCATACAGTACCTGTAAATATATACAGTGTTTCGGAATTTTCAAGGGCTCGATAAGACAGCGGTGGGACGCCGGTGCCACAATGGCAGCCTTTGCGGCATCCCACTGTGGGTTGCCGCACGCCCCAACCTTGTTCCATGCGTCTTCCCAGTCTGATTGCACTCCAGATGCTTGAGTGCGCCGCCCGGCTCGGCAGCTTCACGCGTGCGGCGGCCGAACTGAACGTGACCGAGAGCGCGATTTCCCGGCAGATCCAGGCGCTGGAAGCCCGGCTTGGTGTGCGTTTTTTCGAGCGCGTGCGCCAGCGAGTGGTGCTGACAGCCGATGGCGACCGCTACGTCCGGGAGATCCGCGAGGAACTCAAGGCGATCGAGCGCGCCACCAAGGATCTGGCTTCAAGGGCTGGGGGCATGGACGTGATCGAGCTGGCGGTGGTGCCCACCTTCGCCACGCAATGGCTGATTCCCCGGCTGGCCAGCTTCCGTGCCGAGCATCCGCGCATCGTCGTCAATATCCACGCCCGGCCCGAACCATTCCATTTCGCCGAATCGCTGTTCGATGCCGCGATCTACTTTGGCGACCGGCCCTGGGAGGGGCATCCCCACGCGCGGCTGCTGGACGAGGGGCCCTCGATCCCGGTCTGCAGTCCTTTGTTGCTCGAACAGGCAAGGCTGCGCGAGCGGGACGATCTGCTCCGCCTGCCGCTGTTGCATCTGGCCAGCCGTCCCGATGCCTGGCCCGACTGGTTCAGCGCAGATGACGAGGACGTGCGCCGCAAAGCCCGGCTTGGCGCCCGCTATGACCTGTTCACGATGGTGACCGGCGCGGCGATCTGCGGGCTAGGCGTGGCAGTGCTGCCCGCGATGATGGTTCATTCCGAAATGGAAAGTGGGCAGTTGGTGGCGCTGCCATTTCAGGCTGCACGCAAGGCGGAAGACGGCGGGGCGTACTTTGTGTCCTATCGGGAAGGAAAGCCCGGCGATGACAAGGCCCAGTCATTTGCCGACTGGCTATTGCGCCAATGTGGTGCAAACCAGCGTTAATGCGTAAAAGGCATCAAGTAGCGTAGAAATGTTGCTTGCGAGGAAGGGCCGGCTGTCTGACACTTGGCGGCGCAATTTCCCCTCAAGATCATGACAGCCACTTTCTCGTCCCCCAGCCAGATCCGCGCGCAGTTCTCGCGTGCCATGTCCGATATGTATCGCGCCGAGGTGCCGCAGTACGGCACGCTGATGGCGCTCGTTGCCGACACCAACGCCGACGTGCTGGCCAGCATCGGCGCCGCTGCAGCCGGCGCGGCCGGCCAGGAATCGCGTATCGAGGTGGAGCGCCACGGCGCAATCCGCGTGGGCACGCCCGAAGAACTCGCCACCATCCGTCGCCTGTTCGGGGTGATGGGCATGTTCCCGGTGGGTTACTACGATCTTTCCGTAGCCGGCGTGCCGGTGCATTCCACGGCGTTCCGTCCGCTCGATACGGCGGGTCTGGCCGAGAACCCGTTTCGGGTCTTCACGTCGCTGCTGCGACTGGATCTGATCGACGATGTCGCGTTGCGCGATGCCGCTGCTGCGGTGCTGGCCACGCGCTCGATCTTCACGCCGGGATGCCTGGCGATGATCGAGCGTGCCGAAGCACAGGGCGGTTTGAGCGAGGACGATGCCGCGCGCTTCGTGACCGAGGCACTGGAAACGTTCCGCTGGCACGGTAAGTCGACCGTGACGTCCGAGCTTTACTGGAAGCTGCGCAAGACGCATCCGCTGATCGCAGATATCGTCTGCTTTCCCGGCCCGCACATCAATCACCTGACGCCCCGCACGCTCGACATCGACATGGTGCAGGCGCAGATGCCATCGCGTGGCATCCAGCCCAAGGCTGTGGTCGAAGGTCCGCCTACCCGCCGCTGCCCGATCTTGCTGCGCCAGACGAGTTTTCTTGCGCTGAGCGAACCGGTGACCTTTACCGACGGCGGAGAAGCCGGCACGCACACGGCCCGCTTCGGTGAGATCGAACAACGCGGCGTGGCGCTCACGCCGAAGGGTCGCCAACTGTATGACCAACTGCTGGCCGAAGTCCGCAAGACTATTTCGCCGGCTGGCGACGGTTCGAATGCGGACGCGTACCGCAAGACGCTGTCGCAAGTATTCGAAGCATTCCCCGATACGCACGAAGGGCTGCGCCAGCAAGGGTTGGCCTACTACCGCTACGCCGTGGGCAATGTGGCGGCGGACGGCAGCGATGTGGAAGCGCTGATCGCCTCCGGCGCACTCGTGGCCGAGCCGATCACGTACGAAGATTTCCTGCCCGTCAGCGCAGCCGGCATCTTCCAGTCGAACCTCGGCGACGAGCGTCGCGACGATCTGCAGGCATCGCCCAACCGCGCAGCATTCGAGCAGGCGCTGGGAGCGAGCGTCAGTGACGAGCTGGCGTTGTATGCGGCAGAGCAGGAAGCGTCGTTGAGGGTGGCGTTGAATGTGTTGGGCGTGGCTTGATCCTTCCACCTTGTTTTCTCCCCTCTCCCTCCGGGAGAGGGGCGGGGGAGAGGGCCGGCGCTTCAAGTTCTAACAGCGGCTATCGCAGACGAAATGCTTGCCCTCTCCCCCAACCCCTCTCCCGCGTCGCGGGAGAGGGGAGAACACCACCAGCAAGAAAAAAACCAAAGAAAAAGACCCGCCAGGTCTTCACCCGGACGGGTCCATGAAAAGACGAAGGGAAAGTCTTCGTCGTGGAGCTTGTTCTTGCTGGGCGATCAGAACCGGTGACGCACGCCGACAATCCCGCCGAACTGGTTCTGGCCCGTACCAACCTGCGCACTGGTCGCAGTCAGCGTGGTAGCACTGCCGTTCAGCGACGGGCCAAAGCCCGACAAGCCCATCGACGAGCCATTGCGATTCTGCGCGTACGCCGCAATCGCGTACAGGTCGGTGCGCTTGGACAGTGCGTATGTGCTCGACAGCACGAAGCTGTACGGATCGCCGCTGCTGTTGCGTACATCGGTGTAGTACGCGGCGCCGGTCACGGAGATGGCCGGGGTCACCTGGTACGTGGCGCCTACCCAGTACAGGTTTGTGCGCAGCGAACTGCTGGCGAAGTCGCCGTAGTACCAGCGATAGCCGGCAAACGCGCGACCACGTCCGAAGTTGTAGCTCGCACCCACGCTGGCGCGACGTTCGCGATTGTCATCGGTGGCCATGGTGCTGCCGCGCACTTCGTCATACACCACGCGGGCCGACACCGGACCCGAATCGTAGCCACCTGCCACCGACCAGTTGCGGCCAGCCTTGTAGTCGCCCGGCACTTCGCCGCCAGCGCTGCTGTCGTAGCCCGTGCTGTAGAGCAGGCCATAGTAGAACGCACCCGTCTGGCCCGTGAATTTCAGCGAGTTGTCGGCGCGGCCGGACATCCACTTGTCGTGCATCAGCACCGAGTAACGCGTGGCGATGGCCATCGGGTCATAGGCCAGCGAGAAGTCATACAGCACGGTCTGATGGCGACCCAGCGACACGGTGCCGTACTGGTTCTGCAGGCCGACGAATGCCTGGCGCCCGAACAGGCGGCCACCCTGGTTCAGGCTGCCAGTATCGAGATCGAAACCGCTTTCCAGCGTGAAGACCGCCTTCAGGCCACGGCCAAGATCTTCAGAGCCGCGCAGGCCCCAGCGCGAGGTCGACATATTGCCGGCCGACATCCGGACCAGGTTGTTGCTGCCACCCGTGGCGCTGTTCGGAGCGTGAGTCAGGAACTCCACGCCGGCATCTACCACGCCGTAGAGCGTGATGTTCGATTGCGCCTGCGCCACGGCAGGCAGGGCAGGCAATACGGCCAGGGCGGCCAGGCAGGCAATACGGGTCTTCATGCTTCGTTATCCTTTTCTAGAGACACGCGCACGCGCGTCCCCATTCGGCTCAGGCGCGGTGCGGCGACTGAAATGTAACGATTGGTGTCGAAGCAAAGAAGAGCGGATCGTCTGACAGATTGTTTTGGGGTGTGGACAATAAAAAGCTCCGGCCAACTGCACGTTGACCGGAGCCTCGTTTTATCCGGCGATTCAGTCGCCGGCGGTCGGCACGACTGCTACTTCTTCAACAGCGGACACTGCGACTTCGCCACCGGCATGAACGCCTGGTCCCCGGACACTGTGGCCAGCAACTTGTAGTAATCCCACGGATACTTCGATTCCTCGGGCTTCTTGACCTCGAAGAGGTACATATCGTGGATCATGCGGCCGTCCTCGCGGATGCGGCCGTTCTTTGCGAAGAAGTCGTTGATCGGCAGCGACTTCATCTGCTTCATGACAGACGCGGTTTCGTCGCCGCCCGCCGCTTGCACGGACTTCAGGTAGTGCGTGACTGACGAATAGACGCCGGCCTGACTCATGTTCGGCATCTTCTTGACGCGGTCGAAGTACTTGCGCGACCACGTGCGCGTGGCGTCGTTCATGTCCCAGTAGAACGCTTCGGTCAGCACCAGCCCCTGGGCGGTCTTGAGGCCGATGGCGTGGATGTCGTTGATATAGAGCAGCAGTCCGGCCATTTTCTGCGTGCCGCTGCGGGTCAATCCGAATTCGGATGCGGCCTTGATGGCGTTGACGGTGTCGCCACCAGCGTTGGCCAGCCCCACGACCTGCGCCTTGCTGGCTTGTGCCTGGAGCAGATACGACGCGAAGTCGCTGGTGTTCAGCGGATGACGCGCGGCGCCGAGCACCTGTCCGCCGGACTCATTGACGACGCTCGTCGCCGATGCCTGGAGCGTGTGGCCGAACGCGTAGTCGGCGGTCAGGAAAAACCAGGTCTTGCCCCCGCGCTGTACCATCGCGCGCGCCGTGGTGTTGGCCAGTGCGTAGGTGTCGTAGGCGTAGTGGACGGAGACCGGTGTGCAGAGGTCGTTGGTGATCCGCTCGGTGCCAGGGCCAGAGAACACCACGATCTTGTTCTTCTGCTTGGCCACGTCGAGCACGGCCAGCGCCGGGGCGGAGGCGGCCACGTCGAGAATCGCGTCGACCTTGTCGGTATCGAACCATTCGCGTGCCTTGTTGGCGGCGATGTCGGCCTTGTTCTGATGGTCGACGACCACCAGCTCCACCTTCTTGCCCAGCACCTTGCCCCCGAAGTCGTCGATTGCCAT
Organism: Cupriavidus sp. 2SB; assembly: GCF_005503625.1. GTDB lineage: Bacteria > Pseudomonadota > Gammaproteobacteria > Burkholderiales > Burkholderiaceae > Cupriavidus. Next base: position 5,571 of record NZ_SCMX01000091.1, on the reverse strand, counting down.
CTGCGCCGCGGTGGCGCTGCCGCGTCCGGTGACATCGGCATAGAGGCCGCTCATGTCGAGCAGCAGGCCGATCTTGACGACGTCATCGGAGACGGCGGCATGAGAGGCGAGCGATGTCACGGCGAGTGCGGCGGCAATGATGGTCTTGATGGGTTGCATGGGTCTCCTCCTGGAATGTTTTTTGGTTTTCTCCCCTCTCCCGCGAGCGGGAGAGGGGCGGGGGAGAGGGCAAGCCTTTCCTCTCCGAGATGCGGATTAGAACTTGAAGCACTGGCCCTCTCCCCCAACCCCTCTCCCATGTTGTGGGAGAGGGGAGCAAAGCAACGACGGGCAGCAAAATCAAACCGTCGCCACCGGCGTAACCGGCGACCCCACAGCCCCGGGCAGCCGGAGCGGCGGCGCAGTCAGCATGAAACGTGTGCGATGGTTCGCGCGCAGCCAGTCGGCCAGTTCGCGGAGGTGCCAAAGTTCGCCCAGTGGTAGTCCGAGCTTGAACAGGCAGTGATGATGCAAGGGCAGCAGCGGATGCGCCCTTGCATCGTCGGGCGGCGGCGCAGGATAGCGCTCCACGGCGTAGTTATCGGCGATCAGTGCAGCGATGCCGGAATCGGTGATCCACTTCAGCAGCCGGTCGTCGCGGCCATTCAGCGCGCAGCAACTGTGGTGAAGCACTTCCTCGTCGGGATTGCGCTGCATCGACAGCACCACCTCGGCAAAGCCGGTGCGCAGCAGAAGCATGTCCCCGCGCTCCACTTCCACACGATGGGTTTCCATGGCGCGCATGAGGTCGTCGTAGCCGACGTTGCGGAATTCGGTGCCGAAGACATCGGCCAGGTCTACCAGCACGCCCCGGCCCTGCATACCCTTGACGGCGAAGTTCTCGATGCCGAGCGCGTCGGCGTGACTGGCGTGGCCGTGGCCGCAGTCGTGCGCTTCGAAGTGGTCGTCCTCGGCATAGTCCACTGGCCCCACGATGTCGTCGTTGGCGCGGAAACCGTTGTAGTAGACCCGCTCGGGCCGGCCATCGCCATCGGCATCGAACAGGGCGCCTACGTGCGCGAGCGAATCCCACTGCGTCGAGTACTGCAGGCAGAGCAGCACCTGGTCATCGCTGATGACATCGGTGGCGGCCGGATTGACCTTGGCCAGCGGGAAATTCAGGTAGGGGATATCGTCGCGAAAGGTGGGGCGTAGCTGTGGCGGATGGCGGCGGGGGTTGAGCTTGTTGCCGCCTGGGTAGTCGAGCGGCATCGACAGGCAGAAGCTGATGCCCGCCTGGATCTCGCGCGCACCCTTGACCACCTGTTCGGGGCCGATCAGGTTGACGCGGCCTAGCTGGTCGTCGGGACCAAAATCGCCCCAGTTGGAACCTTCCGGACGTTGCTTCCAGCGCATGCTTCAGGTCTCCTCGGATGTTTTACTTGTTGTGTCGCCAGCGAGTGGCGCCGAGGCCGTTTATAGGCGATTGCGCAGCGGCGGTCATTCTGCGCCGCACCAGAGTTTTGCCTGGCAATACGAAAGGGGTGCTCCTGATCGCGTGTGGAACTTACTCGCCCAGAAACTCGGCCAGGACTTCGAGTCCTTCCACATGGTCGGCCACGACTTTGGCGATGACCGCCAGCGGAATGGCCAGCAGCATGCCCCAGGTGCCCCACAGCCACGTGAACAGCAGCAGCGAGACGAACACGGCCACGGCATTCATGCGCGCCATGCGCCCGGTCATCCAGGTGGTCATGCCGTTGCCGATCAGCGTGGCGATCAGCAGCGAGCCGCCCGCTGTAGCGCCCACCATCGGCAGGGTGCCGAACTGCATGAAGGCGGCCACACCGAGGCACACCGAGGTCAGCAGCGAGCCGAAGTAGGGCACGAGGTGCAGTGCGGCGGCCACCAGCGACCACGTGCCGGCGTTCTCGACGCCGAGATACCGCAGCAACAGATAAGTGCAGATGCCGAGCGAGGCATTGGTGACCAGCAGCAAGAGCATGTACCGCTGGATCGACCGGTTGATCTCGTCGAGCATGTGCACGTTGATTTTCTTGCGGCTGATGGTCTTGCCGGACATCTTGATGAACTTGCGCTTGAACATGTCGCCGCCGAGCAGCAGGAACCATGTGAGGAACAGCACCACCACCGCCTGCGCCATGAGCGCGAATACGCCCATCGAGCCGGCCCAGAGCACAGTGTTCAGGCTGTCGCCGGAACTGTCGACGATGATCCGGGCGCCACGTGGCGCCGGCGGCTGGCCGGTGCCGCCCAGCACCGTGGCGGCACGGCGCACCTTCTGCAGCATCGAATCGTCGCCGCTCATCAGTTCCCCGACCGAACGCGACAACTTGCTGGCGATATCGGGCAGGCGATCCACGATGGACGAGACCTGGCCCTGCAGCAGATAGGCGCTGCACAGGATCAGCCCAAGCAGGCCGAGCAGGACCACCGTCGCTCCCACCAGGCGCGGCACGTGCTGCCGCTGTAGCCATGCCACCAGTGGGTCAAGCAGGTAGGCCAGTACGATGGCAAACACCACGGGCACCACGAACGCCCGGGCCACGTGCAGGGCATAGAGCGACGCCAGCGTGGCGAGGACGATCAGCGCCACGCTGGCGCGTTGCATCGAACTCGTCCAGGCAGGCGGTGAGAAGTCGGGCGCGGTGATGGGCGCGGCCGCAGCAGACTCGGGGGCACCCGCCTGTTCCTGCGGCGGTGCTGGCATGGCGATCCCCGTCGAGGGCGGCACGGCCGGTACGGCAGGGGAGGAGGGAACGGCCGGTGGGACAGTCGACATGGCTCGGAGTGCAGGCTGGGGGAACCTGCTCTGAGCATAGTGCGTGGACCAGATCCGGAATGTCGGCGCGAAGCGAGGGGCCGTGTAGGACTCCGGCGCGCATCTCCGGCTTATGCCTGGTTATCCCTTCGGGAATGCAAAACGCCGGTCTGGTGAACCGGCGTTCTGGGTGATGCAATGGTCATGACCGCACGCTAGCGAGGTGGATCGTCAGCAATCGGGCGAGAAGCGGTGTCGAGGCGCTGTTTGGGATTGAGCAGGGGGTCGTTCTTGAACATCCAGCGAGCACCAAAGGCGATGGCAACGATACAGGCCAGCACATACGCAACGGTCGCAGTGAGAGTCAGCATGGTTTTCTTTCACAGGAGGGGTTGCGACTGCAAAAGCCGCGAGAACCGGATAAACATCAGCCAACCGTGACTGACGCAACGGATTGTATGTGACCCCACACGTGATCCCGACCCCATTTCCGCTGAAAGTTTTTGTATGCCGATCTAAATGTCACTAATATCGGCCCAAAGTACGATATCGCCAGCGGATCGGTGGCGATCTTCGTCGCGGTTCGGCTAGTCAGATTGCTCGGAATCAGTCAAAAGTAGCAGCCCATGCTGTACTGCTCCGCCCGGAGTGCGCGGGCCGCATCACGGTAGCGGTCGGCATGCGACCAGTATTCGGAGCGCTCCATGGCGCGTTCCGATGCGCGCGCCTGGTATTCCAGGGCCCGGCACTGATTCCAGAAGGTGGTCTGGGAGCGCATGGCGAGCTCGTCCTCCCGTGCATCCCAGTTTTCTATCTGTTGCGACAATCGCGCCCGCTGCGTCAGGTAATCCTGTTCGTCCCTGCGGACCTTTGGCGACTTGGTCACCGTGGTGACCTTGCCCTTCATCGAACTGGTGACATCCCGATAGCCGGAAGGGCACGCGCCGGAGGTATAGAGCGTCTCGCGATCCCCCTGGCACTTGGTCACGGCGTGCGCGGCGCCATAAGTGGCCAGCGTCAACAGCAACACGGCGAGCAGTCTGGACATGGCGGCACCTTCAGCGGGTCTTGTTCAGATCACTGTAGGCAGCGGCGAGCGCGGGGACCAAGCGAGGAAAGGTTTCCAGATATTTCTGGGGCTTGCCTTGACCCAAGTTGCCGGTCAGACGAGGGTCCAGACCCCGTCCACATCCCGCGCAACCCCATCCCCCTCCAGTTTCCTCAAATGCGCCAGCAACGACCGCTGCGCCACCGGGTGCATCCGTTCGGGCACATCGTCGTAGACGCTGGCCAGCAGCGTGGCGATATTGGCCGGCGCCAGCGCGCGCAACGCATTCATGACCTTGGCCTCGCGTTGCTGGCGATGGCGGATCAGCAGGCGGATCGCTTCGTGGGGGCGCGGCATCAGGAAGCCGTGGCCGGGTGCGATCCAGTCGATGTCCTCGTCCAGCAGCATCTGAAGAGACGCCAGATAGTCGCGCATGTCGCCATCGGGCGGATTGATGACAACCGAGGAGCCTTGCATCACGTGATCGCCCGTGAACAACGTCTTTTCTTCTTCGAGCAGGAAGCAGAGGTGGTTCGACGCGTGCCCTGGGGTATGGATCACGCGCAGCGTGGTATCCGGACTCAACACGATGCGGTCGCCGTGATCGGGCATGTGGTCGGGGCGGAACGTCGGGTCCTGGCGATCGGCCACCGTAGTCACGCGGCCCCAGACCGGCGCCGAGGTGGATTCGCGCAGGCGCACCGAACCGGGCGAGTGATCCAGGTGCGTGTGCGTGGTCAGGATCAGCTTGACCGGTCCTGGTGCGGCGGCCATCACGGCGGCGAAGTGCTCGGCATCGTCAGGACCCGGATCGATCACGGCCCACGTGTTGTCCGCGCCGGCCACGAAGTACGTATTGGTGCCGGGGCCGGTCATCACGTTGCCGTTGTTGGCCGTCACACGCCAGACGCGTTCGGAAAGCCGGACCGCGAGGCCGGGTTCCAGCGTATAGCGGCCATGGCCCGCGCCGTCCGGATCGATCCGCGCGATCTCCGCGTAGCTCGGCTCCTCAGGCATGACGGGCCGCTGCCCCTTGGGACCGTGCGCCAGGCGCGGCATGACCAGTGCGATGTTGCGCTGCTGCCGGGCGTAGTCGAAGCACGCCTGCGCCGTGGGAAAGTGCGCGATCGACTGCAGGATGCGGCGCGTGGCATTGACGAGCGTGAGATTGGCGGCCGGATCGGCGGCGTCACTGGGTCGCATCCAGCGATGCTCCACCGCTTCCACGCCATCGTGGATGGCGGTCTGGCCGGCCGGCAGGATTGCCATGAAGAAGCGTGTATCGAATCGCTTGGCCAGCCCCGGGGGCGTGAGCCAGTAAGCGCAATAGGCCAGCTTGTCGACGGCCAGCGTCAGGCCCAGCGTCTCGCAGACATGGGCCACGCCCTTGCCGCCATAGCTGGCCGCTTCGCGCAACTGGCCGCGCACCGCCTCGCCAAGATCGTCGAGCCGGACGATCTGCCCGCTGGCATCGTAGGCAAACAGCAGGTTGGCTTCCTCGAACGCCTCGCGCACCGCGCACAGGTAGTAGTCGAGCCCGTTGCCAGCCACATCGAGCCGCGCACTCGCCGCAGCGTCATCGAGCCCCGTACAGAGCGGATGGAGCGCAGCATCCTGCGGATCGAGCACACCGCCCGGAAACACGTAGGCACCGGCGCTGCGATCATCGTCGCGTTGCGGACGACGCATCAGCAGCACTTCCATGCCTTGTGGCCCGTCACGCAGCACAAGCATGCTGGCAGCGTGGCGCATGGCCTTGGAT
>NZ_SCMX01000090.1 GCF_005503625.1 Cupriavidus sp. 2SB | reverse complement strand
GCCCCTCTCCCGCATGCGGGAGAGGGGCGGGGGAGAGGGCCAGCAGTGCAAGTTGCGACGAGGCCGGCAAGCAGAACCTCCTGCCCTCTCCCCCAGCCCCTCTCCCTGTGGGAGAGGGGAGCAAAACACGGGCAAATCAAAACTTGTGTCGAACCCCCAACGCCACACCGATCATGTTGCTCTGCCCATTGGCGAGCGCATAGCTATTGCCGAGCGACAGGCTGTTGGCATACACCGTGGCCAGCGATTCCATCATCAGCCCTGCGTTCTTCGCATAGGCTGTGGACAGGTAGAGATCCGTGCGCTTGGACAGCGTGTAGTTGGCCACGAATGCCACCTGCCACGGGTTCGCTGCATTCGCGCCATACAGATTCTTGAGATCGTCGTAGTTGTATTCCAGTGTGAGCCCAATGGCTGGCGTGACCTGGTAGTTGGCGCCGATCCAGTAGAAGTCATCGCGCTGGATGATGGTGCCTGCTGCGTTCTTGTTCTGCCCCCATCGATATCCACCCATCACCTTGGCGACGTTGCTGAACGCATAGCTGGCGCCGATGGCGGCTTTTCGCATCGTGCCGCTGCTGGTGCCAATGGTGGGATTCCACTGGTCGTAGCCGGCGGTCACGCCGACCGGGCCAATGGAGTAGGCCACTGCCGCACCGTATGCGGTATCGCGGCGGAAGGCGCCCGGCACTTCGCCGTTGCCGCCGATCGGCGTGGGGATGCCCACGGACGCGGGCAAGGCCAGCCCCGTACCGAACGACCAGTGCGCCAGCGCGGTAAGGGGCCCGAACTGTCCCGTGTATTTGATCGTGTTGTCCTCGCGGAAGTTGGCACCCGATTGCAGTACGACGGGTTCGTACTGCGTGGCGTATGCAGTGGGCGAGAAGTTGGCCAATGCCTCGAACATCGACGTGTACTGGCGCCCCAGGCTGATCTGGCCGATGCCAGCCTTGGACAAGCCCACGAATGCCTGGCGCCCGAACAGCCTGCCGCTTTGCTGCAGCGTGCCGTTGTCCGCGCTGATACCGCTCTCCAGCACGAATACGCCCTTGACTCCGCCGCCAAGATCCTCGGTGCCGCGCAGGCCCCAGCGTGAACCGGCCAGCCCGCCGGAATTCATGCGGTAGACATTGTTCGATGGGCCAGGATTGAAACCGTTAGCCGCGATGGGCACGGCGCCCACATGGTTCGCGTATTCCACGTTCATGTCGATGACGCCATACAGCGTGACATTCGATTGCGCGTAGGCGGTGCCAACACATGCCAGCGCTATCGCAAGTGCCATGCGTGCACGACGCATGGCGTTGACCTTGGTGCTCATATGTCTCCTCGATTCTCGTTATGGGAACGAGCGAAGTATCGAGGAACGACGGTGGACGGTTTGACTATCCGGGACAGCGTTTTTGCTTCACGGGACAGTGCGGGAAAACCCGTTTGGGGTTTGTGAGAAGGCGCGCCGTGCCCGTGCGACGCACTCGCCAGCTATAGCGACGCCGCAGCCAGTTCTGCCGCTGCGCGGTCGATTACTTCCATTGCGCCGCACCCGGCCGGTGCGCGTGAATCAGGAGTCAGGTGTCGAGGGCAAAGGTCGACAACATGCCGGCATAATGTTTCGGCAACGGTCGCGCCCAGTCGCCGCGCTTGCTTGTAGAGAGTCGCAACGATATGAGCGACTCGGCCATCTTCACGGCGCAGGCCACGCCGTCGATGACGGGCGCGCCGATGGCGTCAGAGATGGATTCGCACAGGTCGGCCATCCCGGCGCAGCCCAGCACGATGCAGTCGCTGCGGTCCTCGTCCAGTGCCTGTCGGCAGGCATCGGTGATGATGCGGCGTGCATCGGAACCGGGTTTTTCGAGATCGAGCACGGGCAGGTCGCTCGCACGCACGTTGCGGCAGAAGCGTTCCATGCCGTAGCGCTCGGCCAGGTGCCACGCGATATTGCAGGTGCGCGGGAGGGTGGTCACCACGCTGAAGCCGGTGCCGATGAAGCTTGCCGTGTGCATGGCTGCTTCCGCTATCCCAATCACGGGGCCGCGGGCCAGTTCCCGCGCCGCGTACAGTCCCGGATCGCCGAAGCACGCGATGACGTAGCCATCCACGTCTTCCCGCTCACCACTCAGGATTTCGTCGAGGATGCCGGGCACGCTGAGTGCCTCGTCATAGTGGCTCTCGATCGACGCCGGCCCCATGCGCGGGCTGACCGCGATGATGCGCGTATTGGCCTGCGAAACCGTGCGGGCGCAGTGGCCTATTTTGTCGGTCATGCTCTGCGTGGTGTTCGGATTGATGATCTTGATTTTCATGGTGCGGGTCATGGACAGGATCGGCTCGCGCGGGCGGCATCATGCGCGAGGCCAGTGCACGGAGCAGGGCAGGCGCATGGTCAAAGCAATGCCCATGCCGATCCTTGCCCAATCCTTGTAATTTTTACCGGATGGCTTGCGGGTGCTGTCAATTCGGCACATCGCCAGCACGCGCCCGATGCCTGTGCGAAAATCCACCGCATGCCTACCGGCGGAGCCCGCATGCCTTACGACTCCCAGTCCCTGGTGACCGCATCGTCCGACGATTGCGCCCGGGAACCCATCCATATCCCCGGTGGTATCCAGCCACACGGATACCTGCTGAGCGTCGACGAGGCGGGCAGGGTCGTACAGGCGAGCCGCAACGTCGCGGTGCTGGCTGGTATCGACATCGAGGCCGTAGCGGGACGTGCGCTGGCCGAAGTGGTCGGTGCAGAAGCCGCGGGTCTCGCGCTGCGTGCGCTCGACAGTCTCGAAGCCGAAGGCATTCCCCTCTACGCAGGTTCCATTGACGATCCGCGCACCGGACGCGGCGACGCATCGTCACATCCACCGCTGGCCATCGTGGTGCATAGCCACCTGGGCGTGCGCATCGTGGAATTCGAACCGGCGCGCGGCCGGGCCGAAGTGTTTGCGTCGATGTACCCGCTGGTGCGCACCTTCATCAACAGCCTGCAGCATGCGGGCGATATCGAAGGGCTGGCCGCGCTGGCCGCGCGCGAAGTGCATCGCATCACGGGTTTTGGCCGCACCATGGTGTATTCGTTCGATGACGAAGGCCATGGCCATGTCATTGCCGAGTCGATGGAACCTGGCTACGCGAGCTATCTTGGCCAGCGCTTCCCTGCGTCGGACATTCCGGTGCAGGCACGCGCGCTATACGTGCGCAACCGCATCCGCCTGATTGCCGATGCCGATTACGTGGCCGCGCCGCTGGTGCCTGCGCTGCATCCCGCCACGGGCAAGCCGACCGATCTCACCTACGCCTCGTTGCGCAGTATCTCGCCGGTGCATGTGCAGTACATGAAGAACATGGGCACGTGGGCATCGATGTCGATGTCGATCGTGGTGCGCGGGCGGCTGTGGGGTTTGATCTCCTGTCATCACGACACGGCGCGGCTGCCGTCGTTCGAGGTACGCACGGCGTGCGAACACATTGCACAGGTGCTGTCGCTGCAGGTGGAGGCCAAGGAGGATCACGCCGAGGCGGACTACCGTCTGGCGCTGCGCCGCACGCAGACGAACCTGCTGGCATCGATGGCCAACACCGAGGATTTTGTCGAGTCCATCGGCAGCGATGCCCGCAGTCTGCTTGGGCTGGTGGGCGCCACCGGTGCCGTGGCCGTGTTTGAAGGTCGTATCGTGCGCGTGGGTGACGCGCCGCCCGACGCCGCCATCGAGGCGATGGTGACGTGGCTCGACGCGCAATCCGAAGAGGTCTTCGCCACCGACAATCTTGCCCAGGCGTGGCCGGAAGCCGCGGATCACGGGCTCGGGCCGGAGGCGGCCGGCGTGCTGGTGGTGTCCCTCTCGCGGCTGTTCCGCAACTACGTGATCTGGTTCCGTGCGGAGGTGGTGCGCACGATCCGCTGGGCGGGCGATCCGCGCGCGAAGCTCTCCACGCTGTCCACCACGCTGTCACCGCGCGAGAGCTTCGAGGTCTGGACCCAGATCGTGCGCGGCCGCTCGCAGCCGTGGCGCCAGGCGGAAATCGAGGTGGCGGGAGAATTCCGCGGCGCGTTGCTCGGCATCGTGCTGCGCCGCGCGGAAGAACTCGCGCAACTCGCGCTCGAACTGGGCCGCGTCAATCGCGAACTGGAGGGGTTCTCGTACACGGTCTCTCACGATCTGCGCGCACCGCTGCGCCATATCGTCGGCTTTGCGGATCTGCTGCGCGACATGGACTACAGCCGCCTGTCCGACCGCGGCAAGCATTTCATCGAGCGGATCATTGCGCAGGCGCGTTTCGGCGGCAAGCTCGTGGATGACCTGCTCGCGTTCTCGCAGATGGGCCGCGCGGCGCTGCGTCCGCAACGCCTGGATATGAAGGCGCTGGTCGAGCGCCTGGTAAGCGAGGAATCGAAGGATATCGGCACGCGCCGTCTGGAATGCCGCGTCGGCGATCTCGGCCATGTCATGGCGGACCCCGTGCTGATGGACGTGGTGTTGCGCAACCTGATCGCGAACGCGATAAAATTCACGGGCCTGCGCGGCGTGGATGCCGACGGTGCACCGGCGCAGGTCGAGATTGGCGTGGAGCCGGGCGAAGGCGAGTATGCGGGGCACGATGTGTTCTTCGTGCGCGACAACGGCGTGGGTTTCGATATGCGATACGCCGACAAGCTGTTTGGTGTGTTCCAGCGCCTGCACCGCGTGGAGGAGTTCCCGGGCACGGGCATCGGCCTGGCCAGCGTGCGCCGCATCGTGGAACGTCACGGCGGCACCACGTGGGCGCACGCCGAAGTGGACAAGGGCGCCACGATCCGGTTCTCGCTGCCGCGCGATTTCGTGCCCGAGGGCACGACGGGCGTGAACGAGACCGCCGCAGAGGCGGCATCGCGGCTGGCAGCGGTGTCGTCGGGCCAACCCTACAAGCCAGTGTTGAAAGATCTGAAAGATTTGAAAGGTACGGAGAATGAGTGTGCTGAGACCGATCCTGCTGGTCGAGGACAATCCTGACGATATCGAGCTGACGCTGATTGCGCTGGAGCGAAGCCGCCTGGCCAATCCGGTGGTATCGGTACGCGATGGCGCCGAGGCGCTCGACTTCCTGCGTCGCCAGGGGGCCTTCGCGAATCGCACGGAAGAGAACCCGGCCGTGATCCTGCTCGACAAGAAGCTGCCAAAGGTGGATGGCCACGAGGTCTTGCGCGAGGTACGCGCCGACGAGAGCCTGCGCCGCATCCCGGTGGTGATGCTGACGTCGTCACGCGAGGAACGCGATCTGCTCAAGAGCTACGACCTCGGCGTGAATGCCTATGTCGTGAAGCCAGTGGAGTTCGACGACTTCATGGCGGCCATCAATGACCTGGGCGTGTTCTGGGCCGTGCTGAACGAACCGCCACCGTATGGGTCGGGGGCGGGCAGCGCGGAGTGATGCAGGTGCAGGTCCGGCTATCGCGCTGCGTCGGCGCGGTGGCCTGCCTGAATGGCCGGCAGGCAGACACGGAAGGTGGCCCCCTTGCCCAGTCCATCGCTGTGCGCGGTGACGGTGCCATTGTGCAGGACCACAAGATTCTTCACCATCCATAGCCCCAGGCCAAGGCCGGGCGCGCGCTGCGAACGCTCCTGATGCGCCTGTTCGAAACGCTCGAATATCCGTTCGAGCGCCTCCGGCGAAATCCCCAGTCCGTTGTCGCGCACCACCAGTTCGGCGCACTGGCCGTTGGTGGTCACACTCAGTTCCACACTGCCGCGTTCGGCAAATTTCAGCGCATTGGTCAACAGGTTGAGCACCACCTGCTTCAGGCGGTTCTCGTCGGCGCTGACCATGCAGGGCGTAGATGCCGACACGACAAGCGTGACGTTGCGCGACTCCGCATCGAGCCGCAGGTCTTCCGCAACCGTCGCCGCCAGCGCGGCCATGTCCAGTTGACGGAGTTCGACGGAGAGCTTGCCCGTGGCGATGGCACCGCTATCGAGCAGATCGTCCACCATGCGCGCCAGTTGGCGCGTATTGCGTTCGATGACCTGCGCCGCGCGATTCACGTGAGACGGATCGGTGCCGCGTTCGAGTAGCGTGGTCCACCAGAGAATGGCGTGCAGCGGCGAGCGCAACTCATGGCTGACCGCCGCCACAAAGTGGTCCATGGCCTGAGCGCCCCGTTCGCTGACTTCGCGCGCCCGCTGCTCTTCCTCGGCAATGGCGCGGTAGTGGAGTTCGGATGCCTTGCGCGCGGTGATGTCGATCGTGAAACCGATCATCGATTGCGGCGAGCCGTCTTCCAGATAGCGCGCCGCGCCGCGCGACATCAGCCAGCGCATCGTGCCGTCGCGCCAGACCACGCGATACTCCACCTCGAAATGCGCGCGTGCGGCGATGGCGCGGTCCATGGCGGCGCGCACGTCGCGACGGTCCGCTTCATGCATCAATTCGTCGAATACACGCGCCTCGTTGATCGTTTCCTGGGGCGACAGGCCCATGTTGGCCTTGCACTGGTCGGTGCAGGCCATGTAGCCGGTGGCGATGTCGAGTTCCCACGCGCCAACCTTGGCAAAGGCGAGCAACTCTTCGAGCCGTTCGCGATGCGTTTGCAGCGCGGCGTTGGCTTCATCGACGAGCAGCTTGCGCAACCGGGCCTGCGAACGCAGCTTGGCGTGCTCGCGGCGGCTCTGCTCGGACTGCACGATCTGGTCGGTGACATCGCTGATCTTGAGCACGACCACGGGCGCGGCGGTGCCCACGCCGGCCAGCCGCGTCGCACGCGCCTGCCAGTAGCGTTCGCCGTCGCCGTTGCCGGCAGGGTGGCCGTCGTAACGGATCAACGGCGACATGCGGGACTCGCCGACAACCAGTTGGCCAAGCGTGGCCAGCAGCCAGTCGCGGCGCGCCGCCATCTGCGATGCCGAGAGCGTCGGGTTGATGACGAAGATCGACTTGCCCATCACTTCGTGGGCCGCGCGGCCGGACATCGTCAGGTAGGTGGCATTGGCGTGGATCACCTCGTCGTGACTGTTGAGCACGAGATAGGCGTCGGGCAGGGCATCGAACAGCGCAGCGCTGTCGAAGACCTGGTCGGCTGACCTTGCTGAGGCGGCGGTGTCTGACATGCGCTCTCCCGGTCCGCTATTTGACGCCGTGGCCGGACGCCATCGACGGGATGCGGGCGAGCAGGTCATCGAAAGCGCGTTGTGCGCCCTGACCGGCCAGTGCAATGTCATCGTCGGTGGTGACATGCGTGCGCAGCGCGTGCAGGAATTGTTGCCAGCGCGGGCCGGGCGATGCGCCGCCACCGAGATAGCGCAGCGGATGGGGTGCCAGGCGCTCGGCGAAATTCCGATAGATCACGGCGCCGCCAAGCTGCGAGCCTTCGATGACATAGCAGAGTCCCCAGCGGTAGGCCGGTTCGCTGCGCAGCGTGCCAACGTCGATGTTGTCCACCGTGGCGCCGCCCTGCGGGATCGCGGTATCCGCCAGGTCTTGCTCCAGCACATCCGCACGCGAGACTTGCGGCAGGCGGGCAGGGTCCTGCGGACCGTCGTCAAAACCCGCCAGCCAGGTCTCCAGCGGCGCCAGCCAGGCGCGCAGGATCAGCAGGTGGTCGCGATAGTCGACGAGCGTCGGCGCGGCGTGCGCCAGCGGCATCGCACGGTCCAGGACGGCGTGTTTTTCCGAGGTGGCGGCTCGCAGCGAGGCGAGCACATCGGAAGGGGGTGTCGAGTGTTCAGTCACGTAGGTGATGATCCCGCAAACCACATGGCGCCAGCTCGGCGATCAGGGTCTGGCGAGGCGGCGTATCAAGCCCACATGGTACAGGAACTGCCATCCGCTGCGGTCAGGTGCGCCAGCCGCCGATACCGGGACGATGACTCAAACATGACATTGCTGCCATCTGCGGGAATCCATCTGATCTGAATCATAGAATGGGCCCGTCGCGCCTGGTGCGCAGCTGTAGAAGGAGTGCTTGATGAAGTGTCCGACCTGTTCCGATGCCACGCTGGTGATGTCAGACCGACAAGGCGTGGAAATCGACTACTGCCCGCAGTGCCGTGGCGTGTGGCTCGACCGTGGCGAACTGGACAAGATTCTCGAACGGTCGGTCAGCGCGGCTCCAGCGCCGCAACCCACTGCGTCACGCCAGTCAGCGCCGCAGCCGTCGTATGAGGGGGATCGTGGCCGCTACGGTCACGACAAGGATTACCGCCATGACCGGCACGATCGGCACGATCGGCATGACAAATACGACAAACGCAAGAAGTCGTGGCTGTACGAGATCTTCGACTGATCGTTGATCAATGAAATAGGGGCGCCGATGGTTGGCGCCCCTTTTGTTTGCTCCCATCGACTATAGAGGTCAGACATCCTATGAATGTCTGCTCGATGGAACAGGTAACCCCTCCGTCGCCTGTCGTCTTTATGCGGCAGCCTTGACGGCCTGGCGAGCGATCAGCTTCCACTGTCCGCCCTGCTTCTGCCAGACCTGCAACACCTTGAGCAGCACGGTGCCCGGTTTGCCGCTATCCAGCGTTTCGCCGGCCAGCGTGTGGCGGATGACCGCCACGTCGCCCGAGACATTCACGGTCTGGTCGGTGATGTTGATGCTGACGAAATCGGATTTCTTGTCGAGCAGATCGCCGATGAAGCTGGCACGCGTGTCGATGCGACCACCGGAGTGGCCGTAGCTCAGCGAATCGCCGACCAGTCCGGACAGTACGGCCTGGTCGGGATCGACCATGGCAGCGCGCAGCTTTTCGGCGGCTGTCGTGACGGACTGCGAATCATTGGATTGGGCCAGGACTGGGGTGGCCAGGACGGCCAGCAGGGCAGCGGCGCCCAGCGCCGCGCGGATCTTGCGCATGATGTCTCCCGAATTCTTGTTGGATGCTCGGTATGCGGATGCTTTGAGAGGGCAACTCGTCCTTGCGGACAGGTTGTAAGTCATCGTATCACGTCGAGGCAAAATCGCAACGTAGGGTTAGCGCCGGGTGACATTGGGGGAAAAACGCGCGGATCAGCCTTCCTTGCCATCGATGCGTGGACGCATCAGGAATGGGGTGTACTTGATGAGGTAGCTCACCAGCGACAGCGCCCATAGCGCACCGGCAACGGCGATCACCTCGGGCTTGGCTTCCGGCATGGCGATGGGGCCGGCAACGCGGACCACGGCTGCCAGCACCATGCAGAGGTAGGCGAGGTGTTCCATATGGCCCGATTGCATCTGGCGTCCCGTATGGCCGAGCGCCGTGCGCGTGACCATGGCAATGACCGCGCAGCCGATCACGCCGACAGTCAGCGCGTGAAGGGCCGTGGAGCGGTCGAGCCAGCCCAATGCAGCCGCCGCAATGAGCAGGAAGCCAACGGGCAGAAAGGCATAGGCCAGATGCAGGATGAAGAGGATCGGCTTCCTGACCGTACCCAGCGGATTCCAGCCGTACAGTCGAATGCCATGCGCGATGGCTGCGCCTGCGGCGAGCACCGCAGTCAGCGGCCCCGGCGCCTGAAACGCTGCCGACATCGTGGCAAGCAGCGTGAGACCGATTACCGATCGTTCAACCATCGTCCAGCGGCGGATGCGTGCGCCGGGAATCGCATTGCCAGTGAACATCGGAATGATGCGGCCACCGATCACCGTCACGAAGATAACCACCAGCCCCGTTGCCGCTTCGGTGGCGTGCAGCGCCCAATCGGGACGACCCGCCAGCGCCGCAACATGGAACCCGATGTTGAGCGCGCCCATGATGCCGAGTGCGATGGCAAGCCCGTAGTTGCGTTGGCTCTTCGCCCGCCGCAGGATGCGATAGAAGCTCGCGCTGCACAGTGGCAGGAAGGCGATGTCCACTGCAATCGCGGCCCACGCCGGACCTGTCCACATCAGCACGCGTGCGGCCAGCCATACCGTTGCGAGGATGCCGAGCCATGTGCCCTGCGGCGTCTGCAATCCCGTCCAGTTCTTGCCCGCCGTGAAGAGGAATCCCACCACAACGGCGGCGGCGAATCCGAACACCATCTCATGGGCGTGCCAGAGCATCGCGCCGAGCCACGGTTGCGTGGCGGGTTGCCACCAGCCCAGGTACATCGCCACCCATGCCAAAACGGAAAGTGCGCCAAACGCGGCGGCCAGCAGATAGAACGGTCGGAAGCCAAGGGCCAGTACGGGCAGGCCGCGATAGCTGTTCGAGGGGGTAGGCGGGGAGATCTGCAGCAGGACGGACATGATTGGCGGGGCAAGTCGGAGGGGGTGGGACGCACTCGATTCTAGAAAAGATGCATATGAAATGCAATTTAAAAAAGGATCATGGCGTGAGGCATGCGCAACATGCCCATACATTTCTGAACATTTCATGACACTTTGTCACCCTGACCCCTCGGGAGAGGGGACTAAAGGAGAGGCGGTATGCCGTTAGCCTGCGGACATACATCTAGAGCATGGCGTCAAGAACGCCAGCCAGCGCCGGTCTGAGATGTTGTCGGCGCACGGCGCGCCAGTATCAAAGAGGAACGGGATCTCTCCAGCGATACCTGCTCCGCGATACACATCGTGGCGCGATCGTCATTGGCCATTGCCGTCGGCCATTAAATCGGGAAACAGAGGGGAAAACCGTGAAATTCCGAGATCTGTCTATCAAGACCAGACTGCTGGCGGGGTTTGGCACGCTTGCGCTCGTAGTACTCGCAGTGTCTGGGTTGTCGCTGAAGGCGCTGGGCGAATCCATCGACGGCTTCGACAACTACATCCATGGCCTGAACGCGCGTGGCGAGGTAGCGTCTCAACTGCGCGCCGCCGTGGACCAGCGCGCAATTGCCGCGCGCAACCTTGTATTGGTGACCACGCCTGCCGACCTCGATCTGGAAAAGACCGAGGTCCTCAAGGCGCATGAGGATGTGCAGCAGCGCCTGGGCAAACTCAAGCAGATGATCCAGGCCAGTGGCGTCAGCGAAGGCGCGCGCAATCTCGTGGCCGAGATGGATCGCATCGAGGGCAAGTATGGCAAGGTGGCCACGGATATCGTGGGGCTGGCTCTCGACAAGAAGACCGAGGCGGCCATCGCCAAGATGAATGCAGAATGCCGCCCGCTGCTGGCCGCGCTGATCAAGGCGACGCAGGACTACGCCGAATTTACGCGCGATCGTCAGAAGGACATGGTCGCGAAGATCAACGATGAGTACACCCGCCAGCGATTGATGCTGATCCTGGCGGCAGTGGCTGCCGTGGCGTTCGCCATCATCGGCGGCTTGCTGCTGACGCGTGCGATCACGGCGCCGATCCAGCGTGCGGTGGAAGTGGCGCGCACCGTGGCACGTGGCGAACTGGGCTCGCAGATTGTCGTCGATTCGAAAGATGAGACCGGCCGCCTGCTGGCTGCGCTGCGCGACATGAACGACCGGCTGACGGAGACGGTGGGCCGCGTGCGTGCGAGCAGTTCGAACATCGAGGTGGCGACGGGCGAAATTGCCAACGGCAACATGGATCTGTCGAGCCGCACGGAGCAACAGGCCGCATCGCTGGAAGAAACCGCCGCCAGCATGGAGCAGTTGACCGCAACCGTGCGCCACAACACCGAAAACGCACGCCAGGCCAGCGAGCTTGCGCGCAACGCTGCGGAAGTAGCGCAGCAGGGCAGCGGCACCGTGGGCCGCGTGGTGGACACGATGGAAGGCATCAGCGCCAGTTCGGCCCGCATTGCGGACATCACCGGCATCATCGAGAGCATCGCGTTCCAGACCAATATCCTGGCGCTCAACGCAGCAGTGGAAGCGGCACGCGCAGGCGAGCAGGGACGTGGCTTTGCTGTCGTGGCAAGCGAGGTGCGCAGCCTGGCGCAGCGGTCATCGAACGCAGCCAAGGAAATCAAGGAACTGATCGAGGCATCGGTGGCACAGGTGCAGGCCGGCTCCACACTGGCCGGCGAAGCGGGTCAGACCATGGCCGAAGTGACCGACGCCGTGGCCCGCGTGACGAACATCGTCAACGAAATCGCTGCGGCATCCGCCGAACAGAACCGAGGCATCGAACAGGTGAACCAGGCCATCGTCCAGATCGATCAGGTCACGCAGCAGAATGCGTCGCTGGTGCACGAGGCTGCGACGGCATCGAAATCACTGGAGGAACAGGGGCGGTTGCTGACAGAGGCGGTGGCGTTCTTCAAGGTGCCTTCGGGCGGCGTGGTGCGGAGTGCGCCGGGGCAGTTGGTTGTCAGGGGCAATGTGGCGTACGCATAAGTCGCGTTATCTCCCGCGTTTGGTTTGCTCCCCTCTCCCGCTTTGCGGGAGAGGGGCTGGGGGTGAGGGCAAGCAGTGAAAATTTCGATGTGGCTGGCAAGCAGACCCTCAAGCCCTCTCCCCCACCCCTCTCCCACTTTCGCGGGAGAGGGGAGCGCATAACAACGGTTCGCGGTCGTGTTGAGATCTACATCCCCACTCGCAACTCCGGTGGCAGCGTCCTCAACCCCGCGTGAAAGAACCCCTTCTCGCTTGCACGTAGTGATCCGATCTGCTGCTTGAGTCGTTCCACCGCTTCATACGCATCCACCGACGCACCCTGCTCGTGCGTGAGATACCACGCCGATTCCATCAACAGGTTCGACAGTTGCAGCGCGTTGTAACGCACGCGCCCCGTATCGTGCTCCTCCAGCGCGAACGCGGCCACTGATGACCAACGGACAAAACCCTTGGCTGGTGCGAACGGCGCATGGAACGGACGCAATGCATCGATGGCGGCAGTCACCGTGAGCGGTTGTTGCGCACGGAATGCCGCAAGCGATGTCGAGGCATCGGCTTCCAGATGGCCGCGTGCCACCCGTAACAGGAAGATGGTGTTCCAGGCCGATCCACCGCCTACGCCGAATCGATCGCAGATCCATTCCGACAATCCAAGCCAGCGCATGGCCTGACGCTGCACGTCGCCAGCGACCATCGCGCGCGATGCATCCACGAGACGGAACTGCCAGAACAACCATAGCGACCAGCCGATGTTCGCGGCGGCGTGCTGCACGGCGTCTACCGAATCCGCTTCGTATGCCGCCTGCAGTGCGCCGGAGAAGCCTTCCATCGCCAGGCGCGCCGCTTGCTGTTTCTGCTGCGGAGTGCCCACGCCATCCGGACGCAGCGCCAGGCTCTTCTGCACGAGTGCTTCGAGGTTGAGCGTTTCGAATCGCACGCGCGGGTTGTAGCGCACCACGGGTCGCAGTTCCGCGTCGCCTGACAGGCGGGTGAGTTCGTGTTGTGCAGCGTCGAGATCTGCGCGCGCATAGTGCTCCCACGCTCGCACCACGTGTGCCATGGCCGCGAAGGTCGGCAGCGCGGCATTGACGCCGCCTGCCACCACAATGCGCTGGAAGCGGCGCAACGCTGCGCGGCTGCGATCCAGTCGGTCACTGCGCCGCCAGGCCAGGCTTTCCTTGAGCAAGGAGAGCGCCAACTGAAAATCATCGGCAGCGGTGCGCTGCGCTGCGCGGAACGATTCGGCCACGCCGTGATCGAGCGTGCCGGCGAAGCCGTCCTGCGCGCCGCGCATCGCCTGCGTCAGATGGCGCCAGAAGGCCATGTCGCGCATCGCATACTGCAGGCCGTCCTCGGCGGGGATCGACGGGACATTGCCGGCTTCCGGGGTTTGTCCCAGCCAACGCGCCACACCCGCTGGTCCCAACGGTTTGCCTTCGACCGTGAAACGCAGGCGCCGCGCGGTGGCAGCACTCATCCAGAACGGTCCACGACTGCGATGCGAAGTGGGCAACGCGGAGATCCCGAGCGTGCGATCGCTGCCCCATCCCACTGGAATCCTCCAGCGCGAAAAATCGGCGAAGGCGCGCGAGACGATCATGCGCACGTCGGCGGCTTCCGCAAAGCGTGTGCGGACGACATTGGCGTTGAGCGCTTCCTGATCGCGCGATGCGGCGAGCCAGATGCGCGCGAGCATCCAGACGGACTGGTAACGCGCGGGCTGGTCATCCACACGATAGGGCGCAGAGAGTTCGACGAAGATCGATGTCGGGGGCATGCCGCATGTTACGCGTGTTACAGCATGCGCGGTTGGCGCGAACGAGGTCATTGCCTATGCTCCGCATCACGATCCGGGCCTGGATTGCCATGCGTCAGCCTGACGCCAACCCATCAATGAAAAACCAGAAAGGGGTCTGCACATGCCTATGCGACACAGCATCGCCCGGTTGTTCCTCACCACGACATTGCTGCTGGCCGGCGCCGCGCGCGCCGCAGCGCCAGCCGCAAGCACGCTCGATGCCAAGCCGTTGTTCGATGCCGCTGGCGCCGATGGCACGATGGTGATCTACGATGTGCGCCAGCAGCGCACCATGACGTACAACCCGAAGCGCGCCGCCACGCAGTATTCGCCGGCATCGACCTTCAAGATCTTCAACTCGCTGATCGGGCTGGAGACCGGCGCCGTGGCGGACGTGGATCACGACAAGCTGCCATGGGACGGCAAGGTGTGGATGCACCACGGCAAGCCCATCCTGCCGGCGGTTTGCAATGGCGACGTGGCGCTGCGCGTGGCGCTGCCCAACTCATGCGTGCCCGCATATCAGGCGCTGGCACGGCGCGTAGGCACTGTACAGTATCGCAAGTACCTGACGGCTGCGCATTTCGGCAATGCCGATGTGGAAGGACCCGTGGACCGCTTCTGGCTCAACGGGCATCTCAAGATCAGCGCAAACCAGCAGGTCGATTTTCTGCGCGATGTGGCGGCGCACAAGGTGCCGTTGATCTCCGAGCGCAGCTTCGATGCACTCGACGACATCCTCACTATCGAGAAGACGGCCGACTACACGCTGCGTGCGAAGACGGGTTGGGACGCCTCCGGCACCGCAGGGACGGACGTGGGCTGGTGGGTGGGCTGGGTCACGCGTGGCGAAAATACCTGGGTGTTCGCGCTGAACCTCGACATGTCGAAGCCCGAAGCTGGCGCGCGCAGGCAGGAGATCGCGCGCGCGATGCTCAGGCAGGTGGGTGCGTTGCCCTGATCGTTCGATCCGGGCAACGCCACATCGACGCTAGTTCGGCGCAAGCTGGTCGAGTACCGAGCCTGCCGTGCGCAGGCCGATATCGACGAGGTGCTGCATGTACAGGCCCATCTGCGGCATACACAGCATCAGCACCAGCATGCCGCCGAGCAGCGTCACCGGGAAGCCCACCGCAAAGATCGAGAGCTGCGGCGATGCGCGGTTCAGGATACCCATCGCAAGGTTCAGTGTCAGCAGCGCGGCAATCATCGGCAGCGACAACAGCGTGCCGGTGGCAAACACCATCGAACCGGCGCGCGCCAGCACACCCCATCCGTGGCCGGAGAGCGGCACACCGGCGATGGGCACACCCTGGAAGCTATCGACGAGTGCGGCCAGCATCATCAGGTGTCCGTCGAGTGCCAGGAACATCAGCGTGGCCACGATGTTGAGAAAGCGCGACAGCACCATCGTCTGTCCGCCCGCAGAGCGGTCGTAGAACGCCGCGAACGACAGGCCCATCTGCAGGCCGATCACTTCACCGGCCACTTGCACGGCGGCAAACACCAGCCGCATCGAGAAACCCATGGCGATGCCGATGGCCACCTCGTTGAGGATGACGAGCAGGCCCTCGTACGAGTACACCGGCGCGGTGGGAATGGCGCCGATGGTCGGCGAGATGATGGTAGACAGCGCGGCAGCCAGCAGGATCTTGGCACGGCGCGGAATGGTGGATTCGCTGAAGATCGGCGCCGTGGCGATCAGCGCGAGCAATCGGAACATCGGCCACAGGAATGTGGCGATCCATCCGTAGAGCTGATCGGTGGAGACATCCAGCACGGCGTGAAAAATGTAAGAGCGTCGATCAGTGCGCGAGGGCAGGAATGCCCTGGAACACTTCGCGCATGTAGTCGACGAACGTGTTGATCATCCACGGACCCACCAGCACCATCGTGACGAACAGTGCGACGAGCTTCGGGATGAACGTCAGCGTCATTTCGTTGATTTGCGTGGCGGCCTGGAACAGGCTCACCACGAGACCGGCAGCCAGCGCCACGAGCAGCAGCGGCGCCGACAGCATCAGGGTCATCTTCATCGCCTGCGTGGCGATGGTCATCACCATTTCCGGTGTCATGTCGGGCTCCGCTCAGTTCATGAAGCTCTGCGCCAGGGAACCCAGCAGCAGTTGCCACCCATCGACCAGCACGAACAGCATCAGCTTGAACGGCAGCGAAATGGTGGCGGGTGGCACCATCATCATGCCCATCGCCATCAGCACGCTGGCCACGACAAGGTCGATGATGAGGAACGGGATAAAGATCGTGAAGCCGATCTGGAACGCGGTCTTCAGTTCGCTGGTGACGAAGGCGGGCACCAGTACCGAGAACGGCACGTCGTCCGGACCCTGCATTTCCGGGATTTTCGCCATCTGCGCGAACAGTGCGAGATCCTTCTCGCGGGTCTGCTTGAGCATGAACGCACGCACCGGCACGGCAGCGCGCGAGGCCGCGGTTTCCAGGCTGATGCGGTTTTCGGAGAGCGGCTTGTACGCGTCGGTGTAGACCTTGTCGAACACCGGCGACATCACGAAAAAGGTCAAGAACAGCGACAGGCCGACGATAACCTGATTAGGCGGAGAAGATGCCGTGCCCATCGCATTGCGCAGCAAACCGAGCACGATGATGATGCGCGTGAACCCCGTCATCATCAGCATGGCCGCCGGCAGGAACGACAGCGAGGTCAGCAGGACCAGCGTCTGGATCGAGAGCGACCAGGTCTGGCCGCCACCGGGTGCCGGCTTGCTCGTCATGCCGGGCAACGACTGGGCCAGCGCGGACTCTGGCGCCAGCCACAGCATCATCGGCAACAGCGCCAGCAGGGTGGTTCCCGCCATACGCCATGACTGCGACGGGTGCGACGGACGCACGAAGGGCTTCGGTTGCCGCTCGACAGCGGCGCCACGCAGCGTGTTCATTTCTTGAGGTTTTCCTGCATGGCGCGCATCAGCCGTTCACCAAAGCCGCCTTGCATGGGCTGTGCGGGATGGGGAACGGAGGAAGATGGCGCGCCGGAATCGGGCTGGGCCGGCAACGTATGAAGCGGGCGGATCTCGTTGGGCGAGACACCGAGCACGAGCCAGGTGTCGCCCACTTCCACGGTCACGATCTTCTGGCGCGCGCCCAGCATCAGGCTGTTCACGACCTTGATCGATGCATTGCCACCGCCGTGGCGGACAAGGCCGACGCGACGCGCCAGCCAGGCCATGCCAAGGATCAGGGCAATGACGGCAAACAATCCAAGCCCGGCCTGGACGAGACTGCCGCCACTGCTGATGGCCGGGGCACTGCTTGCCGCGAGATAGCTGCTGGCTGCAGCACCGCTGGCGGGGGGAGCCGCCTGTGCGGTACTGAGCACGGTGTCAGCGGCCTGCGCGCCGGTCACGGCAACGCCCATGAGGACGATGCCTGCGGCAATACCAGAGGCAATGCGCGCGGTGGCTGCTAACCGGCGCGAGGCGGCTGTCATTTGTTGAGCTTCCGGATACGTTCGGACGGCGTGATGATGTCCGTCAGGCGGATGCCGAACTTGTCGTTCACCACCACCACTTCGCCCTGGGCGATGAGGTAGCCATTCACGAGCACGTCCATCGGCTCGCCGGCCAGGCCGTCGAGCTCCACCACCGAACCCTGTGCCAGTTGCAGCAGGTTCTTGATGGGCACCTTGGTGCGTCCCAGTTCCACGGTCAGCTGCACCGGGATATCGAGGATCATCCCGATGTCGTTGTGGAAGCCGCTCGTGGCTTCCTGCGCCAGCGGCGGGAAGACGGTCGAGGCGGCCGGCGTGGCGCCTGCCATCGGCTGTGCGGCCGGCGCCATGGCCGGAGCTGCCGGGGTAGCCACCGCGGCGGCGGGGGCGGCAGCAGGCGTTGCCTGCTCGGCGCTGGTCTGCTCCGCGAGGGCGCTGGCCCAGTCGTCCATCGGATCGACCGGCTTGTCCTGAGTGCCGTCAGTCATGATCGGTTTCCTTGTTGGAATCGCTGTCTTGGTAGTTGATCATTCGTTCCACGCGCAGTGCGTACTGGCCGTTCATCGTGCCGAAGCCGCATTGCATGACGGGCACGCCGTCGACCTTGCCGAAAATCTTGTCGGGCAGTTCGATCGGCAACACGTCGCCTTCGCGCATGGCCAGCACCTCGGCCACGGTGCTGCGGATGTGTGCGAACTCGGCCACCAGATCCACTTCGGCGGCACGCAACTGGTTGGAAAGCTGGCCGAGCCAGCGCTTGTCCACCTCGACTTCGTCCTGCAGCGGATTCATCAGCAGATCGCGCAGCGGTTCGATCATCGAGAAGGGAATGCAGATATGCAGTTGTCCGCCCACGGCGCCCAGTTCGATATGGAACGCGGTGGTGACCACGGCGTCGTTCGGACCAGCCACGTTGGCGAACTTGGTGTGCATCTCCGAGCGGACATAGTCGAACTCGATGGGATGCACGGTGCCCCATGCCTGGCTGTAGCTGTTCAGCGTCAGGTCCAGCATGCGGCGGATGATGCGTTGCTCGGTCTGCGTGAAGTCGCGGCCTTCCACACGGGTGTGGAAGCGGCCATCGCCACCGAACAGGTTGTCGACCACCAGGAACACGAGGTTCGGGTCGTACACGAACAGCGCGGTACCCCGCAGCGGCTTCATGTGGACCAGGTTCAGGTTGGTCGGCACGGGCAGGTTGCGCACGAAATCGCCGTACTTCTCGATCCTTACCGTGCCCACCGAGATGTCGGCGCCACGGCGGATGAAGTTGAACAGCGCGGTGCGCAGCGCGCGGGCAAAGCGCTCGTTGATGATTTCGAGCGTATGCAGGCGGCCACGGACGATACGTTCCTGGTTGGCCAGGTTGTACGGCCGTACACCGCCTTCTTCGACGGCTGGCGCCGCCGCCGCGGGCGCATCGGTTTCACCCGAAACGCCCTTCAGTAGTTCGTCTACCTCGTCCTGCGAGAGGAACTTGTCGTAGGCCATCTAGTGTCCTGCCCCGTGAACGGCTGTGAGAATGAAACGATCCATGTCCGGCTTCAGGCGTCGTGCATGACACGACGGCGGGAGAGAGGGACGGCGGACAATTTCATAAGGTTTTGGCTCTGGGTTCGCGGTGCAGGATGCGGCTTACTGCACCACGAACGATGTAAACAAGACGTCCAGGATCTTCTGGGGCGGCAGGCTCGGTGCGAACGGCTGGCTGATGGCAGCCTGCACGTCCTGGGCGAGCTTGCGCTTGCCTTCCACGGTGGCCAGGTCAGCCGGCTGGCGTGCCGACAGCAGCAGCAGGATGCGGCTGCGTGCTTCGGGCTGGTACTGCGCCAGGCGAGCCTGCGTTTCCGCGTCCGCCACTTTCAGCGACAGGCCGGTGTGCAGGAAGCGGTCGCCATCGTCGCTCTTCAGGTTGACGGTGAACGCATCCAGCGGCACGAAGATCGGCGGCGGAAGCACCGGCGCAGCCGGGGCCGCAGCCGGACGATTGTTGCTGAGGACACTGCCCAGGAAAAAGCCGCCAGCGGCCAGCGCCACTACCAGCACGCCGCCGCCGATCAGCATCAGCCGGCCGCGCTTGCTGGAAGTGCCGCCGTTCTGGGAGGGGGAAAGCGTGTTCGCCATGAGATGCCTGTGTCGGAATGCCTGCCATTCTTCCCGAATCGCAGACAAGCAAAGGGCCGATAAAAAGGGGGAAACCCATTCAGCTTGGCCGTTTGAGCTGAACGGGCATCGGACGCAGAGGCGCGACGGCGCGCCATTTGCGCCTGCAAGATGGTTAACGATTACCGCGCGCGGAACTTAAGACGTGCGTGAAGCCGCTGCCGCGAAGTCGACTTAAAAGTAATTCACTGGGCACTTTCATCGGCACGGGGAGGCATCGCGGGGGTGTCGTGACGAGAGTGCTGCGTGCAGGCGTTGCGCGGAGGGCATCCCGCCAGCCCTTGCCGCGCCGTGCATCGTCTCTTTTAACTCTTATATAAGATATAAGACGTTTGATTCGGCGCCCACTTGGAAGTACAATCACGCGCAACTGGCGGACTCGCGCCGCTGGTCCACAAGAGACATAGCAGTACTGTTACAACCCCAATTAACAGCAGGTTCCCATGCTTGATACCTATCGCGCCCATGTCGCCGAACGCGCCGCGCTCGGCATTCCTCCTCTGCCGCTGACCGCCAAGCAGACTGCCGAGCTGATCGAACTGATCAAGAACCCGCCGGCGGGCGAGGAGCAGGCCCTGGTGGACCTGATCACGTACCGTGTGCCGGCTGGCGTGGATGACGCCGCCAAGGTCAAGGCTTCGTACCTGGCCGCCGTGGCCCTGGGTTCGGAAAAGACCCCCCTGATCTCGCGCGCCCGCGCCACCGAGCTGCTCGGCACGATGCTGGGCGGCTACAACATCTCCCCGCTGATCGAACTGCTGGACGACGCCGAAGTGGGCGCCGTTGCCGGCGAAGCGCTCAAGAAGACGCTGCTGATGTTCGATGCCTTCCATGACGTGAAGGAAAAGGCGGACAAGGGCAACGCCAATGCCAAGTCCGTGCTGCAAAGCTGGGCCGACGCCGAGTGGTTCACGAGCCGTCCGGCGCTGCCGGAATCGCTGACGATCACCGTATTCAAGGTGCCGGGCGAAACCAACACCGACGATCTGTCGCCCGCTCCCGATGCCACCACGCGCCCGGACATTCCGATGCACGCGCTGGCCATGCTGAAGAACAAGCGCGAAGGCGCCGCCTTCCAGCCGGAAGAAGACGGCAAGCGCGGCCCGATCAAGTTCATCGAATCGCTGGCCGAGAAGGGCAACCTGGTGGCCTACGTCGGTGACGTGGTCGGTACGGGTTCCAGCCGCAAGTCGGCCACCAACTCGGTGCTGTGGTTCACGGGCGAAGACATTCCGTTCGTGCCGAACAAGCGCTTCGGTGGCGTGTGCCTGGGCAGCAAGATTGCTCCGATCTTCTACAACACGATGGAAGACGCCGGCGCACTGCCGATCGAACTCGACGTGTCGCAGATGGAAATGGGTGACGTGGTCGAACTGCGCCCCTACGAAGGCAAGGCACTGAAGGACGGCAAGGTCATCGCCGAATTCAAGGTCAAGTCCGACGTGCTGTTCGACGAAGTGCGCGCTGGTGGCCGTATTCCGCTGATCGTAGGCCGTGGCCTGACCGCCAAGGCACGCGAATCGCTGGGCCTGGCCCCGTCGACGCTGTTCCGCCTGCCGCAAAACCCGGCCGATACCGGCCGCGGCTTCACGCTGGCCCAGAAGATGGTTGGCCGCGCCTGCGGTCTGCCGGAAGGCACCGGCATCCGTCCGGGTACGTACTGCGAACCGAAGATGACTTCGGTGGGCTCGCAGGACACCACCGGCCCGATGACGCGCGACGAGCTGAAGGACCTGGCCTGCCTGGGCTTCTCGGCCGATCTGGTGATGCAGTCGTTCTGCCACACCGCCGCGTATCCGAAGCCGGTCGACGTGAAGACACACCACACGCTGCCGCAATTCATCAGCACCCGTGGCGGCATCTCGCTGCGCCCGGGCGATGGCGTGATCCACTCGTGGCTGAACCGCATGCTGCTGCCCGACACCGTGGGCACCGGCGGCGATTCGCACACCCGCTTCCCGATCGGTATCAGCTTCCCCGCAGGTTCGGGTCTGGTGGCCTTTGCTGCAGCCACCGGCGTGATGCCGCTGGACATGCCGGAATCGGTGCTGGTCCGCTTCAAGGGCAAGATGCAGCCCGGCGTGACGCTGCGCGATCTGGTCAACGCCATTCCGCTGTACGCGATCAAGCAGGACATGCTGACCGTGGCCAAGCAAGGCAAGAAGAACATCTTCTCGGGCCGCATCCTGGAAATCGAAGGCCTGCCTGACCTGAAGGTGGAACAGGCTTTCGAGCTGTCGGACGCTTCGGCAGAACGTTCGGCCGCCGGTTGCACGGTGCGCCTGAACAAGGAACCGATCATCGAATACATCAACAGCAACATCACGCTGCTGAAGTGGATGATCGCCGAAGGCTACCAGGACCCGCGCAGCCTGCAGCGCCGTATCCAGGCCATGGAAGCATGGCTGGCCGATCCGAACCTGCTGCAACCGGATGCCGACGCCGAGTACGCTGCCGTGATCGAAATCGATCTGGCCGACGTGCATGAGCCGATCGTGGCCTGCCCGAACGATCCGGACGACGTGAAGACGCTGTCGGACGTGGCTGGCGCCGTGATCGACGAAGTGTTCATCGGTTCGTGCATGACCAACATCGGCCACTTCCGCGCCGCATCGAAGCTGCTGGAAGGCAAGCGCGACATCCCCGTGAAGCTGTGGGTCGCCCCGCCGACCAAGATGGACCAGAAGCAACTGACCGAGGAAGGCCACTACGGCGTGTTCGGCACCGCCGGTGCACGTACCGAAATGCCGGGCTGCTCGCTGTGCATGGGCAACCAGGCACAAGTGCGCGAAGGCGCCACGGTGATGTCCACGTCCACGCGTAACTTCCCGAACCGTCTGGGCAAGAACACGAACGTGTACCTGGGCTCCGCCGAACTGGCCGCCATCTGCTCGCGCCTGGGTCGTATCCCGACCAAGGAAGAGTACATGGCCGACATGGGCGTGCTGACCGCCAACGGCGACAAGATCTACAAGTACATGAACTTCGACCAGATCGAAGACTTCAAGGAAGTTGCAGATACGGTGTCGTTCTGAGCGATTGGATCGAGGGCTGAGGTTTTAGCCCTGGTCTGAAAGATGAAAACCCCGCAGACGTGTGAGCGTCTGCGGGGTTTTTTGTTGGATTTTTGCGCGAGAGTGTGTGCTTAGCCCAAATCTTCAGCTTCGCTGGCCTTGGCAGTAAGGTGTCCGAACTGCATTGTCAAGCGGCACCAACTGGCTCTTTCCCTCACCGCTGACGATTTGCGACATCGATACGGAACCCAGTCCTTTGCTCAACAGCATTTCGTAATCCTTGCCGGGTTCGAGTGTCAGCGTCCATTGGGCATAGCGGGGAATATTGCCGTTACCCACGATTTCCATGAGACGTATGGCGACGGGTTTGCCGGCCCTTACGCGTGCTTCCGTGTAAGAGATGGACGAATACGCTTCGCCGCCGGGCATGCCAATGCGGTCGAGTCTCTGCTCGACAATCCACCGGATGGCCTGCGTGTTGTAGCTCAGGTCGGCTATGCGGCCGGTCGTAGCATCGGTCGAGTAGAAGCATGGGGTAGCAAAGGCTTCCCTGATATACACCAAGCCGGGTTCCGCCAACCGGAAGCGAACGCGCGCGGCATCCCCCCCGGGATCGGCTTTTGTTGTCGCTTCGATAATGTCGGCGCAACCAGCCAATAAGGCGGACATTGTGAAGACGGCGATTGTCGCCGGCATAGTGAACCAACTTTTGTCTGCCGTATTCATTTGGCACTCCTCAGCGAGACATCCACCTTGCCGGAATACGAATACGGAAGGCCGTACTCCGTGCCGTTCTCCGAGGAGAATGTTGTGCGTTCGGCGTATGGACTTCCCGAGTAGACGATGACGTACCGCGCACTGTTGGGAACCGTATAGGTCGCGATTTTCGACATCGACCAGGCAAGGATGCCTCGGCGTGTGCGCAACGGTGCTTCGCGCGGGCCAGGCAGCGGGTTGCGCGCGGCATCGAGAAACAAGGCATTCGCCCTGACAATGGTCATCGTCGTCAGCGCGGGACCGCCACTGACGAACGCGCGCAGTTCAAGCAGAGCACCGTCGGACTGCTGGGGCAATGTGTATGCCGCGAAGACGCCGTTCCCTTCCGGGAACGGAAACACGGGCGAAGTCTCGGCATCAAAGGAAACGGACGTAGTGTCCTCGAATTTCAGGTCGCCGGTCTGCATCGCCTGAAACGACTTGCAGCAGATTCGTGAGGATGCGGGGATCTGCGGGATAAGCGGAGGCCTTGCGCAACTGGCAAGAAGAAGCGTCAGGGCGAGAAGGGCGTAGCGTGTTGGGAACTGCATGGCGGCGTCGTGACGTGGGTCCAATGAGGGTTCTCTGAGGTACGTCATCGTTAACGGACTTGCGGCTGTCAGTTTGATCCCTTCCTTTGCAGGGGGCAGCCCTCAGGGAATCCGGTCGCCATACCGAATGGCATTCAGCTTGCCATGCTGGAATACGAGTGTGGTGACGAACTGCCCGGACCCCGGGGCGTATGTCCATTCATCGACGGTGACGCACGCAGCCGAAGCGCTGTCGACAAGGCCGTTCGCTTCCGGCGTAACTACCAGCGGCTTGCAGGACGAATACTGGGCGATAGGTGCTCCGCATTTGATCCGGATGTCAGCCTTGCCATCGCCGATGCTGGCGAGATTTCCACCGCATCTGAGGGTTCCGGAGAAAGCCGAGCTGGAAGCGGCCAGTAGCGAGAGTGGAAGAAGGATCTTGAGCGCGCGTTTCATCGTGTCGGATATCAGAAAGCTGCACAGGGTAGGAGCACCTGCTGACTTATAGGCGAGCGTGTGCGTATCAGATATCGCCAAAAAGCGAAATCGCGCGTCTCTTCCGACTGCGGCAAGGGATTTCTGCGGGCAGGTCGAGAGATCCAGAGTACTACCGCATTGCTCCCGGCACGCCCGCCTCCCCCTCCAACC
>NZ_SCMX01000008.1 GCF_005503625.1 Cupriavidus sp. 2SB | reverse complement strand
TCACCCCCCTTCCCCCGCTTGCCTGCCTCGTTGCCTTCGAATCGGCGATGCGGCATGGCAGTTTCACCCGCGCTGCTTCCGAACTCCATCTGACGCAAAGTGCGATCAGCCGCCAGGTGGCGCAGCTCGAACGATTCCTCGGCAAGAAGCTGTTCATCCGCGAACCGCGTGCGTTGCGACTGACCGTCAGCGGGCAGCAATACGCCGAGCAGGTGCAGCGGCTGCTGGTAGGCTGCGCGGAGGCCACCGAGGACGTGATGAAGCGCAAGGGCCAGGTCGAGCTGACCGTCGCGTGTTCCTCGGGCGTAGCGGTGCTGTGGCTGACACCGCGGCTGGCAACGTTCCGGGCGCGGCATCCGGACTTCCACGTGCGGCTGTTGGTCAACGATAGCCTGGCTTCGCTATCGGGCACCGATTTCGATATCGGCCTGTACTACCTGCGCGAAGGAGCACCAGGCGGCATGGCGTCGCGACGGCTGTATGACGAGGAGGTCTTCCCGGTCTGCGCGCCGCACTATCTCGAAGGCCGCCAATTACGCGCGGCCGACCTGCCGAAGGAGTCGCTGCTCGTGCTGGAAGATGCGCAGCGCATCTGGATGTCGTGGCCGACCTGGTTCGCGCACAACGGCCTGCGCGAGACGCGCTTCGAGCGCGAACTCGTGGCCAACACCTATCCGGTGCTGGTGCAAATGGCCATCGAAGGCCAGGGCATCGTGCTGGCGTGGCGCCATATGATCGACCGGTGCCTCGATACGGGCCTGCTGGTACGCGCCTGCGACGCCAGTGCGTCACTGGGCGGCGGCTATTACGCGGTGTGGCCGCGCGATCGCGCCGAGCCAGCCGCGGCGCGGGCCTTCCGCCAGTGGCTGATTGAGGAAAGCGGCGCCGATGCGTGAACCCGCTCGCAACCTTACGCGTGCAGCGCCTTGTGCACGGCGTCGGTAACCTGCGTCACCACACCTTCGCGCCAGTCATCGGCATCCCCGTAGAACGCCTGCCACATTGCCCGCCGGATCAGCGCCCGCTGGTTCTCGTCGGCTTCCGGATGCACATGAAGCCAGTGATCGCCCCGCAGCGCGTCAAGCACCTCGGCCAGCGGCAGCGTACCGAACTCCAGCGCCACGCCAGCGTAGTCCACCGCCGGCAGCGTCTGCGGCACCGCCAGCCACGCCAGCCCGGTCAGGTTCGCGGATGTTGACGATCCATCGTAGATCGACGTCACGCCGTTACCCCAGATCGCCTGCGTGCGCTGCAACTGCCCCGCATCGTCCGGGCCCATGTAGATTGGCTCGCCATAGCCCCACGGGCCGAGTCCCGTATGTACATCGATCCAGCGCAATGACCGACGCCCCGCGCCGAAGCGCGCCAGGATGCGCCGCAACGTGTAGTTGCTCCACGTTGCCTTCTGCCCGCCGAAGAACATGCCTGCCGGGTCCTGGTATTGACCCGCACTGACTGCCGCCTGATACCACGCCATGCCCTTGCGCGACACGGTGGCCATCAGCGCCGTGTGGTCTTCGCATGATGGCGGCCATTGCGGGGGCAGCAGCAGCGGCGCCACCTCGGCATAGGCCGGATTGCCGGGCAATGGCTGCTCGAAATCCATGAAGTTGCGATTGAGGTCGACGTTGTCCTCGTTCACGCGGCGCAAGTGCGAGAAACCGTACGGATTCACCGCATGCACCAGCAACAGCGCGGTATTTGCCGCGCGGCACGCATCGTGCAGCCCCCTATCGGCCAGCAGCGCCACCTGCGCGCCGCCACCGCAGAACCCTTCCGCGCCATGTGTACCAGAGGTCACCATCAGCACGCGCGGCGCGTCGGCATCGCCCACCCAGGCCACGTCCATGGCCAGTACCTCGCCCTCATGGCCGATTTCGGTGGGATGGGGAAACTCGGTCAGCGCGGCGCCGCAGGCGTGGGCGGCATTCAGAAACTTCTTTCTCGCCTCGGCGTACGAGCGCGCGAAATATTGAGAAACAGGGGAAACAAGGGATGCGTCGGGACTGGCTGGCATGGCGGGACGGGGCCTGGGCCAAGTGGGGATGCCGCCAATGTACCGCCATTCGGCGTGCGATGTGGTGACCGCCGTGCGCTAGAACAGTTCCTTTGCTCCGCCCCTGCCCCGGTCATTCGTCTTGTTGCCGTTCTCGGCCTTCGCGCCATCGTCGGGCCATGCCGAGCGGAATGCATGCGGATGCATGACGATGCCGGCCGCCTCGATCTGCGCGGCGGACAACACCAGATGTCTGGCCAGCCAGTCATGCAGGCTGCGCAGAAAACGTATGCGATCCACACGGTTCGATGCGGCAATCAGCCATTCAAGCTTGACGTGCGCGGTATAGACGTCGAGCAGGTTCACACTCTTGAGCTTGGGCGGCGTGGCCGCGCTGCGCTCGATAGCCAGTACGCGCTGCACCTGCGCATGCTCCAGCGGACGCCCGGCAACGATCTGCTGATACAGGTCTTCGAGCGCCGCAAACCTCACGGTCGGCTGCACGCGCGGCACGCCGGCTACCTTGTCCATCCGCAGCACCACATAGCGCGTGGCGGCGTTGCGCCGTTCCAGCGCCAACTCCGCCGCCGTGGGCTTGCGGCGCGGCAGCGTCGCGAACGCCGCATCCACGCGCTGGATGGCATCGCGCTCGGTAAAGTCGGGAATCTGGTCGAGCGTGGCCGGCACCGCCAGCGCGGCCCGCGCGCATTCGAGACCGAAGGGATACTCGTGGCCGTCCGGCCCGCGCAGAATCCACGCGTGCCCCTCGGGAAAGCCGTGATGCCGCCCGCCCTTCGCGCTGCGTGCGTGGCAACGCGTGGTGGTCGGATCGGCAAAATCCTTGCGAACGGGAATCCAGCTCCCGGGCAGGGGTGAGGTCATGTGGGGTGGCAATTGAGGATGGCGGGCGCCATTGTCCCACGGTCGCTCAGTTTCTCCGGTTATTGCGTGGCAAACACGCGCGTCGGCAATACAAATCCGCGCAGCGTCAGCAACTCCAGCGGACCCTGGCCCGCCTCTGTCCGCAGCAGGTAACGGATGGGGCCGCCCACCTGCGTCGGGCCGGGTGTCGGCGCCATTGCTGCGCGAGGGGTCAGGCTTTCGGGGTCTGCATGGGCATGACGAATCGCGTCGGGGACGTGAGCCTGGCGACCTCAGTATTACTTCGGTTCCTGTTGCGATCCGCTGCCGCAGCCAAATACGGAACCAAGCCGATATCCTTCCTCTTCCCGAGACACCACCGCTTGCGACTCACCCGTTGATACCGTACGCGCCACGGCCATGGCGATGGTCAACCAGAACCCCGCCACCCCGGCGTTTCCCAGCGCCACATCGACATCGAGAATGTTGACGGGATCTGACCTAAATTTCGTAACAATCCGATCAAGTCTGCGAGCAGCGCGCAGTGCGGGCTCGTCGTCCGCTGACAAACCATACGCCCATAGATACTGCGACTTGTACGCCGAAGCGACACCCACTGCGCCGGATAGATTTCCCACAGCGGGATTACCGATCGGAGGCAGAAGCGCGAGCGGCGCCACGTTATCCCGCATCGCGGTCAGCATCTCGCCAAACAGGAGCGTGACCACAGCTTCGGCGCTGTTCGCCATCTCCACCTCATGAAGCTGAATGGCGACGAGCAACACATACTTCTCCGACATAGCGTCACCGTCAGCATCGAACCAGCCATCCAAGGTCATCGATCCGTGTGGCAACGGCTCGATCTCTGCCTCCACCGGCCGCAAGCCCGCCGCATGCCAGCACGCGTTCCACGCAAGTCGGAATACTTCATGATGAGTTGGCGAAGGGACAATCAGACGCACCTCCAATTGCCGGCTCTCGGGTAACCGACGCACAGCGTCTGCGATCCGCTCCACCACGATGGGAAGCATGGCCTGAATGCGCGCCAGCCGACCACCTTCTCCAGCGAGATCAAGACGGGTGTGCCGCACCGGAGCAACACCAATTTTTCGAACCCGCAATGCCGCCCCGGCCCCCTCGATCTGCCCCGCTATCGCTTCGGTACCGAGGGCAGTCCAGCAGGCTGCATCCATGATAGCGAGCATAGATGCAGAAGATTCGACCGGTTCCTCGCGTTTCGCCCGAAGGTCCGCCAATTCTTCGGCGAACTCGCTTTTGGCCTTGCGATGGTCTTGCCACAGCAAGGCGTAGTGGCCCAGCCAGACCAGCACCGACGCACCCAGCGTGCCGGGCCACAACCATGGCATTTCCACTCGTTGTTCAGCCGTCCACATCAGCAGCACGATTACCGCGTTAACCGCAATAAACACCGGAAGCGACGCGACCCACCACACCACGCTTGGTGGCTTGGGCCCACCGGCTTCAGTTAGGAAAAACGGCCTTTCCGTTGTCATGACATCCCTCGATAGCTACATCCAAACGCGGCAAGCTACCGGGGAATTTCTGAAAATGAAATAGCTGAAACGGCCTCTTCTAACGCATCACAAACTGCAGCGAAATACAGTTGAATTTCGTATTTTTGTGGTGTTCGCCGATGAGGCCCAGGCACTAGATATGCCTCGGCCCATGCACCGATTTACTTCAACATGAACGACATCGCCGAGCAGCAGTTCAGCATGCGCACGGCGGCCTGCACGTTGGGGGCGGTGAAGGTTAGCGTGACGCCATCCACGCGTTCGAAGGTGGGCCATTGGCAGAACAGGTCGGCGTGGGCCGGGGTCTGGGTCTGCAGGCGGCAGGTAATCGGGCCTGCCAGTTCGAAGCAGCGCGCCTGGGGTTGCGCGATGGCGGCGCGTGTGGCGGTCTCGGCTGCGGCGGCGATCGCTTCGCGGGCGGCGGCGGGTGAGAGCGATGTGCCGCTGCCCTGCCCGCCGGCGGTCTTGGTCTGTACGTAGTGCACCCACGGCATCAGCGGGCGGGTTTCGGCGATGAACACGTCGTCGCCGCTGGCCATCAGTACGGGCACATCGAACTCGCCTGCCAGGGCGGCATAAATGCCCGCCTCTCCCAGTTCCAGTCCGTTGAACCAGACGCGTGCAAACGCGCCGCTGTTGATCGTGTGGGCCAGTACGCCCCGGCTTTGCGCGCGGCCGTGGTAGCCGATCATGAACACGCCATCGCAATCCTGCTCCACGCCAGCCACCATGCTCAGGTAACGCGGCTTGCCGAGCACGAGTTGGGCGCGCGGATCGATCTGGTCCGGCAGCAGGTTACGGAAGCCGCCATGCGAATCATTGACGAGGACTTCGGTGGCACCGCCGGCGAATGCGCCCTGCACGGCGGCATTGGCCTCGCCGGTCATCCATGCGCGGGCGCGTTCGTATTCGCCGTTGCCAGCGCGCGTCTGCTCCGGATGGAACACGCCAGCCACGCCCTCGATATCGGCGGAAATCAGGATCTTCATGCGTTCAGGTCTTGCAGGATGTCGCGCAGTGCGCGGCGGATATGGCCATCGCGGCCCTGTACGGTCTCGGCATGCCACAGTGCATGAACGATGGCCTGCTCCACGCTATCGGCGGCCGCGCGGAACAGCGGATCGAGTTTCGATTCATGCACCATCGACATGGCAGGCATCGGTGCATCGGCAGCGTGCGGAACGGTATAGGCCGTGGTGAATGCCAGCGCGATATCTCCCGAGCCGTGTCCGTAGACCGAACCAGTACGCGCCAGCCCGGTGCCGGCGCGCATCGAGAGGCGGCGCAACTGCCTCGCGTCGAGCGGTGCATCGGTGGCCACGATCATGATGATCGAACCCTTCTCGGGTTCGGCCAGTTGCTTCAATGTCTTCTCGAGCACCGCGCCAAGCGGACGGCCCGCGAGGATCAGCGAATCCGGCGTACCAAAGTTCGACAGCACCAGTGCGCCGACGGAATAGCCGCTGGCCATGCGCGATGCAGTGCCGATGCCGCCCTTGGCCCCGAACGACGACATCCCGCGCCCCGCCCCGACTGCGCCCTGCTCCACGTCCTGCCCAGCCGCCGCAAGCGCCGCGTCATAGTGCGACGCCAGCACGGCCATGGCCTGGATATCGTTCAGGTAACCATCATTGCATTCGAAGACCAGCGGATTGACCGTGGGCCACGCGCGGCCGATCTCGGGATTGGCCGCGATGGCGGCGCGGATCTGCGCCTGCGCCAGCGCGCCTACCGAGAACGTGTTGGTCAGCGCCAGCGGTGTTTCCAGCACACCCAGTTCGTCCACCTGCACCAGTCCGATGCTTTTGCCGAAACCGTTGAGCACCGTAGCCGCTGCCGGCACCTTGTCGCGGTACACGTCGCCCGCGTGCGGACGGATCACGGTCACGCCGGTCTGGCATGCGCCATCGGCCAGCGTGCAGTGCCCGACCGTGATGCCGGCTACATCGGTGATCGCGTTGCGCGGCCCGGCGGGCAGCGTGCCGACTACCGGAGCCGGCGCATTGGGAACGTCCGCCATGGAATCAGCGACGATCGATCTTCGGGTCCAGCGCATCGCGCAGACCGTCGCCAAGCAGGTTGAACGCGAGCACGGTCAGGAAGATGGCCAAGCTCGGGAAGATCGCAACGTGCGGTGCGGTGACCATGTCGGCACGGGCTTCGTTGAGCATCGCGCCCCATTCGGGCGTAGGCGGTTGCGCGCCGAGACCGAGGAACGACAAGCCAGCGGCAGTGATGATCGACGTACCGATCCGCATCGAGAAGTACACGACGATCGACGAGACCGTACCGGGCAGGATATGTCGCGTCAGGATCGTGAAGTCCGAGGCGCCGATACTGCGCGCAGCTTCCACGTAGGTCAGGCGCTTGAGCACCAGCGTGTTGCCGCGCACGAGCCGCGCAAACGCCGGCACGCTGAACACCGCCACGGCAAAGATCACGTTGACCATGCCGTTGCCCAGGATGGCCACGATGGCAATCGCCAGCAGGATGCCGGGGAAAGCGAACAGCACGTCGCAGATTCGCGTGACGATGCGATCCCACCAGCCTTCGTAGTAGCCGGCCATCAGGCCGAGCACCGTGCCGATGATCGCGCCGATGATGACGGAAAAGAAGCCGGCCGCCAGGGAGATGCGCGTGCCTGCCAGGATGCGGCTGAAAATGTCGCGGCCCAGCGAATCGACACCCATCCAGTGCGCCATCGATGGGCCCGCGTTCAGCGCATCGTAGTCGAAGTAGTTCTCGGGATCGAACGGCGCAATGTACGGTGCCAGCACGGCAATCACTACCAGCAACAGTACAAAGGCGCCCGCGCCCAGCGCCAGATGCTGGCGGCGGAACTTGCGCCAGAACTCGGTCCAGGGGGTACGTACGGCTTCCGGTGCGGAAACCGGTGCGGCGGCGGACGTGGAAAGCTCGGTCATGTCAGCCTCCTTACTTGTAGCGGATGGTGGGGTTGATCACGGTGTAGAGCATGTCCACCACCAGGTTGATCAGGATGAATTCGAGCGAGAACAGCAGGACCTCGGCCTGGATGACCGGATAGTCGCGCATCTCCACGGCGTCCACGAGCAGGCGTCCCAGGCCCGGCCAGTTGAACACCTTCTCCACGAGGATCGAGCCGCCCAGCAGGAAGCCGAACTGCAGGCCCATCATCGTCACCACGGGAATCATGGCGTTGCGCAGCGTGTGCTTGGCCACCACTACGGTTTCACGCACGCCCTTGGCACGGGCGGTGCGCACAAAATCTTCCTGCAGCACTTCGATGAACGAAGCCCGCGTGAAACGCGCCATCACGGCGGCCACGGCGGCGCCCAGCGTCAGCGACGGCAGAATGTAGTGCTTCCAGGTATCGGCGCCAATCGACGGCAGCCAGCCCAGTTGCACCGAGAACACTTCCATCAGCAGCATGCCGAGCGCGAAGGCAGGGAACGAGATACCGGAGACGGCCAGCGTCATGCCCAACCGGTCCGGCCATTTGTTACGCCACACCGCCGACGTGATGCCGATGATCATGCCGAAGATGACAGCCCACACCATCGAGGCCAGCGTCAGGTAAAGCGTGGGCAGGAAGCGTTCGCCGATCTCCTCGGAGACGGGGCGCTTGCTGCGCAGCGACGTGCCGAACTCCCCCCGCAACGCATTCGTGAAGAAATGCACGAACTGCTCGTGCATGGGCTTGTCGAGTCCAAGATCCTTGCGGACGAGTTCCACAGTGGCCTGGTCGGCCTCGGGGCCGGCAGCCAGCCGTGCGGGATCGCCAGGCAAGAGGTGGACGAACAGGAATACCAACACCGCCACGATCAGCATGGTGGGTATCACGCCCAGGAAACGTTTGAGGAAATAATTCAGCATCTGACACCAGAAAACAGAAATTTGAGGCCGGCGGCCGCCCGCCCTTTCACCCCGCAATACACAGGCAGGCGGCCTCGCGGCTTACCGCTTTACAGCAACAGCTTGTTATGGGTACTGCTACCACTTCTCTTATTACTGCAACGGCAAACTGCTACCGCTTTACTACTCCCCTCTCCCGCGAGCGGGAGAGGGGTTGGGGGTGAGGGCAAGCCTTTCGCTACCGATCACGCATATCGCGCAACCACCGCCTGCCCTCACCCCCGCCCCTCTCCCAGAGGGAGAGGGGAGAAAATCAACAGCGGGAGAAAACCACCCACTCCTTACTGCTTGATATCGATCTCGTCGAAGTTGAACGAGCCGTCAGGCATCACGAAGGCACCGGTCAGGCGCTTCGAGCGTGCGTAGACGATTTTCTCGGTCACCAGGAAGGCCCACGGTGCGTCCTTCCAGATGCGTTCCTGCGCGTCCTTGTACAGCTTCGACTTCTCGGCGCGGTCAGTCGTGCGCAGGGCGCCGGCGATGTCGGCGTCGACCTGGTCGTTCTTGTAGTACGCGGTGTTCAGCAGCTTGGGCGGCATCGATTCCGAGGCCAGCAGCGGACGCAGCGCCCAGTCCGATTCACCGGTCGACGACGACCAGCCCACGTAGTACATGCGCACGCCAGCGTCTTCCGGCTTCTGCACCGATTCCACGCGCTCCACGCGCTGGCCGGCTTCCAGTGCCTGCACCTGAGCCTTGATGCCAACCTGCTGCAGTTGCTGCTGCACGAACTGGATCACCTTCTGCGCGGTGGTGTGGTTATAGGCCGACCACAGCGTGGTCTCGAAACCGTTCGGGTAGCCGGCTTCCTTCAGCAGCTCGCGCGCCTTGGCCGGGTTGTACGGCCACGGGCCCAGCTTTTCGGCATAGTCCACGCCCTTGGGCACCACGCCCTCGGCCGGGATCGCATGGCCGGCGAACGCCACCTTGACCAGCGCGTCCTTGTTGATCGCGTAGTTGATGGCCTGGCGCACCTTCGGGTCGTTGAACGGCTTGACCTGGGTGTTGAACGACAGGTAGCGCTGGATGATCGACGGCGAGTCGATCAGGTCCACCTTCGGGCTGGCCTTGAGCACGGCAGCCTGTTCGAACGGGATGCTGAACGCGAAGTCAGCCTCGCCGGTCTGCATCACGGCCGAACGCGTGTTGTTGTCCACCACGGGCTTCCAGGTGATCGTGTCGATCTTCGGATAGCCGGTCTTCCAGTAGCCTGCGAATTTCTTGCCCTTCAGGTAATCGGTCTGCTTCCATTCGACGAACTCGAACGGGCCCGTACCCACCGGGTTGAAGGCGATGTCCTTGCCGTACTTCTTCAGCGCGGTCGGGCTGATCATCACCGCCGACGGGTGAGCCAGCACGTTGATGAACGGCGAGAACGGCTCCTTGAGCGTCACGCGAGCGGTGTACTGATCCACCACTTCGGTCTTGGCCACGCGGTTGAACAGCGTGTAGCGCTTGAGCTTGTTGGCCGGATCGGTCACGCGATCGAAGTTGGCCTTGACCGCGGTGGCATCGAACGTGGTGCCGTCATGGAACTTCACGTTCTTCTTGAGCTTGAACGTGTAAACCAGGCCGTCCTTGCTCACGTCATAGCTTTCGGCCAGCACGTTGATGAGCTTCAGGTCCTTGTCGAAACCGAACAGGCCCTGGTAGAACGATTTGGTAGCGGCCTGCGACAGCGTGTCGTTGGCATCGTACGGGTCCAGCGTGGTGAACGTGGAATACACGGCCATCACCGCATCCTTGGCGGCAAAGGCCGGCGCGGCGGCCATCATGCCCATCGCGCCCACTGCGGCAGCACCGGCCATCAGCCGGAAAGAAACCTTCGACATCTCTTCTCCTCTAGGGAAATTCAGGGACTGCAAATCAATAGGCGCCGCCAACGGCGTGCCGGGCTACAAAGTGCCCTTGCGCCCCGCTGCCAGCAACGGCTACCAGTGGCTGCACCACCGGTTCGTCGCCAACCGCGCGGATCGGGCTGGGAATTTCATCGGACAACGGCTCGCGCTTCAGATGGCGGCGCGCCGGATCGGCGATGGGTACTGCAGACATCAGCTTCTTCGTGTACGGGTGCTGCGGATTCTCGAAGATCGCGCGGCGCGGGCCGATCTCGACGATCTGGCCCAGATACATGACCGCCACGCGATGGCTGACGCGCTCCACCACGGCCATGTCATGCGAGATGAACAGAAAGGCCACGCCCAGCTCGCGCTGCAGGTCGAGCATCAGGTTGACGATCTGCGCCTGGATCGATACGTCCAGCGCGGAAACCGATTCATCGGCCACCACCACTTTCGGATTCAGTGCGAGTGCGCGCGCGATACAGATCCGCTGGCGCTGGCCGCCCGAGAACTCGTGCGGATAGCGCGAGGCATGTGCCGCCGTCAAACCCACCTTCTCCAGCAGCCACGCCACACGGGCTTCGGCTTCCTTGCCGCTGGCTACCTTGTGCACCAGCAGCGGTTCCATGATCGAGTAACCCACCGGCACGCGCGGATCGAGCGATGCGTACGGGTCCTGGAAGATGAACTGGATATTGCGGCGCAGTGCCTGCAACGCCGGGCCCTGCATCTGGCTGATGTTCTGGCCGGCGAATTCGATGGTGCCGCTCTGCGCATCCACCAGACGCAGCAGCGAACGGCCTGTCGTGGACTTGCCGCAGCCCGACTCGCCCACCAGCGCGAGCGTTTCGCCCGGATAGAGATCGAAGCTGACCTGCTCCACCGCATGCACGCGGCGCGTGACCTTGCCGAACAGGCCGCCCGGCACGTCGAAGCGCGTGACCAGATCCTTCACGCGAAGGATCGGCTGGGCACCGGCGGGAATCGTGTCCTGCGGCAGTTCCTTGACCGGCGCAGCCGCGTCATTGACCTGCACCAGCGGGAAACGCGCGGGCAGGTCGGTGCCCGACATCGCGCCGAGCTTCGGCACGGCCGACAGCAGCGCGCGCGTATATGGATGGGCCGGAGCGTGGAACACATCGTCGGACGTGCCCTCTTCCACTTTCTCGCCACGGAACATCACCAGCACGCGGTCCGCCACTTCGGCCACCACGCCCATGTCGTGGGTGATGAAGACCACGCCCATGTCCATCTCGGACTGCAGGTTGCGGATCAGTTGCAGGATTTCGGCCTGGATCGTCACGTCCAGCGCGGTGGTCGGCTCATCGGCAATCAGCAGCGCCGGCTTGCACGACAGCGCCATGGCGATCATCACGCGCTGACGCATGCCGCCCGAAAGTTGATGCGGGAAGCGGTCCAGCACGCGGCGCGCCTCGGGAATACGCACCAGTTCGAGCATGCGCAATGCCTCGGCCCGCGCGGCGGACTTGGACTTGCCCTGGTGCAGCCGGATCGATTCGGCGATCTGCTCGCCCACCGGGAACACCGGGTTCAGCGACGTCATCGGCTCCTGGAAAATCATCGCCATGTCCGAACCACGCGCACCGCGCAGCGTCGCTTCGGACGAGTTGACCAGATCCAGCACCTCGCCGCTACGGCGACGCAGGAGCATGCTGCCGCCCGCGATCTTGCCGCCGCCGTGCTCCACCAGACGCATCAGCGCCAGCGACGTGACCGATTTGCCCGATCCCGATTCACCGACCACGGCCAGCGTCTCGCCACGGTCGACGTGGAAGGACAAGTTGCGCACCGCCTCCACCGTCCGCTCCGACGTGGAAAATCGCACGGTCAGGTTGTCCACCGCCACCGCACGATTGGGCGGCAGCACAATGCCCTGCTTTGAAACTGTATTCGCCATATCAGCCGTAAATCCAGACGTTGACCGGTTCACCCACGCGGGCCACGCCGCGGTACATGCCTTCGGTGTTGAAAGGCAGCGTAACGTTGCCCGCGCGATCCACCGCGATCAGGCCGCCACGGCCCTGAATGGCCGGCAGCTTTTCCATGACCACGCGCCGCGCCGATTCCTCCAGCGACAGCCCCGCGTAGCGCATCTGCGCCGACACATCGAACGCCGCCGAAGTACGAATGAACATCTCGCCGGTGCCCGTGCAGGAGACCGCCGCGAAATCGTCGGCATAGCAGCCAGCGCCCAGCAGCGGCGTGTCGCCCACTCGGCCCACCTGCTTGTTGGTCACGCCGCCCGTCGAGGTAGCCGCCGCCACGTTGCCGTTGGCATCGCACGCCACTGCACCGACCGTACCGAATTTCTTGTCCGCGTCGAGCGGATCAGCTGCCTGGGCCGCCTTCGCAGCCAGCGTTGCCGCGTCATGATCGAGCAGCGCCATGCCGGCGGTTTCGCGGGCGCGCAGCCACTGGTCATGCCGTGCCTGCGTAAAGAAGTATTCCGGCGAGACGAGTTCCAGGCCTTGCGCTTCGGCAAACGCCTCGGCACCTTCGGCCGCGAACAACACGTGTTCGCTGTGCTCCAGCACCGCGCGCGCCGCCAGCACCGGGTTGCGCAGGCGCTTGACGCAGGCCACGGCACCCGCGTTCAGCGTGGCGCCATCCATGACCGAGGCATCGAGTTCGTAGGTGCCGGCGTGCGTCAGCACAGCGCCACGGCCGGCATTGAACAGCGGGCACTCTTCGAGCAGCCGCACGGCTTCGGTCACGGCGTCGAGCGCACTGCCGCCATCGGCCAGCACGCGCTGGCCGGCCAGCAATACCTGCTCCAGCGCCGCGGTGTACTCGCGTTCGCGCTGGGGGTCCATGGCCGCACGGGTAATCGTGCCGGCGCCGCCGTGGATGGCAATAACAGCTTGAGACATAGGTCCTTCTACTTCAGTCTTGGGTTTTCGATGCAGTGCGGCCATCGCGCGCACCGGGCGCGCCGTACAGCCACGGCAGCAGGAATTCGGTCATCTCGGCCGCCGCCTTCACGGAGCGCGCGGAACGGTAGGCCACGGCGCCACACAGCGCCTCGATCAGCGCCAGCACGGTGGCGTCGGAGTTGGCGGAAAGGCGATTGCCGGCATTGGCGTAGAGCGCGATATCGGCCAGCGGCGCCAGCGGCGATGTCGGGCCATCGGTCAGCGCCAGCAGCCGGCCGCCGTGTGCCTTGACGCGCTGCGCCAGCAGCATCGTGTCGGTCACGTAGCGCGGAAACGCCACCACGATGACCAGGTCTTCGGGCGTCAGCTTGAACAACTGCCGCGCCGCATGCGAGGCGCCACCGACGGTGGAGACCGACGTGACCATGCGGCAGTGCATTTCCAGCCCGTGCTGCATCAGCCCGGACAGGAAGCCACTGGCGCCGAAGCCCATCACGTAGACACGCTGGGCGCCAAGGATCGCATCGCAGGCACGCTCGACGGCATCGGCGTCGAGGTTGCGGCGTGTCTGTTCGAGGTTGCGCGCGCCGTCTTCCAGCGCAGCGGCGAAAACCTCGCCCACCGTGGTCGGACGCGCCAGTTCGTCGCGCAGCCGCTCCACCGGGGCCAGCGTGGCTTCGAAACCGCGCACCAACTCGGCGCGGAACTGCGGATAGCCGTCGAAGCCCAATGCCTTGGCGAAACGGTTGGCGGTGGCCACCGAGACATCCACGGCCGTGGCGAACTCGTCGATACGCATCGTCGCGGCGCGGAACAGGTTGTCCAGCACGTAGTTCGCCATGCGCTGATGTGCAGGCGTCAGTGTGGGCATGGCGCGGGCAATGCGTTCGGAAATCGTCTGGCCGTCGGACATGTCTTGAGCGAGGGTTTTCTGTATGAACCGGGAGCCACAATGAAAAGGCACTTTCCCGGTGCGTCGATCTATGTAAATAAATTTACACGCAAATGCTGTGCCCGGCAGAACGAAAGTGCAGGATTAGGGGAAATCCCTCAATACATGGCAGCAAACATGAAAGCTCCCGGTAAGCCTCGGAGAGCCGCAACCCATGGCGCGCTACAATGCCGGCCTGCCAAAAGAACCCGTTTCCGCTTCCCTCCGTGATACGAATCGACCAGCTTGTCCTCCAGCGCGGCACCAAGGTGCTGTTCGACCACACCACCGTCACGCTCAACCCCGGGGAGCGCGTGGGCCTTGTTGGCGCCAATGGCAGCGGTAAATCCACGCTGTTCGCCATGCTGCGCGGCGAGTTGCACCCGGATGGCGGCGATCTCTTCGTGCCGGCCCAATGGCGGATTGCCCACGTCGCGCAGGAAACGCCTGCCGTGGGACGCACTGCGGTGGAGTACGTGATCGATGGCGACACGCGCCTGCGCGATATCGAAGCGAAGATTGCCGCCGCGCAGGCCAGCGGCGACGGATCGGCGGAAGGCGAAGCCCATGCGGCCTATGCCGATGCCGATGGCTACACCGCCGCTGCGCGAGCCGAGGCGCTGTTGCTGGGGCTGGGTTTCACGCTGCCGCAGGTCTCGCAGCCAGTGGCCTCGTTCTCCGGCGGCTGGCGCATGCGCCTGAACCTGGCCCAGGCGCT
Organism: Cupriavidus sp. 2SB; assembly: GCF_005503625.1. GTDB lineage: Bacteria > Pseudomonadota > Gammaproteobacteria > Burkholderiales > Burkholderiaceae > Cupriavidus. The sequence continues at coordinate 117,787 of NZ_SCMX01000008.1, read as the reverse complement.
GATGTGCCCCTCGGACCTGCTCCTGCTCGACGAACCGACAAACCACCTGGACCTCGACGCCATCGTCTGGTTGGAAGACTGGCTTGCACGCTATCAGGGCACGCTCGTCATGATTTCGCACGATCGCGAGTTTCTCGATGCCATCTGCACCGTGACGGTGCACATCGAGAACCAGCAGTTGAAGCGCTACGGCGGCAATTACACGCAATTCGAGACGATGCGGCTGCAGCAGATGGCCCAGCAGCAATCGGCCTACTCGCGCCAGCAGAAGGAAATCGCGCATCTGGAGTCTTTCATCACGCGCTTCAAGGCCAAGGCCACCAAGGCCCGGCAGGCGCAGAGCCGCGTCAAGGCTTTGGAGAAGATGGAGCGCCTGGCGCCGGTGCATGTGGCCGCTGGCTTCGCCTTCGAGTTCCGCGAGCCCGATTCGGCGCCGAACCCGATGATGGTGCTCGAAGGTGTGGACTGCGGCTACGCCGAGGCCGAGCCGCCCGTCACCATCTTGCACAAGCTGGCGATGTCGATCCAGAACGGGCAGCGCATTGGCCTGCTCGGCGCCAACGGCCAGGGCAAGTCCACACTGGTCAAGACGCTGGCCGGCACCCAGCCGCCGATGAACGGCACCGTACGGCTGGGCAAGGGCCTGGTCATCGGCTACTTCGCCCAGCATCAGCTCGAAACCCTCCGTGACCATGATTCCCCGCTGCAGCATCTGGCCCGCCTGGCGCCCGACGTCCGCGAGCAGGAACTGCGCGACTTCCTCGGCAGCTTCAACTTCCGGGGCGACATGGCAACGTCGCCCATCGAACCGTTCTCGGGCGGCGAGAAGGCGCGACTGGCCCTGTCGCTGATCGTCTGGCAAAAGCCCAATCTGCTGTTGCTCGACGAGCCGACCAACCACCTGGACCTCGACACCCGCGAAGCGCTGACCATGGCACTGGCCCAGTTCGAAGGCACGCTGATCCTGGTCTCGCACGATCGCCACCTGCTGCGCGCCACGTCCGACCAGTTCATGCTGGTGGCGGACGGCACGATCCGTCCGTTCGACGGCGACCTCGACGACTACCGCGACTGGCTGCTGCAACAGGCCGCCGCCAAGCGCAACGCCGCCGTGGCCAGCCATGCGTCGGAATCGACCGATGGCACGCCGAGCGTCAATCGCAAGGACCAGCGTCGCGCCGAAGCCGACGAACGCCAACGCCTGTCGATCCTGCGCAAGCCGCTGACCAAGGAACTGGAAAAGGTGGAGAAACGCATGTCGACGCTGCAGGCCGACAAGGCCGTGATCGATGCGTTCATGGCCGATTCTTCAAGCTATGAAGAGGCCAACAAGTCGAAGCTGATGGAGATGCTGAAACGCCAGGGCGAGGTGACCGGCGAACTGGATCAGCTTGAAGAGCGGTGGCTGGAGTTGCAGGAGCAGATTGAGCAGATTGCTTAGATCAGCTCAATCTGTTCTGGCTCCCCTCTCCCGCCTGCGGGAGAGGGGTTGGGGGTGAGGGCCGGAGGTTCTGCTTGCTGACCTCGTTGCAAGTTGCACCGCTTGCCCTCACCCCCGCCCCTCTCCCAGAGGGAGAGGGGAGCAAACCCGTGGCAGTTTAGTAACGATAATGCTTCTCCCGCCGAATCAACCCCACCGCCAGCGTCAGCGTCAGAATCACCAGCCAGATCAATGACCACGCCGGGATCGACAGACCCAGCAGCGGGGGCAGCGGCGCGGTGCACAGGCCGTCCGAGTAGAACAGTTGCGGCAACAGACGGGCTGTTGGCAGTTGGTTGACCCAGTTCTCCAGCGGGTCGATGCCACACGAAGCCTTGGGATTCAGCAGCAGCGACACGTGATATCCCGCCACGGCGATGCCAGCCACGCCGGACAGCATGCCCAGCCCCTGCCACAGCGTGCGGATGTTCTGTGCGATAGCAGCCAGCAGCGAGAAGATGCCGATGCCTACGAAAGCAAAACGCTGCATGACGCAGAGCGGGCACGGCTGGTAGCCCTCGACATGCTGCAGATAGAGTGCGGCGCCGACCATCGCGAAGGAAAGGATGGCAATCAGCAGGAAATAAGCTCTGGAGTTGGCTTGCATGAGTTAGCAGCAGGAATGGCGTCGAGGCGCATTATTACCCATTTTTCAACGGGTGATCCTGACCCCTGCGCAAACAGACTCAGTCAAAATGCCGCACCCGGTCGATGGCCTGCTCCAGCCGGTCCACCGCGATCACCTCGATCCCCTCGATCGGCTGCTTCGGGGCATTGGCTTTCGGAATCACGGCCATCGTAAAGCCCAGCTTCGCCGCTTCCTTGAGACGCTCCTGACCGCGTGGGCTGGGCCGGATCTCACCCGCCAGACCCACTTCGCCAAACACCACCAGCCCGCGCGGCAGTGGCTTGTTGCGCATCGACGAATGGATCGACAGCAGCACGGCCAGGTCGGCTGCCGGCTCGGTGATCTTGACCCCGCCCACCGCGTTCAGGAATACGTCCTGGTCGAAGCACGCCACGCCCGCGTGACGGTGCAGCACGGCCAGCAGCATCGCCAGCCGGTTCTGCTCCAGGCCCACGGCCAGCCGGCGCGGATTGGGCACGTTGGCCGTATCCACTAACGCCTGCACCTCCACCAGCAAGGGTCGCGTACCCTCCTGCGTCACCAGCACGCAGGAGCCGGCCACCTGCTCTTCATGCTGCGACAAAAATAGCGCCGACGGGTTGCTGATGCCGCGCAGTCCGCGCTCGGTCATCGCAAACACGCCAAGTTCGTTGACTGCGCCGAACCGGTTCTTGAAGGCACGGATCAGCCGGTGCGACGAATGGGTATCGCCCTCGAAGTACAACACCGTATCGACGATGTGCTCCAGCACGCGGGGGCCGGCCAGGCTGCCCTCCTTGGTCACGTGCCCCACGAGGATGATCGTGATGCCCGTGCTCTTGGCGATGCGCGTCAGTTGCGCCGCGCATTCGCGCACCTGGGCCACCGAGCCCGGCGCCGAGGTCAGCGCCTCCGAGTACAGCGTCTGGATGGAGTCGATCACGGCCACATCAGGCTTGTCGGCATCGAGCGCCGCCTGGATCTTCTCCAGCTGGATCTCGGCCAGCAGGCCCAGCGACGCCGCTTCCACGCCCAGCCGCTGCGCCCGCAAGGCGATCTGGGCGCCCGATTCCTCGCCGCTCACATACAGCACGCGCTTGCTGGCCGACAGGTTGGCCAGCGCCTGCAGCAACAGCGTGGACTTCCCAATGCCGGGATCACCGCCGATCAGCACCACCCCGCCGGAGACCAATCCGCCCCCGAGCACGCGGTCGAACTCGTCGATTCCCGATGAGAAACGCGGCACATCTGCTGCCTCGATCTCGCTGAGCTTGCGCACCACGGCCGATGCTGCCAGCGGCTGGAAACGCCGCGCGGTCGAGGAACCTGTCTCGGCCACGCTCTCCACGAGCGTGTTCCACGCATTGCACTGCGGGCACTGGCCCGCCCAGCGCGGCGTGGTGCCGCCGCACTCGGTACAGCTATAAACGGTCTTCGCTTTTGCCATCTGCAAATCGATACGAAAGGAGGCGGGACGGTACGGGATCAGCCGTGGCTGACAGGATCGGCGGTGGTCAGCATGGCCACCGTGGTCGGCACCCGCAGCGCGAGTGCGCACATGAGTTCGTACCCGACGGTGCCCGCAGCGGCGGCCACATCGTCGATCGGCAGGCCGTGGCCCCAGAGCGTGACCGGCGCGCCGACCTTTGCCTTGGGGCAAGGCGTGAGGTCCACGCAGATCATGTCCATCGACACCCGGCCCACAAGTTCCGTGCGCACACCATCTACCAGCACTGGCGCACGTCGCTCGCCCCAGCCGGACGCGTGGCGCGGATAGCCATCGGCATAGCCACAGGCCACCACGCCAATCCGCATCGCGCGGTCCGCCGTGAACATCGAACCGTAGCCAACCGTATCGCCGGGCTGCAAATCCTGGATGCCGATCAGTTCGCTATGCAGCGACATGGCCGGCTGCAAACCCGTCTCGGCGATATCGGCCGACAGACCGGTTGGCGACGCGCCATACAGGATCACGCCAGGGCGCACCCAGTTGCGGTGCGCCGATGGGTGCCACAGCACCGCTGCAGAGTTGGACAGCGACGCCTCGCCCGGCAGGTTGGCCGTGGCGGCCTCGAATGCTTCGATCTGGTGCGCAATCCCGCGCGGGCTGTCCGCGTCCGAGAAATGCGTCATGTGATCGATACTTCCCAAAAAAGACATTGTCCGCGCCCGCTCCCAGGCGGCACGGTACTGCGCCGGCCGGAAGCCAAGGCGGTTCATCCCGGTGTTCAGCTTGAGTTGGATGGCCAGCGGCCCCTTGGGCCGGGCCTGCTCCAGCATCCGCAATTGTTCCTCGCAATGCACGGCAGTGGTCAGGCGGTATTGCTCGATCAGGGGAACATCTTGCGGCTGGAAGAATCCCTCCAGAAGCAGGATGGGTCCCTGCCAGCCGAGTTCGCGCAGCAAAACGGCTTCGTTGAGGTCGAGCAGGCCGAAGCCGTCGGTGCCTTTCAGGCCCGCGAAGGCGCGGCGGATGCCGTGCCCGTAGGCATTGGCCTTGACCACGGCCCATACGCGGGAGTTGGGCGCATGGCGGCGCACCACTTCGAGGTTGTTGGCCAGCGCTGGCTGGTGGATGACGGCGTGAATGGGTCTTGGCATGGATGTAGCACTTTGCCGGCCGCCGATCGGGGAAACCCGGTCGGCATCCTGGCGGAATGGGGCGTTACTGAGGCTGGCACCGTGCAGCGGCAGGCATTCCGGACGCTCCGGAGGTGCAGGACCGCGCAGCCGTGGCCACGTAGCGCAGGCGATATTTGAACACATCGGGAACCTCGCGTCGGGGAAACCATCCGTGGATGTACTGTCCAATACGCGTCCCGCAATGTGCTGAAATGTCGTTGTTTCGTGATATAAAGCCGGACGCTCCGGCCATGTTTTGAAAGAGATGCAATATGTCAATGACTGTGAGGCAAGCTGCACGACGCGTGCGGACCAAGCCGCCGACCCAGTTTGACAAGGCCGGCGCGACAGGTTCCCTGCAAGCTGTGGCGCTGCCGGCCGGCGCGCTTTTGCCCGTCCACACGGATATCCGCGATGGAGACAAAGTTCAAGGTATGAAGAAGGGTTTCTACACAATCATGGCCGCGCAGTTTTTCTCGTCGCTGGCCGACAATGCCTTGCTCATCGCAGCCATTGCCCTTCTCACCGAGTTGCATTCCCCGCAGTGGATGACCCCGCTGCTCAAGCTGTTCTTCGTGTTGTCCTATGTGGTGCTGGCTGCATTCGTGGGCGCCTTTGCCGATTCGATGCCCAAGGGCAAGGTGATGCTGATCACCAACTCGATCAAGATCGTCGGCTGCGCCATCATGATGTTCGGACTGCATCCGCTGCTGGCCTATGGCATCGTCGGATTCGGCGCGGCGGCATACTCACCCGCCAAGTACGGCATCCTCACCGAACTGCTCCCCCCCGAAAAACTCGTGATGGCCAACGGCTGGATCGAGGGCCTCACGGTCGGCTCGATCATTCTCGGCACCGTCGTGGGCGGCGCGCTGATCTCGGTCCACCTGTCGTCTATCCTGCTGAGCTGGGACCTCCCCTTCATCGACACCGGCATCACCACCCCCGCCGAAGCGGCGATGGTGGTGATCATGTTCTTCTATCTGATCGCGGCGGTCTTCAACTTCTTCATTCCGGACACCGGCGCCCGCTATCCCCAGCAGGAAAAGAACCCCATCAAGCTGATTGCCGAGTTCGGCGACTGCTTTATCGCCTTGTGGCGCGACAAGCTGGGCCAGATCTCGCTGGCCGTGACCACGCTGTTCTGGGGCGTGGGCGCCACGCTGCAGTTCATCGTGCTCAAGTGGGCCGAGAAGTCGCTGGGCCTGAATCTCTCGCAGGGCGCACTGCTGCAGGCCGTGGTGGCCGTGGGTGTGGCCGTGGGTGCCATCGCGGCTGCCGCACGCATTCCGCTGCGCCGCTCGCTGTCAGTACTGCCGTTCGGGGTGGCCATGGGCGCCACCGTCATGCTGATGGCGTTCTATACCAAGGACACCATGCCGGCCGTCACGCTTGACGTGCTGGGCATGGCGATGCCGCTACACATGGCCATCGCCTACGTATTCCTGGCCATCGTGGGTGCCATGTCGGGCTACTTCGTGGTGCCGATGAACGCGCTGCTGCAACACCGCGGACACGTGCTGCTGTCCGCCGGCCATTCGATTGCCGTACAGAATTTCAATGAGAACGTGTCGGTGCTGCTGATGCTGTGCCTGTACGCACTGTTGATCAAGCTCAATGTGCCGATCGGCTTCGTCATCGTGGCGCTGGGGTTGTTCATCTGCGCGACCATGGCGCTGGTGATGCGCCTGCACAAGCACAACGTGAAGGTCTACAACTCGCTGGCGATGATCGGCGAAGACAAGCATCACTGACCACGCCGCTTGCGTTGGTCAGCAACAAAAAAGCCGCCTGCAGCATCTGCCCAGGCGGCTTTTTCTATGGACGGGTGGCTCGCAGCGCCGCCCTCGCCTCCCAATCTGGCGGCACGACAAATCCGCGCGACCGCTCCACCCAGACGCCAGGCTCGTTCACCGCCGGTTCCAGTTCGCAGATCATCACTGGCGCCTCGCGGCGCCACACCTGCTCCGGATCGGCAAAGCGCCGCGCCAGCGTGTCGCGCAACGTGGCGGCGTCCTCGGTGCCAGCCTCGCTCACACGTGCCCCACACAGCCAGTCCACGCGCGGCAGGCGGCACCAGCGGGTGGTGCCATGATCCTGCGCGGCGGCGCGCGCATACCAGGCATCGAGCGTGGACCACCAGCCATGCAGATGATCGGGCGCAATTCCGAGCGATGCGAGTCCCGGCGGCAGCACCCCGTCGCGATAGAACAGCCAGCCCAGCAGATAGATTTCGCTACGGTTCACGGGAGCACCGACCAGCGCCTCGGCCTCGGTTGTCCGGCCCAGCGGCAACTGACGCCGCACGATGTGATCGAGTTTGTCGCCCAGACGGTCTACCAAGTTCGGCCCCACGAACGCGCGACGGTCCGCCACGCCATCGACCATCAGGTAGAACTTGGCTGCCATCTCCCAATGCACGACCTGGTCCTGTGCAGGGTCCCGCCAGATCAGGTCGAGTTCGCCAAGGGTCTGGATGCCATGCCCGTTGGCACGGCGGATCGGCACATTGGCCGACATCAGCGTCATGCCCGGTGCGTGCTGAAGCGCGAAATGCAGCAACCGCTCGGCATGCCGGCCCAGCCGGAGGCTGCGGCTGCCCGTGGGGTCAGGGTGCCCGCTCAGTTCTGCGATGGTCTCGGGGAGCGTACCGGGATCGGCATAACCGAGCCATGCCTGCCAGGCTGCGCGAGCTCCAGCCGGCCACTGCGCCAGCCGGGCAACTTCGCGATGGTATTCATCAGGTAGCGCCGACAACAGCGGCGGCGATAACGTACACCACGCCAGGTCTCGCGTACGCTGCGACGGGGCGGTGCGCCAGAGCGGCACGCGTGCATCGGCACCGGTCGGCACGGTGCCGCCCGGCGTGCCCGGTTGCACGAGATCAGGCTTGAGCTCCCGCACGATGGTGTACCTCGCGGGCCAGGCACAGGTCCTCCCAGGCGCGAGCCTTGTCGGTCAATGTGCGTAGCAGATAGGCCGGGTGATAGGTCACCACGACCGGGATGCCTTCATAGGCGTAGACGGTGTTTCGCAGCTTGCCGATCGGCGTATCCGACCGCAGCAAAGTCTGCGCGGCAAAGCGTCCCAGCACGACGATCACCTTCGGCTTGAGCAACGCGATCTGGCGCTTCAGGTGCGGCTCGCAGAGGGCCACCTCGTCCGGCTCGGGATTGCGGTTGCCGGGCGGCCGGCACTTGAGCACGTTGGCGATGTAGACGTTGCGGTCGCGCGCCAGTCCCAGCGCGCCGAGCATGTTGTCGAGCAGCTTGCCCGCCTGGCCGACGAACGGCTCGCCCTGCAGATCCTCGTTCTCGCCAGGCGCCTCGCCAACGAACATCCACTCGGCCTGCTGGTCCCCCACGCCAAACACGGTGTTGGTGCGCGTGTTGCACAGCCCGCAGGCCGTGCAGTTGGCCACGCTCTCGGCCAGCGCGGGCCAGTCCATCGCGGCGATGGCGGCTTCTCGATCGGTCTGGGCTTGCGGGTCGGCGGAAGGTTGTCGTACCGGACGCGGCGCTGCTTCGCCGGGGGCATCGAACGCCTCGATGGTTTCGGCGAGGTCGGCGGGTTCCGGGGCGGTATCGATTGGGGCATCGAGGACGGCATCGCGCGCGAGATCGGCGGCTGCCATTACCGCCACGGTCTCGCGGACAATCACTTGGGGTGGCAGCTCAGGCAGCACCACATCGGCTTCGACAACGGTCTCGCTGTCGGCTTCCGTTGCGGACACGGCATTGCGTGGCACCCATTCCACAGGGATGCCCAGCGCTTCGAGGAACAGCGCGCGGCGCGTCATGCCGACTCTCCTTCCGCGCCTTCCGACCACATGCGGCGCAGCACCAGTGCATCCTCGCGGCCCAGCGCCGTGGCCGGGTAGTACCCCTTGCGGCGCCCGATCTCGACGAAACCGGCTTCCACGTAGAGCGCCAGCGCGCCGAGATTCGACGGCCGCACTTCGAGCAGCATCGTATGGAGATTGCTGTCGTGCGTGGTGGCCAGCGCGATGGCCAGCAGCAGCCGGCCCAGGCCCTGGCGTTGGCGGGCGGGATCGACGGTGATGTTCAGCAGATGCATCTCGTCGACCACCGGCATCAGCATCGCGTAGCCGACCAGCGTATTCGAAGGGTCGCGTAGCGTCAGCCCGCGGTGGCCCGCCTTGAGAGAATTCTCAAAATTCCCGCGTGTCCACGGATGGGAGTAAGCGCGCAGTTCGATCTCGGCCACGGCTTGCAGGTCGCGCGCGGTCATGTGGTCCAGCGCCCAGCCGGGAGAAAGCGTCGGCATGGCGGGAATCGTCGGCCATGACGGCTGCAGCGGACGATCCGCCGGATCGGGCAGCATCGCGGCGCTCATGGTGCGCCTCCTCCGGCCGCTTGGGCGGCCTTGAGCTTTTCGGCTTTCTCGGCAGCCACGACCGCGCGCTCGGCGATCGTCTGGGCCACCTTGTCGCGCACGTAGATCGGCATGGCCTCGGCCGCGTCGATGGTCTCGCCCCGGGCGAGCGCCCGCAGGCCGATGGCTACCATGGCCCGCGCGTCGGGCATGGCCTCGGGCAACACGCGGCTGGCCTGCGCGGCCACGTCAAGCCGCTCGCCGAACACGGCCGCACCGTTACCGGCCAGCCAGAACTCGCCGTCGGGCCGCACGATAGCTTCCGGCGCGCCCACACCCATGGCACCCGTCATCGACCATTCGCCCGCCTTCCACTGGAAACACGCCGAATAGGCTTCGTCCATGCGCGCATCGAGCGCCACGAGGACCGAGACATCAGCCGGCATCGGCATGGCGCCACGCGCACTTTCGGCACACGCCATCAGGACGTTGACGGGAATCACGGGCAGTTCGGCACCGAAGGCCAGCCCTTGCGCCACGCCACAAGCGGTACGCAGGCCAGTGAACGAGCCGGGGCCGGCGCCAAAGGCAATCGCGGCACAGTCGGCCAGCTTGATACCAGCCTCGGCCAGCACCTCGGCGGCAGCCGGCAACACCCGCGACGACGAGCGCGCGCCGGTGTGCTCATGACGGGAAAAACACTCGAGGGCGCCGTCAGCGGCGGCGCGCCCGAGAGCGACGGAACACCACTCTGTGGAGGTCTCTACAGCAAGGATCCAGGACATGGCAGCGATTGTAATCGCTGTCGGGGGGAAGCTGCATGGGAGGCAGGCGCGTGTTCCGCGAGATCCTTGCCACCGCGCCGATCCGCACATCGCCGCCTTCAGAACCGAAGCCTCCCTCTTATTTTCTTGTCTGAAACGGGCGCGGCTTGGCGATATCATCGGCCACTGCTATCGATACCCCTAACTGGAGACCCCCATGAGCGACCTGCAAGCCCGTTTCGACCAGGCCCAACTCGACGTCAAGACGCTGTCCGAGCGTCCCAACAACATGACGCTGCTGCGCCTGTACGCGCTGTACAAGCAAGGTGCCGAGGGCGATGCGCACGGCGACAAGCCGGGCATGACCGATTTCGTTGGCCGCTACAAATTCGAGGCGTGGGAAGCCCTGAAGGGCACCAGCCAGGATGACGCCAGGCAGAAGTACGTCGAACTGGTTGGAGACCTGCTGGCTGGCAAGGAAAGTTAAGCCGTCGACCCGCCCTCACCCAGCGCGGGTTTTGGCCTGATTCGCCACGCCGCGAGAATCGCCGTGGCAATGACGAGTCCTACCGCCAGGAAGGTCTCGTCGAAGGCATGAATACGGGCCGCTTCGGCGGCCGCACCGCCGCCGGCCGTCAGATCGGCGCCGTGGTGGCCCAGGCGCCATTGCAGCCCTACCCCGGCCAGGCTCACGCCGATGGCACCGCCCAGTTGCCGCACGAAGTTGATGCAGCTCGATCCCTGCGCAATCAGCGAGAAATCCACGCCGCGCATCGACCCGAGTGTCAGCGAAGGCAGGATGCACCCCAGCCCGATTCGCCCAATCACCGCATACAGCACCAGCAGCACGTAAGGCGTGGCCAGCGATCCGGTCGCCATCAGCAGGAACGAACCCGCGAGCAGCGCCAGTCCGAACGAGACCTGCCGATGCGGCAGGATGCGGTTGGTCAGCCGGCCCGCAATGGCAATGGTCACGGCCAGCGCAATGCCCGCGGGCATCAGCACCAGACCTGCCGCAGAAGGCGTATAGGCCAGCGCGGTCTGCATGTAGACCGGCAGCAGGTACGTCGAGCCGAACAGCCCCGCCCCGTAGATAAACGCCACCACGGCGCCGGCCGAGAACTGGCGATAGCTGTAGAGCCGCATGTTCATCAGTGGATCCGGTGCGCGCAGTTGCCACGCCACGAAGCCGACCAACATCACCACGCCGAAGCCGGACAGCATCAGGCCCGCCGTCAGGTCATTGCGCAGTTCCACCACGCCGTTGAGCAGGCTGACCGTCGCCACGCCGACCAGCGCCAGCCCTCGCCAGTCCAGCGGCTTGCGCTCGCCCATCATCGACGAGTCCACGGCCATGTAACGCCGCGCCATCCAGAGGCCGGCCAGTGTCAGCGGCACCACCACGAAGAAGATCGAGCGCCAGCCGAACAGTTCTACGAGGAAGCCGCCCAGGCTAGGCCCGATGGCCGGCGCCAGCACCACGCCGAAGCCGAATAGCGACAGCGCCTTGCCTTGCTCGCGTTCCTCGAAGAAGCGCAGGATGAAAATATTGGGCAGCGGCTGAAGAATGCCGGCTGCGATGCCCTCGGCCACGCGCATCGCCAGCATGACACCGAAGGTCGGAGAGAATCCGCCGATCAGGCCCCCGGCGCCGAGCAGGATCAGCGTGCCGATGAACGTGCGGCGCAGGCCGTAGCGATTCAGCAGCCACGGCGTCAGCAGCATCGACAGCGTCATGGCAATCATGAAGCTGGCGGCCACCCACTGGGCGCGCTCCTGCCCCAGCGTGAAATGTCGGCTGAGGTCGGGAATGGCGACGTTGACGATGGTCGACGACACGATGGAAGACATCGTGCCGAGCATCAACGTCATCAGGATCAGCCAACGCAGGCGCGGACCATAGCGGGCGCGCAGCTCGGCGCGCGTGGGTCCGCCGCGTGGCGGCTCGGATTCACCACCCATGCCGCCGCTCCCTCCTCCGTTTGCATCCCCGCTGCCGGTACGTGCCGGCGCAGTGGATGGGCCGCTCACCCGAGTTGCCCCGTGGCGGCAATCTCGCGAATCTTGCGAACGGTGTCGAGGTCGGCCTCGTGATAGGCAGACTTCACGATCTCGGCGTAGCGGTCGTCGCCCATGGCATCCACATTGGGCATGGTCGTTTCGTAGATGAAGCGCACCAGCAACGCGACGGGCGTCGGGGTTTCGATGATCATCGAGAGCGAACCGCCTGCGTGTTCGGCGGTGGGCTTGGTTTCGTAACGCACCATGCGGCGCGGCTCGAATACCACGCGGTCGCGAATATTGGCCTGGCCGAAATGCAGCACGCGCTCGATCCAGCCTTCGCCCCGCTCGGTGACTTCCGCGCGGTCCAGGCCCAGCACGAACAGCTCGGGCGATTCGGCCCGCAGCACAAGCCCCTGCCAGAGTTGATCCGCCGAGAGCGGCTCCAGGCCAGGGTTGTTGGGGTCATTGATCTCAACCAGATGCTCGAAACGCAACTTCACTCTCCCAAATCGTAGTTCTCCGTATTATGCGGGTTTCGAGCGGGGGATGTGGTGGCGGTTGGGCTGTCTGGCTCCCCTCTCCCATGAAATGGGAGAGGGGTTGCAGGAGAGGGCTGGAGGGTCTGCTTGCCGACCACATCGCAAGTTGTACCGCTTGCCCTCACCCCCTGCCCCTCTCCCGCAAGCGGGAGAGGGGAGCAAACCGACAGAGATTGTCGATCAGACCTCTTCGTACAGCGGCAGCGTCAGGAACTCTGCAAAATCTTCCGACGTCGACATCTGTTCGAAGATCTGGGCGGCGCGGTCGTAGGTGGGGCCGGTGCCGGCCACTTCCTTGACCTTTGCCAGTTCTTCCGGAATCAGCGCGCGCACCAGTTCGGCGGTGACCTTGCGGCCATCTTCGAGCTTGCCCTTCGGCGAGCGGATCCACTGCCACACCTGCGAGCGCGAGATCTCTGCGGTAGCGGCGTCTTCCATCAGGTTGTGGATCGGCACGCAGCCGTTACCGGCCAGCCAGGCGCCCAGGTAATGGATGCCCACGTTGATGTTCATGCGCAGGCCGTGCTCGGTGATCGGCGTTTCGGGCTGGAAGTTCAGCAGGTCTGCCGCCTTCACTTCCACGTCCATGCGTTGCTTGCCGAACTGGTTGGGCTTGTCACCCAGCACATCCACGAACTCCTTCATGGCCGGTGCCACCAGGCCCGGGTGAGCCACCCAGCCGCCGTCGTAGCCGTCCGTGGCATCGCGACGCTTGTCGCTGATGATGCCTTCCATGGCGATGGCGTTCTTCTCCGGATCGTTCTTGATCGGGATCAGCGCGCTCATGCCGCCGATGGCCGGTGCACCGCGCTTGTGGCAGGTCTTCAGCAGCAGCAGTGCGTACGAGCGCATGAACGGCGCGGTCATCGTCACCTTGGCGCGGTCGGCCAGGCAGAAGTTCTTGTCCACCTTGAACTTCTTGATGCACGAGAAGATGTAGTCCCAACGGCCAGCGTTCAGGCCAGCGCTGTGGTCGCGCAGTTCGTACAGGATTTCTTCCATTTCGAACGCGGCCAGGATCGTTTCGATCAGCACCGTGGCCTTGACCGTACCTTGCGGCAGACCCACTTCCTTCTGCGCCATCACGAAGATGTCGTTCCAGAGGCGGGCTTCCAGATGGCTTTCCATCTTCGGCAGGTAGAAGAACGGGCCATCGCCGCGTGCGAGCTGCTCCTTCGCGTTGTGGAACAGGAACAGCGCGAAGTCGAAGATGCCGCCCGAGATGCGCTTGCCGTCGATGGTGACGTGCTTCTCTTCCAGGTGCCAGCCGCGCGGACGCACTTGCAGCGTGGCGATCTTGTCGTTCAGCTTGTAGTGCTTGCCGTTGCTGTCCAGCGTCAGCGTGCGGCGCACGGCAGCCTTCAGGTTGACCTGACCCTGCATCTGGTTGTGCCAGTTCGGGGTGTTCGAATCCTCGAAGTCGGTCATGTAGCTGTCAGCGCCCGAGTTGAAGGCGTTGATCACCATCTTGGCTTCGACCGGACCCGTGATTTCCACGCGGCGGCATTCCAGTGCCGGCGGCACCGGGGCCACTTGCCAGTCGCCTTCACGGATGTTCTTCGTTTCCGGCAGGAAGTCGGGGATTTCGCCGGCATCGAGGCGCTTGGCGCGCTCGACGCGCGCAGCCAGCAGTTCCTGGCGGCGCGGCTCGAAGGCGCGGTGCAGCTTGTCCACCAGGGCCAGGGCTTCCGGCGTGAGGATGTCTTCGTAGGCCGGCAGGATCTCGCCGGTAATCTTCATGCCCGCGGGCAGCGTGATAGCCATCAGTCTTCTCCTGTATGCGATGGTGATCGAGGGTTGGCCTGGCTCAGACCGTCACGCCAGCGGCAGTGACAAAGTCGAGCAGGTCGTTCATGTCGTGCCCGGTGCCGGTGGGCGCCACGTCGAGGCGCTCCGCCGGGTGTCCGGCACGGTTAATCCAGAAAGTGGTGTAGCCAAACCAGGTGGCGCCGCATGCGTCCCAGCAGTTCGACGACACAAACAAAATCTCGCTGGCCGGCAGGTTGAATGCCTGCGGACCGAGCGCATACGCTGCCGGCGCGGTCTTGTACTGGCGCACCGCATCCACCGACAGCACGTGGTCGAACAAGCCGTGCATACCTGCGCTCTTGACCGCGATGTCGAGCATCTGCGGATTGCCGTTGGACAGGATGCCCAGCGGCAGCTCCGCACGGCGCAGGCGCTTGAGCACGCTCAGATTCTCGGGGAATGCCGAGAGGCATGCGTACTCCTTGAGCATCTGCGCCTCGGTGGCCTCGTCGAGCTTCAAGCCCAGCCGATCCGCCGCATAGCGCAACGCGTCGATCGTGATGTCCCAGAACGGCTTGTAACGCGCCCCGTCCGGTGCGGCCAGCGAACGCAGGCGCGTGTAGTCGATCTGCCGTTCGCGCCAAAGCAGCGCCAGGGCCTCGCCCTTGCCCGGGAACAGTTGCTCCGCGCGCGCCGTGACGGAATACACGTCGAACAGCGTGCCGTAGGCATCGAAAACGACTGCGCGAATCTTGTTCATCGAAGGACTGAGTCAGCCTGTACACGTTTGAATGCAGTGCATTGTAGAGAGACGCTGCAGTGCGGCAAAGTCGGACCGGGTCACTTGATCTTTTACTTTTCCGCTACTAATCTTGGCCATCCTCATCAAGACTCGTATATCAGCGAGCTAACAATCGTGGATCATTTCAAGCAGCTCGAGACTTTTGTATCGGTAGCGTCACGTGGCAGCCTCTCTGCCGCCGCTGCCGCCGAAGGCGTGGCACCAGCGATCATCGGCCGCCGCATCGACGCGCTCGAAGAGCGTCTCGGCGTCAAGCTTCTGGTCCGCACCACCCGCAAGATCACGCTCACCTTCGAAGGCTCGGCCTTCCTCGAAGACTGCCAACGCATCCTGAACGACCTGCACAATGCCGAGGCCAGCGTCTCGGCCGGTGGCGTCAAGGCCAGTGGCCACCTGCGCGTGACGGCTCCGGCGGGCTTCGGCCGCAAGCACGTGGCGCCGCTGGTGCCGCTGTTCATCGAATCCCACCCGGACGTCACCCTGACGCTCGATCTTTCCGACCGCGTGGTCGACCTCGTCAACGAAGGGTTCGACTGCGCCATCCGCCTCGGCGACCTGCCCGATTCCAGCCTCGTCTCCATCCGGCTGGCCGAGAACCGCCGCGTCGTGGTGGCCTCGCCCGAATATCTGGCCCGCGCTGGCACGCCGCAACTGCCCGAAGACCTGTCGCGCCACAACTGCCTGGCCTTCGGCGCCAGCGCCAACGTGCAGCGCGGCTGGGTCTTCCAGCAGGATGGCCGCGCCGTCACCGTCAAGGTGGGCGGAACCATGGAATGCACCGACGGCGCCGTGCTTCACGCCTGGTGCCTGCAGGGCCACGGTCTGGCGTGGCGCTCCTGGTGGGAAGTTGGCCAGGAAATCGTCAGCGGCCACCTCGTGACCGTGCTCGACGAATTCCAGGCGCCACCCATCGGCATCCACGCCGTCTTCCCGCAGCGCAAGCACCTGCCGCTGCGCGTGCGTCTGTTCATCGACCATCTCAAGAACACCTACGGCAACCCCGCCTACTGGCGCCGCGCGGAACAGGCGCCGACCAGTGCCGCCGCCGAAGTGCACGCGGTGGTTGCCTGAACCACGTTTTAAATGCGTGCGCAATCGCATTTTCTTGATAAATGGCAATGACGCAGACTGCACACTGACTACAATCGAATCACACAGGCACGCACTGATCGCCTGCTTCCCCGTCCACTCGCGCAAGGAGGTCCGGTATGTTCAAGCACATCCTGTTACCCACCGACGGTTCGGAACTGTCGAAAAAAGCCATCGACGGTGGCCTGGAACTGGCCAAGGCCATTGGCGCACGCGTTACCGCCTACGTCTGCCTGGAGGAGTATCCGTATACGCCCTTCAGCGAGATCGTGGTCGAGGCCCCGCAAGCGTTCAAGGAACGCATCGAGAACCAGGCACGGCTCTACCTGAAGGAAATCGAAAGCGCCGCCGTGGCCGATGGCCTGCCCTTCGACGCCGACATGAGCACCTTCGCAGTGCCCTACCTCGGCATCATCGACGCGGCGGAGCGTCATGGCTGCGACGTGATCTTCATGGCGTCGCACGGCCGGCGCGGGCTATCGGGCCTGCTGCTCGGCAGCGAGACCCAGAAAGTCCTGACGCATACGGATATTCCAGTGATTGTTTATCGGTAACTGCACGCTTCACGAGACATCAGAAAAACGAAGCGCAGCGGTGCTGGCTAGGCGCCGCTGCCGCAGACAGTACAAACGGTACGGCGCGGCAGCGGCAACGGCAACGACGCCAGCATCGTTTTTATGATGTCTCGTAAAAAACCCGCGTCGGGGTTGCCGACGCGGGGCCAAACCAAGCGGCACGATGGTCGCGCGCCGCTTCCCGAATTACCCTTCTCTCTCCTGCTTTCCCCTTCCTCTCCCTGCCTTCCTGCCTAATTCGTCAGGCCACCTTCTTGTCTTCAAAGAACTGCTCGTCCTCGGTCGATCCCTTCAATGCGGTGGTCGATGACTGGCCGCCTTCGATGGTCTGCGTCACGGCGTCGAAGTAACCGGTGCCCACTTCGCGCTGGTGCTTGACGGCGGTGAAGCCCTTCTCGGCGGCGGCGAATTCCGACTCCTGCAACTCCACGAACGCCGACATCTGGTGGCGGGCGTAGCCGTACGCCAGATTGAACATCGAGTAGTTCAGCGAGTGGAAGCCAGCCAGCGTGATGAACTGGAACTTGTAGCCCATCGCACCCAGTTCGCGCTGGAACTTGGCGATGGTGGCATCGTCGAGGTTCTTCTTCCAGTTGAACGACGGCGAGCAGTTGTAGGCCAGCATCTTGCCCGGGAATTTCGCATGCACCGCATCGGCAAATTTCTTGGCGAACTCCAGGTCTGGCTTGCCGGTTTCGCACCAGACGAGGTCCGCCACTTCGGCGTAGGCCAGCGCGCGGGCGATCGACTGATCGATACCCGGCCTGGTGCGGTAGAACCCTTCCACGGTGCGCTCGCCGGTCAGGAACGGCTGGTCGCGCTCGTCCACGTCCGAGGTCAGCAGATCGGCCGCCTCGGCATCGGTACGGGCAATGACGAGGGTCGGCACGCCCGAGACATCGGCAGCCAGTCGCGCGGCGGTCAGCTTGGCCACGGCTTCGCGGGTGGGCACCAGCACCTTGCCGCCCATGTGGCCGCACTTCTTCACCGACGCCAGTTGATCTTCGAAGTGGACGCCTGCCGCGCCGGCTTCGATCATCGACTTCATCAGTTCGAACGCGTTGAGCACCCCGCCGAAACCGGCTTCGGCATCGGCCACGATCGGCGCAAAGAAATCGGTGTCGCCCTTGCCTTCGCTCCACTGAATTTGATCGGCGCGCTGGAACGTGTTGTTGATGCGCTTGACGACCATCGGCACCGAGTTGGCCGGATACAGCGACTGGTCGGGATACATCTCGCCAGCGAGATTGGCGTCGCCAGCCACTTGCCAGCCCGACAGGTAGATGGCCTTGAGACCCGCCTTCACCTGCTGCATGGCCTGATTACCGGTGAGCGCGCCGAGCGTATTGACGAACGGTTCGGTATTCAGCAAGTGCCAGAGTTTTTCGGCACCACGGCGGGCCAGCGTGTGCTCGATCTGGACGGAGCCGCGCAGTCGCACCACGTCCTCGGCAGTGAAATGACGTTGCACACCCTTCCAGCGCGGGTTCGTGTCCCAATCCTTCTGCAGGGCTTCGATCTGTTGTTGGCGCGACGACGTCATGTTCACTCTCCTGGGGGACGACCCTGGCGCCATCGTTTGCGGCGTCTCAGGTCATGTGTCTTATATAAGAGTGTAGGGAAGGCTTCCGCGTCGCAACAAGCCTCCCGTGCGTTTTCGCACAGGGAAAATAACTGCGTAGATTCAACGACTTACCGATGTAATTTCACGATGCGGCAAGCGCTCTTTCATGATGAGAAATGGCGCTTGTGCTACGCACCCATGTATTCCTGCAGACCAAAACATCATTCCACATCATGAAATTTTGGCAGCCTCAGAGGTCACGCGGGCGCGCTCCAGTGCGGGGGATGCCGGCGCGCCGCCGATATGGTCAACGAACTCCCCCACCATGGCCGCCATGCGCTGCGGTTGAGCCAGGGGGAGCCAGTGGTGGGCGTCGATCTGGCGGCGCCACAGTTGCGCGACCCATCGCCCAAGATCCTCGGTCAATGCGGGTCTGACGTAACGGTCCCGCGTGGGCACGATGACCTGGATCGGCGCATGCGGCCGGCGATCCCTCGGCGCGCGCAGCCGCGCGCGGAAATTGGCGCGATACAGGCGCAGGCCCTGCACCCCATCGGCGGTCTGCGTGGGGTTGGCGGCAGTGTGGAGCCCTTCGGTCATGCGTAGCCACGTGGGCCAGTGGCGGCCGAGCCAGAGCCGCCAGTGCCATTCGGGCAGCTTCGGAATATGGAAGAAAACGATGTACCAGGACGCCAGCGCCTGCCGCAGGGTGGCCGTCCATTGGCCCTTTTGGCGGCGCCCGCCTTGCCGCAGCGACTGCGCCGCGTAATCGAGACTCGGCCCCGAACATGAGGTGAACGACGCGATGCGCCCGTACAGTCGCGGATCGGTCACGAACTCCCAGCCCTGGATCGATCCCCAGTCGTGCCCGACCAGATGCACCGGGCGATTGGGCGAGACGGCATCGATCACCGCGATGAAATCGTCGGCCAGCCGCTCCAGCCGATAGTCGGCGACGTTCGGCGGTGCATCCGATGCACCGGCGCCGCGCACGTCATAGGCAATCACATGAAAGCGCGCGGCCAGCTCCTGCGCCACAGCCTGCCAGACATGGCGGTTGTCCGGATAGCCGTGGACCAGCACGACCACCGGCTGCGCGGGATCGCCCCAGGCCGAAGCCTCCAGACGGAGGGTGCCGGTATCGATGCGGAAACGGATGGGGATGAAGGCCATGGTCTCGACGGAAAGGAATGTCGGGAGCCATGCTAACGCCGCTGCAACGTGTGCACCGGCGTTTGAAACGAGGAAGTTTCAGGCTGCGGCTGCGGACGTGTCGCGTGCCTGTCGGTAAGCCACCCAGTCGCCGCTGTCGATACGCGCGAGGCCGGCTACGGCGGACTCGGCTACGGGATACAGCAGGCAGTCGGTGGCGACGCCGTTCAGCTTCACCACGCGAGATTCGCGGATGAACAGCGTGGCCTGACCGGGATACACCTCTTCGATTTCGTCGAGTACGGGCAGCAGCGTTTCGGGGATGTCGTAGATGTCACCGAAGACCGGGCCAGCGACAGGATCAAGCACGAGACCGGGATAGGTGCCGAAGTCATGGAGCCGCCCTGCCACGCTGCCCGTACCGAGCAAGGTCGGGGGTTCGATGCCGTGGCGTTCGGCAGCACGATTCAGATCGTTGACCTCGCCGGCACGGAGCGTGCCGTAGACGAATACGCGGGGCATGGAGGCTTCCTGGGTGGATGGATGGTGGGATTTTAGCTCCCCTCTCCCGGAGGGAGAGGGGAGAACACCCAGAGGCAAAATAAACATCCCTACATCTGCTTGAACAAATGCGCATACTGCCGCGCCACCGGCAGCGATTCCGGTCGATCACGCAGTTTCAGCGACAGCCGTCCCAGCGACTGATTCACCGCGCTCGCCACGCAATCGATGTTCACCACCGTTCCACGATGGATCTGCCAGAAGCGGTCCGGATCAAGCTGCTGCGTGAGTTCACGCAGGCTCGTGCGGATCAGTGCTTCGCCGCTGGTGGATACCACATTGACGTACTTGTCGGTGGCGGCGAGGTAGACCACTTCGTCCACCGGAATGATGCGTACCTCCTGCCCCACCAGCGCCTTGATGAACCGCAGGTACTGGCCACGTGCCGCAGCGGGACGCTCCAGCGATTCCAGCCGATGTAACAGTTGCGCGAGCCGGTCCGCATCGACCATCGTGCCGATGTCGGTGGTCGAAGCCTCCTCGTCTTCTTCAACCGCCTTGGCGGCCAGCCTTGCCTTGAGCCGATCCACCGTGGCTTCCAGCCGCTCGTGCTGCACCGGCTTGAGTACGTAGTCCACCGCAGCACGTTCAAATGCTTCGAGCGCAAACTGGTCGTACGCGGTGACGAAGACCACCAGCGGCGGGCGGTCGAACTCGATCAATTCGCGGGCCACGTCCATGCCGCTCATGCCCGGCATGCGGATATCGAGGAAGGCTACATCGGGTTGGTGCTCGCGCGCGGCGTCGAGGGCGGACACGCCGTCGTGCACCACGGCGGAGATCGTGGCGTCAGGCCACAGGGCTTTCAGTTCGGCCTCGAGGACACGGGCGAGCAGCAATTCGTCGTCGGCGATCAGCAGGGTCGGGGACATGGACAAAAAGGGGGCGAAATCGAAGGGGACGATCAGGGCGTGGCCGGCGTCGCACCGGTGGGTGCGGCAGCACGACCCGCATGCGTGGCGCGCATCGGGGCAATGGTCGGCTCTGCGCTGCGTGTGAGCGGCAGCGTCAGCCGCACCACCACGCCGCGCGGCGTGTTCTCTTCCATCTGCATGGTCGCCGCGGCACCAAAGATCCGCGCCAGGCGTTCGCGCACATGAGTCAGGCCAAGGCCAGAACCACCCTTGCTGCCCTGGCTATGCGTAAAGCCCACACCAGTGTCCGAAATCACCACCTCCAGGTTGCCCTCCCCGGCTTCACGGGCGGACAGCACGATGTTGCCGCCACGCATGCAGGGCTCGATCCCATGCGTCACCGCGTTCTCCACCAGCGGCTGGATCAGCATCGGCGGAATCTCGGCATCGGCCAATGCCGGCGGCAGGTCGATACGATAGTCGAGCCGCGCACCGAAGCGCATGCCCTGGATATCGAGATAGCTGCGCAGCAGTTCGAACTCCTGCGCCAGCGTGCAATGCTCGGCACGGGTGTGTGACAGCGACATGCGCAGGAATCCGATCAGCCGCTGCAGCAACTGGCGTGCTGCGCGCGGATCGGTGGCGATCAGACCGTCGAGGTTGGCCAGCGAGTTGAACAGGAAGTGGGGTTCGATCTGCGCCTGCAGCGCCATCAACTGGGCGCGCACGAGCTGTTTCTCGGCTTCCTCGCGCTGCAGGGCGTCGAGCGCGGCCTGCCGTTCGAGGTAGGCCAGCTTCTCGCGCGACCAGTAGAAATAGATCATGCTCGCCGATGCCAGCATGCCGACGATCAGGCACATGCGCAGCATGTCGCCCGTGGCGGCGGCGTCTTTCACCGGCAGGTTCAGCACCACGCGCGTGGCCCAGCTTCCGGCCACCACGCCCAGCGGCACGGCCACCACGGCCAGGCACATGAACGGCCAGCGGCGCGGCCGGTCGTTCCACCAGATCAGCACGCGCGGAATATCGATGAGTACCCAGATGGCCAGCCCGATCAACTGGCTATAGACAAAGTTCTGCACCAGCGAGCCGCCGGTCTGGAACCCGTAATTCAGGCTGACCGCGATCACCGTGTTCATGCAGAGCACGAACAGCAGGTCTCGTGCCAGGATATTGAGCCGTGACGGCACCGCGCACGACATGCGCATGGGGTCTCTCCCTCCCTTGGTTCCAGCCAGCCGCGTGTCATTCTGTGATGCACTGCAGCACAGGCGGCCCCGTGCATCGGGCTAAACCAGAGGGCCGCGTCGAGTGGACTGTACGCCGGAGCGTGACGCGAGGAAAGAGTCGTGCGACGAAGGGGCGGCAACGGGCGCCAGAGGGCCCGGCCCGCGACCGAAGGGTCTGCTTATGACCCCCGGCAGACTCGTCAGACAAACGATCGTTTCAACGCCGCTTGCCTGACCGCCGGACAGATCACGCCTCCACGACCGCCCGGTTCGATGCCTCGGCCAGCGCCGTGGACACCGTGTCGCGCGACAGATGCGGTGCAAACATGTTGATGAACGCATGCGCGTAGCCGCGCAGGTAGGCGCCCCGCCGCACCGCAACACTGGTGGTGTTGGGCGAGAACAGATGGCCGGCCTCGATCTTCACCAGACCGGCGTCCTTGCGTTGGTCATAGGCCATCGACGCGATGATGCCCACGCCCAGGTCCAGCTCGGCGTAAGTCTTGATCACATCGGCATCCATGGCGGTCAGTACGATCTCGGGCTGCAGTCCGGCTTCGGCAAAGGCGCCATCGATCTTGCGGCGGCCCGTGAAGCCGGCATCGTACGTGATGATCGGGAAATTGCTGAGGTCTTCGAGCGTGGGTTCGGGCAGGCGCGTCAGCGGATGCTCCGGCGACACCACAATCACGTGCTGCCAGCTATATGCCTCGAAGGAAGTCAGCCCGGCCTCGTTCGCCACGGCCTCGGTCGCGATGCCGATATCGGCCTGCCCCGTCAGCAACAATTCGACGATATGCGCGGGCGACGCCTCCTGCAGCGCCAGCGTCACATGGGGATACTCGCGGCGGAAGCTCTGCACTACCTTGGGCAAGGCGTAGCGTGCCTGCGTGTGGGTGGTGGCCACGGTCAGCCGGCCGGTATGTCGGCCAGCGAACTCGTCGCCGGCCTGCCGCAGGTTCTCCGCCTCCAGCAGCAGCCGCTCGACGATGCGCACGATCTCGCGGCCGGGTTCGGTCAGGCCGGTCAGACGCTTGCCATAGCGCTCGAAGATTTCCACACCGAGTTCTTCCTCAAGCTCGCGGATCTGGCGCGACACACCCGGCTGCGACGTGTACAGCGCGTTGGCGACTTCGGTCAGGTTGAACTGGCGGCGCACCGCCTCGCGGATCGATCGCAGTTGCTGGAAGTTCATTTCGCCGTTCCTTGTTCCTGTACTGCCTGCCCACGGTTGAAGACCCGCAACTGGCGCGGACGCACCGCCAGTAGTTCCCCTTCGCGGAAGCCCTGATGGCGGAAGCGTTCGAGCGGCAGCGCCACCTCGATCACATCCTGATTGTCCTCGCGCTCCAGTTCGAGCTGGGCCACCGGGCCCAGCGTCAGCGCGCGGCGCAGCGTGACGGCGATGCCGTCAGTACCCGGCGCATAGCGTTCGAGATCCAGGTCATGCGGCCGCACATAGGCCACCGCATCGCCAGCCGTCTCGTGGCCGCTGCCAATCACGGGCAGCACGGAGTCACCGGTGTGCAGCAGGCCGCCGCTATCGCCCACTTCCAGCCGGCCATGGAACAGGTTCACGTTGCCGAGGAAGCCGAACACGAACGGCGTGGCCGGATGGTTGTACACCGCTTCGGGCGTGCCGAACTGTTCGACGCTGCCCTTGTTCATCAACACGACCTGATCCGCCACTTCCAGCGCCTCTTCCTGGTCGTGCGTGACGAACACGCTGGTCACGTGCAGTTCGTCATGCAGGCGGCGCAGCCAGCGGCGCAGTTCCTTGCGCACCTTGGCGTCAAGCGCGCCGAACGGTTCGTCGAGCAGCAGCACGCGCGGCTCCACGGCCAGCGCGCGGGCCAGTGCAATCCGCTGACGCTGGCCACCAGACAACTGCGCCGGGTAGCGGTCGCCGAGCCAGTCCAGTTGCACCAGTTGCAGCAGCGACTTCACCTTCTCCTGAATCTTCGCTTCCGACGGACGCTCGTTACGCGGTTTCACGCGCAGGCCGAACGCCACGTTCTCGAACACGGTCATGTGCTTGAACAGCGCGTAGTGCTGGAACACAAAGCCCACGTTGCGCTGACGCACGTGCTGGGTGGAGGCATCCTGCCCGGACAGCACCACCTGTCCGGAGTCGGCACGTTCCAGGCCG
The DNA here is from genome assembly GCF_005503625.1 of Cupriavidus sp. 2SB. GTDB lineage: Bacteria > Pseudomonadota > Gammaproteobacteria > Burkholderiales > Burkholderiaceae > Cupriavidus. The sequence goes on along the minus strand of NZ_SCMX01000008.1, from coordinate 93,712 downwards.
GCGATGATGCGCAGCAGCGTGGTCTTGCCGCATCCGGACGGCCCCAGCAGCGCGGTCAGTTCACCTTCGGCGAAATCGAGCGAGACATCGTTGAGCGCCACGAAGTCGCCAAACTGCTTCTGTACGTTGCGGACCTGAATGCTCATGGTGCCTCCTGTTCCTTGCCGGCGCGGATTTCGACCAGCGTCTTGATACCCAGTGTGACCAATGCCAGCAGCGTCAGCAGGGACGCCACGGCGAACGCGGCCGCGAAGTTGTATTCGTTGTAGAGAATTTCCACGTGCAGCGGCATCGTGTTGGTCAGGCCGCGGATATGGCCCGAGACCACCGACACCGCGCCAAACTCGCCCATCGCCCGCGCGTTACACAGGATCACGCCGTACAGCAGGCCCCAGCGGATATTGGGCAGCGTCACGTGCCAGAAGGTCTGCCAGCCCGACGCGCCCAGCACGATGGCGGCTTCTTCTTCCTCGCTGCCCTGCGACTGCATCAGCGGAATCAGTTCGCGCGCCACGAACGGGAACGTGACGAAGATCGTGGCCAGCACGATGCCGGGCACCGCGTACAGGATCTTGATGTCGTGGGCTTCCAGCCACGGGCCGAACCAGCCCTGCGCGCCAAACATCAGCACGTAGATCAGACCCGAGATCACGGGCGACACCGAGAACGGCAGGTCGATCAGCGTGATCAGCAGGTTCTTGCCACGGAATTCAAACTTGGCGATGGCCCAGGCCGCCGCCACGCCGAACACGATGTTCAGCGGCACCGAGATGGCCGCCACCAGCAGCGTGAGCTGGATGGCGGAGACCGCGTCCGGCTCCACCAGTGCGGCCAGATAGGTGTCCACGCCCTTGCGCAGCGCTTCGTAGAACACCGAGGCCAGCGGGATGAACAGGAACAGGCCGAGGAACAGCACCGCAATCGTGATCAAGGTGTACTTCACCCAGGGCGACTCGGCAGTGGCTTCGCGCAGGTCAGCCGGGCTGCTTGCGCCAAGACGGGAAATTGCGCCGGCCATGTCAGTTCACCTCCGGGTTGCCATCGGGCAGTGCCGACGCACGCGCACCAGACTGGTGGCGGCGCGTCCACGCCTGCAGCAGGTTGATCAACAGCAGCAGCACGAACGAGATCACGAGCATCACCACGGCCACGGCGGTAGCACCCGCATAGTCATACTGTTCGAGCTTGGAATAAATCATCAGCGGCGCGATCTCGGACACCATCGGCATGTTTCCCGAGATGAAGACCACCGAGCCGTACTCGCCCGTGGCGCGGGCGAACGACAGCGCAAACCCGGTGAGCAGCGCGGGCAGGATGGCTGGCAGGATCACGCGGTAGAAGGTCTGCAGACGCGTGGCGCCCAGGCTGGCTGCCGCCTCCTCCAGTTCGCGCTCCACGTCTTCCAGCACGGGCTGCACGGTGCGCACCACAAACGGCAGGCCGATGAACGTCAGCGCCACCACGATGCCCAACGGGGTGAAGGCCACCTTGATGCCGAGCGGTTCGAGGTATCGGCCCAGCCAGCCGTTACCGGCGAACAGCGCGGTCAGCGCGATACCGGCCACGGCCGTAGGCAAGGCAAACGGCAGGTCAACCAATGCATCGATAAAGCGCTTGCCGAAGAAGCGGTAGCGCACCAGCACCCAGGCCACTATCAGGCCAAAGGCCGTGTTGATGATGGCCGCCACCAGCGAGGCGCCGAAGCTCAGTTCCAGGGAGGCCACGACGCGCGGGTTCGACACCGTTGTCCAGAACTGGTCCCACGTCATCGTGAACGTCTTGAGGAACGTGGCCGACAGCGGGATCAGGACGATCAACGTCAGGTAGAAAATCGTGAAACCCAGCGACAACCCGAAGCCGGGCAGCACCGTGAACCGCTGGGAGGCCGGAGCCAACCGCCTGGGCGCGTCTTGCACCGAGGGCGGCGGCGCATCCGACAGGGATATCGATGGGGGCATGTGTCTCGTCTATATGAAACCGGCGCATAAGGCGCCGGTGTACGAGACAAATTTTGCAGATGCGTCCTTATAAACAGAACGAATCTTTCCGAATTTTCTTAGATGTTTTAAATATAAGGCGATGTCGGGGTGACTTCCACGGAGGCTTCCCAGGTATCCGAGCCGTCACCTAACGCCAAAATTCGTCCATCGGAGTCGATTCGCTGCAACAAAGTGGCGAGCAAGCCCTGGCCGTTTGTCCAGTCCGCCAGTCCTGAATCGGCATTGATATGACCCAGCGCCCCGGCGTCGATCAGCTCGCTGCCCCAGAGCGTGCCCCAGCTAAACGCGGTGCGCTGCGACATCCACGGATCGTTGGTGCTGGCGACGAGAATGGTCGGAAACGGCAGCTTCCAGGTCGGGAGCAAGGCGCCGACGCCGAATTTGTCCGGATCGGCAGGCGCGACCAGCAAAGCCCCGGCGATGCCGACAGGATCGAGCGACGCCTGACGCAAGGTGGCGAGACATCCAAAACTGTGCGCCACGAGAACTGCGCCGCGCGAGGCCACGCGCAGCGCACGCGACACACCTTCGGAGACTCGCTCGGACCAGAGCGGCAGGCTTGGCCGGCCCCAGTCATGCTGTTCGATGCGTTGCCAATCGGGATACGCCGCTTCCCATCGGCTCTGCCAATGCGCTGGCCCGCTGCCATGCAGCCCCGGCACGGTCAGAATCTGCAACCCGCGTGGCACTTCGATCCGCGTAGCCGCACTGCCCGCTTTCGTCTCTCCTCGCGCGCCACGCTTGGCGCGTGGCCGTCCGCCTTCTTCCGCTCTTTCCCCTGCTCCTGCTGAAGCTCCCATGCTTTCCTCCTCCTGGCGTCTTACGTCCTGGAACTGCCTGCTTCGTGCACATGCAGATGTCGTGCCTGCACCGGGCCGCCGGCTACGGCCTCGCCCTGCCCCAGCGCGATGCCCGCATTCTGGAGCCGCTCCACGATCTCGTCGTCATTGAGCCGCCGACCGATCAGCGTCACGCCTGCCCCATCGGCACTGGCACGCAGGCCCGCGAGCTGGCGATCGGTCCACGTGCGGCGCATGTCGAGCTTGAGCCAGTCAGGCAACGCATGCGCCATCAGCGCGCCGGCTTCTGCCGGGTCCGATGCCTGCAGGCTCACGGCAAACCCGTTGCGGCGATAGTTGCCCACCACGTGCAGCAGCAGCGGCAGATCGTCGTTGGCGCTCGCCGGCACCTGGATCACAAAGCGATCGACGGGCAGCCCGAGAGATTCCAGCGCGCGCCGGAACGCGGCGCCGTGGTCATCGGCCACGGCCGCCAGCAGCCGGTTGTGAACGTTGAGCACGAGCCGGTGTTCACCGTGCGCCGCAAAGTAGTTCATCGCATGCACCAGCCGCGAGAGGCGGTCGAGCGACACCAGCGAGGCATCGTCCGCAGCCATCGCGAACAGCTTCCACGCGGCCAGCCCCACGCCGTCGCCGGCATAGGTGCGGATGGTGCCTTCGTGCGCCACCACCTGACGGTCGGCCAGCGTGGCCAGCGGCTCGAAGGCGCTCGTCAGCGAGCAGTTGAAGTACTGGCCCTGCACCTGGCCGCGCGCGTCGCGCCAAAGCTCGCGGCCAGGCACCGGCTCGCGTGGCAGGGTTTCGAGATATCGTTCGAGTGGCGCTAGAGCAGAAGCAGCGGAAGCAAGGGTCATGGGTCAAGTCCATGTCGATGCGCGAATCGCCTGATTGACCATCATAGGAGTTCCGCGACCACCGACGTGTGAAGATTCAGGGGCGTTTGATTGGGCGTCGACGGCTGGCGCATCACGCGGCGCAGCACGGCATCCTCAAGTTGCGCGAACGCCGCCGATCCCCGCTGGCGGGGTCGGTCCAGCGGCACGCGCTGATCCAGTGCAATGCGGCCATCCTCGATCAGGACCACGCGGTCCGCCAGCGCCACGGCCTCGGACACATCGTGTGTAACCAGCAGCGCCGTAAAGCCGAGCCGGCGCCACAGCGATTCGATCAATGCCTGCATGTCGATGCGCGTCAGCGCGTCGAGTGCACCGAGTGGCTCATCGAGTAGCAGCAGGCGCGGATGGTGGACCAGCGCCCGAGCGAGCGCCACGCGCTGACGCTGACCGCCGGAGAGCCGCGCCGGCCATTCTCCCGCGCGATCCGCCAGACCCACCTGTTCGAGCACGGCGGCGGCATCGTCGCGCCGTTCGCGCGGCAGGCCCAGCGCCGCGTTGTCCAGCACGCGCTTCCACGGCAGGAGCCGCGCGTCCTGGAACATCACGCGGATGCTGTCGCGCAGGGTCTTCTCCGTGCGACCCGACTGTCCATCGAGCGCGATGGTGCCGTCATCGGCCGCTTCCAGTCCGCCCACCAGCCGCAGCAGCGTGCTCTTGCCGCAGCCGCTCCGGCCGACGATGGCCACGAACTCGCCCGGCGTGACATCGAGGTCGATGCCGTGCAGCACCTCGCGGCCGTCATAACGCTTGACCACCTGCCGCACGTGCAGCGCAATGCCACCTTCAGCGCCTGCGTTCCCTTCATGGCGCTGCGCCTCGCGCGCCGTGCGCTGTTCGTCGCGAGCCGCCTCACGGGCCGCCAGCCCTGCGTCAATCCAGGCCACCGCAGCGGCTTCCATCGGATAGAGCGTTTGCATGGGGTTCTCCTAGTAATTAGTGAGCCTGGTAGCCCGGATGCCACCGCAGCCAGAACCGTTCCAGCGAGCGCGACAGCACATCGGCCAGCTTGCCCAGCAGCGCGTAGAGCAGGATGCCTACCAGCACCACATCGGTCTGCAGGAACTCGCGCGCATTCATCGTCATGTAGCCGATACCTGACTGCGCCGAAATCGTCTCGGCCACGATCAGGATCACCCACATCAACCCCAGCGAAAACCGCACGCCCACCAGGATGTTGGGCAGCGCGCCGGGCAGGATCACCTCGCGATACAGGCGCCAGCCAGACAACCCATAGCTGCGCGCCATCTCGACCAGCGCCGGATCCACCGCGCGGATGCCGTGGTACGTATTCAGGTACACCGGGAAGAACACGCCCAGCGCCACCAGGAACAGCTTGGCCGTCTCGTCGATGCCGAACCACAGGATCACCAGCGGAATCAGCGCCAGCGTGGGAATGTTGCGCACCATCTGCAGCGTGCTGTCGAGCAGTGTGGCCACCGGGCGGAATGTGCCGGTCAGCAGCCCCAGCAGCAGGCCAAGCCCGCCGCCCACCGCCAGCCCAACCAGCGCCCGCCACGTGCTGACCCAGACATGGCGCCACAGTTCGCCCGAGACGGCCAGGCCCCAGGCGGCTTCCACCACGGCCAACGGCGCGGGCAGCACGCGGTTCGACAGCCAGCCCAGTTGCGAGGCGGCCTGCCATCCGACGATTAGCAGCACGGGCACGATCCACGGCGCGATGGCCTGGCCGATGGCGTGCACGCTGCGTCGCGCAGTTGCGTCCGATCTTGCGTTCGTTCTTGTGTTGGGAATAGACATGGTGATGCCTCCCCTAGCTCTGCGACGCGCGCGGCACGATGCCCGTCGCCATCACTTCGCCAAACGGCCCGGACAGCACCTGCCCCGGCAGCTTGTCGCGCACGCGGCGCGGCAGCAGCGGGAACACGAGTTCGGCGAACCGGTACGCTTCCTCCAGATGCGGATAGCCCGAGAAGATGAAGGTATCGATACCGAGTTCTGCGTATTCCTCGATCCGCGCCGCAACAGTCTTGGGGTCGCCGACCAACGCCGTACCCGCCCCGCCGCGCACCAGCCCCACGCCAGCCCACAGGTTGGGGCTGATCTCCAGCGCCTCGCGCGAACGGTTGGCACCGCCAGCATGCAGCGCGGCCATGCGGCGCTGCCCTTCGGAATCCATCTTGGCGAACACGGCTTGCGCACGCGTAACGGTGGCATCGTCCAGGCGGCTGATCAGGTTGTCGGCAGCGGCCCAGGCTTCGTCCTCGGTCTCGCGCACGATCACGTGCAGGCGGATACCGAAGCTCACCTTGCGGCCATGCTTTTCCGCACGGGCGCGCACATCGGCCACCTTCTTTGCCACCTCGGCGGGCGGCTCGCCCCAGGTAAGGTACTTCTCCACCTGTTCGGCCGCCAGATCGTGTGCGGCTGCCGACGATCCGCCGAAATAAACCGGCGGATGCGGACGCTGCAACGGCGGGTACAGCACGCGCGCACCCTTCACCGTGATGTGCTTGCCTTCGAAACTTACCTCGCCGTTGTCATGGCTCGCGGCCAGTACGTCGCGCCAGACGCGGATGAATTCGGACGATGCCTCGTAGCGCTCGGCATGATCGAGGAACAGGCCATCGCCTTCCAGTTCGGCCACATCGCCACCCGTCACCAGGTTCACCAGCAGCCGGCCCCCGGCAATGCGGTCGAACGTGGCAGCCATGCGGGCGGCCAGCGTTGGCGTCATCAAACCCGGCCGCACGGCCACCAGGAACTTGAGCTTCTGCGTCACGGCAGCCAGCGCCGAGGCGGCCACCCACGGGTCTTCGCATGAGCGGCCAGTAGGAATCAGCACACCTTCGTAGCCCAGCGTGTCGGCGGCCACGGCGATCTGCTTCAGATAGTCGAAACCTACCTCGCGCGCGCCTTCGGATGTGCCAAGGTAGCGGCTGTCGCCATGGGTGGGGATGAACCAGAAAACTTGCATGTCGGGCCTCTTTATCGGTATGGAATCAGCGCTGGGCCTGGGCCGTGACGGGGGCAGTCCAGGCAGCCTCAGCCACCTTGATCGACTTGGGAATCAGCTTGAGTGCCACGAAGGCATCGGCGATGCGCTGTTGCTCGGCCAGCACCTCCGGCGTGACCGGCTTCGCGCCATACGAGAAACGCGAGACGGCCAGATCGAGCACGCCAGCATCGAGACCGGTTTCCTTGACCAGCACCTGAGCGGCATCCTTCGGGTTCTTCTCAGCCCATTGGCCCAACTGGAACAGTTCGTCGAGAATCACCGACACCACGTCAGGCCGGGCGTTCGCATAGGGGCGCGAGGCCAGATAGAACTGGTGATTGCTGACCACGTTCTTGCCATCGGCAGTGCGGCCATCGGCGAGCACGCGGGCACCCAACTGCTTTTCGGCGGCAGCCAGGAACGGGTCCCAGATCACCCAGGCATCCACGGCACCGCGCTCGAATGCTGCACGTGCATCGGCAGGCGGCAGATAGACGGGCTGGATCTCGCTCCAGGCAATGCCGGCCTTCTCCAGCTGGCGCACCAGCAGGTAATGCACGTTCGAACCCTTGTTCAGCGCCACGCGCTTGCCCTTCAGGTCCGTCACCGATTTCAGCGTCGAACCTTTGGGCACGACGATGGCCTCGGCCGTCGGCGCAGGCGGCTCATTGCCGATATAGGCCAGTTGCGCGCCAGCGGCCTGCGCAAAGATCGGCGGGGCTTCGCCCACGGTGCCGAAATCGATGGCGCCGACATTGAGCCCTTCCAGCAACTGCGGCCCCGCCGGGAATTCGGTCCACTTGACCGTGATGCCCTGCCCGGCCAGCCGCTTCTCCAGCGTGCCACGCGCCTTGAGCAGCGTCAGCGTGCCGTACTTTTGATAGCCGATCCGCAACTGCTTTGGGTTCACGGTCTGCGACTGGGCGCTGGCCGTGGTGGCGGTCAGGCCGTAAGCCAGGCCAGTGGCGATGACGAGGGCGCCGAGCAGCAGGCGTCGTCGTAGTGAAATCGGGCGGAAAACGGAAGCAGACATGGTGGACTCCTGAAATTGGAAATACGAAAGCGATGGCGGCACGACGCCCTGCCGGCGTGTCGGAGTCGACAGGCGGCATGCCAGACGTCAGGCTTTGGAATTCAGTTCAGGCGGGACATCGCCCCATGGCGATGCGGCTGGGCAAGGCGTGTACAGCGGCTACAGCGCGGCAAGCTGAGACGGCTAAGGCAGTATGGACAGCGGACATCGCAGGCTCCCTTTTCAGGCGCGCCGGGGCGGGCTGCAACGAGCCGCCCCGGCATCAGGCATTACCGCTTGCCAGGCAGGTAGACCTGGTCAAACGAACCGCCATCGGCAAAGTGGGTCTTCTGGGCCTTGGCCCAGCCACCGAACACTTCGTCGATCGTGAACAGCTTCACCTTCGGGAAGTTGGCCGCGTACTTGGCCGCCACCTTCTCGGAAATCGGACGGTAGTAGTTCTTGGCCGCGATTTCCTGGCCTTCGTCGGTGTACAGGAACTGCAGGTAGGCTTCCGCAGCCTTGCGCGTGCCTTTCTTGTCGACGACCTTGTCGACCACAGCCACCGGCGGCTCGGCCAGGATCGAGACCGACGGCGCCACGATGTCGAACTTCTCCGGACCCAGTTCCTTGATGGCCAGGATGGCTTCGTTTTCCCAGGCGATCAGCACGTCGCCCAGGCCACGCTCCACGAACGTCGTGGTGGCGCCACGTGCGCCCGAATCCAGCACCGGCACGTTCTTGAGCAACTGGCCGACGAATTCCTTCGCCTTGGTTTCATTGCCACCCGGCTGGCGCAGTGCATAGCCCCACGCAGCCAGGTAGTTCCAGCGCGCGCCGCCCGAGGTCTTCGGGTTTGGCGTGATGACCTGCACGCCCGGCTTCACCAGATCGTTCCAGTCCTTGATGCCCTTGGGATTGCCCTTGCGTACCAGGAACACGATGGTCGAGGTGTACGGCGAGGCGTTGTGTGGCAAGCGCTTCTGCCAGTCCGGCTTGATCAGGCCCTTCTCGGCAATGGCATCGATGTCGTAGCCCAGCGCCAGCGTGACCACGTCGGCGTCCAGCCCATCGATCACCGAGCGCGCCTGCTTGCCCGAGCCACCGTGCGACTGGCGAATCTGCACCGCGTCGCCACCCTGCGCCTTGTACGCCTTGGCAAACGCGGCGTTCACGTCCACGTACAGCTCGCGCGTGGGGTCATAGGACACGTTCAGCAGATTGGTGGCGGCGAAGGCGGTCTGGGCAGCGCCGAGGGCGGACAGTACGGCCAGGCCAATAGCCAGTTTGCGAATCATTGCAGTTGCTCCCGTCAGATATCGAATGTCGTGAAAAATATCGGCCCGGCGCGGCGTCGGTAATCGGCACGGTCGGGCTTCTGTCAGGAAGACAGGCTACCGGCCGGGCTATCTGAACGGAACGAATGGTTTCATCGATCCAAGCACGAAAAGTGCATAAGACCGGGCGGGAATATGGGTATGCGAGGGGATGGGGGAAGAGCCGTCAGCGACACGCCCAAAAGAAAAAACCCGCAGCGCCGGAGAAGCGCTGCGGGCCAAGTTTCCATTCCGGAAACGGGTAGACAAGTCATGAAGAGCGCCCCCGCATCTCCATGACGGAGTGAATAGTAGCCATTTGCCCCGATTCCTGAATTGATGCAAATCAATTGCTCGGCAAGCCGGGACGGAAAGCTGGAAAGTCGACAAATAGCTACGTTCTCGTAATAGGCAAATGGCGATCACTCCATCTGCGGGCCTCCACGAAAAAGCCCCCGCCTGCCGTGATGGCGGGCGGGGGCTTTGCCTTGCTACTGGCCGATCGGCCGATCGGCCGATCAGCGGTTCAGCGGTTCAGCGGCCTCAGTGAACCAGCCGTCCGAACGTGAACTCGCCATCCTTGTAGTCCACCGGAATCACGTCCTTGGCGGCGAACTTGCCTTCGAGGATGGCGCGGGCCACAGGGTTCTCGATCTGCTGCTGGATCGCGCGCTTCAGCGGACGTGCGCCGAACACCGGGTCGTAGCCCGCGCTGGCGATTTTCTCCAGCGCCATCTCGGTGATATCCAGCGTCATGTCCATGCGGGCCAGGCGGGCCTGCAGGCGTTGCAGCTGGATGCGGGCGATGGACTCGATATTCTTCTGGTCCAGCGCGTGGAACACCACCACCTCGTCGATCCGGTTCAGGAACTCGGGCCGGAAATGCGTGCGCACCTCCTGCCAGACGGCGCCCTTCACCGCTTCCTGCGGCTCGCCGGACATCGACTGGATGATCTGCGAGCCGAGATTCGACGTCATCACGATCACGGTGTTCTTGAAGTCCACGGTGCGCCCTTGGCCATCGGTCAGTCGGCCATCGTCCAGCACCTGCAGCAGCACGTTGAACACGTCCGGGTGCGCCTTCTCGACTTCGTCGAGCAGAATCACCGCGTACGGCTTGCGACGCACGGCTTCGGTCAGGTAGCCGCCCTCGTCATAGCCCACGTATCCCGGCGGCGCACCAATCAGGCGGCTCACGCTGTGCTTCTCCATGAACTCGCTCATGTCGATGCGGATCAGGTGCTCTTCGGAATCGAACATGAACTCGGCCAATGCCTTGCACAGTTCGGTCTTGCCCACGCCGGTCGGCCCCAGGAACAGGAACGAGCCATACGGCTTGTTCTCGTCCGACAGTCCGGCACGCGAGCGGCGGATGGCGTCGGACACCAGCCGCACGGCCTCGTCCTGCCCCACCACACGGTTGTGCAGCCGGTCTTCCATCTTGAGCAGCTTCTCGCGCTCGCCCTGCATCATCTTGGCCACAGGGATACCCGTGGCGCGGCTGACCACCTCGGCAATTTCCTCGGCGCCCACCTGCGTGCGCAGCAGCTTGTTGGGCTGCTTCTCGGCATTGGCCTCGGCCTTGTTCGCGGCCTGCAGCTTGCCTTCCAGTTCGGGCAACTTGCCGTACTGGAGTTCAGCCACCTTGTCGAGCTTGCCTTCACGCTGCAGGCGCGTGATCTCCATCTTGATCTTCTCGATCTCTTCCTTCAGCGCGGCAGCACCCTGGGCAGCGCCCTTCTCGGCACGCCAGATCTCGTCGAGGTCCGCATACTCCTTGTCCAGCCGCACGATTTCCTGCTCGATCAGTTCCAGACGTTTGCGCGATGCCTCGTCGGTTTCCTTCTTGACGGCCTCGCGCTCGATCTTGAGCTGGATGTTGCGACGTTCGAGCTTGTCCATCGCCTCGGGCTTCGAGTCGATTTCCATCTTGATGCGCGCCGCCGCCTCGTCGATCAGGTCGATCGCCTTGTCCGGCAGGAACCGGTCCGTGATGTAGCGGTGCGACAACTCGGCCGCTGCCACGATGGCCGGATCGGTGATCTCCACCTTGTGGTGCAGCTCATACTTTTCCTGCAGGCCGCGCAGGATGGCAATGGTCGCCTCCACGCTCGGCTCTTCGACCAGCACCTTCTGGAAGCGGCGCTCCAGCGCTGCATCCTTCTCGATGTACTTGCGGTACTCGTTCAGCGTGGTGGCGCCGATGCAGTGCAGTTCGCCACGCGCCAGCGCCGGCTTGAGCATGTTGCCCGCATCGATCGCACCCTCGGCCTTGCCCGCGCCCACCATCGTGTGGATTTCATCGATGAAGACGATGGTCTGGCCTTCATCCTTGGCCACGTCGCTCAGCACGGACTTGAGCCGTTCCTCGAACTCGCCGCGATATTTGGCGCCCGCCAGCAGGCCGGCCATGTCCAGCACCAGCACGCGCTTGTTCTTGAGCGTCTCCGGCACCTCGCCGTTGACGATACGTTGCGCCAGCCCTTCGACGATGGCGGTCTTGCCCACGCCCGGCTCGCCAATCAGCACCGGATTGTTCTTGGTGCGACGCTGCAGGATCTGGATCGCGCGACGGATTTCATCATCGCGGCCGATCACCGGGTCGAGCTTGCCTGCACGAGCCCGCTCAGTCAGGTCGATCGTGTATTTCTTCAGTGCCTCGCGCTGCGATTCGGCATCGGCGCTATTTACCCCGTCACCACCGCGCACGGCGGTAATCGCCGCTTCCAGCGACTTGCGCGACAGGCCGTTCTCGCGTGCGATACGCCCCGTGTCGCCCTTGTCGTCGGACACGGCCAGCAGGAACAGTTCGCTGGCGATGAACTGGTCGTTACGCTTGATCGCTTCCTTCTCGGTAGCGTTCAACAGGTTGTTCAGGTCGCGACCAACCTGGATCTCGTTGGTGCCCTGAACCTGCGGCAGCCGCTTGATGGCCGCGTCCAGCGCGGTCTGCAGGCCGGCCACATTGACGCCGGCACGCGACAGCAACGTGCGCGCAGAGCCATCGTCCTGCGCCAGCAGTGCACGCAGCAGGTGTTGGGGTTCGATGTACTGGTTGTCGTTGCCGAGCGCGAGGCTTTGCGCCTCGGCCAGTGCTTCCTGGAACCGGGTAGTAAGTTTGTCGATACGCATCAGGTGCCCTCTCTCAATAGTGAAAGTGTGTCCTGTTGCGGGGATGCGAGGTTACAGCTCGACGGCTGCTCTTGCGCGAAAGCCCTGCCGGACACGGTACTCCGGAAAGATAGGGCTTTGCCTTGACATTTCAAGCGGCGCTGTTGCAGTTTTGACAACCTTCCGGCGGAAAACCGGAAGGTTGTGCTGTGGCGCCGACAGAAAGCCAGTCAGTTGGGGTTTGGTTAGCGCTTAGTTGGGAATATCCACCGTCGCGCCGCTGACCGTGATCACGTCACCGGCTGCCGGGGTGGCGGCCATCGGCGGGACGTTGGAGGGGAGAATCTGCGGGCCGACTGCAGCAGAGTTGCTGCCGCCCCGCGCCGTGGTCCGCACCACCTGCGACGGCGGCAACGCCGTGCCGTTGCGCAGGTTGGCGTAGACCGAGTCGAGCGCCCGGTTCAGGTACAGGTGAAGCGGGATGTATCGCGCCGCATAGCCGGGCAGCACATCGATGAACCCGTCAAAGTGCTGCGCGTTCGTCACCTCGATATACGAGAGCTTGCTGGCGCTACCCTCCACCGACTTGTTCAACCCGAGATAAGGTCGCGAGGTGTGATTCACCGGCAGCAGCGCATCGTTGCGGCCATGCACGATCACGGTCGGCTTGCCGCGCAGGTTGCCGTTACGGTACGTCTCGGCAATACCGGCCTGCACTGCAGCGTTGCCCGTCAGGGCATTGCGCAGGCACAGGGCGCCGTCGAGATTGGCGTCCGCGCGGGACGTGGATGGCGAAGTCGACGCGAAATCCTTGATCGGGCCGGTTGGCAACGGGTTGGCATCGTTGATCAGCGTGACGATGCCGCTAGGCGGCACGCCATTGCCGGTGGAGAAGAACTGCGCCAGCGTTGCGGCAGGGATCGCGAGGGGCTTGAAATCGGAACCCGTCACCGCAAAGCTGTAGTTGCAGAGCCGGTCAGTGACGCTGGCGCGTGCATAGGCGTTCGCATAGGTGACCGAAATCGAACTTGCGACTTCGAGTGCCGACAGCGACGCATAGAGGTCATCCGATTCCGACTCCCAACCCGCGTTACGTAGCGCCGTCCGGGCGGCAGCCGACTGGTCGTCGGTCGTCGCGCCGGTGACCAGGTTCTTGTCAGCCAGCGACTGGCAACGGTTCGTGGCTTGCAGCAGCGCGCCAGCCGACGGGGCGTTGACAAGGTTGACATCCTGCCGCGCGCAAAGCTGGAACAGGTTCGCCGTCGTCGTGTAGTCGTACAAATGCTTGCCCGAGGCCGGTACTTGTACGCCACCGCGTCGCACCACGATGGCCGGGCTGGGTGGCATTTCCACATTCGGCTCGCCCACCGCCACCCCGTCGATCAGCCCCGTCGTATCCTGTTCCGCCGCCGCAATCGCCGCGCCGCCGCCGTTGGAAACCGCCGACGCGATCACCAGCACATTGGAGGCCGAGAACGTGGCCTGCCGCACCCCGTCCGAGCCCATCGTGCCGTACTTGTCATTGATGGCGAACAGCGTGAACTCGATGGCCTGCAGCGTGTTCTTGCCCCAGTTGGCCTCGGGATTCTGCTGCGAATGCGCGTGCTTGAACGCCTGCCGGTGCGGGTAGGCGGCGGTGAAATCGGCCAGCGACTGGCTGCCCGGCTGGGCGGCGAACTGCGCCAGCTTGCCCGCGCCGGCGCGGCCCTGCCGCGTACCGTTGATCAGCGGCACGGTGTCGCTGTCGAGGTCGTGCGGCGCCGCACCCGTGCCCTTGTCCGTGTAGGCCACGGCGCAGCCGCGTTTCAGGCCCCATTCACCTACCGCGATGCCGCCATAGATGCCGCGCGACCCTGAAGACGTAGCGCTGATGATGCAGGGATTGTTGCGGTCGAACGTATCCGGAATTTGTGCCATCAGCGTCACGTTCTGGCGACCCGTGCCGTCATCGGAGTAAGCGATGTATTCGACACCCGGCACCTTGCCTTGCCCGCTGGTCACATTGCCCTGCGCATCCACGTTCGGGCCGTAGAGCGAGCCGTATCCGCCCGCCGGATTGACATCGACGATGGCGCGGTAGTTCGTGAAGATGGCATTGCGCCGCAACTCCGCCGCCGTCGGATTGTTCGGGTCCGCGAAGACCGGCGCCGTCCCGCCAATGCCATCCTTGCCCAACCCGCCAGTGGCCAGGTCATCGCTGACGCCGTCATAGGTCTGGATGCCGATCGTCCCCACCACAAAGCTCGGCCGGTTGTTGGGGTTCTGCGTCGGACTGGGTGGAGTGCCGGTGTTCGAGGGCGGTCCGTCGTCGCTGCCGCAGGCCGCCAGCGTCAGCGCGGCCAGGGCAGCGGTAACGGCAGCAGACAGGGCGGTGCGACGGAAGGATGCGCGGGCATGGCTGGGCTGCATGGGATTGTCTCCTCGTTCTGGATCGGACTTATGGGAAAGCACGCCACAGTGCACCGGCTCGCGAGGGCCGGGCACCTTGAATCGAGACAGCAACAGCAAGGGGCCGGATTGTGGGGATGCCGCGGCGGGCCGGCTAGCGCGCGCAGCTGGGGGAAGCAGTACAACCGGCGCTTGCAGTGCAGCAAGGCCGGTTCGTCAGGACATCATAGGCGCTAAACAGCACCCGAAGGGAGGCGGCGGGATCGGGAGTGTTACCTATGTCTCCGAACGCGAGCCCGCGCTAGGAAGGCGTCAGGCGAACAACGTCCGGTACGACCAGATGCCGACGGCAGTCAGCAGCACCGAACCGCCGAGATGCAGGACAAGATGCGCCAGCGCCCAGCGATAGTCACCGGACACCAGGTTATTCAGCACTTCGCTCGAAAACGTGGAGAACGTGGTCAGCCCACCCAGGAAACCGGTGATAGCGAGCAGACGCCACTCCGGCGGCAGGTCCGGATGGCTCTGGAAGAACGCCACCGCCAATCCGATCAGGTAGCCGCCGATCAGGTTCGACGCCAGCGTACCGTACGGAAGCGCCGGGTTCGCCGCATTCCACATGACAGAAAACCCCCAGCGCAGCCAGGCACCCACGGCGGCGCCCACGCCCACTGCTGCAAAGCCAAGCGGACCCATATTGTTCTTTTCGTTTGCGTTACGGTTTGGAAGGAAATTACTGTGCGGCGTCCGGATCGGCATTCAGCGAGGCAATGCCCCACCGCGCCAGCGCCGCATCGTCGGACACGCGGGCATCTACCCAGCGCGCACCATGGGGAGTCTCTTCCTTCTTCCAGAACGGCGCTTCCGATTTCAGGTAATCCATGATGAATTCGCACGCCTGGAACGATGCTCCACGATGGGCCGAGGCCACGGCGACCAGCACGATCTGGTCCAGCGGCTGCAGCAACCCCACCCGATGGATGATCGTCACGCCCAAAAGCGGCCAGCGCTCCCGCGCGGCGGTCTCGATCTGCGCCAGCGCCTTTTCCGTCATGCCCGGATAGTGCTCAAGCTCCATCGTGCTGACCCGGGCGCCATCACTCACGTCGCGCACGGTGCCGATAAAGCTCGCTACTGCTCCTACGCCGGGATTGCCTGCGCGCAGGGCAGCCACTTCCACGCCAAGATCGAAATCCTCATGCTGCACGCGCACCGTCATGTCAGCCTCCGGTCACGGGCGGGAAAAACGCCACCTCGCAGCCTTCGGCCAGCGGGGTATCGGCGCGGGCCACCGTGTGGTCCACAGCCATCCGCAGCGCCCGCCCTTCGGCCAGCGCCTCGGCCCATGCACCGCCACGGGTGCGCAGCCAGGCCCGCAGTTCTCCCACGGTTGCCACACCGGCAGGCACCTCGGCACGTTCGGCGCCCTGCCCCACCTGTTCCCGCACGCTGGCGAAGTATCGAAGTTCGAGTTGCATCGGATCGGAAAAGACTCAGGCCAGCAGGCTGGCAAATGGAATGAACTGCACGGTATCGCCGCGCGCAATCGGCTGGTTCGGCGGATTGTCGATCAATCCGTCGCCCCATACCGTCGAGGTCAGCACGCCCGAACTCTGGTTCGGGAACAGGTCCAGCCCGCCCGCATCGTTGAGCCGCGCGCGCAGGAACTCGTTGCGACGGTCGCCCTTCGGCAGGTCGAAGTCGGCGCGCAACGCCAGACGGCGCGGCGTCACGTCTGCCACGCCTTGCAGGCGCAGCAGGAACGGCCGCACGAACAGCAGGAAGGTCACAAAGCTCGACACGGGGTTGCCCGGCAGGCCGATGAAGAAGGTCGGTCTTTCGTCGCCATTGCTACCGTTGCCCACCTGTCCGAATGCCAGCGGCTTGCCCGGCTTGATGGCGATCTGCCACAGATCCAGGCGCCCCTCGGCGGTGACCGCCGGGCGGATATGGTCTTCCTCGCCCACCGAGACACCGCCCGAGGTGATGATCAGGTCGTGGCCCTCGGCGGCACGGCGCAGCGTGTCGCGCGTGGCGGCCAGCGTGTCGGGCACGATGCCGAAATCGGACACTTCGCACCCCAGGTTCTCCAGCAGACCACGCAGCGTGAAGCGGTTAGAGTTGTAGATCGCACCGGGACGGAGCGGCTCGCCGGGCATCGCCAGTTCGTCGCCGGTAAAGAACACGGCCACACGCACGCGGCGAATCACGTCAAGCCGGGCCTGTCCCACCGAAGCGGCCAGCCCGAGCGCCTGCGGCGACAACCGCGCGCCGGTCGGCAGGATCACGCTACCCGCTTCAATATCCTCGCCGGCGCGGCGAATCCATTCGCCCGATGCCGGCACGTGATTGACGATGACGGCATCGCCATCGGCCTCACACTGCTCCTGCATGACCACGGCATCGGCGCCGGGCGGAATCAACCCACCCGTGAAGATGCGTGCGGCGGTCCCCGCTGCCAGTTCGCTGCCGACATGGCCGGCGGGAATGCGCTGCGAGACCGGCAGGCGCGTGCCTGCGGCTGGCACGTCGGCAGCGCGCATGGCGTAACCATCCATCGACGTGTTATCGGCCGGCGGCACGCGCAGCCCGCTCGTGACCGGCGCGGCCAGCACGCGGCCATTGGCGTCGAGCGTAGGGATGGATTCGATATCGGTGATGGGACGGGCGCCGGCCATCAAGGCGTCGAGCGCCTGGGCCATGGTCAGCATCGGAGGACGTGCCGCGGGTTGTGTCATGGAATCGTGGGGGTCTGGTTGGTCCCGCAAACGAAACAGCCCCCGGCGCGGAACGCTCGGGGGCCGTGGCAGCGGGGCCCGGCAAACCCGATTGTAGCGAGTTGGCGCCGAGCCGGCTTTACGCGTGCTGATACTGCAGATTACAGGCCGGTGTGCGCGGCGATGTACGCCTTGACCTTCTCGGCATCGGCGGGCATGACCTCGAAGCGCTGCGGCAGCGTCTCGATACCGTCGAATGCAGCGGGCCGCTCGGGCTCATGTCCCAGTGCCTCGCGAATCGTGTCCGCAAACTTGGCCGGCAGCGCCGTCTCCAGCACCACCATCGGCACACCCGGCGACAGATGCTCGCGCGCCACCTTCACGCCATCGGCAGTGTGGGTGTCGATGGTCACGCCGTAGCGCGCCTTCACATCGCGGATGGTCGCCAGGCGATCTTCGTGCGTGCTGCGGCCCGAGACAAAGCCGAACTGGCGGATGCGGTCGAATTCCGGCGTGCCGGCCAGATCGAACCCACCCTTCGTATCCACGTCGCGGAACATCGCGGCCAGCTTGTCGCCATCCTGGCCCAGCAGGTCGAACACGAAGCGCTCGAAGTTCGACGCCTTCGAGATATCCATGCTCGGGCTCGACGTGTGGTACGTCTGCGCCGAGGTCCGCACGCGATAGGTGCCCGTGCGGAAGAACTCGTCCAGCACGTCGTTTTCGTTCGTGGCCACCACCAGCTTGTCGATCGGCAGACCCATCATGCGCGCGATGTGTCCTGCGCAGACGTTGCCGAAGTTGCCCGACGGCACGCAGAACGACACCTTCTGGCCGGGGCCATCGGTCGCCAGCAGCCAGCCCTTGAAGTAATAGACCACCTGCGCCACCACACGGGCCCAGTTGATCGAGTTCACGGTGCCAATGCGCTGGCGGGCCTTGTATGCGTGATCGTTCGACACCGCCTTGACGATGTCCTGCGCGTCGTCGAACACGCCTTCGATCGCGATATTGAAGATATTCGGGTCCTGCAGGCTGAACATCTGCGCAGTCTGGAACGCACTCATCTTGCGATGCGGGCTCAGCATGAACACGCGGATACCTTCCTTGCCGCGCATCGCGTACTCGGCGGCGCTGCCGGTGTCACCCGACGTGGCACCCAGGATGTTCAGCTTCAGTCCGGCACGCTTCAGTGCGTACTCGAACAGGTTGCCGAGCAACTGCATCGCCATGTCCTTGAACGCGAGTGTCGGACCGTTGGACAGGCCCAGCAGTTGCAGCTTCGTCCCGCCCTCTCCTTCCACGCCCAGCGTGCGCAGCGGCGTGATATCCGCCGTGTTGTCGCCCGGGCGCGCGTTGCAGTACACCTCGGCCCGATAGGTCTTGCGCGTCAGCGCACGCAGATCCTCGGACGGGATGTCGTCACAGAAGCGCGACAGCACTTCGTACGCCAGGTCGGCGTACGGCAGCTTGCGCCACGCTTCCAGTTCGTCAGCGGTAATTTGCGGATACTGCTTCGGCAGGTAGAGGCCGCCGTCCGGCGCCAGACCGCCGAGCAGGATTTCCGAGAACGATTGCGGCATGTCATGGCCGCGCGTCGACTGATAGTTCATCGCGATTCTTTAATTCAGTTCTTCCATGCGCAGACGCGTCACCGGCGACAGCACCGTCTGCAGGCTTTCGATGCTGCGGATGGCGGCATTGATCTGCTTTTCGCGCGTCAGGTGCGTCAGGATGATGATGTCGGTCTGCGGCTCGCCCTCACGCGATTCCTTCTGCAGCATCGCGTCGATGCTGATGCCGCCTTCGGCCAGGATGCGGGTGATCTCGGCCAGCACGCCGGTCTGATCCGCCACGCGCATGCGCATGTAGTACGAGCTGGTGACTTCCTCGATGGGCAGCACCGGCACGCTCGACAGCTCGTCCGGCTGGAACGCCAGGTGCGGCACACGATGGTTGGGATCGGCCGTGTGCAGGCGCGTCACGTCCACCAGGTCGGCAATCACGGCCGAGGCGGTCGGCTCGGCGCCCGCGCCCTTGCCGTAGTACAGCGTGGCGCCCACGGCGTCGCCCTGCACCAGCACCGCGTTCATCGCACCTTCCACATTGGCGATCAGGCGCGACGCCGGCACCAGCGTCGGATGCACGCGCAGTTCCACGCCTTCCTCACGGCGGCGCGTGATGCCCAGCAGCTTGATGCGGTAGCCCAGCTCCTCGGCGTACTTGATATCGACAGCGGAGAGCTTGGTGATGCCCTCCACGTGGGCGCGATCGAACTGCACCGGCATGCCGAAGGCAATGGCGCTCATCAGCGTGACCTTGTGCGCGGCGTCGATACCTTCGATGTCGAAGGTAGGGTCCGCTTCGGCATAACCCAGTTGCTGCGCTTCCTTGAGCACGGTGTCGAAATCCAGGCCCTTGTCGCGCATTTCGGACAGGATGAAGTTCGTCGTGCCGTTGATGATGCCGGCGATCCACTGGATGCGGTTCGCGGTCAGGCCCTCGCGCAGCGCCTTGATGATGGGGATGCCACCAGCCACGGCGGCTTCGAACGCCACGATCACGCCCTTGCGGCGCGCAGCTTCGAAAATCTCGTTGCCATGCACGGCCAGCAGCGCCTTGTTGGCGGTGACCACATGCTTGCCGTTCTCGATGGCCTTCAGCACCAGTTCGCGCGCGATGCCGTAGCCGCCGATCAGTTCCACCACGATGTCGATGTCGGGGCGCGTCACCACTTCGTTGGCGTCGCTGACTACATCCACCGAGCCACCGGTCAGTTCGCGGGCGCGCTCGGTGTTGAGGTCGGCCACCACCGCAATCTCGATGCCGCGGCCTGCGCGGCGACGAATTTCCTCCTGATTGCGCTGGAGCACGTTGAACGTGCCGCTACCGACGGTACCGATGCCGAGAAGGCCGACTTTGATGGGATTCATGGACGTCTGACTCTGGGTTGCTTGATACGAAAAATGGGGGACGCCCCGGCGTTACAGCGTGCCGTGACGTTTGCGATAGTTCTCAAGGAAGCGCGCCACGCGGTTGATCGCCTCGCGCAGGTCTTCCTCGTGGGGCAGGAACACGATCCGGAAGTGGTCCGGCGCGCCCCAGTTGAAGCCGGTGCCTTGCACCAGCAGCACTTTCGACTCCTGCAACAATTCGTAGATGAACTCCTGGTCGTCCTGGATCGGGTACATCGACAGGTCGAGCTTCGGAAACAAATACAGCGCCGCCTTCGGCTTGACGCAGGTAATGCCGGGAATCTTGGTAATAAGTTCGTAAGCCAGGTCGCGCTGGCGGCGCAGCCGCCCACCGTCGCCCACGAGATCGTTGATGCTCTGGTAGCCGCCCAGCGCGGTCTGGATCGCCCATTGGCCCGGCACATTGGCGCACAGGCGCATCGACGAGAGCATGTTCAGGCCCTCGATATAGTCCTGCGCGGGGCGCTTGTCGCCCGACACCACCATCCAGCCGGCGCGGTAGCCGCACGAGCGATAGTTCTTGGACAGCCCGTTGAACGTGACCGTCAGCACATCGGTCGAGAGCGACCCGATCGACGTATGCGTCACGCCGTCGTACAGCACCTTGTCGTAGATCTCGTCGGCGAAAATGATCAGGCCATGCTCGCGCGCGATGACGACGATTTCCTTCAGCAACTCGTCCGAATACAGCGCCCCGGTCGGGTTGTTCGGGTTGATGATGACGATGCCGCGCGTGTTCGGGGTGATCTTGCGGCGGATGTCGTCGAGGTCCGGCATCCAGCCGTTGCCCTCGTCGCACATGTAGTGGACGGGCGTGCCGCCGGACAGGCTGACCGCAGCGGTCCACAGCGGATAGTCGGGCGCCGGCACCAGCATCTCGTCGCCACTGTTCAGCAGCGCGTTCATCGCCATGACGATCAACTCGGACGCGCCGTTGCCCACATAGATGTCTTCCAGCCCCACGCCCTGGATCTGCTTTTCCTGGGTGTAGTGCATGATCGCCTTGCGCGCGGCGAAAATGCCTTTCGAATCCGAATAACCCGCCGAATTGGGCAGGTTGCGCATCATGTCCTGCTGGATTTCCTCCGGCGCATCGAAACCGAACACGGCCAGGTTGCCGATGTTCAGCTTGATGATCTTGTGGCCCTCTTCCTCCATCTGCCGGGCCTTTTCCAGCACCGGGCCGCGGATGTCATAGCAAACGTTCTGGAGCTTGTTCGATTTCTGGATGGGTTTCACGGCGGAGTTGGCTGAGGTCAGGGCAAGCTGCCCGTCCCGGAGGCAGCGGTATTGGGAATCTTCTGGATTGTCCTGGGTGTCTGGCGGCGCGTATCGCCGTATGGCGTGGCGAGCGTGGCAGACCGGGAGGCAAAAGCTATAAGATATCGGATTATGACAGACTTCGGCATGGATTCTTGCATCGCAGCGTACCTTCCGGACCACTGCGCGCACGATCCTGCCACGAACCCGCCGCGCCCTCCATTCCCTGGCGCTTCCGGCGAGCCTCAGGCCTCCCGGATGCAGCGCGCGGCACGAGGCCCCCGTCTTGAAACTCCACGCAGATTCCCCCCAGAACCTCAATACCGTGACCAGCTACGGTCCCGGCTATGTCGAAATCAACGCCGTGCGGCATGAGCAGTCGGTCCTTGTGCTGCCCCAGGGTGATGTCGAACCCTGGCCCGTTGCGCGGTTCGAGGATCTCGAACCCGCGCACTTCGAGGCCCTGCTCGAAAAAATGCCAGAAGTGGTACTCCTCGGCACTGGCCAGAAGCTGCGCTTCCCGCATCCCCGCCTGACGGCCGCGCTGGCACGCCGGCATATCGGCGTGGACGCGATGGACTTGCAGGCGGCGTGCCGTACCTACAATATCCTGATGGCCGAGGGTCGCCGCGTGGCCGCCATCCTGCTGGTGGAGGATGCCGCGCCGCAGGGGTGATCGCGCGGTCCACTATCCATGCTTGACGGCCACGCCGTCTCGCGGATTGAAGACCGGTGGTTACAGGTTACGCCCGCGCCACGCTTGAAGTCTGGCTGACTGCCCCAATCTGCACCCGCCAATGGCGCAATCCCGGCGCAAGACCGGGGTGCTGCCGACACCGATGACGCACACGCCCTCCAGGAGAGCCACCAGCATGACCGTCAGTCTCAACAAGGCCGTTCCCGACTTCCAGGCTCCCGCTACCGGCGGGGACTTCCGGCTGGCCGACCAGCGCGGCAAGTCCGTGGTCCTGTACTTCTACCCGAAGGACAATACGCCGGGCTGCACCACCGAGGCCATGAACTTCCGCGACCAGCACGAGGCATTCGAGGCGGCTGGCGTGGCGGTGTTCGGCATCTCGCGCGACAGCCTGAAGTCGCATGAGAATTTCAAGACCAAGCTCGAACTCCCCTTCGAACTGATTTCCGACGGCGACGAGGCCATCTGCAATATCTTCGACGTCATCAAGATGAAAAAGATGTATGGCAAGGAAGTGCGCGGCATCGAGCGCAGCACCTTCATCCTCGACGCCAAGGGCGTGCTGCGTCACGAACTGCGTGGCATCAAGGTGCCGAACCACGTGGACGAGGTACTGGAGATCGTCAAGGGATTGTGAGGCCGGCGTGACAGTGGAACCGCTGAACCGCCAATCCAGTTGCGTGCCCGCTACGCCCCTCAGTCCGATTGCCAAACGGAAAACGTTCGGGTAGATTTGGACGCAATGCGTTCAGATCCCAGTTGCCACACTGTTGAATCGTACCGGCCCATCAGGTTGAGTCCCAGGGCTGGTAGCGGACCTGCCGTGTCGTGGGTCCGCGAAAGAAGCCGCCACACCTGTTCTTCAGGCCTGGCGGCTTTTTGTTTGCCCGTCTTCATGCACGATCCATCGCTTTCACGCTCACCCTTCCTCAACCTACTCACCTCACGGTTTCCCGGCTTCCTGCCGTTCGCTGGTCGTACGCAAGCTTTTTCTCGCCCCCGTTAGCCCCCTGAAAGGAACGCCAAGCATGCCGCTGCCTACCATGCCCGCCAAGCCTGCCCAACTGCTGGACCCGAGCGAATTCGCCCCGGTCACACTACCCAAGGCCAAAGCAGCGCAGGGTAAGAAACCTGTGCCGGCCCTCGAGCGTGTGGCTCTGCTCGAGACCGGCGACTCCCAGGCACCCGCCACACGCGCACGCGCCGGCAGCACAACCCGCGCCAAAAAGGCCGAAGCACCGGCGCCGGCCACCACCGCGCCGTCCGCACCAGCGGTCAGCCTGGTCAAGCCGGCTGCCGGTCCTACACGCCGTGCACGCAAGGATACCGGCCCGAGCAAGCTGTTCGTGCTCGACACCAACGTGCTGATGCACGACCCGAGTTCGCTGTTCCGCTTTGAAGAGCATGACGTCTATCTGCCGATGATGACGCTCGAAGAGCTCGACAATCACAAGAAGGGCATGAGCGAAGTCGCGCGTAACGCGCGGATGGTCAGCCGCACGCTCGACCAACTTGTGGGCGGCACCGATGGTGTGCTCGACGAGGGTCTGCCGCTGGCCGGCCTTGGCAATCGCGACGCCGCAGGCAAGCTGTTCTTCCAGACGCGGCTCAACGAGATCAAGTTGCCCGAGGGGCTGCCGCAAGGCAAGGCGGACAACCAGATCCTGGGCGTGGTCAGCGCGTTGCAGCAGCAGTTCCCGGAGCGCCAGGTCGTGCTGGTGTCGAAAGACATCAACATGCGCATCAAGGCGCGTGCCCTGGGCCTGCCGGCCGAGGACTACTTCAACGACCAGGTCCTGGAAGACAAGGACCTGCTGTACTCGGGCGTGATGCAGTTGCCCAACGACTTTTGGGCCAAGCACGGCAAGGGCGTGGAAAGCTGGCAGGACCCGAAGTCCGGCACGATGTTCTATCGCCTGACCGGCCCGCTGGTACCGTCGTTCCTGGTCAACCAGTTCGTCTACCTCGAGCCGATGGACGGCAGCCTGCCGCTCTACGCGCAGGTCAAGGAGATCAACGGCAAGACCGCCCTGCTTCAAACGCTGAAGGACTACACCCACAACAAGAACAACGTGTGGAGCGTGGTCGCCCGCAACCGCGAGCAGAACTTCGCACTGAACCTGCTGATGAGCCCCGATGTCGATTTCGTGACGCTGCTGGGCCAGGCCGGAACAGGCAAGACGCTGCTGGCACTGGCAT
Organism: Cupriavidus sp. 2SB; assembly: GCF_005503625.1. Classification (GTDB taxonomy): domain Bacteria; phylum Pseudomonadota; class Gammaproteobacteria; order Burkholderiales; family Burkholderiaceae; genus Cupriavidus. Next base: position 69,385 of record NZ_SCMX01000008.1, on the reverse strand, counting down.
CGGGGCTGGAGCAGGTGCTCGACCAGAAGATCTACAACGAGATTATCGTCACGCGTGCCACCGTGCCCGTAGGTGAGGACATCGGTTTCCTGCCGGGCACCGAGGAAGAGAAGATGCAGCCCTGGATGGGCGCGTTCGACGACAACCTCGAAGTCCTGCAGAAAAGCGACGACAGCGCCGGCGAATGGGGTCGCGCGGCCACGCAGGAACTGATCCGCTCGCGCATCAAGGTCAAGAGCATGAACTTCATGCGCGGCCGTACCTTCGTGAACAAGTTCGTCATCATCGACGAGGCGCAGAACCTGACGCCGAAGCAGATGAAGACGCTGGTCACACGGGCGGGTCCGGGCACCAAGATCGTCTGCCTGGGCAATATCGCCCAGATCGACACGCCCTACCTGACCGAAGGTTCGTCGGGCCTGACCTACGTGGTAGACCGTTTCAAGGGATGGAGCCACAGCGGCCACGTGACGCTGGCGCGCGGCGAACGCTCGCGCCTGGCAGACCACGCCGCGGACGTGCTGTAGCGTTCATCGGAACACAATTCGACTGGCAAACCCATCGGTCGGCCCATGTTCCATGGCCGGCCGATGTTCATTTCGCATAGTGTGGCGCCTCCGGCCGCGTCGGTCTCCGACTGACAGCCGGCGCTGCACGGCCCGGCTATGATGGCCGGTGTGTCCATGTCGATATGGGAGGCGTCGATGATCCGACAACAATCATTCAGCAGATACCTGTCGAGTAACAGGACGCTGTTTTCCCGCCGCGCCAGCAACACGCGGCGCCGGCGTATTGCGGTGGCCACGCTGGTGGGCGCCACCGTCCTGCTCGCCGCCGCCCTGCAACCGGCCAAGGCGGCGGAAGGCCCGGCGAGTGTGCCGGGTGCCGCCAGTGCAGCGAGTGCGGCTCCGGCACCCGCGGCGGCAAACACGCCCGCCGTGGCGGAAGAAATGGTGATCCGCACGATGGGTCCGGTTAGCTATGTCTGCGGCGGTATTGCGGAAGACCAGCGCGCCAAACTGGCCGAGAAAGAAAAGAACTTCAATATCGGAATCCTGTTCTCGCAGGGCGCCAACAGCGAGTTCATCGCCGATGTTGACGTAAAACTGACACGCGACGGCCAAACCGTTGCCGAATTCCGGGCGGGCGGGCCGCGCTGCCTCATACGTGCGCCAGAAGGCAGCTACAATATCGAGGCCCGTTACAAGGGCCAGCCCAAGACTATCAAGGTGAGCACCGGCACGCGCAACGCGCAACTGCGTTGGTAAATCGACGCAGGTAGTCGCGCAATTCGCTCTCCACGTCGCATCGAGGCTGGTCCGGCTTTTCGATCGACAGGAAGGATGCCGCCCCGCCCGCTCTCACCACCCGCTCCACATGCACACGCGTTTTCACGATCACGCGCTGCGCTGAGCGCGCTGTGCGCCAGCGCCTTGTTGCTGGCCGCCTGCGCAGGTGGCCCGCCGGCACGCCAGACATCATCCCTGCCCCGCACCCCAGGCAAGCCGATGATCGACCCCAGCGCCGGACTCGAGGAAATATCGATCCAGGCGATGTCGCTGGTCGGCACGCCTTATCGCTACGGCGGCAACACCCCCGATTCAGGATTCGATTGCAGCGGCCTGGTCCGTTATGTCGTGTCGCGCGCCGCCAACGTCAACCTTCCCCGCACCACAGATCAGATGGGCCAGCGCGGCACATCGCTGGATCGCAGTCAGGTGGCGTCGGGCGACCTCGTGTTCTTCAACACGACGGGGCGCGCGAACTCGCATGTTGGCATCTACGTTGGCCAGAACCGCTTCGTCCACGCACCCGCTACCGGCGGCACGGTGCGGCTCGAAGACATGGGCAAGTCATACTGGGCTTCGCGATACAACGGCGCGCGTCGCGTGGTGGCTGTGAGCAATCTGCCGATGACGCCCACGCCGATCCCAGCCGCCCCCGTCACCCCGACTGCACCTCCACCGGAAGACGACGACCCCATCGCGGCCTTTGCCCGCCAGTAAGTAAAAAAGCCAGGCGCGAAGCCTGGCTTTTTTATCGGATCGATCCCGCCGATCTCACAGGATCTGCTTGCCTATCCACCAGGCAATCGCCGACATGAATGCCGATGCCGGAATGGTCAGTACCCAGGCCCAGACGATGTTGCCTGCCACACCCCAGCGCACGGCCGACATCTTCTGCGCCGAACCCACGCCAACGATGGCGCCGGTAATGGTGTGCGTGGTCGACACTGGCACGCCCAGTGCCGAGGCGATGAACAGCGTCAGCGCACCCCCCGTCTCCGCACAGAAACCACCCACCGGCTTGAGCTTGGTAATCTTCTGGCCCATGGTCCGGACAATTCGCCAGCCGCCAAACAGCGTACCGAGGCCGATGGCCACGTAGCAGCTCACGATCACCCACATCGGCGGCTCGCCGCCAGAGGCCACGTGGCCGCTCGCAATCAGCAGCATCCAGATGATGCCGATGGTCTTCTGCGCGTCATTGCCACCGTGACCCAGGCTGTAGAGCGATGCCGACACCAGTTGCAGGCGGCGGAACCAGCGGTCCACGCGTGACGGCGGCGTGCGGAAGAACGTCCAGCTCACGATCACCATCATGATCGAGCCGAGCAGGAACCCCAGCAGCGGCGAGATCAGGATGAAGGCCACGATCTTCAGCAGCCCATTGCCCACCAGCGCTCCGGTGCCGGCCTTGGCCACCGCGGCGCCCACCAGGCCACCGATCAGCGCGTGCGACGACGACGAAGGAATGCCGTAGAACCAGGTGATGACGTTCCACGCGATGGCACCGACCAGCGCCCCGAATATCACGTAGTGATCGACGATCGCCACATCGATCGTCCCGGTGCCGACTGTCGCCGCTACCTTCAGATGGAAGATGAAGATCGCCACCACATTGCACATGGCCGCCATGGCCACTGCGTGGTGCGGCTTGAGCACACCCGTGGAAACCACCGTGGCAATCGAGTTGGCCGCGTCGTGGAAGCCGTTCATGAAATCGAACAGCAACGCGAGCGCGACCAGCAGGCCGATCACCCACAAGCTCATTTGTATAGTTTGCATGCCGGTGCGGTTCTCAGGCGTTTTCCAGGACGATGCCTTCGATGATGTTCGCCACGTCCTCGCACTTGTCGGTAATCGACTCGAGCTGTTCGTAGATCGCCTTCAGCTTGATCAGGCGCTTGACGTCGGTTTCCTCGCGGAACAGCTTCGACATCGCAGCGCGCATCACACGGTCCGCTTCCGATTCGAGCTGGTCGATCTGCTGGGCCGTCTTCAGGATGGTGCTGGCATTGCCCATGTCTTCGAGCAGGGCCACCGCGATCTTGACCTGGTCGCAGCACTGCACGCAGATCCGGGCCAGGTGGCGCGCTTCATCGGTCAGGTGGGTCACGTCGTAAAGCGAGATCGTTTCCGCCACGTCTTCCATCAGGTCCAGGATGTCGTCCATGGTCGTGATGAGCTTGTGGATCTCGTCGCGGTCCAGCGGCGTGATGAAGGTCTTGTGCAGCAGGTCGATCGTGTCGTGCGTGACGCGGTCAGCCTTTTTCTCCGTGGCTTGCACGCGGCGGGCATGGGCTTCGGCGTTGGGCAGGTCGTTGACCAGCGCTTCCAGCTCGTGCGCGGCGGTCACCGCACAGTCGGCATGCTGGTTGAAGTATTCGAAGAACTTGCCCTCCGTGGGCATGAATCGACCGAACATGAAATGTCCTTGTGGCGCGCCTCACGGCAGCGCTCGGTTGTGTGGCAAATGGGAGCGGAGCAATCGCACAACAGCCGCCTCGTGGGCGGCTGTCATCAAAGCGCAATATTTTACAGGGTTGCACCGCATGTAGGTGTAACCCCTACGGTGAATATCGCTCAGGTGTCGCTCAGTTGTCGTTATCGAAGAACGCCGGACCGCCACTGAAGTTGTCGAACTTGGTGAACTGGCCCAGGAATGTGAGGCGAACGGTACCAATCGGGCCGTTACGCTGCTTGCCGATGATGATTTCGGCCGTTCCCTTGTCCTGCGAGTCGGCGTTATAGACTTCGTCGCGGTAAATGAACAGGATCACGTCGGCATCCTGTTCGATGGCGCCCGATTCACGCAGGTCGGACATCACCGGGCGCTTGTTCGGCCGTTGTTCCAGGCTTCGGTTCAGCTGCGACAGGGCGATCACCGGACAGTTGAGTTCCTTCGCCAAGCCCTTCAACGACCGCGAAATCTCGGAGATCTCGGTCGCGCGGTTCTCCCCGCCGCCGGAACCTGACATCAGCTGCAGGTAGTCGATGATGATCAGGCCTAGCTGCCCGCACTGGCGCGCCAGGCGTCGCGAGCGCGCCCGCAGTTCCATAGGATTCAGCGCCGGCGTCTCGTCGATGAACAGTTGCGCATCGTTCATGCGCTGGATCGAGTGCGTCAGACGCGGCCAGTCCTCGTCGAGCAGACGACCGGTACGCAGGCGGTGCTGGTCCAGGCGCCCGACCGAGCCGAGCATACGCATGGCCAGTTGCACACCCGCCATTTCCATCGAGAACACCGCGACGGGCAGGCCTTGTTCCACGGCCACATGCTCGCCGATGTTCAGCGAGAACGCGGTCTTACCCATCGACGGACGACCTGCCACGATGATCAGGTCACCGGCCTGCATACCGCTGGTCATGCGGTCGAGGTCGATGAAGCCCGTGGGCACGCCGGTCACATCCGTGGAGCTGTCGCGATGGTACAACTCGTCGATACGCTCCACCACCTGCGTCAGCAGCGGCTGGATTTCCTGGAACCCCTTCTGGCCACGCGACCCCTCTTCCGCAATCGCAAAGACTTTCGATTCAGCCTCGTCGAGCAGCTCGCGCACCTCGCGCCCCTTGGGCGCGAAGGCCGCAGACGCAATGTCGTCGGCCACGGTGACCAGCTTGCGCAGCACCGACCGCTCGCGCACGATTTCGGCGTAGCGGCGGATATTGGCGGCGCTCGGCGTGTTCTGGGCCAGCGAGTTCAGGTAGGCCAGCCCACCCACTTCCTCGGCCTTGCCAGACACCTGGAGCATCTCGAACACCGTGATCACGTCCGCCGGCTTGGTGGCGGAAATCAGGCGGGCGATGCTCTGGAAGATGAGGCGGTGATCGAAGCGGTAGAAATCGGCTTCGGAGAGAAAATCGGCAATACGGTCCCAGGCGGCATTGTCCAGCAACAGGCCACCGAGTACCGATTGTTCGGCCTCGATCGAGTGCGGAGGAACCTTGAGACTGTCTAGTTGGGGATCTGCGGCGGGCGCGTTCATGGGGGGCAATTATAGCGGCGGGAGCCAGGCACGAAGCCGGGCCGCAAACAAAAAAGGCAGGAGCGCTGGCCCCTGCCTTTTCGTGCATCGGACGCACCGGCCAGGCCGGCGCATCGTTTGCCAGGTACGACTTAGACGTGTTCGCCCAGGACGGACACGTTGATGTCGACCAGCACGTCGGTGTGCAGTGCCACGCCAACGGTGTAGTCGCCCACCAGCTTCAGCGGGCCGTTCGGCAGGCGGACCTGCGACTTCTCCAGCTTGAAGCCTTGGCCTTCCAGCGCTTCAGCGATGTCGGCGTTGGTCACGGAACCGAACAGACGGCCGTCCACACCCGACTTCTGGGTGATCTGAACGGTCAGGCCGTCCAGCTTCTGGCCTTCGGCTTGTGCGGCTGCCAGCTTCTCGGCGGCGGCCTTTTCCAGCTCGGCGCGCTTCACTTCGAATTCGGCGATGGCCGTTTGCGTTGCACGGCGAGCGCGCTTGGTCGGGATCAGGAAGTTACGTGCGTAACCGTCCTTCACACGAACGATGTCACCCAGGTTGCCCAGGTTGATGACTTTTTCCAGCAGAATGATTTGCATCGTGTATTTCTCCTTGCGGTCCCGGGACTATCAGTTCTTGTGCAGGTCGGTGTACGGAACCAGCGCCAGGAAGCGGGCGCGCTTGATAGCCGTGTCGAGCTGACGTTGATAGTGAGCCTTGGTACCGGTCAGGCGGGCCGGCGTGATCTTGCCGTTGTCGCCGACGAAGTCCTTCAGCGTGTCCAGATCCTTGTAGTCGATCTGTTCGACGCCAGCCACGGTGAAGCGGCAGAAGCGCTTGCGCTTGAACAGCGGGTTCTGTTGCTGGAAGCGCTTCTTGTTCTTGTTGTCACGTTTGACGAATGCCATGATTCAATCCTTTTCGTATGCTTTACATCGAGTGATGTGAAAGACCAGTGTCTTGCTGTTGCGGTGCTTGCGCGCCAGGAATCCTTCGCAATCGATTACCGCTTCGAGCGGCAATCTGAGCAGTTGCTGGGCGATGGCACCAATGCCCATCGCCACCACTGCGAATTCCACCTGCCGGGGCGTTTCCGCCTCGACGACCTCGCCGCCATGCTGCAGGATGCAGTTGACGACCGGGACGCCTGCCGGCGTATAGCGCAGCGTATCGCGCTCCGCGAGCGTTGCGGTCAGCCGGAGCTGGTTCACCGCGACACTGCCGTCCGCACTCAGGCGGCGGCTTGGCCTTCCGTGGTCGTTTGCGCAGCCTTGCGGGCTTCTTCGCGCTGAACTTCCTTCATCATCGGCGAAGGTGCAGTCTCAGCCTTCTTGGTCTGGACGATCAGGTGACGCAGCACGGCGTCGTTGAACTTGAACGCGTGTTCCAGTTCAGCCAGCGTTTCCTTGCCGCACTCGATGTTCAGGCAAACGTAGTGAGCCTTGGCCAGCTTCTGGATCATGTAGGCCATCTGACGGCGGCCCCAGTCTTCCACGCGATGGATCTGGCCGTTTTGCGACGTAACGAGCTGCTTGTAGCGCTCGATCATCGCAGGCACTTGTTCGCTTTGGTCCGGATGGACGATAAATACGATTTCGTAGTGACGCATTGACGCTCCTTTTGGATGAGCCACCCGGGCGTCAAGTCCGGTGCGGCAAGGTTGAGTAGCCCGCGAGTATAGTACGGAATGGCCGGACCCCGCAAGATTGGGCCTCTGCCCCGATCAATGCGCCGCAAACGTCGCCTGCAGGCGCACAGCGTCACCCGCGAGCCCGGGATCGTTCGCCAGCACCACCGCCAACAACACGCGCGCCTTGTAAGGATTCAGGTCTCCGGCCGATACGAAGAGACCGACAGCCGGCACAGGCTTGCCCGGCATCGTCACATGACCCGCGCCGGTCCGCGAGCTGCGCACGACGGCGACACCACAAGCCGCCGCGTCGGCCAACGCCCCGGCCAACGTCTCGTGGATCGATCCATTGCCAGCAGCGGCCACTACGATCCCTGTCACCCCGGCCGAGACAAGCGCGTCGACCATCACCCTGCCCGGCTGCGCATAGCTCGCCACGACCTCGACGACGGGCCATGATGCCGGCACGGGCAGAGGCTGTGCGAAAGCCCGCGGCACGCGCACGAAACGCACGAAGGCATCCTGGACAAAACCCAGCGGACCGGCGGTCGGCGAGCCGAAGGCATCCACCGCCGACGTATGCAACTTGGCCACATCCCGCGCTGCGTGAATCTCCTGGTTCAGTACGACGAGCACACCCTTTCCGCGCGCCTCCGGACTTGCCGCTACCCGTACGGCATCGAGCAGATTCAAGGGGCCGTCCGCAGACAGCGATGTCGACGGACGCATGGCCGCCGTCATCACCACCGGCACCGGACACGCCTGCGTCAGGTGCAGGAACATCGCCGTTTCCTCAAGCGTATCGGTGCCATGCGTGATGACGATACCGGCAACATCCGGCACACCTGACCAATGCTCAACCCGGCACGCAAGCGTCTGCCAAAGGGAGAACGCCATGTCCTTGCTGTCGACCTGGGCCACCTGCTCGGTCTCGATGCGCGCCACATCGGCCAGCGCGGGCAAGGCTTGAACGAGTTGCGATACCGGAACCGTGGCCGCCTGGTAATGCGCACTGCTGGCAGCGCTACCGGACGACCCGGCGATGGTGCCGCCCGTGGCGAGCACGACAATACGAGGCAGGGAAGCTGACATGTTGTTCGAGGCGTGGATTGGCAGGACGTGGGCGGCGATTGTACCCGGCGAACTTCGACTCGAAATGCGTGGCAAACCCGACTGCGAGGCCCGCGAGGAATTTGCCGAGGTTAAGTCCGCTGCGCAAATTGTGCTTGCACTTCACTCGATACTGTATAAAATCACAGCATACTGTTTAAACATACAGTGCCTCGGCACGAGAGACCGGCGAACCATGGCTACCCTGACACCCCGGCAGCAGCAGATTTTCGACCTAATCCGCAACACGATCCAGCACACCGGCTTTCCGCCGACGCGCGCCGAGATTGCTGCGGAGTTCGGCTTCTCCTCGCCCAACTCGGCAGAGGAACATCTTCGGGCGCTGGCGCGCAAAGGCGTCATCGAATTGACGCCCGGCGCCTCACGCGGCATCCGCCTGAAGGTTGGGCGGAGTGATTCGGAACGCCCGGACCAGCTTTCACTGGCCATGGCCGGCGTGCTGCAACTGACGTTGCCATTGGTGGGCCGCGTGGCGGCCGGCAGCCCGATCCTCGCCGCGGAACATATCGACCGGCAGTATCAGGTCGACGCATCGGTCTTCGATGAACGTCCTGACTACCTGCTCCGCGTACGCGGCCTGAGTATGCGCGACGCCGGTATTCTCGACGGTGACCTGCTCGCCGTGAAGAAAGCCAGCGAAGCTGCCAACGGCAAGATCGTCGTGGCACGGATCGGCGAGGACGTCACCGTCAAGCGCTTGAACAAGCGCGGCGACTCGATCGAACTGATTGCCGAGAACCCTGATTTCTCGAACATCGTGGTGCAGTCTGGAAGCGATGAGTTTTCTCTGGAAGGTATCGCTGTGGGCCTGATCCGATCGTCAGGCTTCTGATATCCGCCTGGCGCGGTAGCACGACTCACTGAAATACGTCGCCGCTCCGCGCCAAGACCCAGGCAGCACGGCCGTCTGCCCTGGTCACCCGCTTTGCCTTGCCCATGCCGCCCCGTTTCCGTCGAACGAAGGGTGCGGACTCCTGCTGTCGCAAATTTCGAGGTGCTGCCATGCTGCCATCCCTTCCCGTCGCTTCCCGCCGCCCGGTCAAGCCCGTGCCCTTCCGTCAGATCAAGGGCGTACGCGTCTATCAGGGCGCCCAGCGGCGCACGATGGTCGGCAACATGGCCGCCATCTGCCGAATGCTCGAACTGGCAGAACCGTCCCCCAACGGCCGCTAGCCTCCGCGCCGGGCTAATCCCTCGCATCCCTCGCGCGGCAAGCCTGGCAAAGTCTTGAGGACTTTGTAAAAAGTGGAGTTGCAACCTCACCACGTGTAATTAAGGCTACGCTTACATCAGCCGGAAGCGTGGTTAAATTCACTGGCGCGCAATGCATCACTGGCGCAGTCGCGTCATGCGCAGAACCGGACCTTGTCACCCGCCAAGGCCCGGTTTTTTTTGGCATGCGTGTTACCTTGCCACCTCGCCTTTTAAAGCATAAATCAGGCGAATCTTGATGATCGGGGCTTTATGGGATTTTGAGTAAAACGCGGTGTTGGACGCGGCTTGGTCTCCCGCCATCCAAAGATGCATGCCTTACACGCTACGCTGACATGAAGACAGTATCTGCAGCAGGACAGCAATCGAAAGGACAAGAGGCCCAGTTGCCACAAAAAAATTGAAGGCAGGCTTTTCCCTTTTGACACCACAGTGAGGGCACGTGGGCTCCTCATCATCTATTTCTTTCTGGCATTCGGTGCACGAAACCTGCGCCATTTCAAACCACCTCCTTACCCGGCCGTCATCTGCCGCATCAATCGAAGATGCGGAATACAAGTCCGGATTGATGCCGTGACGAGACATTGGCCACGACGAGTTAGGGGGCGCTTTGAACGGGTAGAACTGGCCGACCGCTAAAGAGAAACAGAAGTGTTGCGACACTCTGGACCACGCGAACGCGACAGCCGGACCAAAAAAGCAAAATAGCCGCTTGGAAGCGGCTATTTTAGAGTAATTCTTTGGGGTGGCTGACGGGACTCGAACCCGCGACAACAGGAATCACAATCTGCGCCATCAAGCCTTATACAGCAAGCCTTTCAGGGCGATTCACGGGAATACTCGGGAGCAGAAAACCACGAAAACTCTCGTGTTTTTTATGGGGTATTCCCACGAATCTGGCGCTCCTCAGTCCACTCCCATTTCCCTCTCCCAGTCCTCGCACACGACCAGCGGTGATGGGTGGCCAATCTTGCATTCCAGGCGGAGCCGGGGGTGCGGATACTCGTAGGGAACGGTGACGACCAAACGGGAACATGTACGGCAGGCGTAACTCTCCCACACCCTGTAGGACGGAAGAGGCGGCGGAGGTGGTTGGAAGCCAGTGGACATATTCGGCACTGTATATCCAAACAGGTCTTCTCATTCTTGAAGCACCGCCTGAAAGAGTTACAATGCAGCCCGCTACAGGGTCGCCGAATCTGCTAAATCCAAGAAATGGAAGAGAAACTACTTGCGCTCATGTGGAGCCTTCTGATCCTCGGACAGGCCACAGCATTGCGCGCCTGGGCCGGCACATGGCTCGTACCGGGTTGTATCTTTGGGCTGTTCTGGTTCCTCTACACATTCATCCCGATCATCGCGTTGTGGAGCGTTCCGATGTACTCGGGCGGAGTCCTCTACATCCTGCTGGCCTGCATTTCGTTCTCGTTGGGCGGCCTGCTGTTCCCTTGGCGGGTAGGCTTTAAGCGTAAGGCAGAAGTGGGAAAAAATGTAGATCTCGGTTCGCCCTTCATGTTCAAGGTGTTCTACTTCATCAGCGTAGCCACCGTATTCAGCTTCATCATCGATATGGGCATTCAAGGCGCCACGCTTTTGAGAGCCGTGACAAGTCCGATGGAAGTAGCTGCCGACATGATCGGCAAACGCTACACCGACTCACTGGTGCCAAATGTTTTCGCGCAAGTCAGCATCGTCTTCCAATACCCGAGCGCAATCTTGGGTGGCTTCTTGTACACGACGAGAAAGCCTGGCGCGCGGAGATGGCCAATCCTCGTTATGGCCTTCATCCCTCCCGTGCTGGCCATGATCCTCCAGGGCGCGAAAGGGAACATTTTCCTGGTGCTGGTGCTGTTCTGGGCCGCGACGCTGATCTGCAGGATCAATCAAGGAGATCGGCGGCTGTTCTCCCGGAAGGACATCAAGCGCGCCATGTGGATCGGCGCCATGCTGTTCGGACTGGTGACTATCGGCTTCGTGGCACGCGGCCTCGACAACTACGGGACTGATACTGTCAGCAGCCTGCAAAGGCTCTTCGCTTCCTACGCGGCGGCGCACATGTATGCCTTCTCTGACTGGTTCCATCACCTGTTCTCGAACAACGTGGGAGACACCTACACCGACAACAATCTCGGTGGATATGGCATCTACACCTTCACGATGTTCGCCCGCCTGATGGGGAACAAGACCGCGCTGCCGCCCGGTGTGTATGAGGAATACTTCGTCTACAAGGAAGTGCTGCAGACCAACATCTACACGATGTTCCGGGGAATGATCAATGACTTTGGGCTGGAAGGCTCGATCTTCGTGATGCTCGTCGCTGGCATCCTGCTGCATCTGTCCTTCTGGCTCTTTCTCGTATCTCGACGCCCAGCCCTAACGCTCTCGATCTACGTCCACAGCATCGGGTTTTTCTATACCTCGTTCATCATCAGCCTGATGATCTGGAACAGCATCTACGCCAGCGTCCTGCTCGTTGCCGGAATATGCTTCATGAACAACTGGCACGCGGTTCCTAGTGAGAATTCTTCAACTGCTGGACTGCAAGACGATGTGCATCACGAAGTAGAAGCGACGCCGCAGGCTTCAAAGCTTCGGCAGGCTGCCTAGGTCGACGGCCAAGCCTCCACCATCTTACGATGCTTGGCCGCGCACTCCCCCAGCGCCTTCAGCACATCCCCCATCACCCATTCTTGCCAGGCGTCATAGTCGGCGGCGGCCGGCGCGTCCGGGATCCGGCAAGGCGCGGCCAGCGCGCTATCGAGCGGCGGCGGCTTTGGCTGCGTCGACCGCGTCGGAGAGCTTGCGCACCCGGAAATCATCAGGGCGGCAATCCACAGGCAGAGGTTTCTTCGCATTTCGGAATTCCTTTACGGCGGCATCGACCTTGGCGCCCAGCGCCGTCTGGGTAGCGTTGAACTCGTCGGCTTTCGTGCGGATGGTCGCGCTGGCCCTGCCGAGATCCTCGATCGCCTTGTTGGCGCCTGCCAGGTCCGCCTGCGCGCTGGCCGTCTTCATCCTGTCGATCTCGGCGTCCTTGCGCCATCCGTTGGCCACCCAGCCGGCAGAGAAGATGGCCACGGCCAACATCGCTGCACCGATTGCGCGCCATGGCAGCGCTTTGAGCATTAGCAGCATCCCCTGCCCTCCGGGAACGCCACCATCGGCACCGTCTGGCCGGCCAACTCGTGCGTACTGTCAGACAGAAACTGGATGTGCCCATCAGTGACGAAGGCGTGGCAGATGCCGCAGGCAAAGTCGCGTGGCTCGTCGGGGTTCTCCTGGTAGAAGGTACACCAGCACGATCCGCTTTCGTGGCCCTGCACATAGTGACCGCTGCGCACCAGCACGCTGGGCGTGAACGTTGGCCGCTCTGCATTGCCGTTCCAGCCCCAGCGCGGGCCGACCCCCTCGCCGTGGCGGATGGAATGGGTGTCCTTGCAGCCAGGGCACCAGAAGGAAAGCATGCCCGGCGCGGTCTCGCGCAGGACTTCGGACAAGTGGGTCATGGCGTTGCCGCGCAGCGCGCGTAGAGGTCCGCTGTCACGCGGATGTGTTCGAGCATGTCGGCGCGCGTAGCGCCGGCCTTCAGCGTGGGTAGCGTCTCGCAATGACGCGGTGGCACTGGCGCGGCAGGCGGATCGGCCACGGCACAGCCGGCAAGCAGCAGACTGATCAGCAGGATCTTCATTTCCGGGCCTCCCTCACCTTCCGGTTCGCCGCCTCGATGTCGCGGTTCACATCCTGCCGTTCGGCCTCGCTGAGCGGGCGCGGCGCAGCGGTTGCCGGCGCAATGGCCGGGCGTGCGGCACGCTTCACGGACTTGGCCGCTTCCACCGACGCCTCGGCAGCCTGTGCGGACGCGTTTGCGGCAGCGGCGACCTTGGGCGTCAGTGCCTGCAGGGTCTGGGTGTAGGCGTGCTGCAGGCGCGTGATCTCGGCCTGGTGATCGTCCCGCTGCTGGGCCATCAGTTCGCGGTACTGCCACACGCAGAACAGATAGCCGGTGCCCATCCCACCGCCCAGCAGTAGGATCAGCACCGTTACAGCCTCCATGCGGTGTCCGATCAGGACGAACCTTGCCCGGTACCGCGCCAGCCAATCACGTAGCTTTGCCATCAAATCGCTCCCGCATCATCTGCACCTGCATCTCCAGAGCGGAGATCTTGGCCTCGAGCTTCCCGATCGCCTGGAGCGCGTCGTTGCGCTCCTTGTAGGCGAGGTCCGCTCGCTGCTCGGCCAGCGACACGCGCTCATTGGCACGGTCGAGCTGCGCCTCCAGCCGCGCAATGATGTCGATCTGGGCCTGGCTCTGGACCCCTTCGATCCGGTCCTTTCGCCAAGCACCGCGCATGAACCACAGCGCACCGACGATCGCGGCCACCACGAAGCCGAGCGCCCCGCCCGTGCCCCCCGGCACAGTCATCACAGATAGGTCCATCACGGCTCCGTTGTTCGTGCTGCTCTGCTGGCAGTTCACGGTTGGTCAGTCGGCTGCTGCTCGTCCGGCTTGATGGACTGCTGGGCGACATAGCGCAGCGCGCCGATCAGCACGGCAAGCGCCAGCGTGATCTGGGCAAACGTCTTCGGCTCCAACACCGCCTGCAGCGACGGCAGCACCAGCTGCGCGGCCGACAGCATGGCCAGCAGCGCCGACAGCAGCACCGTGGTGCTCTTCCACAACTTGTTCCAGTTCTCGACGATCTGCATCACACGACTCCCAGTACGCGCTTGGCGCGTTCCCAACGCTGCTGCCGGTCGGCCAGTCCGTTGGTGCCGCCATTGATCCGGCGGGTGAGGGTTACGAAGTCGCCGGCATCAGCCAGCGCGTTCAGGTTCTTTCTCTGCCAGAACCAGCATGCAGAGCGCGCGGCCAGCGCGTCGCCTTGCAGCAAGGTTGGTTCGGCCTCGAGGTCGACGCCCAGCGCGATGCCGCACGCCCGGTAGTTGGCGCGCCCGGTCACTTGGATCAGCCCACGGCCCATGAATCGCTTGCCGTCGCCGGGCTGCGTGTTGCCGAGATCCGCGCGGCCTTCGTATCGCTGCTGCGCGGGCGTCGGCCCCCAGATCTCGCGCGTGTAGACGAAGCTGCCGGACTCGTGCCAGATCTGGGCGAGCCACGCAGCTTGGCGAGTCGGTGAGTCGATGCCGTACTCGGCCCAAGCGGCCGTGATATGTGCGTGCCAACGGTCAGCCATTGCCTGTGTCAGGCCAGCGGCCAACTTGAAGGTCTGTTTGTCCATGACCCCTCCAGAAATGAAAAAGCCACCCGCAGGTGGCTGTATGAATGAAGCTGCAGCGAAGCTTTATTCCTGGACTGGCTGATCCGTGCTGAACACCCGCCACGTAGCCCCATCGCGATAGACATAGACGCCAGTGCCGTTACCGGCTGTCTCACCTACCTTCCGGCCGTTCGACGCAAAAACGATGGCGCGATCGTCATAGTTCGGCAGAGTGGCTACAGTGTGTTCCGGCAGGATGATCTCCCGATCGAAGATGGACCGGCCTGCGTAGTAGTTTTGCTGGCCAGCATCGGCCTGTTCAATGTTGCCGATGAATAGGCTGCCCAGATCGCCGTTGGCCGCTATCACCTGCACGCTGTTGCTTGTGCGCTGCTGCAAGCTGGCCGCGCTACCTTCCGGTCCAAACAGCAGCTGCGCGATGTTCATGATCAGCGCCTTGTCGCTCTCCGACCCACCGTAGGACCGCATGATGAGGCTGGGCACGCCCGTGGTGGCCTCGATATAGAACTGCCCGATCATTCGGTGGCTGCGCACGTCGCGGTATTCGGCGGTGCCGAACGTGGTCATCAGATCCAGTTCGCCCAGAATCATCCCGGCCACGAACCGGTTAGCTGCATCGGCAGGGTGAACCCCGTCGCCCTGCCAGCCCAGCCGCGTCAGTTCGGCAAAGTCCTTGCAGGCGCTGTAGCCGTCGAAATACGCAGCCTCATTGGCGAGCGCCTGGGTGCGGAAGATGGCGTTGTTCGCTTGGAGCGACGCCGCGTCCCCATTGTCAGGCAGACTACCCACCACAATCTTCGAGAACGCTGGCAGGCCAGCGAAGCGGGCGAACATTGCCGGCACGTTGACGGCGGCGTTCTCTTCCTTCGCCTGGACGAACATGAGCTTCACGTTCAGGTCCGTCAGCAGGGCTGAGAGGATGGCCATGTTGGCGTAGTTCTGCTGGCTCATGATCGAGCCGCCGCGCCCGAACGACATCGGGACGATGCCATACGCCTTGAACAGCCCACCGCGCAGGTAGATCACCGTCCCGGTGGCCGTCACGCGAATCTTGTACGCCTTTGTCGGGTCGCAGGTGAACTGCACTTTCTGCAACCCCAATTGGGTATCGGACAGGCTGACTGTCTGCGTAGCAAGCTGGGCGTCGCCATCGTCCAGGTCGAGCAAATCCACCTTGGCCGACCCCATTCCAACGCCTTTGGCGAGGTAGACGCGCGCGGTCGCCCAGCCATAGCTTGCACCGGCATCGACTCGCAGCGTCGCCGCGTTCGACAGCCTGATGTGATCGCCGCCCGGCAGGTATGTGAAGTCGGCGAATCCGCCCGTGCCGTCGAATACCGTCTGGCTGATGGGCGCCGCGCCACTATCGAAGAAAGTGCCTGTCAGCACCGGCTGTGACATCCCCGGCACGCCATTGGCCGTGCCCATCGCCATGCCGCCCTGGCCGTAGCTTTGCAGCAGCAACAGGATGAACTGGCTCCAGACGTGAGACGAGACGGAATCGCCCCAGCACCCTATGCCGATGAACCCGCTAGGGTTGCCCGTGCCCGTAGCGTTGTGGTAATTGGCGAGCGCGGCGTACAGGTCGCGCAGCGTGTGCTTGCCCTCCAGCTTGCTCATGTTGGCGCGGACGTCGGCGGGCATGCCGCCTGATCCGGCTTCACCGGGAGCGCCCGGGTCGCCTTTGAAAAACGGCGCGAATCCAACGTCCATCGGCGCAGCATTGGCGCTCACAAGCTTGAGCGAGAGATTGATTGGCGTCAGATCAGGCATGGGTCACGCGCTCCACCACATTGATAGCCTCGGTATTGGACAGCGTCACCTGGCCGGCTGGGCTCTGCAGGCGGATGTCCATCACCAGCAGTTCAAGCGGCCACACCGATGACTGCGCCGCGCTGGCGGATAAGGAAACAAGTCCCGTCGCCGCGTCGGCAAACTCTGCGGCCAGATCCTGCACCAGCGTGCGAGTAAGCGCCGTGCGCAGTTGCGCAGCGATACCCCAGCCGGTGAAGTCCATCGCCTCCCCGTTGTTAAGAATCTGACCCGCATATGCGAAGTCCTGGCCGCGCTTGAAGTCTGTGGTCATCTGGGCACCACCTGTATGTTCTACTGCGGCTTCACGGGCCAGTTGATCGTGCGCGGAAATCCTGCCTGAGACGTAACGGCCCGCAGCGCTTTGCGGTACTGGCTCAGCGCCTTCAGCCGGGCCTCGTCCTCCGGCGTCAGCTCGTCAAGCACGAAGCCGTCCATCAGGGGCGCGATCAGTTGGTCCGCATCCGCAAGCAGAGCGTCACGCTTCGCCGTGGCCGTAGCGATCATCTGCGAGGTTTCCAGCGCCTCGTCCAGGGTCCATTCGTCGTTCAGCCATACGTGGGCCGGCGATGGCCGCACCTCGTCGGTCAGAAACGGCGGCAGGTCGCCCAAGCCCGAGTACTCCGGGCCGAGTTCGAATGCCGAGCCATCGGTGGTGCGGAACAGCGGCACGCCGCGGTAGTCCGGAACCAGCGTCCATGCGCCGGCAGGCCAGTTCTGGGGCACTGCGCCGCTCTCGGCCAGATACACGCGCACGCGCCGTTCTTGCGCCTGCGGTGGCTCGGCTGGCGTAGCGTAGCCAGGCACGATTGGGTTTTCCGGCTCAAGCGGGTTTTCGTCGGCTACGCCGGTGCTCAGGAATTCGCCGGTGATCGGGTGATAGTTGTGGATGTCCATTCCCGCTCCTCAGAACTTGATGATGGCCAGCAGCGCGATGTTGCGCGGGCGCGTTTCGGTCGCCGACGTGCCAGTGCTTTGGTTGTCAGTCTGGCTTCCCAGAGAGTCGTAGGTACGAACACCGCTGCGACCCTGGGCATCTTCCGCGTTGTTCGTCCGGTCGGTGTACCCATACTCGGCGGAATGGCTGACATTGCGCCAGTGCCTGTGGACTTCAGTCGCGAATCCTTGCGCGCTGGCGAACGCACGACTCGCGTCAATACCCCGCGAGTCATCCCATCCACGCAAGAACTCGCCGCGCAGTTCAGGAACATTGAACGTGGTGGATCCGTCGCCAGCGCCAAACGTGGTGCCGATCTCTGCGAAGAGGTCGGCGTAGGTTGTGCGTGATACTGCCCCACCGTTCGCCTTGAGCCACCCCGAAGGCGGTGTGTTCTTTGCGTGGAATGCCACGGTGCCAGGCAGGATATGCCCGAAATTCGGAACACCCAGCAGGCCGATCGTGACCCATGCATTGTTCGCGCCGTTGCGCATCCGCAGCAGGCCAGCATTCGTGTCGGCCCAGAACTGATACGGATAGGTCGTGGAGGGCGCTGCGGAGCCAGAGCTATTGGTAACCAGTGCCTGGAATGCCAGATTCATATCGGCGCGAAACGCGGCGCCCGCCTGGTTGGCGACGTCCATGTCGTGCTGCATATTCTTCCTCTCGCGTTAGTACGCCACCGCATCCCAGTCGAATCTGCGCGACACGGGAGTGCTGGCTGCGTTGTAAAAGGTGACGGTAAATCCGGATTCGGTCTTCGGCGTCAAGACGAAGTAGTCGCCCTGTGCCATGTTTTGAGCAGTGATGCCCATCACGGGGACTACGCGGAACGGCTTGTTGAAGGTGATCGACTTCGCGCCCGCGCCGGAGATCACGTCGCGACCGGACTCCCTTCTGTCCGGCATGTCAACACCGACGCTCAAGCCCGTGACCACCAGGTTGTGCGTAGCCGATCCACTTTCCAGAACTACCTTCCATTGGAAGGCGCGGGCTTCGTAATCCCCCATGGCGAACCGCTGCCAGTCGGACCAGACCGGCGCGCCGGCCGGGTTGTCGTTGGTCGCGCGCACGTACAACGACACCGCTGTATCGCTGATCCTGTCGCCATCGATGGATTCCCAACCGTCGATCAGGTCATACCGATAGTCGATCATGTCGCCCGTGTCGAACGACAAAGCGTCGATCGTGGCAGTCAGCCGCGACTTCTCGACCGTCCCGAGGTCGAGCGCACCGGCGAACGTATAGGTCCCGCTGCCGACGATCCCGCCAAGCGAATCGATCAGTCCCCACCCCCCTGCGCCGACAACGGCATCGATCGGCCCAAGGCTGTCGATCGCACCCTGCGCATCCCACAAGCCACTGGCATCGATCAGCCCCTGGTCGTCAATCAGCCCGGCACCGATCAACTTGATGCCATTCAGTGCTGGGTCAAAAACAACATTCGATTTTGCCCCTGAGAAAGCCGGCTGCTCCGTGATGGTGGCCACCACGTTTAGGGTCTCCAGAGACGGCGCAGTCGTGATGACCATCGCGGCGGCGGCCGACTCGTGGCCGGTGGAGTCGATCCACTTCCCCAAGTAGACGCCAGCCAGCAGCGGCAACTGCGCGGAGTTTGCGGCGCCGGAGATCAGGCCCCCAATGTCGATGGCGCTGCCCCAGCTCGGTTGCACTAGATCCGTGGTGTGACGGATGCGAGCCTGCCCCCCATTCCGAACGTCCAGATCGGTGGCCGCATCCCACGTCATGTTCGCGAAACCATTCAGCACTGTCATGGACAGCCCAGTCATGTTCGCCGGCGGAGCAAGCTTGCCCACTACGACATGCACTGGCGAGTATGACCAGGCGCGGCTTCGCACACCTAGCGCCGAGACCAGCCGGCCCCGCACGACGTACGGCATGCCGTCCTCGACCGGGGAAAGATAGAAGCTCGTCGTGTCACCCTGTACCGGCGCGAGGCTCTGCCAGTCGACGGCGTCCGCGCGCTTGTACTGCAATTCGATCTTTCCGGTGACCGAGATCGCGGCATCTGTAACAGCCGGCCAAGTCGCCAGGACGCGCGTTACGATCTGACCGTTTCCGTTGAGGATCAGGTGCTGCTCTCCCGAGTCCAGGGCGATTGCGCCCAGCTCCGGCACAACATAAGGGCTCGGCAGGTTCGTATCCGGAGCCGGATCGAGAGTGGTGGCGTTGCCATAGTTCCAGTCGTAGACGGCCGCCGCTTCCTCATTGAGGACCAAGTCGACACCGCCGTCCTCGCTCATCTTCCACGACATGACGCGGAAGACCTTGTTCGTCCAGCCAAACTTTGCCAGCGTGAGATAGACGGTGCTGTAGGCAGTCAGCTGGAAGGCCGTCATCTTCGCCGGGACGTCGACCACGATTCCCTGGCGCGACCTTTCAAGGATGATCTTCGCCAAGCGCTGCGCCTGAACTGCATCTGTCGTGAACGGCAGCTCGATGTCGCGGTCGATGACTTCCCCGTCCTGACCCGAGTACAGAGAGTTGCCAACGGCCGGAAAATCGCTGGGTTGCCAACTATTGGCCGGGCTCACATACGTGCCCTTTACCCGATTGAACAGATCCTTTCGGGAAGTCCTAGCCTGCACCTTTACCGGCCCGCGCAGGTCGCTTTCCGTAAGCGTGACGGTCGGAATGTCGTAGGCGCCCGCAAAGAGCCGGAACACCCCTCCCGTGATCGTGACGGTCCCGCCACCGGCCGTGATCAGCTCGGCCAAATTGTCGCGCGGCGACTTGTCCAGCATGACGATGCCGTTGCACAGATACCGCTGGTCAAACTGGCCAGGCGCCACCTCGATGTACTCACTGCAGATGTTCGCGGCATTGATCACGGACGGGATGTCGATGTCCGAGTCATCGCAACCGAATCCGCGCGTATCGCGGAGGTAGTCGTACGTGCAAATTGCCCAGTTCGCCGACCAGGCAGTGATGCCGTGCCGAGGGTCATATACCGGCTTCCCACGAACGAGCGCCTTGATGTTTGGCAGGCCGTTGGGGTACAGATCCGCGTCGTACTCGAGCCGCACATAGATGTAGCAGACACCGCGCAGCCGGTGATCCCATGTCCAACCGGCACCGGCCAGTTCCGCGACCATATCGCTGTCTGCAGACTGATTCTCCCCCCCCAGATGCTTCTTGATCCGCACCAACGAGCGACCGACCTTCGCCTCGAACTCCAAATCGAGCCACGTGGTATTCGGGTCCATGTTGGTGATCGTCACCAACGACGCGCCCGGTGTGAACGTATAGGTTGGATAGGGATTTTCGACGAGACCACCGCCGCTGGTGGCAATCAGCGAAATGATGCGAGTAATGGGAACGCCCGGGTCCAGCGCGAAGGTAGTCTGGCCGGGCGCCACCGCAGATGAAAAGCGCCGCGTGTCGCTCCAAGACTTCGAATAGCGTCCGCTTGTCGCGTTGCCATTGGCATCAAGCGGGCCAACTGCGTCCTCCCCGAGATACACCTCCTCGATCGCGTCGCACTCGTGGTCAGCCAAGACCACAACCAGGTGCATGAACTGGTTTTTCTTCTCCCCGTCTGTGCTACCGGCGAACACGAGCGGGCCCGACGTCATGGCGCGCCCGTAGATCATGTTGCGGGGTTGCACGTTGGAGCGGACGATCTGCGTCCGACCTTGAGCCTCCGAGGCGAAGCCATTGTTGGTGCGAGGCTTGAAGATCGCACCCATCAGGGAGCCGATGGCGAAAGAGATCCCGATAGCGGTGACGGCGTAGACGGCAGCTCCGATGAGGTTCGCAACGAGAACCGACGAGCCAGCGCCCAGAATCCACGCGCCAACTGCGGCTGCGGCTGCTGCGGGCATGCGCTTCTCCTATACCTTCCAAGCGGCCTTTGCTACCGCCATTTCCATGTATTCGATGCCACCGACTGCCTGCGCTGCAATGGCGGCACCTACGCACAGCGCAAGGGCTTCCCCCGCCGGCGTGTCGATCAGCACGACGTCCCCGCGCCCCGCCGTGGCCGGCGGCACAGGCGGCCCAAGCACCAGGGCGGCGATGCCGACCACCCCCCCGTTGTCGCGCAACACGCGACGGGCGCCCTTCTCGGTTGCGTACAGGCCTCGCCAACGAGCCCCGGGATCGGTGCCAGTGATTGCCTCAATGGCATCGCAGACGAAAAGGCAACAGTCGGACTCGCCCCATGAAAAAGCCCGCTCTCGGCGGGCTTCGATGAATGCGGCCAGGCGACTCGGCCAATCAGGAAATCGCTGCATCATCGCCCCCAAAGCAGTTGCTTCTCGACCATCTGCGGCACGAACTCGAACCCCCGATCTCCCGGGTATCGAGTTTGCTGGTCGTCGTTGTTGTAGCGCCTTGTGCGTGCGCGATCCCACGACACCATGCGGGACTCCGCTGAAACAGAGATGGTGGCGGTGTCGCCAACCTCGGTGTCCATTGTGTCCATGCGCCCGGAAAACAGCCGAACCGGCTGCACGACCAGTTGCATATCGTCGCGCAGCGGGGCAAACCAGATTTGGCAAGGCCGGCCCTGATATTGCTCGCCCAGGGAAATTGCGATCATTTCCGTGGGAACCCCCGTCAGGGTTAGACGGACGCCGGTGGCCTCCAGCGCCGCCTGTTCCTGGATTGGCTCAAGGGATCCCAGCGTTCCGAGTCCCAACCATGTGTATCCATTCCATACGATGTCGTAGGCCGCGCTACTGACCCTGAGGGGGCTAGTGAACGACAATTCCACCAAGAATAGATATGGCACATGGGCCGCCCGCAGTGCGGCGACTGTGCCGCTGTCAATGCCTCGGCTCATGCGAACGCCTCCACAGCGTTAATGACAACCGAGTCTGCGATCCGACCCGGCAGCATCCTGACCGCAAACTTGTCAGTCGCCAGCATCATGATCGCGCGCGGCCTGTCCAAGGTGATCGCGGCGTTGTTCGCAGGCGCGTTCCGGAAGGCGGGGGCCACCGGAACGCTCGCCAGCCCTGCCCCGTCGCTGGTCACATCGGCCGTAACCATCTTCAGCTCGCCACCCACGGCCAGGTAGTCCCCTGCCCGCAGCACCTTCGTGCTGGCAGGCCATGACTTGGTCGGAAGCGACTTGAAATTGCTCATCGCTCCGTTCACCTGAGGCGCGTACGTAGCGCTGCCGGGCCTCGCGTGCGGCCATAGGGTGAAACGTCCCGCCATGCCGCCAAGCGACGCGAGGAAGCCCTGCAGCCTCCCCGTCATGATCGAATCCATCGGCGGGAACTCCAGCGTTACTTCCCACCTGGCGCCCGGCCGCTCCACCGTTTGCGTGGACCGGTTAAGGGGCGACGTGAAGGTCTCCGTATTCGATTGGATACCCCATGTCACGTTGGATGGAATCAGGTCGTCTGGCCAGTCCAGCGTTGCCATGTGTTATCTCCCGCTGCTCGCCAATCTGCTGATGTCGCCGCCGCGCGCGAAGTTCTTCTTCACCTCGGCCACGGCGGCATCTTTCGCCTGCTTCATGGCCTGGAGGATCGAAGCCTGATCCGAACGACTGTCGACGTTGATGTTCTGAATGATCGTCACATCCCCGCCACCGGCCGCCCCGGCGCCGCCCAGCGCACTGTTCGGCACGATGTTTCCCGACGCCGGGGGCACGAACAGTTCCGGACCGACCTCGCCGACGATGTACGGCTGTCCGGCACTCACCGGCCCGCCCGCCGCACGCAGCCCAATGCCAGTTACGGTGCTCATATCGACGGGCGAGGTGGTGGAAATGCCCGGAGTACCGGTATCCATCCCGCCGCCTCCACCCAGGGCACCGGTGGCAAGCCCAACGATCTGGCCGAACAGCCCAGACAGCGCCGATCGCGCCTGAATCCGGATCAGGTCTGCGATCACCGCCTGGGCAAAGTCGCCGAACTTGAACTTGCCCGTGGTGGCGAATGCCACAATGCCGTCCTCCATCCGTTTGAACGCATTGGTTGCAGCACCGCTGGCCTGCGCCATGGCGTTACGCGACGAATCCGCGTAGTTGGCCATGGCTTCGGTCGCACCATTCACCCAGTCCGACTGCTTCTCCCGGAGCGTGGCGTAGTAGGTGTCATAGTCCGCCAGCGATTGCTGGAGACCGTCCCGGATGTCCTGCTGCGCTTTCATGTACGCCTCAGAACCGCGCGCGGCCTCCGGCGTGGCCTTCTCCAGCTGCAACTGCAGGTTCTGATACTGGGTGTAGATCGACTTGACCTGCTCCGCCTGGCGCTGCGCATCGCTGCCGCGCCCGATGGCGTCGAGCTGGCGCTGGTACTGCTCGGCCTGCGACTTTTGGTAGTTGCCGATCTGGGCGTTCACCGCGGCGGACCGCTCTTCCAGCTTGGCGATCTCTTCCTTGTACTTCAGCGCCTTCTCGTGCTCGACGTTCTGCGCGAGCTGGACCTTGATGGCGTCCTGGTTGGCCAACAGACTCTTCTGGTCCGCCGTCAGGATGTCCTTGCCCTTCAGGTCGGCGATCTTCTGCAGGAATTCAGCCTGCTGCTTCTCGGCGCCCGTCAGCTTCTCCGATGAGTCTAGGGCGGCGCGCGTGGCGGCATCCTGGTCACGCAGCTGCTGCAGGAACCGGGTGGCGGCGTCGTCCTGGTACGCCTTTTCCTTCTTAGGCTTGGCGACCTTGGGGTCCTTGTACTTGTCGTTGATGCCACTGACCAGCTTGGCATAGTCCTCGTCCGAGAACTTGCCGCCCGCCGCCAGAATGTCCTGGCGGTCCTTCTGCAGCTTTTCCAGCTCCTTCTGGCGCCGCTGTGCGTTCGACATGACCGTGTCGGCCATCTTGTCGATGCGCTGCTGCGCGGAGATCGCCGCTTCCTGCCGGCGAGCATTGGCCGCCGATGTCTCGGCCGCGCGCTGCTCCATGCGCTGCTGTTCCTGCAGCAGGGCCACCTGCTGGTCGATCTGGGCGACACGGCCAGACGCCAGCGGGTTGTGCTGGATTCCGCCGCGCTCGCCCATCAGCGTGTCGATGCGGTCCTGCAGCGTCGGGCCGGTCGAAAGACCCTTCTTCGTCTCTTCCCAGAAGCGCGAGACCGTCTGCGTCAGGTCGCGCCAGGCCTGCCCGGCGACCGACAGGTTCTTGACCGACGCGTTCGCCACCTGAGCGGTCGCCGCCTCGATTACCGCCTGGATGGCAGCATGCTTGTCGCCGGCTTCCTGCAGCGCGGTGATGTGCTGGTAGGTGGCCACGTCCATGAAGTGCATGGACTGGTTGTGCTCTGCCGCCCACTTCGCCGGGTCTTCGGCCAGCTTGGCGTAATCCTTGCTGACGTTCTCCAGAGACTCGCCGCTCAGCTTCGACGTGCGGATGATGACGTTGCCCAGGCCCTCGATCTCGCTGGCGGTGTAGCGCCCGCTCTTCGAGAGGTCCATCAGCACGTCGCGCGCGTCGCCGAAGGACGAGTTGGCGTCGACGGAGACCTGCTGCGCAAGCGCCTGGAACGACGAGGCCGTCTGGCCGGCGTAGTTGCCCGTCAGCGCCAGGGTGTTGTTGAACTCCTTGGCTTCCTTGTTCCCCGCGTAGAAGGCATAGCCCAGCGCAGCTGCTGCCGCGGCGGTCAGCGTGAACGGATTGATCAGACCGACGACATACGTGCCAAGCGCGCGCACGGCCGGCACGACGCCGCCGAACATGTCTTTCAGCTGACCGCCCTGCTGCGTCAGGATCAGCAGCGGGCTCTGGCCACCGGCGAGCTGCGTCACGATGTCGGTCATCTGGGCCGGCACCATCCGCATGGCAGCGGCGGTCTGGCGCGCGGACGCGCCGACGTTGTCCAGAGCTTCCTGCACCTTTTTGCCGCCGGCGGCGTTTCGGTCGATCTCCTTCAGCTTGTTCAGGTAATCGGCCACCGCTTCGGTAACGCCGAGCTGCGCGGCCTTCTGCTCGAGCAACTGGGTGCGCGTCTTGCCTGCGGCGTCGGAGATACCGGCCACCTTCTGCACGAATGCATTGATCGCGCGCGCGCTGGCCTCGGAGCCGTTGCGCGCCGCCTCTGCAATGGCGTTCTGTGCTGCCTGGGTGCGGCGATTCGCCTCTTCCTGCTTTGCCATGAAGGCGTCGGCGCTGCTGCGCGCCTTGTCGAGCGCGGCCGTATAGCCACTGGCGTCGGCGGTGACGCGGACAACGGTTTCATCTGCCACCGGTAAGCTCCTTCGCCTTTTTCTGGATTACTTCGCCAACCGCTGCGGCGGCGGCCTTGCGCTTTGCCTCGAACCCGGGGCGCAGAAACGGCTGTGCCGCCATCTTCGAGGTGCCGTATTCGAGGTAGCGCCCATAGAACGCCTCCTTCGACCAGGTCACGAGATAGGAAGCCAGCCGGCCGGGGACGGACTGCTCGTCGTCATACGCGACGATGATGTGCTCGCGTAGGAAGCCGAACGGGCGCTTTCCCTGTTTGCCCTCGTAGACGCCTTTGGCCACCGGCGCGCGAAGCTTCACCTCGGCGTGGATGACGCGCGCGCCGGCGACAGCGGCCTGTCGGAGCACCGATTCGCTGGCGACTTCGTCCAGCGCATTCAGCGCAGCCTTCAGGCCGCCCGGGTTCTCCACGGTCACTGATCGGGGCTTGGCCATCACGTCCTCGTCGGGAACATCACGCGGGCAATCAGGTCCGACTGCGCATCCGCATCTTCCAAAAGGACCGGTTCAGCCGCGCGGCCGGCCCGAGAATGCTCATTCCACGGGGTGAAGTCGAGGTCGCCGAACGGCTGCGGGTGCTTCTGGCGGTCGCGGTGCACATTGCCGATCATCGACGCCACTGCGCCGGCCCGGAGGTCGTCGTAGTGGCTGCCCCATGGTTCGAGCCGGTAGAACGCCATCCACTCGTTGAACTCCGCCGCTGAGACGGTCGCCTGCGCTTCGGCTACTGACTTTCCGAGGGCGAGGGCGAGGCGGAACCAGAATCGCCGCTCGGGGCGGCGCCGGAGTTTTTTTCCGCTTCCTCGGTGGCCTTCGGACCGATTCCGTTCAGCCGCATAGCCACGGTCAGAACGCGATCGAGCGCGTCAGGGCTCTTGGCGCGCAGGGCGTCGATGTCGGACTCGTCGAACACGGTCTTGCCGGACTCGTCGACAATCGTGGCCACGAGCACCGTCGCCGAGAACTGGCTGATCGGCAGACCGCCCTCGCCTTGGCGCGCGAAGAACTCGTCGCGCGCCTTGCCGGACATCATGGCGACACGCACGGTGCCGCCCCATTCCGCAACCTCGACGTCTTCTGTCTTGAGGTCCAGCGCGCCCAGGATTGCTGCTTTCGACAGGAGCGTCATGTTATGCGTCCACCACGTCGCCGGTGATGCGCAGCGTCACGCCGGACGTCTTCAGCACCTGATCGACACCGCCTTCCAGCGGGCTGTTTTTGACGTAGCCGTTGAAGGTCTTCGTCTTGAGGTTCGGCAGCGTCAGCTTGAACGACTTCTGCGAACCCGCGCGCTTGGCCGCATCGACCGCCTGCTGGCCGGCATCGTTGAAGTCGCGGTTCACGTCGAAACTGAAGGTGCCCCAGTCCTGCAGGCCCAGCATGAATTCCTTGGCCGTCGAGTCTAGGTCGGTGACGTCCAGTTCGCTGGCCTGGCCGTCGAAGCCGTTGAACGAGACCAGGTTCTCGATCTTCGTCCAGTTCAGCGGCGTGGCCGAGCCGGCTGCCGTGATCGTCTTGCCCACCGTGTTGATGTCCACGGCGAACGTGTTGGTGGTGACGTTCTTGATGGCCACCGTCTGGCCGTTCAGCGTCGCCGCATCGGCGCCAGTCAGGCCGGCGAGGGTCACGACGTCACCGTTCGCCAGGCCGTGGGCGGCGGACGTCAGGATCGTCGGAAAGCCCAGCGCGATGGCGGTGAGCGTCTTCGCCGAGCCTGCGGTGCTGGAGATTTCCAGTTTCGAGCCCTGCGCGGAGATTGCGGTAGATGGCATGTTGACCTCTTCAGATGAAAAAGCCCGCGCAGGGCGGGCGAGGGAAAATCAGTGAATCAGGGCCGGAACCAGACCGAGAAATCCAGCCGGCTACCGTACAGCTTGGTGTCTTCCTCGTACTGGCTTACGGCGGCGCCGATCGGAATGCCGTCGGCCTCGACCAGCGCCGTACGTGCGGCCCGCATGGTCTGCGAGGTCTCCAGGCGCGTGCCAGACCACACGTTGATCTGCATGCGCTGGTTCTCCAAGTCGGCTGGGCCGTCCAGTCCGTTCACATCCTGACCGCCGACGGCCTGATAGGTGACGTACGGCCCGGCCGCGCCGCTCGGCGCCACGTCGGGGTAAATCTTGAGCCCGGTGATGGTCTTCAGGGCGGCCACCACGACCTTCTCTGCGGAGTTAGCCATCAGACGCCCCTGTCTCGCACACCAGATCCACGAATTGGCGCTTCACGCGGTCCGGCAGAATGGCCTTGATGCCGTACGCCGTGCCGTCGGCGCACAGCACGCGCATCGCAGTGGTCACGCCCTCGGCTGCCCGCCATGGAATCCTGACGCTGGCCTGCACGATCGAGGTCGGCGCGTCCGCGCGAATGGCTTCTATCCCGCTTCGGTGCAGGATGTTGGCCCACGCCGGCCGAACTGTCTCCCAGCCCGGGAGAGGACCGCCGAGTTCGTCCTGCCCGTCAATCGGCCGCTGGATTTGAACCAGCTCGCTGCGCTGGCCGGTCCTCATACGCCCAGCCCCACGCGGTATGGCTGCAGCAGATCGCGCGCGCCGCGTGGCAGTTCGGCTACCGTGGCGCCCACCACGACGTCTTCGCGGTTGCTGTACAGGTGGCCAGTAGTCAGCAGGACGGCGGCCTGAATCTCGGCGTTGGCCACCATCGGGTCGTCGCCAGCCGTGCCCGCCAGGACGGCCGCGGCCATTTCCTCGGTAGTCTTGTAGAACTGACGGTTCAGGAACGACGCGGCGGCGCCTTCAGCCGCTGCCAGGTAGAGGCCGATCAGCTGATCCTCGTCCGACCACGTCACCCGCAGGTGCGACTTCACCATGTCGAGAGCGAGGATCGGCATGTCAGGCTCCCTTGCCCTTGGCCTTGGTCTTTGCCTCGGCCGCAGCCTTTTCCTTCTCGGCGGCAGCTGCTGCTTCGGCTGCAGCACGCTCTTCGGCTTCGCGACGCGATGCCTCCTCGGCGGCGAGACGCGCTTCCTCGTCCTTCGTGGCCTGCGCTTCCGCAGCAGCCTTGTCGCGCGCCGCCTGTTCCTCGGCTTCCTGCTTTGCCTTCGCATCGGCGGCGGCGCGCTCTTCGGCCTCCTGCTTCGCCCTTGCTTCGGCCTGCGCAGCGGCATTGGCGGCCACCGCCTCTCTCACCTTCGCCTCGTCGGCATCGGTGAAGGCGCCCTTAAAGTGCGCGCGCATCGCGCCCACAAGGTAGTCGGCATCCGTTTCGTCGTGCGGGATGCTGGCCAGCGCCTTGTCCAATTCGGCGCGCGCCACGGCTGAGCGGTGATCGTCTTCCTTCACCAGCACGGCAGCGCCCGTGTCGATGAAATGCTGTGCGCGGCTGCTGTCCAACTGGACGACCGCGCCGGCGCGCGGGTCCGGCGCCTTGAACTTAATCTTCATGATGATCTCCAGGGGGTGACAAAAGCCCGCCGAAGCGGGCCCCTTCTGGTCGGCTGACGCCGATCAGGTCACGTTGCCGAAGTCGCCGTAGATGAACGCCTCGGGGCGGTACACCGCCAGCGCCAGACGCTCTTCCGCCAGGATGGTGACCATGTTCTTCACGAAGTCGTCTTCGTTCTCGGTGGCCACCTCGACGCGAGCCAGCCAGCGGTCGAAGACTTGGGCACCCAGCTTGAAAGCGCCGGTGAGGAACTTGTCCACCGGGATCGCCTGCGTCTCGACAACCGGCAGATTCCACAGCGTGGCGCCGATGCTGCCCTGCGGGTTGCCGATGATGTAGCGGCCCGTGGTGTCCTTCAGCAGCTCGATGCGCGCCCAGTCGATGGGGTTCATGACGTGGCCGGTGGCCGGGTATTCGGCGAGGAACGCCTGCAGCATCGCCAGACGGATGTTGTCGATGTTCGTCTCGGTGCCCGCCGGATCGAACGGCGCGACGAAGGCGGACGCCTGCGGGATGATGCCCAGCAGGTTCTGGCCTGTGCCATCGCCATTCAGCAGCTGCTGCTCTTCCTTGAAGGCCAGGCCGTAGCGCAGGCGGCCATCGATGATGCTACCCAGCTGCGAGGCATCGCTCAGGATCTGGCGCGATGCCTTCACGAAGTGCGCGATGACCTTCGCCGACGTACTGACCAGATCGAACTTGATCGAGGACTCGGGCTTCTTCGCGCCTTCTGCCACCATCCCAGCGTTGTTCGTGAAGCCCGTTTCCTTCACGTATTCCAGCGTGTTGCCGTCCATCGTGCCCGGGGTGATCAGGTCGCGCACCGTCATGCGACGCTGGGGCAGCGGCAGCACACCCGGCAGACGCGTCGGGCGAACCAGATCACCCGCCGAGCCGTCGGCGTCCGTCGTAAGACTGGTGATCGCCGCGTTGAAGGTCATGTCCACGCGACCGCGCGGCGTTGCTTGAGCAGCGAAATCCTTGAACTTCTCGCCCTCGACGAACTGAGCGCCGAACGACAAGTGCTGGACGTCACCGCCCGCGCCGTTGGCTTCCAGCTTTGCCAGTGCCTGCTGCGTTGCCGTCAGGCTGTTCTGCAGCTCACCGTGCTTGTTCAGCAGATCGTCGACCTTGGCGACGGCGTCTTCGCTCTGCTTCGCATTCTTGGCGAACGCTTCGGCCTGGGTCTTGATCTGGTCGCTGACCTTGGTCAGGCTGGCGTTGATGGACTCGATGTCCTTTTCGATTTGCGACATATTGTGCCTTTCAAGCGTTGATAGAGATGAGGGATGCGGCGAGAGCCGCGGCACTGCTGAGGGAATCGGGCCGAGGCTCGACTCGTTCGGTGGGATCTCCCTCACCGCTGCCAGCCGGATCGCCCGAACTGGACTTAAATTCGCTGATGAGGCGCAGGGCCTCCGACTTCGGCATGCCGCTGGTGCGAAGCGCGGCCTCGATGCGGCGGATTGCCGAGGCGCTGGCTTTGCCTTCGCCTTTCTTGACTTGGTCGGACGGCAAAAGCTCGTCGGCGAAGCCGTCGTCGACTGCCGCCTGCCCACCGATCCACGTCTCGGCGTCCATGAGCTTGGCCATGGCCTTGATGTCCTGACCGGTGCGAGCCGAATAGATGCTGGCCATCGCATCATCGAAAGGCTGCAGCGTCGCGGCCACTTCGATCAGATCATTCCGGTTGCCGATCGCCATTACCCAGGCGTTGTGGATCATCAGAAAGCCAGCGCGGGCAATCTGCACGGTGTCACCGGCCATCGCGATGATCGATGCAGCCGAAGCGGCCAGGCCGAGCACCTTCACGGTGACTTCGCCGTCGTGCTCGCGCAGCAGGTTGTAGATGGCCAGGCCTTCGAACATGTCGCCACCCGGCGAGTTGACATTGACCGTCACCGGGCCAGCACCCATGCCACGCAAAGCGCCGGCAATGCGTTTTGCCGTCACCCCATCACCTGACCAGTAGTCGTAGCCGATGACGTCGTAGACGCTGATCGTCCGGTCGGCGTCGTTGTCGGATGCGGCGCGTACATTGGCGTGCCAGCGATCAAGCGCACGCGGTTGCAGTTGGCTCGAAATTCCGGCGCAGGGGCGCCCCTCCGGCGCACCCGGAAGCGTCTTCTTGCTCATGGGATCAGTCCCTCTTTTGGTCGTCGAGGCCGAGAAAGGCCCGAATGGATGCGCGCGCCTGGTTAGCGTCGGTCTGCGTGCCCAAGGCGTCCAGGGTGGTCATGGCCGACTGCACGGTCAGCACCGCCGCGTTGCCGCCCATCGGCTCCCGATCTTCCAACTCCCGCACCTCATCGCGGGTCAGGATGCCGTTGTTCACCATCGCACCGTAGAACGCCGAACGGCCCGCGCTATCGGCGCGGAGCAAGCCCTCAACGGCAAACTTGGGGTAGTACCGAACCCTCTCGCCAGGCTTCAACAGGTCTTTGCTGATCGCCTGCTCGATGCGGCGCAGCCAAGGGCCGAGCGTGAACGTCAGGAATCCGATCATTTGCTGCTCGATGCCAGTCCCCCAACTGGTGGACTTCTCGGTGTGCCCCACCATCCACGGCGGCACACGAAACCAGCGGCATACTGCTTCGACTGAGAACGCGCGAGATTCCAGCAACTGCGCGTCCGATGGCTTGATGCCAAGCGTGTTGGCTTCCGTGCCACCTTCCAGCAGCGGAGCCTCTCCACGCTCGATAGTACCGGCCAAGTTTTTCTTGAACTCGGCGCGCTGCCCCGGCTTAAGGAAGCCCGCCATCTTGTAGTAGATGGTCTGCAACAGACCGTTCTTGAAGGTCTGCGCCGCCGCCTTGTCGGCTGCGATCGCGGTACCGAAAACCTTGGCGCCGTACTCGATCACTGATACGCCATTCACGCCATCGAGGGTGAATCCAGGCACCGTCCAAATGCGAGACTCTGGGATGTCTCTCATCTCGCCGTTGGGCTTGGGGTAGCTGAATCGCTTTTTCCCGGACGCGTCGCGGTAGCAGCGCAGCTTGCATGGATCCAGAAACGCAAGGCCGACCAACTGATCGCCCACATACTGCTTTTCTGCTCGTCCGGCGCCGCGCAGCAACATCGCCGCCACCATCGCCTCCCAGAACACTGAAGCGGTCGAGTCCGCGTTCGGCTGATCGTGAATAACGAAGTGCAGCCGGTGCTGCGGCGAAACGCGCTTGCCGCTTGCCGCACGCTCATACATCGAGAGCGGAAGCGTGGCGATCGTCTCGGAGATCAACCGCACGCAGCTCCAGGCTGCATCCAACTGCATCACCGCCTTGGGCGTCACCTCCACACCAGCCTCGCTTGCCGGCACGCGGTCGTACAAGTCGCGATCCGTTAGTGAGAAGGATCGGACCCAACCGTCGATCGCTGCGCGCACGCGGCCCGCGATACTTTTTGGTGTTTGATTTTTCATGCGTGGGCCGCCACTACGGGATTGCTCAGCCAGTCATCCAGCGAGCCTCTCCCTTCAGGGTTTAGCGCCATGAGCGTCACGGCGTTGAAAAGGGCCATCAGCGGATCGATCTTCGCGGTACCGCTGGCCTGCTTTGTGATCAGGATTGCGTTGCCGCGCGGCTCGACTTTGGCATTGCCGACGCACCAGTTCATCATCGCGGTACCGCCATGCCAAAGCGTTCCTTCGGCAAGCTTCCGCTCCGTGGTCTTAATGGAACCACCCAGTTTCCAACCCTGCGAGATGCCCACGATCATGGGATCGCCGTTGTCGTTCTTCTCGGGAATCTCCGCCTCGACCAGCGCGTCGAGCACTGCGCCAATGCCGCTGGGATCCACACCGATTTTGTCCAATAGGCCAGCGTCGTAGATCCGCTTTACGTCAGAAGCAAGCTCGGAAACGTCCTGACCAATTTGCTTGACGATTACTAGCTCGCGAGCTTCTTGCAGGTCCAACAGGCGGGGAGCGACCTCCTTGCGCCGGGCCAGCACGGTTGGATGCGCCCACGCCTTGGTCCAGCACAGCCACTCACCCGTCTCCCGATCTCGTCCCACTGCGGCGAGGCCCAGCAAGTCGTCAAGGCCACCGCCGTCGATCCCAACATCAACGACTTCGCAACGTCGGATCAGCGACGAGAGGGTCAGCCCCGGCTTGGCCTGCTGCTCCCAGAAAAGCGCCCCGGCCCAGTTATCCGAGCGTAGCGCCAGGCCAATTTCCACGTTCAGATGCTTTGCCAGGAACTGCTGGAACGTGCCGTCTGTCTTTGCCTCGTTCTTCCGAAGCTCGTCTTCCAACCACTCCGCGCTGACCGAACGCCCGATGTTGGGGTTCGTGATATAGAAATTGGACGGGTCCACATAGGACTTCGCCATGAGTACCCTTTCGGGAAACTCATAGAGCACGGGAAGCGTCTTTCGATCGACCAGCTTTCCGTCGCGAACCTTTCGCCAGTAGTCCAGCTTTTCCTTAAACACGCCGGCGGGAGGCTCGTCCGACTGGGTGGTGAGGTAGATTACCCACCCCTCATCGCGAGAAACCTGGCCACCCAACGCTTCCATGAACATCGCGCTGGCGTTCGATCGCTTGCCGAACAGCCACAACTCATCGACAAGCACCTTTCCGGACTTCTTGCCGGACACTGTATCGGTGTCGGCAGCCACCACCTTCAGGCTGTTTCGGTTGACGCGGTGGGAAATCGTCCGGATATGGTCTTGGATGTGAAACTTCGCCGCCAGCTCGTCATCCTCACGAATCATGCTCGCCGCCGGCTTAAAGCTGTTGTCCGCTACCTCCTTCGTGGGGGCAAGGATGAGATGCTCCTCCTCCTCGCGCCAGCACAGAATCAGCGCGGTAAGCATGATTCCGGCGGCGATGGTCGACTTCGAGTTCTTTTTGCTGATCAGCAGTCCGTATTCGCGGATGAGCTGCTTACCGGTCTCGGAATCGTAGCCACCGAAGATGGCCCGAACGAAATCAAATACCCATTCTTCGCTGCACTCCCCAAAGGTTGGCTTTCCGGGGAGATCGACAACGTGCAGCTCCTTGAAGATCGCTAGCGCCCTTTCCGCCTCATCAACAAAGATCGGCGGCGGAATGATTGACCGCCGCTCCACAAGCCTGGCCTCCCAGTCTCGACATGCGGTAGACCATTCCATAATCAGACCTTTTTGCCGCCCGCCGCGACCAACTTAGGCGGCGCGGAGGGCTCGAACCTGCCAGGCTTCTTGGCATCAGCGGCCGCCTGCTCCTTCTTGCCCGTATCACCCAGCTTCCGGTGGAAGTAAGGCATCAGCGCATTCGCAGCGAACACCCGAAGCTTCGGCTCCGTCGAGTCGTCATTCATCGCCGCCTTTAGAAAGGCCTTGGGATCGGAAAACTGGGTCGAGCGCTCCCATATTGAAGAGAACTCCTCGGCCTCATCGCCCAACGCCTCCGTCTCGCGGGGCGCTACAGGCTCCTTCGACGCGGCCTTTGCCGCAGGCGGCGGCTTCTTCGGCGCCTTCGCCTTCGTCTTGCGCTCCAAGTACGCGAGAACGTCCGGGTCCTTGGCCAGTCGCGACCCTGCCGACGCCGCGGAGGCTGCGCTGTACCCGGCCTCGACCGCAGCGTCCTTGTTGGACGCGCCCTTGCCCTTGGCCACGGCAAACTTCTGCTTTTTGCCGGTAAGTGCCATGTCAAGACCCGCTCAGAGCGGCCCAAATGTTAAACAGAAGGCAGGACGTTTACCGTTCTCGGTCAACGGGTTGCGCGTTGTTGTTAATGCGGTCAACGTGTTAAACCGATTAACAAATTCCGTAGAGGGGAAATTTTCTGCGCGTGAGGGAACGGGCGGTCTAGGCCGTAGAGATCACCTAGACTTTCACCCCACCCCTCCCACTCGCGATGCGTGGCGTACGATCCACTTTTATCGCCCATCGAGAGGCTAATTCACCACTTTTCAGCCGTCGACGCCGCCCGTGACCGAGATCGCGACGGGGGGATGGCCGGAACTGCAGATCGACAGCCGAATGGGTAGCCCTGCCAAGATGTTCGCGATGTCCTGCTCCGTTGGCTGGTACCACGAGAGCCAGCGTCCATTCGCCTCGTCCCGATGCACAGGCAGGCCAATGCATTCACCATGCTTGGTGCGGTCCCAGTCGGCGGGCGCACCCAGCACCATCGTCGTGTGGTCCGTCAGAATGGGCTGCATCATGTCGCGTTCTCCTGCCGCTGCTTGTCGCGGGTGTGGTGCGTCTGGCACAGCGTCTGCCAATTCGATTCATCCCAGAACCGCGCTTGATCGCCACGGTGCGCAACGATGTGGTCAACCACGTTCCCATAGGGCACGGGCAGCGCACGCTCCGCGCATTCGAGTATCACTTCGGCCAGACCGGTGGCCTGTATGCGAGCCTCGCGCATGCAGTACACGCAGTACGGATGCAGCCGCAGATACGCGGCCCGCGCCTTCTGCCAGCGGTAGTCATAGCCGCGCTGGCCGCTGGTCTGGGCACTCGTGCGCCATGAGCCAGGCTGCACTGTCTGAGTACGCGCACCAGCTAAGGCAACGCGCCCGCCAAGCATGGCGAGCCTCCGAGGCTTCTGCCCTTCCATGGCCTCAGCCCTTGACGCTCACCTTGACCGCACGCCGCGCGAGCCAAGGCATGAGCGCCATCAACGGACGCACCCACCACCGCACCTTCACAGCCAGCTTGACGGACAACGAGCTAGGCGCGCTGGCCTCCTCATCGGCGAATGCTTCAGCAGGATCGCCCTGCGTGGTGGCGCTGGTGGGGACCAGTCTGTAATCGGCCAGAAGTGGCCGCGCATCGAAGCCTTCCACGTCGTCAGCCCGAGGCAGATACGCACACCGAACCACCACAGCCTCGTTGAACGCACAGCGCAGCTCGAACCATTGCGTCGTCGCCGGTAGCCCCAGCGCATCGCGCAGCGCCAGCACGAAAGGATTGCCGTTGGCGATCATGACTTTCGAGACCATGGGAGGCTCCGACGACAGGAAGAAGAAACGGGTACGGCGGCCAGCGGCCGGCATACCCAAACCCGAGGCAACTACCGGGAGGAGACAGACGGGACAGCGGAATTGAGGGACTACAAACCCGATGCACCAATGCAAAAAGCCCGCTGGCTTTTTGCTTAGCGGGCTTTAGAGGCAGTTCTGCGGTGTATCAGAATGAGGCCTATTTTCGACACAAAATGTCGAAAGGTCAAGTAGTAGGTTCAGTTGACCAGCAAACAGAGCGAGCGAAGGATCAACTTACGATCTTCTTCCAGTTCTTTTTTATCCATTCGAAACGTCCGGTTAGCCCGAAACCAGCCCAAGTCTTGGGTTCAACCTCAAGAACCATCACCATCGGGTCTCCGCCAGTGAGGTCCCTTATCGAATCTCGCAACGTCGACGCAGTCAAGTCGTCCGAAGACGACGTAAGAAGCCAAACGTTTCCGACCCAATGCCAGAACCCAAGGCCTTTTGACTTCACGAAGGCCGTGACTTGGTCGCGCTGTTCTTTGGTCACTTCCTCGCCGACCATCGCAATGAATCGCTTAGCCATTGACATTCTCTTGAGTGATGACCCGCGGCGAACGGGGTTCATTGCTCAAAGCATTTACGTCAACCAGCCCAACGATGCTATCGCCCATCATGCCCTTCTCCAAGGCCATCTTAGACAACTTGAAGCTTTCCGAGCGCAGAGCGTCGGGATCATTAACCATGAAATAGAAATACGCGGAGAGAATGGAGATCAGAAGGATCGCGGCGCCAACCAGCATCGATCCCCAAATCCAGGGATTTGGGGTAGCCCATGCGACAACAGGAACTCCACCGACACAAATGCCGAACGCCCAAAGCAGCGGGTGCAACGCCGAGGACTTTGAATTTTTGGCCGTTGCCTGGCTCAGGAACTGGTGAAGGATTGCCGACATAGTCAGGTCGCGCGGTAGGAATGCGCCACTTTACTACATTGGAGAAACTCTAATGCTCTGGTCCCCCTCGGCCCGGAGAAGCAAGCAGCTCACGTATGTGACTCTCGACGATGTCGCAGTCCACCTTTCGTTCATCGCCCAAGAGCAATCGGGCGATATTCCTGGCCGCCGCTGATACCTGGCCGTTCGATGGCCGCTCTTCCTCCGGCTCTGCACGCCGGGCCGCGAGCCATCCCTCCCAGCGATGGCAATGGGTCTGGGCGTCCCAGGCGTTGTAGCCGGTGGCCGCATACCCATTTCCGACCCAGACGCATTGAGCGGGCACCGGATAGACAGCCTCGAAAGCTACTCGCGCCGCCTGGATGTCCTTGTCCTGGCTCATGCCGCCTCCTTCCTGAGACTCCAGTGGGTGATCATGCAACGCTCGGTGCTGACGCTAATCGCCCCCTCCTGCATCTGCCGTCGCAATGTGTCCGGCAACTGGTTGAGCGTCTCCCAGGCTTTTCGGTATCGGCAGTCATCGCAGGGCTTCATTGCGGTGCCCAGGCAGTAGATCAGTCGTGCGGCGCTCATGCGGCCTCCTCCATCCCCACCAAGCCGATCTCGCGCAGCAGCTCGTCCGCGCGCTGCAACGCCACCGACTGGACGCCCACCGATCCGTTCACGCCCTTCGTCCCCCGCAGCCATGCCATCAGCTTCTGGTGGTGAGTGGAAACGGTCTGCCGGTGGATGTCGCACTGCTGGGCCAAGCGCTCCAGCGTGATCTTCTTCCCGTGAATGTCCCGGTGCGCGCCAAAATGCCGCTCGATCAACGTCCGTCTGAGGCGGTAATGCGTCAGGCCGCCCGCGAACAGGTGCGTCGTATGATCGGTCAGGAAGGTAATCGCGTCCGCCCACTCCCGGTTCGGCCTGTTGCCCGAGCAGCACGGCGCCGTACACGGGCACGGCAATTCAGACGGGGCGAACTGGGCGATCAGGAGCGACCGGTGCAGGTCGTTGAATTCCTTCACCTCCGCGCGCACCATGCCCGCCTGGGCTGCGCCGTCCAGCCCCACCAGACCCTTCCCGGTACCAACGTTGCCGCCGCGCATCGCGCGCGCCATCGGTGTCGGGCTGTACTGCTGCGTCGAGTACGAGAACGCAAAGCGGAGTGCGCTGTCCGCGCTGGTGAATAGGATCTCGGTCTCGGTCATCTGTCTGCTCCCCGGTTATCTGGTCTGGTTCTGTTGTCTTGCGCCCTGCTGCCACCGCATCCACGGCAGTCGGAATGCGGCATGGAATTCCGCCTCGGCCTTCGGGACGTGATCGAGGTCCGCCCGGGACGTGATGTCGCAGCGCTTCAAGATGAGGGCTCGCGCGTCGGCTGGCGTGTCGCACGGCAACCCAGTCTTGACCGCCACCATCCGGCGGAACTCCGGGTTGTTGCAGAGAATCCCGGCCAGACGGGCCAGCGCACCGCCCTTCTGTTTCTCGGTCATGCGGCCACCCCCATGCCAAAGAGCGCCTGCACCACGGGATGCTGCTGCGCCACGACGCCGCGCTTCAGCTTCCGACGCAGCGTGCAGCGGTCGATGATTGCCTTGTAGCGGAGCGGGTCTTCCTCCTTCATTCGGCGCATGCGGGCGCACTGGCGCTCGGACGCGGTCGGCACATAGGGCTTCGGCGCGTCCGTTCCGGGCACCGGCAGCCACAGCGGCTTCGGTGGGCCGCGGCGGCTTTTCAGCCAGCCCGCCGTGTGTGCTTCCCCATCCGCGTGGCCTTCCTTCATGAGTCGGTCGATGCAGACGCGGCTGGCTCCGGTCAAGGCGACCAACTCATGCACCGTGCGAGGCCGCCCATCCGCGCAGATCCGGACCATCAGCCGCCATACCGCCGAGCGTTTTCCCTTGAACGGTTTCGGACCCAGCTTCATGCTGCCCGCCATCATCTGCACGGCATCCCCCGTCCTGCCCAGCTGAAAGCCGATGTCCCACCACTTCAGCCCTTGACCGACCAGCACGACCAGCTTCGCCTTCTCCTCATCCGTCCACTGCCGGCTCATCGCTTTGCTCCCCACAGAATCGACAGGACCACGCCAGTCATCACCAGCGCGGCGAACGCGTCGCAGATGTCAGCGGCGCTCATGTTGCAGCGCCCTGGGGTTGCTGCCGCTGGTCAATCACAATCTCAACAACGGCCTCGTACTTGTTGGTAGTGCTCAGGCTGCCAACGCGAGAGCTGATGTGCACCGTGCGCAGAGAAACATTCTTTGCTTCGAGATCCACCCCGGCCTGGGCGGCCACCACCGCAGCGAGGACACTGAGAATCTGCTCTTCATCCAACACCGCGCGGTACCGCTTTTCGTCCACCGAGGACTCGTGCACCTTGATCTCGCTCATTTCGTCTCCTTGATCTCAAACCCCATGACTGCCATCAGGTGGCGCTTGATCCGGTATTCCTTGGTGATGACGCCCTTCACGTCCTCCACCGTCTTCTGCGTGGCGCCGCGCTCCACGTAGGTAAAGTCCGCCACGTACTTCAACGGGGGGCGCTTCCGGCCGCCGATCACCACGGACGGCGCAAGGATGAAAACCACCTGGCGCTCCAACTGCTGGATGTGGCCAGCCCGCTGGAGAATCAGGAGGTGGTAATACCGCTCCATCTCCCGTCGGCTGTCGAACGTTTCCTCGCCCACCGTCACCCGCTCGTTGCCGTACTTGCGAGGCGGCGGCGGCGGTGGCATCAACCCGCCTTCCGGCTGGTAACCTTTGACCGTAGCTCCCTGACGTCCTCCAGCAGCTTTTCCGCCGCTGGTCGCCCTCGCTGTTTCTCCACCACCTTCAGGTACTCGGCTATCCGCTGCCCGGGCTTTGCCGCCAGCCACCGCACCTCGCACTCGTGCCGCCAAGCCTCGTCCGTTCGCATTGCCCCACCGCCCCCACAAGCTCGTCATGCCTCGCCTCCCTGCTCCGCCGCGCGCTGGGCCAGCTGCTGCTGCGACACGGGCTTCTCGCCCATGAAGTAGGCGAATACGCGCTCGTACTCGAATTCGTTCATCCGGGACGCTGCGGTCAGTTCTCGCTCCACCCAAGCACCTGGGCCCGCTGCTTTGAAGACACGGAACATGTACCGGCGGGCGTTCTCCTGACCGTCGTACGTCAAACCCAGCGCTGCACCCATCTGCCGGACACCCTCGGAGGTTTCCCACCATGTGCCCGAGGGGGCCGTGCCGCTCTGGGCAGGGGCACCACCCGTGGTCGCTTGGCGCAGAGGGAACAAACCCGTCCAGCCGCGCAGGACGCTCTCGTTGATCACGGCCACCGGGTCATGACCTTCGCCGCGCAGGCGGTCCAGTACGCTGATCGACAACTCGGCAGCACGCTGGGTGAACGGCGCCTTCATGGCTTTCCGATGCGCCAGCCAGTCATCCCATGAGCCTTGAGGAAGCCAATCGGGTAGTTGGACACACACACTCGCGCGCTTGCCGCGCGTTTGCGTTCCCTTAGTTCCTTTAGTTCCTTTTGTTCCGTGTACCGTTTTCGGGACCGTTTCCGACCGTTTTTGGGACTGTTTGCCGCCGTTTTTGGTACCGTTAGAATCCGTTTTCGGAACAGTTCCGTTTTCGGAATGGTTCCGTTTTTCCTCGCCGTCATCCTCAAGGGCATCAATCATGTTCAGCTGATAGACCGGAATCTGCCCCGTCTTGCCGATGCGGTCTCCGGTATCGGAAATGAATCCCAATCCTTGAAGCTTCTCGATCGCCGCGATGATGGTCTTACGGTCCATTTCAGTGGACTCGGCCAGATATGCGATCGAGGTGTAGATGCGGTTCAGGGGTGCCGTGGTGCAGTTGGCCAGCAGCATGAGGACATGCTTGGTCGACGAGCGGCCAACCTTCTGCTTCAGCGCCCAGGTAATCGCTTCAACGCTCATGCGGCCTCCACACGCGCCGCTGGCACGCCATAGTGATGCAGGCGGTACGGCCCCCAGCGGTCATAGCCGAGGTCCCACCGAGCGGTCTTCTGCTCCTTGGTGAAGCGGTTGCCCTGGTCGAGCTCGTAGTGACACTGGAAACAAGCCGGCACCGTCATGAGGTCGTTCGCCTTCAGCCCCTTCCCCTTGCCGTGCTTCAGCTGGTTGGAATGGGCGGGCACCACGGTGTCGGGATTGTTCCGGCAGATGCCGGGGAAGCGGAGATAGCACTGCTGGCCGTGACACAGGAGGTCCGGGTGCAGCAGCGGATTGACGCGGATGGCCTTGCCATTCGCAATGATGATCACCTGGCTCATGCTGCCACCTCGAACAGTCCGCCCTGCAGAAGCAAGCCCTCTTGCTCAACCAAGGCGGCGTCACATGCCGGGTTCAGCCAGACGACCTCCGTTCGCAGCGCGGTACCA
Source organism: Cupriavidus sp. 2SB (assembly GCF_005503625.1). Classification (GTDB taxonomy): domain Bacteria; phylum Pseudomonadota; class Gammaproteobacteria; order Burkholderiales; family Burkholderiaceae; genus Cupriavidus. The sequence goes on along the minus strand of NZ_SCMX01000008.1, from coordinate 28,360 downwards.
CGACCAGCACTGATGCGGGCAGCCTTCTCATGGCGAGCCCATCCAGGCAATGCCGTGTCATAGAGATCTGATGGATAGCCACAGAGGACAACCATGCCCTCCAGATCGAGTAACGCCGACAGCAGCTCGACGTGTTGGTCTTCCGTCATTTCATGCTGGTAATAGCGCTCGCCCCGGTTCATCACGCGGGTTGAGTGTAGGTACGGCGGATCCACGAAGTGCAGCGTGGCAGGGCCGTCGTGCTGGCGCATCACGTCGATGGCCGGTCGGTTCTCGATCAGAACCGATTGCATACGCTCGCCAGCTGCGGAGATGGCTGCCGGATACAAGGCCCATATCTGCTGGGCGGTTCCGTAGTCGCGTTTGGTATCGATACGGAAGCCGGTGACTCCCTTCGTGGCGCCGGCAGAGCCAAATCCCATCTGTGCCCTGACCGCAATGCGCCTGGCCCTTTCAACCGGCTCCGATGCCGGTTCCCAGGCAAGTTCAAAGTCCTCTCGGGAGTACGGCGTGAAGACGCATGCCTCAATCAGTTGGCCTCGGGTGACGGGGTCTCGGAGTACTTGGAAGAAATTGACCATCTCGCCGTCGAGGTCGTTGTAGACCTCGGCATACGCGCGATCCTTTTGCAGCAGAACGCCTGCAGCGCCGCCAAACGGCTCGACATAGCAGGTATGGGCAGGAAAGAAGCCCATCACCCACGCGGCGAGCCGAAACTTCGCTCCGTGGTAGCGGAGCGCGGGTCGGATAATAGTGGACATCAGAACAGCCCCATCTGCGGATGCGGCCGGCGTACCGGGCGAATCGTGCGGCCGGTGATGCGGCACGTGCGCGACGGACCGTGCTGCAGCTCGCCCAGCTTCTCGAGCAGCTCATTGACACGGCCACTGACGATGTTGACCGGCAGGCCCGTCAGTTCGCAAAGCTCCTGCAGCGAATAGTCCGCCGGGTACGGCTCGATGACCGCCATGATCTGGCGCTGTCTGCTGGAGACCGTGCCGTCCTTCTTGATGTCCCGGTAGGTCCGGATACTGGTGTGCGCGACTTGCGTGTGCATGCCCTCTCCCCTACGCCTGCGGCTTGGTCGGCTTGTACTGCTCATTCTTGAAACCGGCGTTCCACTCCAGGTGGGCGTCGGTACCGGGTAGATAGGGGTTGTGCTCCACCTTGCCGCCCCGCTTGAACGCTTCCGCGCCCTGATCTCTCACCGCGGTGCGGCTCATGATTTCGTACATCCCCTGCCCCCCCTAGTGCTTCACCGACTGCTCGGACTCGAGGTCCAGATACCCAGCCTTGGTGAATGCCTCGTTCAATTGCGGATCCTTCTTGGCCATCTCCTGCAGCTCTCGGATCGCGCGTTGCTTGTCGTCTCCGTTTTGCTTCATCGCCTGCCGGACCGCGTTTCTGGCGATCCGCAGCGCTACCCCTTCATCCATGAGCCCTCGCTGCGATGACTTCTTCCATCAGGGTCAGCATCGCTCGGCGTGCCAGGTACTGGCTGATTGCCCGGTTGCCAAGGACGCGTTCCACATCCGCGATCTTTTCCGCCGGCAGGTCGCGACGCGGCTTTCCGTTCGCGTTGTTCTTTTCCCGGTGGAAGTAGTCGCTCGAGTGCGACGGGTACAGGTCAGCCATGGCCGCAAGGATCTGCTTCGTCAGCCCCTGATTCGCCCGGTGTTCCCAGGCGAGCGCGCAGGCGTCGCGGAAGGTCCGGCACTCCGCGATCACGTGGGGTGAGAGAAACGGGCCTTGCGCACCCGGATGCTGCTCGCTGACTGGCTGCAAGCCAGTACTGGGGCCGCATTCAAGCTGGTTCGCTGTCCGCATCGTTCTTGTCCTTATAGAAAGATTTCATCGGTTCCACGGTTGAATCCACAGTTGCGCGGGACCGAAAATTTTTTTGCCAGGCGATCACTCCGCCCAGCCCGGCAGAAGCTTCTACCGGCAAAACACAGACACATCTGCACAGAGGCAATGACACACTCAACCGCATGTACACGTACGCCGAACGCCTCCGATGGGCCATGCAGCAGACCGAGCCGCCGACCTCCCGGCGCGCTCTGGCTCAGCGTGTCGGCGTCGAGTACCAATCCATCCAGTACCTGGCCGATCCGAATCGCAACGCGACCGGCAGCCGCCACACCGAAGCCATCGCGCGCACCCTCGGCGTTTCCGCCCAATGGCTCGCTACTGGCAAGGGCAAACCCAACCGAGGCCGAAAACAGCCTCCCGACCAGCGCCCTGCACTACAGGACTGCATCCGCGCGACGCGCGAACTCCTTGCGCGACTGGAACGCATCGCACAAACACTGGAAGACGGCCAGAGCGGGAACTAGTGGCCCGCTACGGCTGGCGAGGGGTCAGCGCCGAGTAGATCGGGAGGCAGGTGACGCCGGGCGATCGCAGCGACGACCCGATCAGACAGCCGTTTGGGCAGTTGATCCGGCCACTGCGAATAGGCTTGAGGCGAAATGCCTATGGCATTCGCTGCCGCCGACGTCGTGCCCCCTAAGAGCTCGGTTGCTTTGGACTTTTCCATGCAGTGGATTTAAGCATTCTTAAATACAAAATGCAACCATGATCCTCATTCCTGTAAGTATGCTTTCGTCATGAAGACCACAACCTACGGCGAGCGACTCGAGGAAGCCCTTCGACTGTCCGGCAAAGACAGGCAGCACCTGGCCGATGCGATAGGCGTCACGGTGCAGGCCATCTCATTGGTCATTGGCGGCAAAACAAAGGCGCTCAACGCCGAAAATTCCGCCCGTGCGGCCAGATTTACCGGCGTTGACGCGTTCTGGCTTGCCACGGGCGTAGGTAGTCCAGAGAGCGCGGGAATGCCAGAAGACCGTTGGCCATTTCGAGCAAGCTATAAGCAATACGATCGACTTACCGAAGCCCAGAAGAAGTCACTCGAAGTCATCCTTTCCGAGTTCATCAAGTCGAGCCTGGCGGATCGAGACGATTGGGGTGCGCCCAAACCCGTTGGCGTCATCGCGACTGCCAACCCCACCAAACGACAGAAGCATGGCTAAGGCCGAATCTGGTATCCACCCACAGAGAACATGAGAAACAGTATCGACGCCTCTGGCGACAGCCTTCGCGGCTCCGCTCACCTTTTTATCGAGAAGCGTGGGTACGTACCACCCAAGCCACCTCCACCACGGCCGTCTAAATAACGCTTAGACTTGCGTCATGAATCGAGACGACCTTCTTTTCGGCATCAGATACAGCGCACGCCTTATGGAGCGGCAAGGTAGGTTTTGGAAAAAAGTCGATGGAACGATTCGACTTTGCTCGCTGTTGTCAGGTATGGCGGCCCTTTCGTTTTTGATGAAAGAAGGGACCACTACGGCCACGGTTTTCGGGTTGTTTTTCGCCTTCTGCCAAGCGATCGAGTACGGCCTGCAGCCATCGGAAAAGGCTGCCAAGGCCGGCACCCAGCGCCGAAGGTTCACCGATCTTCTCGGCCGTGCCCCTGGCCTGAGCGATCTAGAATTGTCTGCGGCGTTCCATTCCCTTCCCGCTGATGAAGAGGTCCCTGCGATTGAATCATTGCGCGCCGTTGCGTATAACGATGTCCTCGACGAGCGCGGGGACGACCCAACACACAAGATGCCGTTGACTTTCCCCAATCGTCTTTTCGCTGTCATCGGTTAGCGCCGTTCCACTTTCTCTCCCCGCATCTAGATAGCCCGCCACTTCGGCGGGCTTTTGCATTTCTCCGTCCGACAAATATCTCTGCCACTCACCCCACAGAGGGTCTTGCATCCGACCAATCGGGGGTGTGGCCGCAATCCCAAACGAGTTAAAGCATTGTGCTCATCTGATCACCGCCGGGTACATGGCGGGCAGCGGAGATACAGCCCAATGGGTGAAGTACTGGATTTGCTTGCGTTCAGGGAAAGGAAGGGTCGACAAAGCAGTGGAACGGGTGACGCAGCACACGACACGATCGTCATCGAAAGGCTTCCGACTGGAGAGCTCGCCTACGCATTGAACGGAATTTTCACGACATCCCGGCGGCTGTCCGCCCAGGCGATGACCAAGGTCCTGGACCGTGTTCTGGAGGATTGACGTGCCCCTCAATTAAGCTTTCTTGCTTTTTTGTTTTAAGCATGCTTAACTACCACCCATGCAATCACTTTGCTGGAGACATGGGATGGACCTGCTCGTACCTATCGGAATCATGGCTTGGATGCTGCTGGTGGTGGTCGTCATGCAGCTTTTCTGGGTTGGCGGGAGAGCCTGAGCCATGGCGAAGACCCTCACCAACATCGAGCTCCTCGCTCTGCCGCTTTGCCAGCAGGCTCTGGCGATGGAAGAGCGCCGACATAAGGCCCGTATCCAAGAGCTGAAGGACATGGCCGCCTCGCTCGCCGCATTGGAAGCCATGCAGGCAGCGATCAAGGCCGCCGGTCACACGCTCTACGCAGACACGATCGCCCCCGTGTATGGCAAGCGGCAAACGCTGCGCATCACCACCCACTTCACGTCCGCCGAGGTCTCGCTTACCAAGGCATTGCTCACGGTCGGGTTCGCGATCGTCGAGCGCGGCGAAGGCCTTCTGCGTTCGGTGCTGCTCAAGAAGGGCCGCCTGAGCATTCAGGTCTTCACGTCCGAGGAGAACCTGGCACGCGCCGAGGGCGAGTTTGAAACCGCTCTGATCGCGGCCGCCGCGCCTCTCGCTAAGGAGGCAGCATGACACCCGACCAAGCCGCCCAGCGCCAAGCCGCCGTGGTTAACGACCACGAGAAGCTACTGCGTGAACTGCAGATCGCTCAAATCATCATTGGGAACGCCTCGCAGCTGATGACCATCAGCCAGCGCCTGGTATGGGGCGAGCGAAACGCCAACTCCGCCGCCCGCCTCAGCGCCGCGCACAAGGAAGTAGGCGCAGCGGTCCTCGCCGCAGCGATAGGGAGCGCAGCATGAACGCCCGCGCCTTCCTCGTCGCCGCCCTGCTCTATTTCGTCCTGCCGCCGCTCGTGCTAGCCGGGACGCTGCTGGTCAAGTCCTGCGGAGGTGCAGCATGAACGCGCCCACCCAGTACCAGATCGGCCTGCTTCAGCACACGCTGGGCATCAGCGAGCGTCACCGTGATCCACATCGCAACCACTTTGTCGCTGGCCCGGGTCACGACGACATGGCGGACTTGGAACAGTTGGAAGCGGCTGGCCTGATGATTCGCGGCCATCGCCCGGGTTTCCTGCCTGGCGACTCGATCGTCTTCTACACGACAGAAGCGGGGCGCTATCTGGCGCTCACGTCCCTGCCTGAGCCGAAAAAGCCGTCGCGCTACGAGGAATATCTGCGCGCCGACGGCTGCGCTGGCGATTCGTTCGGCGAGTTCCTGTGCGGCGGTCGGCTCCCGAAATTCGAGTATCACGATTGCGCCCGGTACTACGGCTACGGCTGGTACCTGGCCCAGCAGCGATCAGACCTGAAGGACTGGCGCGGTTACGTCTATCGCATGTACCGCGCGGACGCCTATGGCCGGCACGAGATCGAGGGCGAGTGGTGCAAGACCAAGAAGGAAGCCAAGGCCAGCTACAAGGCCGCATTGAAGAAGCACCAGGAGAATCAACAAGCCGAGCGGAGGGCCTACGCATGATCTCCGTAACCGCCGAGTATCTGATGGGCATCAAAGAAGGCCGCGAGATCCTCGCCAACCACGGCACTTCCGACATCTCTATTGACGACCGCATTGCGAACCTGCGCTCCACGATCGAGGGCTTCGCCGCTTCCACACCGGTCGGCCAGATGCTGCGTGGCGAGCGTGACTTCTGGCTGCATCAACAGAAACTCGGAGCGTCCGCATGAAGTTCCTCCGCGCCCTCGCCTTCTGGTTCGGTACCGCCATCGGCGTGATCGCCCTCTCTGCCCTATACGCCTCGCTCAACACGGACGCGGCCACCGCCACCCCTATCTGGAGGCAGCAAGCATGAACAACGACACCTTCATGGTCGACCACGTACGCGAGATGCGCGCCAAGGGCTGGAAGCTGAGCGGCCGTCTGCTGCCGAATGGCGACCTCGAATACGTCCGCCTCCACTGAAATTCACTCTCACGGATACACCGATGTTCTCCATCTCTGGAAAAGCGCTGAGCGACGCGTTCAAGATCGCCAGCCAGGCAGTCCTTCCCCGGTCACCGTTCCCGGCCTTCACGCACATCCGCGTCATGGCCCGCGCCGATGCTGAATCGCTGAGCTTCACTGGTTCGTCTGGTCATGTGACGGTCACCGTCAACGCCGAGGCAGAGCTGGTCGACGACCTCGACGTCTGCCTCCCTGCGGACAAGCTGAACGCCGTCTGTGGAATGGGTGCGGAGCGCGTGACCTTCACCGCCGACGGAGCGAAGGTTGTGGCGCGTGCGGGTAAGTGCCGCCTCACCATGCTGTCGCTCCCTGGGCAGGACTTCGCGCTGCCGAACCTTGAGGGTTCGCCTGAGGTGGTGTTCGACGCTCCGGGGCTGACTGATCTCATTCCAAGCGTCTCATTCGCTGCGGCTGGGCCGAAGTATCACGACAGGCCCATTCTCAGAAACCTCTGGGTGGAGTGCGACGGCACTTCCATTCACCTGGTGGCATCGGACAACCTGATGCTGGCAGTCAATGCGGTACCGGCAGCCTCAGGTGAATTCGGCAGGGATATACCCTCGTTCGGGTTCGCTCTTCCGGATGCTGCTGCGGATCTACTTAGCACCATTGGCGCCGATCACTTCGAGGTATTTCCGGGCCACGTCCTGGCCAGCCGGCGAGGCGTGAAGATCGTATGCAGCCGCACGCCGGGACAGTATGGGCAGTGGCGCCGAATCATTCCCAACCCCGATCAGTTTGTGACCTTCAGCCGCGAGGATCTGGCGAAGGTCTGCCCGTTGCATCGCATTTTCGACACCGTCGGCGCAATTCGATTGGAGCAGGACGGCAACTACTGCTCGCTCACTATCGCCGATGGCTCCCAAGCCGTGGAGGCCGAACTTGAGCTGACGCAGTTCAGTGAGGAATCGCATCTGGAGGCCACCTTCGTTGGCGCGCAGCTGATGCGCATGCTCGGCCAAGTCAAGACTGACGACGTGTCCCTCTCGTGGGCCACCCCAAAAGATAAAGCACCCACGGTCTTCCTACTGCAAGACGGTAGCTGGCGCGGCGTGCTCAGCACCCTTCGCACCTAACCGGAGCCTCATCATGACCATCGACGAAATCAAGCGCAAAGCCGCGCGTGCGGCGCGCAAGGGCGACGTCCAAGAAATGGACCGCCTCGAACTCGAGTACATCAAGAAAGCTGTGCCGCTGAGCGTGGAGAGCCCCGAAGACCCGGACGAGCGGTCCCGCATCATGGCTCAACCCACGCACCTCTTCCGTGGTGCTGGCCCCAACGGCGAAACCCGGATTCGCTGGATGCGCTGCGATGGCGTAATCGTTCACTCCGACATCAACGGCCACCAGGTGGAAGAGCACGACGACGTGCCGACGCTCTTCCCGCTGGCCGAGGCTGCCTGACCGCGCGCCATGCCGACCCTCACAACCGCCCTCGCCACCGTCCCGGCCCTGATCGCGCCCTTCGTTGCGCTCGGCGTGGGCGCCTATAAAAACCACCGCTGGATGCAGCGGACCGCAGAAGGAGCTCCACCGATGGCAATCGTCAGCACCGCGACGATGATCGACCGCCTCGTCGCAATCATCGACACGCGAAAACTGCGCATCGACGAGATCGGCTTCGTCAACCAGCTGAAAGAGAAGGTGAAGCGCTCCCGCATCGTCGACCTCACCGCCGATGAGGTGGAGCGCCTGGACGAGATCCACGGGAGGCTCTTTCGATGACCTGCACTCAAGCCACATTCGAGCGCGACGTTGCCCAACACGCGATGACCGTACTGCACGAGGACGGCGTGTACCGCCATGTCCGCTTCCGCAGGCCCGATTCATCGAGTATGCACTTCGACCTCGTCACTTACCCGGGATACCTGGTCTATTCAGGCGATATGGGTTGCTACGTGTTCTCGCGCTTGACGGACATGTTCGAGTTCTTCCGCACCGATCGCCTGCACGGGAAAGACCCAAGCAAGCTGTATATCAACCGCGGGTACTGGTCCGAAAAGTTGCAGGCGGTGGACGGCAATCGCCGCGGCGGGGGCGCCACCGAGTTCGATCAGGAGAAGTTCCGGCAGATCATCAACCAGTACCGGATGCGCTGGGTTCGTGAGCACCGCGACGTGCTCGACAAGGAGCAGCGCCGCGCGTTATGGGAAGCGGTCGACGACGAGGTGCTGCGCTACCTCGATGACGGCGAGCATGCTGCCTACCAGCACGCTCACGACTTCTCCTGGTCGGCCAATCCGACAAGCCACCACCGACACGGATACGATCGTCGGCACCGCACCTTCGCATTCGAAGACCTGTGGGAGCACGACTTCACCGACTACACCTTCCACTTCACCTGGTGCTGCTTCGCTATCGCGTGGGCAATCCTCCAGTATGACGCTGCGAAGCTGCCGGCGAAGGAGGCCGCATGATTCGCCGCCTGCTGCTCGCCTACTCGGCATCCCGCCCGTGCAAGATCATCAGCGAGGCCGGCCGCCCCTATCTGGAGCGCTACTTCGTGTGCGCGCTCTTCGGCATCCGCGTCTACCTGCACCGCTTTGTCGGCTCCGACCCTGATCGTGGCCTGCACGACCACCCGTGGCGCTGGGCCGTGTCCATCATCTTGCGCGGCTGGTACTACGAAGCCACGCGTATGGGCACGCGCAAAGTCCGCTGGCTCAACTTCCTGACCGGAGACTCGTTCCACCGCGTGATTCTGTCGCCTGGTCCGTTGCCCGACGTGCATACGCCGCCGGAGGTCTGGTCGCTCTTCATCGTGCCGGCCAAGGACGTCAAGGTCTGGGGATTCCTGCGCGACAAGGGGCAGATGGGCCAAGTGTTCACGCCGTTCGACTACGGATCAGGCGGCAAACCCGCTAAGTGGTGGATGCACGCGCCCAAAGGCCGCGATGCCGCTGGCCGGCAGACTGAGGGGCAAGCATGAGCACCAACACCACCGCATGCCAAGCGGAGGCGCTTCACTCCGCAGTTGCTGCGATCTACTTCGCTGATTCAAGTGACTACCTGTCAGCGCTGTGGAGCGTGGTGCAGAACCTTGCCCCGGATCTGGTCCATGAACTTCGGGAGTATCCGAAGCGCGCGTTCGATCAATCCATGTCTCGAGTCGAGGCCGCAGCCCTCGCCCCCCATTCTGCGGATGCCCGCAATGGGGGCGCGCTGCAAGACATCGTAGATCGCATCAAAGCCTATGGCGACGCACTGTATTGCAAGGCATCCGCCACTTCACCCGTGGACAAGAATAGCTGGAACAGGTCTGCGGAAGGCGTTCTCGCAGGTATCGCCGACCAACTCCGCGTACTACTCGCCGCGCCCGCCGCACCAGCGCCGGCTCTCAGCCGAAGCGATATGCAAGAGTTCGCGCTGTTCCGCGCCTCACTGAAGGATGCTGTTCGCACTGGCAAGCCGATGACTGTGGTGGGTTCCGACGCAGAATTTATGGAGCGCCTCCTTTCAGCGTTGGAGGCCGCACCAGCGCCGGCACCCACTGCGCAGGCGGATGCGTTGCAGGGCTGGCGATTCACGAATCGCGAGCCGGGTGCCTGGCTCGTGCGCCCGCCTAAAGGCGAACAATGGGTGGTCTTCAAAGATACGCCAGCCTATGCACTGATCGAGACGATCCACGCCGCCCACCAGCAATTCGCCACTCCGGCAGACGCGGCGAGCGAGGGGGATAAGAGCGGCGATGCATGCCGACTCGATTTCATGGCTTCTCATGAGGCGTGGATTGCGTGGAGCAAGGACGGCGAATCTTGTCGTGTGTTCCACCGTGACGAGGAAGGCGACCTGGTTCCGGTCATGGGCTGGAAGTGTCCGTGGTTCGGCAACGCTCGCGAAGCAATCGACGCCGCCATGGCCGATCAGGCACAGAAGGGAGGGGAGCATGGCTGATGTCAACAACACGAAAGCCTACCCAGGCGACATCGCCATCGAATGTTCGAAGGTGCGCAAGTGCGGCTGGAAAGGAATGGAGTCCGACATGGCTTCCGTCCCACACAAGACTATGAAAGGCGCTATGCAGCGCATCTGCCCCAAGTGCGGATGCGACTCCTACTATCGCCGCGACACAGGATGTGCGACATGAGCCGAAGCGGATACACCGACGATTGCGAAAACCTTGGGCTGTGGCGCGGCGCGGTCGAGCGCGCTATTCGCGGGAAGCGCGGCCAGCAAGCTCTCAAAGAAATCGCGACGGCCATGGATGCGATGCCGAACAAGGTCCTCGTGGCGCACGAGCTCGTCACGCCCACAGGCCAGTACTGCACGCTGGGCGTGTTGGGAGCGGCGCGTGGCCTCGATCTCTCCGATACGGATCCAGAAGACTACGACATAGTGGCTGAGACCTTCAAGCTGGCCCCGTCAATGGTGCGGGAGATCGTCTACGAGAACGATGAGGCCATGGCCACCTGGCGATACGTCGATGTCGAAATTTGCGGCCCGGTGCGCCCGTACTATCCGGAATACGGCAATCACATCGTGCGGACCCTGGTGGATATTCCGGAAGGCGAGCTTGGCCCCATGCGTTGGAAGCGCATGCGTGAGTGGGTGGCGCGCAACCTGCTGAATGAAAGGAGCAACTGATATGGCATACGCACTCGGTCAAATCGTTCGGCTGACCAGGGACATCATCGAAGATGCCTGCGGCGAGCATCCGTCACTGCTGCTGGGCGCGAAGGGCGATCTGTGCAAGATCACGATTCGGGGCACCACGAAGCCAGCCTTCGACTTTGTCGTCGATCGCATCAAGGGCGGCTCCTTCGCCGTCCGGGCTGTAGAGATCGAAGACGCTCCAGCGAATATCTGGCTGTTCTCCTACGGGGACGACTACTGGCTGACCCGTGAAACGGATCCGGCGAAGGTGCTGGCCGAATACCTGGAATGCTTTGGCCCCATGGATCCCAGTGAGGTTGGCTGCGCGACCATGGATGGCGAGCCGGCAGCCGTGCCGTGCATCCTCCCGCCCGACAAACTGGCGCTCTGCACCTTCACCAATGAGGACGGCACCAAGGAGCCGTTCATCGAAGCCATCGCGAAGCAACTGGCAATGCCGGATACGGTCCTGCCGTATCTGTTCGCGAGTGCCAACTGCTAACGGGGGAGGTGCACCATGAAATTACCCGTTGTTGACAAAGCCTCCACCGTCCACGTAGTTCGTGGAGTCCACGACGAACCGATAGGTTTTCGGATCAGGGGCACCAAGAACACGCCATTGCTCCATGGCGCGAAACGCGATTCGAGCCCGATTGGAATCGAAAATATCCCTGAACGATTGGGACTTATCCCCCATGAGGGTAAGCGCCGTCGTGCCTGCAAATGCACGGTAATCCCATTCTATGCCGCCACTAACAATGCGGACGGCGAACTCACGCCCAAGGCGTCGCTCACGACTTCGCTATGCACCGTGCAGAAGTACTCGAGGCTCATGATAGGGCTCCGACCGAATCGATGTTATTGACGGGCATCCTAGCATGACGACTGATCTGTACTACCTCCAAGACAGCCGCAGCCATGTCGGAAACGACATGCTGTGGTGGTGCCCCAATGGCGCTGGCTACACGACGGATCTGAGGAAGGCTGCCGTCTACACGCGGGAAGAAGCCCAGGCCAAGCACGACAGCCGGGCGACTGACATTCCCTGGCCGAAGGCATACATCGATGGCAAGACCCGCCCCGCAGTCGACATGCAGTACGTCAGGCGCGCCGAGGCCTTGGCCAACACCGGAATCGTGCTCAAAAAGCCCGAGCCGATCTGGCGGGAAGTCATCAACTGCCAAGGTTGCGGCCGCTTCATGAACGAGCGGGTCCGCTATTCCGGTCCTTGCGACCACTGCGGGACGGACAACAGGCCATGACCACGATCACCCTGACGAAGCTTGTGGCCGACGCTCGTGCGCTGGCCAACGACCACCCGTGCAAATCCGTGGGCCACTCGTGGGAGACAGACGGCGGCCGCAGCTGTCCCAGCTTCGACTGGGTCAACTGCTCTCAGCCGGTCTACCGCTGCACACGGTGCGGTGAACACGACTACGGAGACAGCGGCGGCCCCGGTCACCGCCATTGCACCACCGAGTGCCCGCATCGGCCCTAAGCATGCAGGACATCGCAGCCCGTATCATCGAAACAACCCGGAAACACTGGGAGCACTGTATGGCAACCCTGACGAACGAAGAACTCAAAGACATCACCGGCGGCCTGGTGCAAGGGGCGGCGCAGCGCCGCTGGATCCGCAAGCAACTCGGCTTCGAGCCGCCGATGAAGGTAGACGGCCATCCCATGATCACCTGGGAGCAGGTCAATCGCGGCAAGGTCGGCGGTTCCGTCAGGCCGACCAGCGGCCCGCGCTGGAGCGTGGCAGCATGAACCGTCCCCGCAAGGTCAAGGAAGGAAAGGGCCTGCTGGATCGCATGGAGGCCCGGCCACGCAAGGACGGACTGGTGACTTACCGATACCGGCCTGTGGGGGCGAAGCCCATCAACCTCGGGACGGATCGCCTGAAGGCCATCCAGCACGTTCTGGACATGCTCGGCATGGGCGACAACATCGGCATGATCGGTCGGCTCTGGGAGCAGTATCAGGAGACGAACGACTGGCGCAAGCTCTCCGATGGCACGAGGACCGACTACACCCAGTGCAGCACGCCGCTCCTGAAGGTGTTTTCCGAGACCAAGGCCAGCGAGATCCGCGCGACTGATGTGGCCCGGTATCTCCGCGTCGAGCGCAAGGATGCCCCTGTGCGCGCCAACCGCGAGGTCGCCCTGCTCTCCAACCTGATCAACCTGGCGATCGAGCGCGGCGAGGCCGAGGCAAACCCATGCCGGCAGGTGAGGCGGAACACGGAGCAGCCGCGATCAAAGGCGCCGGACCCCGCCGCGCTGGCGGCATTCTTGGAATGGCTGTCGAAGCAGGGAGCGCAGCGGCGCATTATCGGCCTGGCCGCCGAGTATGCCGCCGTGGCCGGCAGCCGGAAGGTGGAGTTCCTGGACATCGTTCGTCCGCAGGTCGACCGAAAGGCGATGGTGATTCGGACCAAGCGCGCCAAGCAACGTGGCACGAAGCGCGGTGAGATCATCGAAGAGGTCGAGATCACGCCAAAGCTTCTCGACCTTCTGAACCGGATCGACGCCCTGCATCTCGCGCAAGATCGCGGAGACTGCTTGTACCTGTTCCCGAACCGGCACGACAGCCATTACACGTCTGCCGGCTTCAAGGCGATGTGGGGGAAGGTAATGAATGCGGCGCTGGCCGACAAGGTCATCGAGGAGCGTTTCACCTTCCATGACTTGCGAGCCTACTACGCCACGACGCACAAGGCTGAGAGGGGAAGCCTGCCCGATTTACACGCAAACCCGGCCATTACCGCACGCGTGTACGATCGGAATCGAGTGGTCAAACGGAAGGCGCTTTAGTGGCGAGTATTCCCACGGTGGGAATACTGTGGGAATAAAGCACTGGATGGATATACAGAAAACAAAAAAGCCGCTTTTGTAAGCGGCTGATTTGCAAAGAAATTCTTTGGGGTGGCTGACGGGACTCGAACCCGCGACAACAGGAATCACAATCCTGGACTCTACCAACTGAGCTACAGCCACCGTAGAACTTGTTTCGTTGATCGTTGCGCGATCAGCGAAGAACAAGACTATACAAGGATTCCGGGCGGATGGCTAGTATTCCGCACAAATAAATTACGTGTGGGTCAGCGGCCGCCAACCCACTTCGACTCTAGCAGCACAGCCTCCTTGATGGCGGCGATGGTCTCTGTCTCGCTCTCGAAGAGACCGAGCAGGCGTTTCGACTTGCCATTCAGCACATCGCGATGCAAGGCGTCGCCGGCTTCGACGGACGTACCCGGGTGCCAGCAATAGCGGGCGGTCCATTTGCCGTCCTGCAACTGCTCTGCTACCCAGATCACCCGGCAATCTTCAAATACTTCGCCGAAGGGCTCTTCCGCGTTCATTCCTAGTCCTCAGGGCTTGCTTCCGGTCGGTCGACCGGCCAGCCTCTCTATTCTTATCCCCCACAGAACCACGCGGACTCCTCCGCAGGTTCACCAGACGGCATCTGATCCCAGCGCCGGCGCGAATCCTAGCATGCTGCTTTCTACACTTTGCGTCGCCATCCCTGGGTCGACCGGCGTCGCCTTATAGAGATTGGGACATTTAGCAAGGATTCGCCACACAAACGAGTATCGGCATATCCACCAGAAAGCGGAGTGTTTGCCCTACCAATGAAGGGTTCTTCCGTGCGTGGTGATGTTGGATACTCTTCCCCGAGGGACATTGACCCCCCTCGACATTCCCGACAGGCGATCACTCCCGACGAGCATCGCCTGCTTTTTTTTGATGCGCGCGTTCTTGCATCGCTCCCCGTCCTAACCCTCCGGACAAAAAAAGAGCCCGCCGAAGCGGACTCTAAATTTTGCGATCTCAATGCCCTGAAGGCCGTTTCAATGTAGACGTCGCACACCACTCGTACCATCCGGGCAAACCCACGGTCGGTGTCGTGCTTCCCGTCTTGTGAAAAAAACAGCCCGCACACGGCGGGCTGAATAATCAGTTGAAGAAAGCCCTGTATTCGAGGGCAGGCACAGTGTAAGAACATGAAGCGGCCCTGGCGAATTAGGGGAATCCCTTTGCCGAGGCGGCTCTCCAGTCGGTTCATCTGCCGCAAACGCCGCTGGTGCATACATTTGAGGCAATGGCACACGGCCGCCGTTCGAAATTAGAGCTTTTCCTCGGGGCCTATGCGGCTTCCTGCAGGTCGGGTCGAAGGTGGCTGCGAGCTTCAACGAAAAGCGCATCAACTTCCGCGCGAGAGCGAGCCGCGCTCATCCTGCGGGCATCCGACAGCACGCGTCGCCAGCCTCGCCCACCGTACACACCACGATGCAGGCCCAGCATATGGCGGGTGACCGAACCCATATAGCCACCCTGCTCCACCAGGTTGCCGATATACGCCTGCATCGCCAATTCCGCGTCCTCGCGTGTCGGGATGGGAGTGCCGGCGCCATAGAATCGATTATCCATCTCCGCAAGAATATACGGATCGTGATAAGCCTGGCGCCCGAGCATGACGCCGTCTACATATTGGAGATGATTTTCGATTTCGTCGTAGGTCGTAATACCGCCATTAATCAGAATTTCCAGATTTGGAAACTCTTTTTTCAAGCGGTAGGCTACCTCATAGCGGAGCGGCGGAATCTCACGGTTTTCCTTGGGACTTAGTCCCTTGAGAATCGCGTTACGCGCATGGACGATAAACGTTTCGCAACCAGCTTCGGCCACAATTCCGACAAAATCGCGCACGAAGTCATAGTGCTCGATGGTATCGATGCCGATCCGGTGCTTCACGGTCACCGGCACCGCCACCGCGTCGCGCATGGCTTTCACGCAGTCCGCCACCAATTGTGGCTCCGCCATCAGGCAAGCGCCGAATGCACCGCGCTGCACACGCTCGGACGGGCAGCCACAGTTCAGGTTGATTTCCTTGTAGCCCCACTGTTCGCCCAGCTTCGCGGCCTTTGCCAGATCGTCCGGCTCGCTACCGCCCAGCTGGAGCGCCACGGGATGCTCGATCTCATCGAAATCGAGGTGGCGCGGCACGTCTCCATGCAGCAACGCACCTGTCGTCACCATCTCGGTATAGAGCCACGTGTGGCGGCTCAGCGAACGGTGAAATGTGCGACAGCGGCGATCCGTCCAATCCATCATGGGTGCCACGGATATCCGGCGAGGCCGCACACCGGCTGGGCTGCCTTGGGTGCCTTCGATGCCGACTTCGGGTTGCGGGGTACTGCGGGTCTGTTCCATCACCTACTACCAGATGCGAAAGCACGGAAGTATACGGCAGCCAGTTCAAACGAGCGCGACGTCCTCACTGGCTCCGGTATGGAAACAGGGCAGTAGATACGAGACTTGTTGGCAAAGCTGGCCACGTTACCGCCCGCACCTGCAAAGCGAGAACCCCAAGCACTGAGGTGTTGTCGGCCACACTGCTCAAGTTCATGCTGCGCGACGCACGCGTTGCCCTGGGATTTGCATGACCGCGAAACTGGTGGATCAATGACGATTCCAGCACGCTTGCTGGGCGCACCAATGAAAACGGCGCCCATAAGGGCGCCGTCGCAGGAGAGGCAGCTTGCGGGGCCGGTACAGCGTGCCCCAAGGCAAGTGCCGATCCATGCATGATCAGTGCATGAACAGCCAGATCAGGATCAGAACGAAGGCCGGTACGCCGAGGAGCCACGCGAGGATATACGGCATGATTTGTTTCCTCCTTGTCTATATGTGGTGAGCACGACTCCACTATAGAAAGGCGATTCAAACGCCGGTGTCGGGTCCGTTCCGCTTCGCGTTGTAGGACGGAACTGACCCAAGACAATCGCTCCCGTAGCGCCTGTGACGCCGGTGAATCTCAGCCGCCCGTCTTCTCGATCCAGGCCGCGAAGGTGGTCAGGTACTTGCTCAGGAAACCGCGCGTGGATTCGTTGGCAATCCCTCCTTGTTCGTCGAACAGCTTGTCGGCACCGGCCAGATAGGCCTCGGGTTGCTGCAGCACCGGCACGTTCAGGAAGACCAGCGACTGTCGCAGATGGTGATTGGCACCAAACCCGCCGATATTGCCCGGCGATGCGCTGATCACGCCGCCCGGCTTGCCATCCCATGCGCTCTGACCATAGGGCCGCGAACCAATGTCGATAGCGTTCTTCAGTACCGCAGGCACCGAGCGGTTGTACTCGGGCGTAACAAACAGCACGGCGTCCGCACGGCGGATGCGATCGCGGAACGCCACCCACTCGGCTGGCGGGTTGTCGTCCAGATCCTGGTTGTACATGGACAGCTGGCGGATCTCGACAATGTCGAGTTTCAACTGGGGCGGCGCGAGCGCGGCAAGGGCCTTGGCCAGTTTCAGGTTCAGGGAGTCCTTGCGCAGGCTACCCACCACTACGGCGACATCACGAGGATTGCTCATACGGTTCCTTTCACTGTTCAGCGAATGTAGAGACGTTCAGGGAGATCGAGGGCGTGACCGCCCTGCCCAGGTCATGCCAAACGCACGACCGTGCAGGGCAGCCATCACTCTACTAGAGCCTGCGTGGTTCTGCTCCGCGGGTCAGGCCAGCGACAACTATCGGCCCAGCGCGGCCAGCGGGTGATCCTCGGCTTTCCACTTGCTGTCGAAGAACGCACGAACACGGCCCGGCGTCACCTCGTCGAGTCGCACCGGATTCCAGCGGGGCTGATGATCCTTGTCGATTGCCAGCGCGCGGATACCTTCCACGCCGTCGCCATGGCGGAACACGTCATGCATCATGTCCAGCTCCATGCGCAGTTCGTCGGCCAGCGACATCGACCGTGCACGGCGCACCTGCTCCAGCGTGACACAAAGCATCATCGGCGAACGGCTGCGCAGCATCGCCGCGGTCTGCGCCGCCCAGTCGCCAGCGGCATCGCTAACCCCGTCGAGGATGTCCCGCACCGTCGCGCGGCCAAAGAGGCTGTCGATGGCTTCGGCCTGATGTGCCAGTTGGCTCTCCGCCGGCACGCAGGCCCCTGCATGCTGCTGCGTGAACGTGGAAACATGTGCCAGCACCGCATCGCCACTGTTGAACGACTGCGCCTGCAGCGACGCCACCAGTTCGGCCAGTGCATTCGTTGGCAGGAAAGCATCTGCCAGCTTCGCGTACAACGCATCTGCCGCAGCAATCACGACGCCGGTGAGTCCGAGGTACTCGCCAATGTGCCCCGGCGTGCGCGCCAGGAACCAGCCGCCGCCTACATCGGGAAACAATCCGATATTGGTCTCCGGCATCGCCATCTTCGTGCGATCGGTAACGATCCGCAGCTTCGCGCCTTGCGAGATGCCCATGCCGCCGCCCATGACCACGCCATCCATCAGCGCGATGTAAGGCTTGGTGTAACGATGGATCAGGTAGTTGAGCGCGTATTCCTCGACGAAGAACTGGTCGAGCAGCGGATCACCCTCGTGGTACGCCTTGTGGAACCAGCGGATATCACCGCCCGCGCAAAACGCCTTGCCTCCTGCACCGGCCACTACCACCGCATGCACTGCCGGGTCGGCTTCCCAGCGCGTCAGCGCCGCCGTCATCGCTCGGATCATCTCCAGCGACAACGCATTGAGGGCCTGCGGGCGGGTCAGCGTCAGGTACGCCACACCGCCCTGCAGTCCGGTCGATACAAACTCGGTGAAACCCGGTTCCGTTGCTACGTTCGATACGACATCCGTCATGTGCAGTCTCTTCCGTCTTCGTTCTGATCGTCAGCGATTCTACGCCAGACATCCCGCGAAACAACGCTGACGGGACCGCTTCGCCCCGATTCGGAAGCGAATGAGAAATGCCTCAGTCTCGCATCGCGGTTTCACGAAGACGGCCTTTTGACCCATCGTTCTCAGGCCAGCCGGAACGTTCCCATCAGCCCCTTGAGCCGCTGCGCCTGATCCTCCAGCGAACCGGCCGCCGCTGCAGCTTCCTCCACCAGCGCGGCATTCTGCTGCGTCATGCCATCCATATGCGACACGGCCACGTTCACCTGCTCGATGCCGCGCGACTGCTCGTCGGACGCTGCGCTGATATCGCCAATGATGTCGGTCACCCGCCGCACAGCGCCGACGATGTCCTGCATGGCGCGCTCCGCACCATTGACCAGAGCCGTCCCTTCGCGCACATTCGCCACCGATGCGCCGATCAGCGCACGAATTTCCTTCGACGCCGACGCACAGCGTTGCGACAGGTCGCGCACATCGCCGGCCACCACGGCAAAGCCACGTCCGTGTTCGCCGGCCCTTGCCGCTTCCACCGCCGCGTTCAATGCGAGGATGTTTGTCTGGAACGCAATTTTCTCGATCACCTCGATGATGTCGACGATCTTGTTGGCGCCCGTGTCGATCTGCTGCATCGTGGTCTGCACGCGCGCCACAGCCTCGCTGCCATGCTCGGCCAGCGAGCGGGCATCCACAGCCAGCGTGCTCGCTTCGCGCGCGCTATCGGCGTTCAGGCGCACCGTGCTCGTCAGTTCCTCCATGCTCGACGCGGTCTCTTCGAGCGACGCGGCCTGCTGCTCCGTGCGTTGCGACAGGTTGGCATTGCCGCTGGCAATCTGCTGGCTGGCCGCCGCGATCGAGTCCGCACCACCGCGCACCTCGCCCACCATCTGCGCAAGCTTCTGCTGCATGCGGCCCAGCATGCCGAGCATGCGCGTGGTTTCGCTCTTCGCGTGCTCGTCGGCGTCCACGCCCAGATGGCGATCCGTCGATGCGCTCAGGTCACCATCGGCCATCCGCGCAAAACGTGCGATAGCGATATCGAGCGGCTGCACGATCGACGCACGCAGACGCCACGCCACCACCGTACTGAACACCAGCCCCACCAGCAGCACGCCGATGGAAATCGTCAGCAGCCAGTCATAGCGCTGCTGCGACGATTCGTAGACGGCCTTTGCACTGGCAACCTGCAGCTTGGCGAGTTCGGTATTGACGGCCGTGAAGGCGATGTCGAGTTTCGGAATTTCCTCCATGACGTAACGCATCACGGCATCGCGATCACCGCGATGCAACGCGGCGATCATCGGCGCCACACCCTGCTCGAACAGTGCGCGGCGCTTGGCCGAGACGTCGTCGGTGGCACGCGCCTGCTCAGGCGTACGCGGAATCGCCATGTAGCCCTGCCACGCGGCATCGGAGAGCCGCGCGAAATCCTGCGCCGTCGCGGCGCGCGCCTTGCCATCTTCTGCTTTCGTGGCGAACGCTGCCTGATCCAGCAGCACGCGCACGAGTAACTGGTTGGAACGGGCTTCGGCAAGGAACGATGCTGCCGACAATTGCTGTTGATAGATTTGCCGCGTGGCATCGTTGCTGCGCGACATGCCGATGCAACCAACGGCACCGACAATCAGCAGCAACAAGTTGGTGACAATCGTCAGGAGCCACAGTCGGGCTCCGATCGTAGTGTTGCGAAACATGGGGGCGTTCTCTCCGTGACGTGAATGACGGCCACTCCTCCATGGCCGACGATCCCAATGACGGCATTGCCACGACTGACTTGATTGCATTCGCGTGATGTTCAGCCGTGCATTTTTGTGATGACGCCGAAAGAGTTGCGCACACATCACCTGTCGTGACGCAAGTCCGGACAAGCGCGCACAAGCCCGCGTATGGAGGAAATCCTCAGTGCGGTTTTCGTTGGAATAGGCACACTGGCGGGATGACCGCCCCTGCTTCCACGGCCACTGCCGCCACATTCGATCCCGGCCTCATCCTGATGGCCTTCGCGCCGGTATTCCTGCTGACCATCGGATGGGAAGCGTGGTACTGGTCGAAGCGCGATCGCTCGATCTACAGTTGGCGCGACACACTGTCGAACGCCACGCTGGCGTTGCTGCATCAGGCGTCCGACGCCTTCTTCCTCTGGTTGATGATTCGCACCGTCTACACCTGGTGCTATGCGCAGGGTCTGCGCGCGGTGCCTGAGACGTGGTGGTCCTTCGCGCTGCTATTGCTGCTGCAGGATTTTCTCTACTACTGGTTTCACCGCGCGAGCCACCGCGTGCGATGGATGTGGGCCTCGCATGTGGCCCACCATTCGTCCGAAGGAATGAATTTCTCCACGGCGTTCCGGCAAAGCCTGACCTATCCGATTTCCGGCATGTGGCTGTTCTGGATTCCGCTGGCGTGGATCGGATTCTCGCCAGACTGGGTGATCCTGGCCGTGGGCCTGAACCTCGCATTCCAGTTCTTCGTGCATACGCGACTCGGGCAGCGCTGGCCCCTCGTCGAGAAACTCGTGAACACACCGAGCGTCCACCGCGTGCATCACGCGAAGAATCCGCAATACATCGATCGAAACTACGCGGGCGTGCTGACGATCTGGGATCGGATGTTCGGCACGTTCGTGCCCGAGGAAGACGCGCCGCAGTACGGCATCACGCGGCAGATCCGCACGCACAATCCGCTGACGCTGACCTTCCACGAATGGCGCGACATGTTCGCGGATGTCTGGCGGGATCGGGATCTGCGGTATTTGTGGAAGCCGCCGGAGTGGCGGGCGAAGGCTGATGCTGAAGCGGTTGATGCGCTGGCCCTCTCCCCCGGCCCCCCTCCCGGAGGAAGAGGGGAGCAAACCCCTGGTATGTGATAGCGTCTCGACAATAAAAAAACCGCGCCACCAGGGCGCGGTTTTTTACCTTGCGATGCGGAGATTTACACCGCTTCGCGCGAAGCACGCTTGCGCTCGTGCTCCTTCAGGTGGCGCTTGCGCAGACGAATGCTCTTCGGCGTGATCTCGACCAGTTCGTCGTCAGCGATGAATTCCACCGCGTATTCGAGCGACATCTGGATCGGCGGCACCAGGCGCACGGCTTCGTCAGTACCCGAGGCGCGCACGTTGGTCAGCTGCTTGCCCTTGATCGGGTTCACGACGAGGTCGTTGTCGCGGCTGTGAATGCCGATGATCATGCCTTCGTACAGTGCATCGCCCGGCTTCACGAACATGCGGCCGCGATCCTGCAGCTTCCACAGTGCGTAGGCCACGGCGTCGCCGTCGTCCTGCGAGATCAGCACGCCGTTGTGGCGCTCACCCAGGCCGCCTTCGCGCAGCGGCGCGTAGTCGTCGAAGATGTGGCTGATCAGGCCGGTACCGCGCGTCAGCGTCAGGAACTCGCCCTGGAAGCCGATCAGGCCACGTGCCGGAATACGGTATTCCAGACGTGTGCGGCCCTTGCCGTCCGATGCCATGTCGAGCAGTTCGCCCTTGCGGCGACCCAGTTCTTCCATGACCGAACCCTGATGGCCGTCTTCGACGTCCACGGTCAGCAGTTCGAACGGCTCGTGCTTGACGCCGCCGATGTCCTTGAACACCACGCGCGGACGCGACACGGCCAGCTCGTAGCCTTCACGGCGCATGTTTTCCAGCAGAATCGTCAGGTGCAGTTCGCCACGGCCCGAGACTTCGAAGATCGTGTCGTCGCCGGTGTCCTGCACGCGCAGTGCCACGTTTGCCTTCAGTTCGCGGTCCAGACGCTCGCGCAGCTGGCGGCTCGTGACGAACTTGCCTTCACGGCCGGCCAGCGGGGACGTGTTCACGCAGAAGTTCATCGTCAGCGTGGGCTCGTCCACCTTCAGCATCGGCAGTGCGTCCAGGGCTTCGGGAGCGCACACGGTGCAGCCAATGCCCAGTTCCTCGATACCGTTGATCAGCACGATGTCGCCGGCTTCGGCTTCGGGCACGATCTCGCGCTCCAGGCCACGGAACTTCAGCACCTGGTTGATACGGCCCTTGATCGGGTTGCCTTCCGGACCGAACTTGACCACCACGTCCTGCAGCGCACGGGCGCGGCCACGCGAGATGCGGCCAACGCCGATCTTGCCGACGTAGCTGGAGTAGTCCAGCGAGATGATCTGCATCTGCAGGGGACCATCCGGATCGTCGTTACGGACCGGCACCTTGGTCAGCACGGTCTCGAACAACGGCTTCATGTCGCCATCGCGCACGTCTTCGGTCAGGCCGGCATAGCCGTTCAGGCCCGATGCGTAGATGACGGGGAAGTCGAGCTGTTCGTCGTTGGCGCCCAGCTTGTCGAACAGGTCGAACGTCTGGTTGATCACCCAGTCAGGACGTGCGCCCGGGCGGTCGATCTTGTTGATCACGACGATCGGCTTCAGGCCCAGGGCCAGCGCCTTGCGCGTCACGAAACGCGTCTGCGGCATCGGGCCTTCCACGGCATCGACCAGCAGCAGCACGCCGTCGACCATCGACAGTACGCGCTCCACTTCACCGCCGAAGTCGGCGTGGCCCGGGGTGTCCACGATGTTGATGTGCGTGCCGTTGTACTCCACGGCACAGTTCTTCGCGAGAATCGTGATCCCGCGCTCCTTTTCCAGGTCGTTGGAGTCCATCACGCGCTCAACCATTTGCTGGTTGTCGCGGAAGGTGCCTGCCTGACGCAGGAGTTGGTCGACCAGAGTGGTCTTGCCATGATCGACGTGAGCGATGATGGCGATATTACGGATGGCGCGGGTCATTCGGTCCCCTGAAATCGGGCAATCGGAAGAAAAATTAACCCGACATTCTAGCATGTTGCAGCGCGGAACGCGCTATGGTTCTTCAGCATAGATCAAGGGCAGCCATTGCGTAAATTGCAATAACCAATTGTGACGCTTGCGAGTGGCATAGCCGATTAGCTATATTTGCTCAGACAAATATTGCCGCGCCAAGAGATGACTTCTCATTCACCTGCCGATCTGTTCGATCCTGCCGACTATCAAATCGGCAAAAGCGTGGGCTATTTGCTCGCGCGCGCCAAGAACGTGCTGTCGCTAGGGGTGGAACAGGAAGTCAGCGGCCTGGACATGACGCACGCGCAGGCCATCTGCCTGATGATGCTCGCCGAGGGCGAGGCCACCACCGTCACGGATCTGGCGCGCGCGCTCAACACGGACGCAGGTTCGGTCACCCGCCTGCTGAGCCGTATGGAAAAGCGCGGGCTGATTGCCCGCACGCGGCGTGACGACGACCGCCGCGTGGTGGATTTGTCGATCACGGCCGAAGGCGATGCACTGGTGGAGAAGTTGCCTGTCGCGTTGTGTAACGTCATGCGCCGTGGCTTCGATGGCTTCTCGCAACAAGAGATCGATGTGCTGTGCGGCATGCTGCAGCGGATCATCACCAATACCTGCCCTGCCGGCGAAGCCGGATGTCCGCAGGACCGCAATTCCGAATAGCCCTTCCGATAGTGCCCAGATGGCGCACCAGTCCTTGCAGTGAACCCAAACGGCCGGATGCCCGTTGTTTCCGGCCCCGAGAGTCAGCGTCAACGCACCTGTTCCATGACACCCATTCATTCTTCCGCCCCGACGCATCCGCACCGGGAATGGCACCGGACCGGCGCCCTTGCCCTGACGCTGCTCGCTGCGGCCGTACTGGCCGGCTGTGCCGCGTTCGGCAATTCGCAGAGCACGCAGCATGTGGCCGATCCCGCCACGCTGACCTCGCCGCAGACGTTCACCAACGACCACGGCCAATGGCCGTCGCAGGATTGGGTCGACCAGTTCCACGATGCGCAATTGCGCAAGCTCGTCGACGAAGCCATCCTGGACAATCCGAACCTGCAAGTGGCGATCGCGCGCCTGCAAGCGTCGCGCGCCATGGCCGATGCCACGCGTGCCGCGCTGTACCCGGGTGTCGATTTCGAAGGCAGCCTGGTGCGCCAGCGCTTCTCCGAAACCGATCTGTTCGAAGGTACGCCGCTCGCCGGCTCGTGGCAGAACCAGACGCGCCTGCAGCTTGGACTGTCGTGGGATCTCGACTTCTGGGGCAAGAACCGCGACGCACTGGAAGCCGCGCTCTCCGAAGACCGCTCCATGGAAGCCGAAAGCCAGGCGGCACGGCTGATGCTGACCACGTCGATCGCACGCGGCTACAACCGTCTGGCTGCACTCTATGCGCAGCGCGACGTGGCCGAACGCGCCATCGCCCAGCGCCGCGACCTGACCGACCTGTCGCGCCAGCGCCTGGCCGCCGGCCTCGACACCCAGGTGGAAACCACGCAGGCACGCGGCACCGTGGCTGCCGCTCAGACCGATCTGCAGCGCGTGGATGAGGAAATTGCCCTCGCCCGCAACCAGATCGCCGCGCTGCTCGGCAAGGGCCCGGACCGTGGCCTGCAGATCGCCAAGCCGACGCTGCTCGCCAACGCCACGCCACAACTGCCCGACGACCTGACCATCGGCCTGATAGGACGCCGCCCCGACCTCGTGGCTGCGCGCTGGCGCGTGGAAGCCGCGTCGCAGGACATCAGCGTGGCGAAGAAGGAATTCCTGCCCGATCTCACGCTGACCGCGTTCGCAGGCTACGCATCGCTCGATCCGTCGAACCTGCTGATGGGGATCAGCCGCACGTTCGGCGTGGGTCCCACGCTGAAGCTGCCAATCTTCGCAGGCGGACGCTTGCGCGCGAACCTCAAGGGCAAGTACGCGCAGTACGACATCGCTGCGGCCAGCTACAACCAGACGCTGGTCGATGCCCTGCGCGAGACTGCCGATACGGTGACGAGCATCCGCAGCGTCGATCAGCAAATCCGCACTCAACGCGAAGCGCTCGATCTGGCGGAACACGCCTACTCGCTTTCCATCACGCGCTACAAGGCCGGCCTCGGCACGCAACTGACCGTGCTCAACACCGAGAGCAACGTGCTGCAGCAACGACGCCTGTCCACCGACCTGCAGGCGCGCCGGCTCGATCTGCAGATCGGACTGATGAAAGCACTGGGTGGCGGTTACGAGGAACCCGTCGGGGCCACGGGCAAGGCCGAACAAACCGAAAAGACCAAGACCTCGGGCGCACACGGCTGACGCTGCATCGCCAAGACCCGGGCAAACGCAAGATACGACGACATTACGGACGAGAATTCGATCATGAGCTCCAACCAACAAGCAGCCGCCGCGGCTGAAAACAACGGCAAGCGCCGCCGCCTGCTGATCTCGCTGACCGCCGCCGTGGTGGTGGCAGGCATCGGCTATGGCCTCTACTGGGGTCTGTACGCGCGCCACTTCGAGAACACCGACGATGCCTACGTGGCCGGCAACGTTGTGCAGGTCACCCCGCTCGTGGGCGGCACCGTGGTATCGATTGCAGCCGACGACACGCAACTCGTCACCGCCGGCCAGCCGCTGATCCAGCTCGACCGCGCCGACTCGCAGGTCACCATGGAACAGGCCGAGGCCCAGCTCGCGCAAGCCGTGCGCGAAGTACGCACGCTGTACGTCAACAATGGGTCGCTGGCCGCCAACGTGGCGCTGCGCGAAGCCGATGTGGCCAAGGCGCGAGACGACCTTCGCCGCCGCCAGGCCATCGCCGGCTCGGGCGCCGTGTCGAGCGAGGAAATCGCCCACGCACAGACCTCGCTGAAGGCCGCCGAATCGGCACTGCTGGCCGCGCAGGAACAACTGGCCTCGAACAAGGTGCTGACCGACCAGACCACGGTCGAGAAGCACCCGAGCGTCCAGCGCGCCGCCGCCAACCTGCGCTCGGCCTACCTGGCGTTCGCACGATCGACAATTCCCGCGCCGGTCACAGGCTACGTGGCCAAGCGCTCGGTGCAGGTTGGCCAGCGCGTGCAGCCTGGCGCGCCGCTGATGGCCGTGGTGCCGCTCGACCAGGTCTGGGTGGACGCCAACTTCAAGGAAGTGCAGATCACGCATATGCGCATCGGGCAGCCCGTCGAGCTAGAAGCCGATGTCTACGGCTCGAAGGTCAAGTACACGGGCCACGTCGAAGGCTTCTCGGCCGGCACGGGTGCGGCCTTCTCGCTGCTGCCGGCGCAGAACGCCACCGGCAACTGGATCAAGGTGGTGCAGCGCCTGCCGGTGCGTATCGCGCTCGATGCCAAGCAATTGAAGGATCATCCGCTGCGCGTGGGTCTGTCGATGAATGTCACGGTCGATGTGCGCAACGAGGAAGGCGCGGCCATGGTCAACGCTACGAAGGGCCGCCCAATGCAGACCAATGTCTACGACAAGGTGGCAGAAGATGCCGACGCGCTGATCGCTCGCATTATCGCCCTGAACAACGGCGGACGCACGGCAGCGCCGGCGGCCACGGGTGCGCCACGCGCCATGGCTCCGAAGTTTCCCGCGGCCCATAGCTGAACCGACGAACCGCTGACTGCCAATGGCTAATTCCATCACCGCTACGCCGGACGACAGCGCGGCGCCGGCACCCAAGCCGGCGCCCCCCGCTCGCCCCGCGCAGCATCCGCCACTCACGGGCGGCAAACTCGTGTTGGGCACCATCGCGCTGTCGCTGGCCACGTTCATGAACGTGCTCGACTCGTCGATCGCCAACGTGTCCATCCCGGCCATCTCGGGCGACCTTGGCGTGTCGCCGAACCAGGGCACCTGGGTCATCACGTCGTTCGCGGTAGCCAACGCCATCTCGGTGCCGTTGACCGGATGGCTGACCCAGCGCTTCGGTGCCGTACGCCTGTTCGTGCTGTCGATCCTGCTGTTCGTGGTGTCGTCGTGGCTTTGCGGCGTGGCGCCGAACCTGGAGACCCTGCTTGCCGCACGCGTCCTGCAAGGTGCCGTGGCGGGCCCGATGATTCCGCTCTCACAGGCGCTGCTGCTGGCCAGCTATCCACCGGCCAAAAGCTCCATGGCACTCGCGTTATGGGGCATGACCACGCTCGTTGCCCCAATCATGGGGCCGCTGCTCGGCGGCTGGATCTCGGACAACATGACGTGGCCGTGGATCTTCTACATCAACATCCCCATCGGCATCCTGACGGCCTATGTAACCTGGGTCATCTACAAGGACCGCGAAACACCAACCAAGTCGCTGCCCATCGACCGCATCGGCCTGGCACTGCTGGTCATCTGGGTAGGGTCGATGCAGTTGATGCTCGACAAGGGCAAGGAACTC
This sequence comes from Cupriavidus sp. 2SB, assembly GCF_005503625.1. GTDB lineage: Bacteria > Pseudomonadota > Gammaproteobacteria > Burkholderiales > Burkholderiaceae > Cupriavidus. Next base: position 827 of record NZ_SCMX01000008.1, on the reverse strand, counting down.
GACTGGTTCCACTCCGGCGTGATCGTCGCACTAACCGTGATCGCCATCGTGGGCTTCCTGTTCTTCCTGATCTGGGAACTGTACGAGAAGCACCCGATCGTCGATATCCACCTGTTCCGCGGCCGCAATTTCGCCGCGGGCGTGGTAGCCATCTCGGTGGCTTACGGGCTGTTCTTTGGCAACCTGGTGATCCTGCCGCTATGGCTGCAGACCATCGTGGGCTACACGGCAACCGACGCCGGTCTGGTCACCGCGCCAGTGGGGATTTTTGCAATCATTCTGTCCCCGATCATCGGCCGGGTGCTGCCCAAGGTAGACGCACGGTGGATCGCCACTACGGCGTTCATCACATTCGGCGCGGTCAGCTTCATGCGGGCGGGCTTCACGACCGGGGTAGATACGCGGGCGCTGGTGATTCCGACGTTGATTCAGGGCGCGGCCATGGCGATGTTCTTCATCCCGCTGACCTCGATCATCCTGTCAGGCCAGCCGCCTGAGAAGATTCCGGCTGCTTCCGGGCTGTCGAACTTCGTGCGAATCACGTTCGGCGCCATCGGCGCATCGATCTCGACTACGCTCTGGGAAAACCGCTCGGCGCTGCATCATGCGCAACTCGTCGAACAGATCAATCCGTACAATCCGATCTACCAGCAGCAGCTGGATCACCTGATGAGTATGGGCATGTCGAAGATGCAGGCCATCGGCTCCATCGAACGAAATATCTCGCTCCAGGCATCGATGCTGGGGGCAAACGATATCTTCTGGATTTCCGGCGTGCTGTTCTTCGTGCTGATCGTGTTCGTCTGGCTGACGAAGCGTGCGCAAGG
>NZ_SCMX01000089.1 GCF_005503625.1 Cupriavidus sp. 2SB | reverse complement strand
GGCCTTTGCGTTGGTGATGACGGGGCTGACTGTCGCCACCATCGTGGGGTCGCCGCTGGCCACGCTGATGGGACAGACCCTCGGCTGGCGCAATGCGTACCTGGCCGTATCGGCACTGGGCCTGTTATCGCTGCTGGCGCTGTGGGCCTGGGTGCCGCGCTCCAGTGCGCTGGATGGTGGGCCGGTGCTGCAGGAGCTTCGGGCGCTGAATCGCCCTGCCGTCTGGGCGATGGTGGTCGTGGCCGCCCTGGGCGTGGCGAGCATCTTCGCTGTCTACACCTTCATCGGTCCCCTCGTCACCGATGGCGCGCGGCTTGGCGAGCGCTGGATTCCGGTTGCGCTGGGCATCTTCGGCGTGGGCATGACGGCGGGCAATGTCATCGGCGGCTGGCTGGCCGACCGTCACCCCACGCGGGGACTGGTGGCCGGTTTCGGTAGCGCGTTGATCGTCCTTGCGCTGCTGGCCACAGGCGGGCAGAACGCCGGTGTCCTGATGGTCGGTCTGTTTGCGGTGGGCGCCACGATGATGGTCGCCATCCCGACCATCCAGGTCCGGCTGACCCAGGCCGCTCCCGATGCACCGACGTTGATGGGCGCGATGAACCTGGCAGCGCTCAACGTGGCGAACGCCATTGGCGCCTGGGCCGGCGGGCAGGTCATCGCGCAGGGACACGGCTTGCTGTCCGCAGTGTGGGCGGGTTTTGCGCTGACGCTGGCCGGGCTTGTGCTGTTCCTGCTGATTTCACGCAAGCGTGCAGTCGTTGGCAGGCCGAGCGAGGCCTATCCCGTCTGACCCAGAAACCGTGCCGGCATGGCCGGCACAGCGGGCAGGTGGTACGTCAAGCCCCGGTCGTGTTATTCCACTTCGCCGCTATCGGTGTCGCCAATTTGCGCGTCGTTCTCGTGACGCATGGCCGCCGCAGCGAGCGTTGTGGCCTGGGCGGACGCGGTTTCCTTGCGTTCGCTATAGCGATCCGTCAGATAGTCGCTGCGGTCCCGCACCAGCAGCGTGAACTTGTAGAGTTCTTCCATGACGTCGACCACGCGGTCATAGTAGGGCGACGGCTTCATGCGCCCCTCGGCATCGAACTCCTGGTATGCCTTGGCCACCGACGACTGGTTCGGAATCGTCACCATGCGCATCCAGCGTCCCAGCACGCGCAGCGCGTTGACGGCGTTGAACGACTGCGAGCCGCCGCACACCTGCATAACAGCCAGCGTGCGTCCCTGCGTCGGACGAATGCCGCCTATCTCCAGCGGCAGCCAGTCGATCTGATTCTTGAAGACCGCTGTCAGCGTGCCGTGGCGCTCGGGGCTGCACCAGACCTGGCCTTCCGACCATTCGGAGAGGTTGCGCAGCTCGACCACCTTGGGGTGATCGGCGGGCACGCTGTCGGCCATGGGCAATTCAAACGGATCGAATACGCGGGTTTCCGCGCCGAAGTGCTGAAGAATCCGTTCGGCTTCATGCACGAGCAAGCGGCTGTAGGACGTTTTGCGAAGCGAGCCATAGAGCAGCAGGATACGCGGCGGATGCGTGCTGACACGCTGGGATTCCAACTTGTGGAGATCGGGCGTGTCGAGCGCTGCCGGGACGATGTTGGGGAGATCGACCATCATCGAATCTTCCGGCCTTGCGCGTCAATCACGGCCTCGCCGTCTTCCTTGGTGAAGGCGCCTTGCTGCGGTGCCGGCAGGATGTCCAGCACGACTTCGGACGGCCGGCACAAGCGCGCGCCAAGCTCGGTCACGACGAAGGGGCGGTTGATCAGGATCGGATGGGCCAGCATGGCGTCGAGCAACTGGTCATCGCTCAATGCCGGGTCGGCGAGACCGAGTTCGGCGTAGGGCGTGCCCTTTTCGCGGATCGCTTCGCGAACGGTGAGGCCCGCTTCGCGGATCATCGCCTGCAAGGTCTGCCGGCCGGGTGGCGTGCTCAGATACTCGACAACAACCGGCTCGATGCCCGCATTGCGGATCATCGCCAGCGTATTGCGCGACGTACCGCACGCCGGGTTGTGATAGATGGTGACGGTCATGGGTGTCTCAATGCGATGCGTACCAGTGCTGCGAGCGGTTGACCACGCCAACCACGAGCAGCATCACGGGAACTTCGATCAGCACGCCGACGACGGTGGCGAGCGCCGCGCCGGATTGGAAGCCGAACAGGCTGATGGCAGTGGCGACGGCCAGTTCGAAGAAATTGCTCGCGCCGATCAACGCCGATGGGCCTGCGACGCAATGCGCGACGCCGAGTTTGCGATTGAGGAGATAGGCCAGCCCGGAGTTCAGCACGACCTGGATCAGGATCGGCACAGCAAGCAGCAGGATGATGAGAGGCTGGTCGACGATGGCGTTGCCTTGGAAGCCGAACAGCAGCACCAGCGTCGCAAGCAACGCGGCAATCGAGTAGGGGCCGAGGGAACCGACCACGCGCTGGTACGTAGCTTCGCCGCGCGCCAGCAATGCCTTGCGGATGAGCTGCGCGACCAGCACCGGCACGACGATGTAGAGCGCGACCGACGCGATGAGCGTATCCCATGGCACGGTGATCGATGACAGGCCCAGCAGCAGCGCAACGACAGGCGCGAAGGCCACGATCATGATGGCGTCGTTGAGCGCCACCTGCGACAGCGTGAAGTAGGGATCGCCCTTGCAGAGTTGCGACCAGACGAAGACCATCGCCGTGCACGGCGCCGCCGCCAGCAGGATCAAGCCGGCGATGTAGCTATCGAGTTGATCTGCTGGCAGCCACCCCGCGAACAGATGGCGCACGAAGATCCATCCGAGCAATGCCATCGAGAACGGCTTGACCAGCCAGTTGACGAAGAGCGTCACGCCGATGCCGCGCCAGTGTTCCGAGACCTGGCCCATGGCGCTGAAATCGATCTTGATCAGCATCGGAATGATCATGACCCAGATCAGCACGCCGACCGGCAGGTTCACCTGCGCCACTTCCATGGCACCAATGGCGTGAAATACCGATGGCAGCCATTGGCCGAGCAGGATGCCGACGACGATGCAGAACGCTACCCAGACAGTCAGATAGCGCTCGAAGAATCCGATGGCGCTGGGACGTTCTACGGCCCCTGCGGATTGTTGCGCCGTGCTCATTGTTTCGAGGACGCCGAGGCAACGGAACAAGCGGAAACCGGCGAGCACGGGTTGCCGCCGCAGCAGTTCTCCGTCAGATAGCCCAGCAAGTCATTCATGGTCTCGAAGCGGGCCATGTAGAGGATCGAGCGGCCCTCCTGGCGGCTGGCCAGCAGTCCGGCACGATGCAATTCCTTGAGGTGGAAGGACAGCGATGACGCTGGCATCTCCATCAGTTCGGCAATGCGGCCAGCGGCCAGTCCTTCAGGGCCGGCCTGTACGAGCAGGCGGAAGACGGCGAGGCGGACGGCGTGGGCCAGTGCCGCCAGTGCTTCGAGAGCGTGATCGGTTTGCATCGTTCGAATGTAGTCGAAATATCGAAGGGATGCAACCATGATTTCGGAGGGAATCGCGAGACTGACGTCGGGGAATGGTGGCGGATTCCATCGGCCAATGCCTTCGATGTTTCCGCCACGCTGCCGAACGACCTTCAGCGCCGAGCTGGCTTATTCGTCAGCCTTTGCGCCTGACTGACGCACGATTTCGGCCCATTTTTTTCCTTCGGAGACGTTGTACCGCGCAAAGTCTGCTGGCGAAGAGCCGATGGGTTCGGCGCCCATGTCGGCATATTGCTGGCGCACGTCCGGACGCTTGAGCGCCGCGGCCGCGTGAGCGGCCAGCTTTTCGACCACCGCGGGCGGAGTGCCGCGCGGTGCCCAGAGGCCATACCAGGTGCTGATTTCAAAGCCCGGCAGACCGGACTCCGCAACGGTGGGGACGTCGGGCAAGGCGCTGGCGCGGCGTGCGGTTGTCACCGCCACGGCACGCAGCTTTCCGGACTTGATGAAGGGCATTGCCGAAGGCATCGAATCAAACATCAACTGGATCTGCCCACCCATCAGGTCGGTCAACGCCGGTGCGCTGCCCTTGTATGGCACATGCTGCATCGAGACCTTGGCCGCCAGCTTGAAGGATTCGCCGGCCAGTTGCTGTGCCGAGGCATTGCCCGCCGAACCAAAATTCAGCGAATTGCCCTGGCGCCTGGCATACGCGATCAGGTCCTGCACGGTCCTGACCGGCGAGTTGTTGTTGACCACCAGCACCAGCGGCACGTCGGCCAGTTGCGTGATGGGAACGAAGTCCTTGAATGCGTCATAGCGCATCCTGGAATAGATGCTTGGGTTGATCACATGCAGCGAGGCATTGGCCAGTATCGTGTAGCCATCCGGTGTTGCGCGCGCGACGGCTTCCGCACCGATCATGCCGCTTGCACCGGGTTTGTTGTCGACGACCACACTTTGACCCAGGCTCTCGCTCATCTTCACGGCCACCACGCGTGCGAGCAGGTCGGTCGGTCCGCCGGCGGGATAAGGCAACACCAGGCGCAGGGGATGTTGGGGGAACTCCTGTGCCGAAGCGCCAGCGGACAGCATGGCGACGGCAGTTCCCGCCAACGCCAGGGCTGTGCGGAGCCGTGGCCACGCAGGTGTTCTGGTTGATGAAGTGTTCACGTCTCTGTCTCCTTGATTTTTATAGCTACCTTGCCAACTACCTTGCGGGATTCCAGCGCGGCGAGGGCATCGCCCAGGCCGGTAAGCGGATAGACTGCGGACACGGTCGGTTCGAGCTTTCCTTCCGCGGCCCATTGCAGCAACGTGGACATGACAGGCTGCAACGCGGACGCATGTTCTGCGCGCTCATTGGTCGGGGTCCAGCCGATGTAACGGCCAAAGAAGAATCCGTGCAACGTCAGGTTCTTGACCAGCAGCAGGTTGACGGGCGCTTGCGGAATGACACCGCTGGCAAAGCCAATGCTGAGGATGCGAGCGTTGGGCGCCGCTGCCCGCAGCGCTTGTCCAAAGAGGTCGCCGCCGACCGGGTCTACCACCACATCCGCGCCGCGGCCATCGGTGAGTGCCTTGACGGATGCCGCGAGATCTTCGGGCGCCAGCGCATGCGTGGCGCCTCGGCGCAGTGCCTCCGCGCGCTTGGCTTCCGTACTGGCGCAGGCGATCACGGTAGCGCCAAGCTGACGACCAATTTCCAGCGCGGCGAGACCAACCCCGGCCCCGGCGCCGAGCACCAGCACGGTGTCTTGCGCGCGCAGTCCGCAACGCCAGACCAATCCGCAATACGCGGTGCCATAAGACAAGGGAATCGGCAGCGCCGACGTTGAAGGCAGCGATTCCGGTACTGGGTAGACCGTGTACTCGGGGAGGGTCAGGCGCTCCGCATAGCCGCCCCAGTCGGCAATCGCAACCACGCGGTCGCCGGGGTGCAGTCGCGTCACGGCATGTCCGCAGGCCACCACGTGTCCCACCACCTCGGTGCCCGGCACGAATGGAAGCGGCGGGCGTCGTTGGTACTGGCCGGCAATCATCAGGCCTGTGGCATGGCTGACGCTGGCGAACTCCACGGCAATCGTGACCGCGTGCGGATCGGTCAGTTCAGGTTCGGCCACGCTCGCGAGTTCTACGTCCTTGACGCTGCCAAATTGCCTGCATACGAGTGCTTTCATTGCGCCTCCGCGAGTTGGGTTGCCGCCTGTCGCACCACACCTTGCTGCAACCATTGGTCGATGGCCTGTCTGGTGAAGCCCGCCTCCTGCAACAGTTGCACCGTATGCTCGCCGTTGTCAGGCGCCGGACCCACGGGGCGACGCATGCCCGTGGCGGGAATGCCGGCAAAGGGCAGTGCCCCCAGCCGGGGCTGTTCGATGGTCTGGAACGTTTGCCGATGCAAAGCCTGCGGGTGCTGCAGCACGTCGGCATAGGTGCGCACCGGCGCATGAAGTACATCGTGACGGGTCAGTTTTTCCTGCCACGCCGCAGTCGTGCCGGTGGCAACGATCTGCGCTACCTGCTGGTTCAGCAGCGCCGCATGCGCCATGCGGGACGCGTTGTTGTCAAAGCGTGCGTCACTCAGCCAATCCTCACGCTCAAGTGCTCGGCAGAGTTTGGCGAACTGGGCATCGTTCAGGGCAAGCAGCGTCACGCTGCCATCGAGCGTGGCATAGATGCCGTTGGGTGCGCTCACCGGTCCGGCAGCGGATGCACCCGCGATGGCATATTCGAGGAGATTGTTGGCTTGCAGCGCGCAGCAGGCGTCGAAAAGATTCAATTCGACATGGCCGCCGCGCCCCGTGCGAAACCGCCGGCACAATGCGGCGGCGCAGGCCTGGGCCGCGTAGAGGCCGGTGGCGGCGTCCGCCAGCAGCATGCCGATACGCCGGGGCGTGCCGTCAGCGTCGCGATTCGCGAACATGAGTCCGGTGTCGGCCTGCATCACGGAATCCGATGCCGGGTAATCGGCATAGGGTCCCTCGGGTCCGTAGCCGCTGATGGAGACATAGACCAGTTCCGGCCGCCGCCTGGCCAGTTCCTCATAGCCCACGCCCAGCCGCTCCGCCACTTGCGGGCGGAAATTCTGCACGACGACGTCGGCCCGAAGCGCCAGTTCCAGCAGCAGGTCCTTCCCCGCGCCGGTCGTGGCATCGATGCAGATACTGCGCTTGCCCGCGTTATAGGCGATGCCCAGCGCACTGGTGCTGCCATGCACAACACCGACCTTGCGGCCCCAGTCGCCAATTGGCGGTTCGACCTTGACGATTTCCGCGCCTTGCTGCCAAAGGATGTGTGCGCAATACGGGCCCGCAATGCCCTGGCTGATATCCAGCACGCGCAGGCCCGCAAAAGGCAGCGTTTCAAGGGTTGGATCGGTGTCGTGCGGGGCGTCTCGCATGGGGGTAACTCAGCATGAATTGGCTTGATGCCTATGCTAGGGTTACGCCTGCAGTGAAACAATCCTTCGATTTGTGCCAGTGGTGTTGACTCGTGATTGACAATAGCTTCGACCTCAACCTGATGCGCCTGTTTGTGACGATGGTGGAATCGCGCACGATGACGCTGGCCGCCGAACGCAGCGGCATGACGCGTTCCAACGTGTCGCGCCGCCTGAAGGTGCTCGAGCAACACCTCGGCGCGCAATTGATGCGAAGGACGACGCGGCACGTCGAGTTGACGGAGGCAGGACAACTTCTCTATGCGCACGCGCTGCGCATGCTCGATGAGCTGCAATCGGCCAGCACCGCGATCGACAGTCTTGGCACCGTAGTGCGCGGCGACGTGCGCATCCGCTTGCCTACAGGCCTGGGTCATCTCTATCTGACGCCCTTGCTTCTGGAGTTCGCCCGCGTCTATCCGCAGATATCGCTGCGTGTGGCGATCAATGACAACATTGGCGATCTGATTTCCGCGGAAGTCGATGTGGCGTTGAAAATTACCTCGCAGCCGCCGGATGATCATGTGGCACGACGCATCTGCGGCGTCGGCTGGTGCCTGTGTGCAACGCCGTCGTTTCTGGAAGGTCGCGCCCCAATCCTCAGTGTGGCCGACCTTGAGCGTTACGACATGATTGCACCGGCATCGCTGGGCCGGCGCTTCACGCTCAAGGTCTGGATGGCAGGCACGCCGCAGACGCTGCGCGTGTCACCGCGCATTCAGTCCGGCGACTATCCCTTTCTGCTCGAGTCCATGATGGCGGGCCTTGGCGTGGCGCTGTTGCCGCGCTATGCCGTCTGGCGGCAGCTACAGGCGGGACAGGTGCAGGAGGTGCTTGCAGAATGCGAGGCGGAGGGCGTGGGCGACAGTGTCTATATGCTGACGGCGCCAAGCCGCTATCCCACGCTGGCGACGCGCACGTTGATGGACTTCATTCGCATGCACCTGGAGCGGCAGGCCGAAAGCTGGGGGCAGAGCGCGAAACGTCAGCAAGCCTGACTCCAACATAACGTTCTCCAGTCACTGGCTCGCGTTGCCTTCAAAGTATTGCAATGCAACTCAATTGCATTTATTCTAGTATTCGCAACAGTGTTGCAAATACTGACTGAGCCTGCGCGCCCCGCTTCCTTGACATCCACCCGTCTGACCACCTGGATTCTTATCCTCCTTCTGCTGTTGCAGGGGTGGGCGGCGCTCGCACATGTGCATGGCAGGCATTCCGGCATGGGCGACGGATGGAGTATCGGCAGCAGCGAATTCGCGGCGCAAGCCAGCGTGGCAGGGGACACCACGTTCGCGTTGAACGAGTCCGCCGATGAGGACGGGCAAAGCGAGCCGACGGAAAGTTGCCGGTGCCTCTGGTGTTCCGCGCGGTTGCATGCGGTGGCGTGCCTGCTAATTCTGGCGGCCGTGCTGCTCGGCACGGTTCGCCATGTCGAGCGGCTTGTCTTTCGCGTCATCACACCCGTCTGGCGTACCCGCTTCGTGCCTCGCATAGGCTCGCGCGCCCCGCCCGCGATCTGAGTCTTCTGGCGCTCGCGAGTTGTGAGCGCTGTCTCCTTCCCTCCCTTTCCCTTTTTATCGCCGCCCTCACGCGCACTGTCGCGGGATGGCTGCCGGCCGTACCTACCATGCAAAAGAACAAGATGCCGCGCCTCACGCGCATTGCCGCGTTGATTTCCCTTGCCTTCAGCGGCCCCGGTCAGGCCGCGCCTGCCGATCCGGCCGAGACGGTCCTGCCAACGGTAAGCGTGGTGGCCGATACGTCGATCGACATGCAGGGCAAGCGCACCATCGTCACAACTGACAGCACCGGCCTGCCTGCGGTGGTATCCACGATTTCCCAGGAAGAACTGGGCACCATCAACATTGGCCGCGACATCTCGAACATGTTCCGCCGCGTGCCTGGCGTGGTTGCGAACAACATCGACCAGGGCGATACCGGCAACGGTTTTCGCATGCGGGGGTTTGCCACGCAGGGCACGCACGGTGCCGATACCGCGGTGTATGTCGACGGTGTGCCGCAGAACACGCCATCCAGTCAGGCGGGAGCGGGGCACGGTCCGGCCTTTCTCGAATGGCTCACGCCCGAGATGATCGGCCAGATCGATGTCATCAAGGGGCCGGTGTCGGCGCTCTATGGCGACCAGAACCGTGCCGGTGCGGTGCCGATAGCAACGGTCTCGGGCGATGTGCCATCGAGCATCTCGCTTGGCTTCGATCGGTACGACGGCAAGCGCGCTTCGCTCGTGCTGTCTGGCAGCTACGCGTTCCGGCCGGAATCGCCGCCGATCCAGTCGGTGTTCGTGGCCGACGTGTACCGCACGCACAGCTATCGCTACGACGGCAGCACGGACCGCGACAACTTCATGTGGAAGCTGACGACCAAGGTGGGCGATGGCATCTACAGCCTGCGGCTCAACCACTATCGCGCCGACTATCGTTCTGCGGGCTACCTGCTGCTCAGTGACCTGCAATCGGGCAAGGTCGATCCGCGCTCCACGCAGGCGGGCCTGCCCGGCTTCGGCAGCGGCAGGCGCACGATGTTCGCGCTCAACCGCGCGCCGGCGTCAGGGGGAGGCGGCTGGTACGCCACGGTCTACGGCGAAGCATTCGACCGTCAGCGCGGCATCACCAATACCAGCGCACAGCAAACCGTGGGCACCGACGACCGCAACATCTTCGGCGGGCGCCTCGCCAACAATTTCGTGTTCGGAGACCGGGCTGCATTGATGATTGGCGCCGAGCTGCGCCGCGATCATGGCGATGCACAGCGGCAGATCTGGATGAATGGCGTGCCGACCGCCAACTACGTCAATGCGCAGGGACTGAACCTGCTGACCTATGGATTGTTCGTGCAGGGGCAGGTCAGGCCGTTCGACTCGGTAAAACTGACTGCGGGCGTGCGGCGCGACTGGTTCGACTACGACATCGACAACCGCAAACTGCCGGGCGCCAGTACACACTATTTCTCGGGCGTGACGACGCCGAAGTTTGGCGCGGTCTGGTCCGTGCTGCCCCGACTCGATCTCTTTGCCAACGTTGCGCAAGGGTTTCGCTCGCCAGCGGCGGAGCAGATCAGCAGCAGCGGCGGCACGGGGCCACTGGGCGCACCCGGTGGCGTGATCTACGATGTGTCGCCATCGAAGGTGAAGTCCTATGACGTGGGATTCACCACCACGCCAGTGGACAGCGTGACCCTGACTGCCGCGGCCTACTACACGCTCAACGAGGATGAGATCGTCGCCCAGCCCGATGGCTCGTTCAAGTCCGTGGGCGACACCACGCGCAAGGGGTACGAGATCGAGGCGCGCTGGCGTCCGCTGCGCCAGTTCTCGATGTACGCCAGCTACGGTCACATCATCGAGGCCCAGGCCAACAACCCACTGCCGAATACCGGTGCAAAGCTGTCCGTGCCACGCCATCAGGTGAAGGTGGGCGCCGAATACAAGCAGAAGGTGCAGGCGGCCATGCTGACGCTGAATGCCGATGCCTACCTGACCTCGGGCATTCCGTACTACATGGGCACGCCGCAGACGCAGTTGCGCGACATGCCCACCTACACGCGCTTTGATCTGCGCGCGGTGCTGGACTGGAAGCAGTATCAATTGTCGGCATATGGCGTGCTGCAACCGCATCGCTTCTCGACCGAGGCTGCATACGGCAGCACGGCGGGATTGCTGGTGGCGCCGCAGCCCAAGTGGCAATTCGGCGTAGCTGGTCGCTATTTCTTCTGAGGCGGTCACATGCTCGACATCTCCGATCTGGTGGTGCGCCGGGGTCGCCGCACCGTCATTCACCACCTGAGCCTGGCTGTGCCGAAGGGAAAGGTCTACGCGCTGCTGGGCGGCAATGGCGCGGGCAAGACCACTACGCTGGATGTGCTGCTCGGATTGGTGACACCCGCCAGCGGTGTCGTCACGCTCGATGACATGCCGCTGCAGGACAGGCGCGTCAACTCCAGCCGCATCGCCTATCTTCCCGAGATCGTGGCGCTGTATCCCTATCTCACCGGAATCGAGAACCTGCGGTATTTCTGTGCGGTGGGCGGCATCGATCTCTCGCGTGAGCAGGCCGTGGGCTTGCTCTGCGCGAACGGCCTGCATCCCGAGGCACACGGTGTGCGCGTCGCGCAGTATTCGAAAGGCATGCGGCAGAAGGTGGGCCTTGCCATCGCACTGGCAAGGCCAGCGGCACTGTTGCTGCTGGACGAGCCCACGTCGGGGCTCGATCCGGGCGCGGCCGACGAGATGGCGCAGCGTGTGCGTCGCGCTGCTGACGGTGGCATGGCTGTCCTGATGACCACGCACGACCTGCTCAATGCGAAGCAGCTTGCGGATCGCATCGGCATTCTGCGTGGCGGCGTGCTGGTGGCCGAATTCGATGTTGGCACCATCGGCATCGAAGACCTGTTCCGCGCTTACCGGGCATGCATGCGTGACTGCGTGGAGGGCCAACCATGATTCGCGCAATCGTCGTGAAGGAAATGCGGGCGCAGTGGCGTGAAGGGCGGATGCCGATGCTGTGGCTGCTGGGCGTTGGTCTCATCGGCTTGATCCTGCTGGTGTCGGTGCAACGCTGGGAGAGGTTGCAGCAGGAGATCGCGCAGGTGGAAGCGGCCACGCGCCAGCAATGGGACGAGCAGGGCGCCAACCATCCGCATCGTGCGGCGCACTTTGGTCTGTACGCGTTCCGGCCGACCTCGACGCTGTCCATCATCGAGCCGGGACTGTCCGACTATTTCGGGCAGGCGCTGTGGCTGGAACCGCATCGACGCAATGTCGGCAGATTCGAACCCGCACAGGATGCCTTGCCGTCGATCCGGTTCGGGGATGTCAGCGCCGGATTCCTGCTGGCAACGCTGCTGCCGCTGCTCGTCATCGCATTGACCTACGATGCCATTGGCGCCGAGCGGCAGTCGGGCACGATGCGCATGCTGTATGCCAATGGCATGCGGCGGCGAGCGTGGATGGCGGGCAAGCTCGCCATGCCGATCCTGTGCCTTGCCAGCCTTGTGACGATGGCGATGGTCGCAGCGTTGTGGCTGACCGGATCGAGCGGGACACATGCGGACCTCGCGCGGACGCTGACCATGGGCGCGGCCTATCTCGCCTACGCGATAGTGCTCGGGGGTATCGGTGTTGCCGTGTCGATCCGTGTGTCGGCATCGCGCACGGCTTTGCTGGTGCTGCTGGCCTTCTGGCTGGTGACCACGGTTGCCATTCCGGCGGTGGCGGCGGGCGTAGCGGCGCGCGTGGTACCGCTGCCCACTGCGCAGTCCTTCTGGTCGGCCATCGAACGGGACTATCAGCAAGGCTTGCCCGGCGATGGCGACCTCGCAACGCGCGGGCAGCGATACGACAAGGCGTTGCTGGCGCGCTATGGCGTGAGTCGGCTCGGTGACTTGCCTGTGGGTGCGGCGGCGATGCGCAGGCTGGCGCGCGATGCTTACGCGGATCGCGTCCACACCTTGCATTTCGACGCGCTCTGGAAGCGGTATCAACGGCATGAAGACATGATGCGCATGGCGGCGCTGTTCAGTCCCGCGCTGGCGGTGCGCAACCTTGCCATGAAGATGGCAGGCACTGACCTCTCGCACCAGCGCCACTACGACGACGCTGCCGAGCACTATCGGCGCGTGGTCAATCGGACTATCGACGAATGGGACGTGGCGCATTCGCGCGGCATGCCTTCGTCGGATGCGCGCTACGCGGATGCTGCACTGTGGCGCGCGATTCCGACATTCCAGTATGCGTCGCCGTCCGCCGCGTTCGCGTGGCGGTCTGCCTTGCCCGAGATCGCGATGCTTGCCGCATGGGGCGTCATGGTGATGCTGGGCTTGGTGTGGTCGATGCGGAGGATGCATCCATGATGTGGCTGATTGCAGAATGGCGCCGCCTGTATCGACAGCGCAGCGCGCAGATCGGCCTGTTGGTGTTCGGCGGATTGCTTTGCCTCTACGCGGTCTTGTCCGGCGCGCGGGCGGAAGATTGGCGTAGCAAGTTGCGAGCATTGGGAGATGCGGATCGCGCGGTCGTCATCGAGGCGCACACGATGGCGTCACACCATCGTCCAGCATCGCCAGAGCAGGCCGCCGGTGCCGCATTTCACTTCGCGAAGTCGTCGGCGCCGCACGCGATGCTCGCGCCATCGGGCGGACTCGCCCTGGGCAGCAGCGCGCTCGATGTGTTGCCGCCGGCCGTCAGGGTGACGGTGGAGAGCCGCCACACCAGCAGCCGTCACGACGCCACATTGGCAAATCCACTGCTGCAGCGCTATGGTGGCTTCGATCTTGCCACGGCCATCGCATTGCTGACGCCGCTAGCGATGATCGCGCTCTGTGCGGGCATCGCGCAGGGCGCGCGTGAAGCGGGCACCTGGCGGCTGACGGTGGCGCATGGGTCGGGGCAGGGAAGATGGATTGCCGCCGCCATCGTCGTGCGCGCCGCTGCGGTCTGGATGGTTGGCGCTGTGGCGTCCTCGTTCGCATTCGCACTCGATAGTGGCGCAACCCTCAGTGCATACACCGCGTGGCTCGTGTTGCTCGCTGTCTTTGTGGCATGGTGGGCTGTCGCATGCGCGATGCTGAACCGGTTGCCCGGATCGGAAGCCACGGCCATCTTTGCGGGGCTTGGCTTGTGGGCCGTCACGACGTTTGGCGTACCGGCGATGCTGGGTGCGAGACTGGACCAGCAGATTCCAATCGCATCGCGCCTCGCGACAGTGGTCCAGATCCGCAACGTGCAGCAGCATGCGGAAGCGCAGATGCCTACGCTGGTGGAGGACTGGTATCGTGCGCATCCTGCATGGACACCCACTGTGCCGACGTCGCACAAATGGCCGGTGACCTTCCTGCCACGCTATATCGAGCAGGAAGCGCGTCTCCGCCCCATCATGGCCGCATTCCATGAGACACGGGCAGCGCGGTACGTGCAGGCCGAGCGATGGGCGTGGCTGTCGCCGGCGCTGTCGGCGCTGCACGTTGCAGACCGGCTGGCCGGGACGGATGCGCCGCGTTACGCGCGCTTCGCCGCCGCCGTGGATGCGCATGAGGCAGCCTGGCGCGCGTTCTTCGTTCCGCGTGTGATGAGCTATCGCGGCGTGTCATCCGAAGCGTACGGGCGTTTGCCCGCATTCACATGGGATGGTCAGTCGTCGGAGGGGGCGTGGCGTCTGATATGGCCGCTGCTTGGCTGTGCTGCACTGGGCAGTCTGGTGCTGGCCGGATGGCGGGGCAACAGATGGAAGGGCTGGCGCCTGCGGTGATCATGATGTGTGTGAATCGACCGTGATGCCCCGCATCGCATAGCCAGCGTCGCTCATCACATCGGCATGGTGTTCGTCAGAGGTGTGGCGTCATGCCATCGGACAAACTGAGCCGATAGGCGCGGAATGCAGGCCAAAGCGAGGCGAGGGCGCCAGCGGCGATGATTGCTGCCAATACGGGCAACTCGCTGGCTTGCGGCCACACGACCGGTAGTGCCATGCCGAATGTCGATGCCAGCCATCCCGCTGCAAGGAACGACACGCCGGACAGCAGCAGATAGCCAGCGATCGTGCCCACCAGCATCAGGCATACGCCTTCCGCGACGAGAAGCATGAGGACATCGCGCGGACGCGCACCCATGGCGCGAAGGATGGCCAACTCGCGACGCCGTTCTCCCAAGGCAGCCAGAATCGACGACATCAGACCGGCCAGGCCTACGGCGACCACCATCCACGACATCAGCAGCAACCCTTTCTCGATCATGCCGACGATATCCCACAGTTCGTCGAGCGCCACGCCAGGCAGCACCGCCATGAGCGGCTCCTTCTGGTCCTCGGCAATCTGTGACTGCACGGCGAAAGCGCGAGACCGCAGCTTCAATCCCACAAGTACGCCAGTCACTGTCTTCGGGGTCAGGTCGAACTTCTTGACGAGTTCCGCAGGGATGGCCATGCCCGGGATGGGCACGCCCGCTTGCCAGTCGAGGTGAATCGCCTCCATGCCAGCCAGGCCGATGTGGACTGTCCTGTCCACCGGCGTACCGGTCGGCGCAAGAATGCCGGTGACGACGAATGGCTTGTCGGCGTGCTTGAGCTCGTCGCCCATGGCCTCCATGCCGCTGCCATGGCCAAGAACGATCTTGTCTCCGAGGCGATAGCCGAGCCGACGCGCGACCTCCGCACCCAGAATGGTGTCGAAGATGCCATCCAGGCCTGGCCTGCCGTCTGCGATTCGCAATGGCTGCCTGTCGCCGTATTGGTAATGGCGGAAGTAGTCCGTCGTGGTGGCGAGTACCGGAAATCCGCGATGCGAATCGCCGAGTGACATCGGGATCGTCCACGCGACAAGCGGATGGCTTGCCAGGCGTTGGGCGCTATTCCAGCTCATGTTGTTCGTGGCGCTTCCGAGCCGGAACACCGTGTACAGCATCAGTTGGGTAGGACTCCCCCTTGCGCCGACAACCAGATCCGTTCCGGAGATGGATTGAGAAAACCCTTGCCGGATCTGATGGCGTAGTCGTTCAACGCCAAGCAGCATCGCCGTGGATAGCGCGATGGCGATCACCATCAACACCAGGTTGTGGCGCCGGTTCCAGGCGCTGCGCGCTGCGAGCCCGAGTATCGTGCTCATGGACGTTCTTCCCCGGTTGCCGGCATGGTGAACTGCATGTCAAACCGGGAGGCCAGCCGCATGTCATGGCTGACGAAGACCAGACTCGCCCCGGCGGCCTCGCATTCGCGCATCAGCAACGACATGAAGGCGGACTGGCGATCGGCGTCCAATGCAGAGGTGGGCTCATCGGCCAGCACAAGGCGAGGCCGGCCAAGCAGCGCGCGTGCGGCGGCAACCCGCTGCTGCTGCCCGACCGAAAGCTGGGCCGCAGGCCGTTGCCACAGTGACGCATCCAGATTCAGCCTGCCGAGCAGCATCTCCGCCGCATCGCCAATGGTCGGCCCTTGCGCCAGCGCGCGTTCGCGGCGCTGTCGGGAGAATCGGCATCCGAGCAATACGTTGTCCTTCACGGACAGATAGGGAAGCAGATTCAGTTGCTGAAAGATGATGCCCATGTGTTCGGCACGATGCCGGTCGCGCTGCGCGGCACTCAGCTTGCGCAGCGCGGTGTGCTGCACGACGATTTCCCCCTGCTGAGGCACAAGCACCCCGGCAATGAGGTTGAGCAGCGTGCTCTTGCCGCTGCCACTCGGACCCGAGACGAACACGCGCTCGCCGGCACGCAGTTCCAGCGCAGGCATTGCAACGCTCGGCACCGACTGCCCCGGCCAGCGAAACGCCACGTCCTGGATCGACAGCACAGGTTCCACGTCTTTCACTTCCGGTCACCTGCCAGTGCGGCGGTTTCGTCGCGACAGGGCAATGCGACCCTGACGCCGCGGCCAAGGATGCCAGTCGCCACGGGAATGCGTTGGAAAGTCATGCTGCGCCACGCCAAGGGGGAGAGGAGAATTCGCGATATTAATGCAACAGTGTTGCATTGTCGATCATGCCGCGAAGTCTCGGTGCTTCAACCTGGAAATGGAAGACTGCTGCGCGCGTCCGGTCAGGTGGACCGCTCTCATCACGCCAAACGGAATTCGCGCATCCTGGCAGGTAACCTGACCCCGGCATGCACTAGGCTTCTACGCAATCGGAGATGCATGAGAGGTGGAGCATGCGATGCGCGTAATGGGCAAGCTGGTATCCCTCGTCAACCGCCGGGCGTTGCGGACCGAAGGGCACGTGTTCGCGGTAACGCCCGAGCGCATTGCGTGGATGGAGGGCTTTCAGGCGTTGGTGGCGATGGCACCGATGCTCTGCGCGGCGGTGCTGCTCGACCGCTCCGAGATCGCGTTCGGCGCGGTGGCGGCGTTCTGGACTTGCCTGTGCGATCCGCAGGGTTCCACCGCCGGACGGCTGAAGGCGATGGGCATATTCATCGCGCTCGGCGCGGCCGTTCTGCCAATAGCCGCGTACAGCGCGCATTTCGGATTTGCGGCGAGCGTGGCGGCGTTGCTCGTTCTGGTATTTCTCTGCGGCCTGACGCGCTCTTACGGCCCCGTGCTGGGGCCGATGCCGGCACAGGCCGGCTTGATCGCTTCGCTGGCCGTGGTCATCGGCATTGCATCCCCTGCACCGTTGTTGGGCGCACTGGTGCAGGCCGGATACTTCCTGCTCGGCTCGTTGTGGACAGTGCTGTTCTGTGTGGTGTTGTGGCCCGTGCCGTTTTCGCAGAGCGCCTGCCGGACCTTGGCATCATTGTTCGGGCGGCTCGCGGACATGGCCGGTGTTCTGCAAGACCTCGATCCCGGCACCGGGCGGGATGCCGAGCGATGGATCGCGTTCGATACGGTGTATCGGCGCGGCGTGCGGTTGTCGATCGAGCGGGGCAGGGCGCTTGCAGCGCATGACCTGCGGACCGGCGCGATCCTGGGGCCTGGGATCGACGCAGCAGGCAGGGTGTTCTCCGCGCTGATCGCCATCGGGCATTTTCGTCGGCAGACCACACGGATACCCGATCCCGATGTCGCGTCCCTGCTTGACGATCTCCATCGGCTGTTGAGCGATGTGACCCTGCAGGCCGAAGACGGGATGCCATTTCCGCCGCAGTTGGCCGCGCAGGTGGAGATCTTGCTGCAGCGCATCGATGGCCGCAACGACACGACTGCGCGGGCGGTGGCGTTTGCGGCAAAGGCAATCGGCCGCGTGGCACGCCGGGAGGCATTGGAGCCAGCGCCGACCGCAACGTCGGCAACGCCTCGCGGTTGGGGCGTGCCTGACGCCATGGTGTGGCGCCACGCCCTTCGCGTAGCCGTGGCATCCGGCCTGGCATACGTGGTCGGCACAATGTTCAGCGTCACGTTTGCCTACTGGGCGGCGATTGCCGCAATCGTGGTGACACAGCCGCTCTCCGCGAACACATGGCTACGCATTGTGGAGCGCGCGGTGGGCACGTTGGTGGGTGGCTCGATGGCTGCGGTGTTGCTGGCGTCACTGTCGAGCCCTGCTGCGATGGTCATGGCCATCCTGCCGCTGGCAGCCGTGACGGTTTCACTGCGGCTGGTGAACTACGGGCTGTTCGTGATCTTCCTCACGCCGATGTTCATGTTGCTCTCGGATTTCATTCATCCGTCCGGTGGACTGATTGCCGCGCGCCTGACCAATGAATTGCTCGGCGCGATGGTCGGCGTGGCCGCGAGCTTCCTGTTCTGGCCAGAAAAGGAGCGCCACGTGCTGGAGACCGCGATCAAGGCGTCGCTCTCCGCCAATATGGCGTTCGCCTCCGCCGTACTGCGTCTCGATTGTGATGACGCGTCAACGCTCGACCAGCTTCAGCGTGACGCCGGCCTGGCCAGCACGCGGCTGGAAGTGGCGCGCGAACGCATGCTGCTGGAAGGCTACTGGCGTTCGGCGCGTTTCGAGCGGCTGCAGCAAGTCATCGTCGCGATTCGGTCGGTCTGCGGTGCGGCGGCGGTGATCGAGGTGTTGCGCAGTGGTTTGCCCGACGAAGCAGACCGTCAACGCGCCGCACGATACGAGGCGTTGACGGCCAGCCTGCTGGCGATGCTGGATGCGGGGCCGGGCGTGCAAACTGCCCCGGACCCGGCGCTTTACCGTGATACGTCCGGAGACGAACTTGACCTGGCAGTCCGGCACCTCGTGACGACGCTGCCGGACCTCGTTGCCGGTCGCGCCGCGTTGGCTACTTCGCCGCGTTGAGTGCCTCGACAATGGCTTTGCCCACCGCCGCGCCGGAAGCGGGGTTCTGGCCTGTGATCAGGCGGCCATCGACAACGAGCTTCTCCTGCCAGGGCGCCACCGAAGAGAACTCGGCGCCTTCCTCGCGCAGCGCATCTTCGAGCATGAAGGGCACATCGTCCTTGGCATAACCGTTTTCTTCGGCGTTCGAGAATCCCGTCATCCGCTTGCCCTTGACGAGCGGCGTGCCGTCGTCGAGCTTGACCCCCACCAGCGCGACGGGGCCGTGGCACACCGCGGCCACGACCTTGCCGCCGTTCCATGCGCGCAGCACGGCAGCCTTCACGTCGGGATCGCTGGCGATATCGACCATCGGCCCCAGGCCGCCCGGAAAGAAGATGGCGTCGTAGTCGAGCACATCGACTTCCGACAATTTGCGGCTGTGCGCCATCCGGCGGATCGCCACGCTCTTGCTGAACGCGACCTGCGACGGGTCTTTCTCGTCGAAGCCGTCAAAGGGTGGGTTGCCCCCCTTGGGCGATGCGTACTCGATGGCAATGCCGGCGGCGTCGAGCACCTCGTACGGATGCGCGACCTCGGGATAGAAGTAACCGGTGCGGCGCTTCTTCGGTCCGATCTCTGCGGCGTTGGTGAGGATGAACAGCACGTGCTTGACGGTCATGGCGGGGCTCCGTGGAATGTGCGCGGGCATTGCGCGATGCGCCGTTAAGCCTAGTCAAATTGGCGCCGGTCCGATAGCGCCTTGCGTTGACGACTTCGATGGGCTAACACCTATCAGGTTGTCCCGTCCGCAATACCTTCACGATCTGCACTGGACCCCGGCAGTGGAGCCTTCGATGACAAGCGATGCCCCCAGCACAATGACTTCGCGCCGCGAGCAGATGTATCCGCGGATCACGGAAGCCGAGATCGAGCGCATGATGCGCTTCGGCACGCCGCACACCTACGAGACCGGCGTGCACCTGCAGACAACGGGCGTGCGCACGCCCGGCATGTTCCTGATCCTGCGCGGCGTCGTCGCCATCATCCAGCGCGACGGCATGGGCAATACGCGTCCCATCGTCCAGTTCGGGCGCGGCGACTTTGCTGCCGAACTGGGTGCGATGTCCGGCAAGCCGTCGCTGGTGGATGCCGTGGCGATTGGTCGCGTGGAGGCGCTGTTGATCGCACCGCGTCAGTTGCGCGCGCTGATCGTGGCCGAGGCCGACCTTGGCGAGCGGCTGATTCGCGCGTTGATCCTGCGGCGTGTGTCGTTGATCGAATGGGCGGCAAGCGGGCCCGTGCTGATCGGTCGCACGGGTTCGGCCAATCTATTGCGGCTCGAAGGATTCCTGCGCAGCAACGGCGAACCGTATCGCGTGCTCGATGCGCAATTCGATGCCGACGCGGCGGCGTTGATCGAGGAGTATGGGGCGGCGCCCGGAGAAGCGGTGGCCGTCTGTCCCGATGGATCGGTACTCGTCAATCCGACGGAAGCGGCACTGGCACGCTGCATGGGCATGGTGGATACCGAGGAGCGCCACGAGATTTTCGATGTTGCGGTGATCGGTGCGGGGCCGGCGGGTTTGGCGACTGCGGTGTATGCGGCATCCGAGGGGCTACACGTGGTGGTGCTGGATCGCCGCGCCTATGGCGGGCAGGCCGGTGCGAGTGCGCGCATCGAGAACTACCTGGGTTTTCCGACGGGGATATCGGGTGCGGCATTGACGGGGCGCGCGCATGTGCAGGCCGAGAAGTTCGGCGCCGAGATCCTGATACCGGCCGAGGTGCAGCGGCTCGATTGTTCGCGCTCGGCATCGGATCATGCGGTGCGATTGCAGTTGACCGATGGACGCTGGCTGCGTGCACGCACCATTGTGATTGCGAGCGGTGCGCGCTATCGTCGGCCCGCCGTGCCCACACTGTCGGACTACGAAGGCAGGGGCGTGTGGTACTGGGCTTCGGCCATCGAGGCGCGGCAATGTGCGCAAGCGGAAGTGGCGCTGGTGGGCGGCGGCAATTCGGCAGGGCAGGCTGCGGTGTTTCTGTCGCAGCATGCGTCGCGCGTGCATGTGCTGGTGCGTGGCCCCGGGCTGAAGAGCAGCATGTCGCGTTACCTGATCGATCGCATTGGTGCCGCGCGCAATATCGAAGTGCGACCGTTCACCGAGATCGTCACGCTGCACAAGGGTGACTGCAACGGCCTGATTGGTGTGACGTGGCAGGACCGCCGCTCGGGCGCCACGGAAATGAAGGCACTCAAGAACATCTTCCTGTTCGTCGGGGCCGACCCTGAAACGCAGTGGCTGGGCGATTGCGGTGTGCTCACGGACCGATCCGGATTTGTGCTCACGGGGCCGCACGCAGAGATGCCGGGCATGGAGCGCGAGCTTGGCGCACTGGAAACCTGCGTGCCCGGCGTGTATGCAGTGGGCGATGTGCGGTCGGGATCGATCAAGCGTGTGGGCGGGGCGATTGGCGAAGGCGCGGCAGTTGTTGCGCAGATTCATCAATACCTTGCCTTGTTCAGTGATCCGCCTGCGGTGGACGAGATGCCAGCCGCGCGAACGTAGGAGCAGATATGTCCAGATTCGTTGCCTTGTGGCGCGCACTATCGATGGTGTTGCTGGCCGCTTTCGCAAGCCTTGCCGGCGCGCAGCAGCAGCCTGCGAAGACCGTGGTGCTGGTTCACGGCGCGTTTGCCGATGGCTCGTCATGGCAGAAAGTGATACCGGAACTGCAGAAGGCGGGGCTCAGGGTCGTGGCGGTGCAGAATCCGCTCGATTCGCTGGAGAATGATGTGGCCGTGACCCGGCGCGCGATCCGCGAAGCCGACGGGCCCGTGGTGCTGGTGGGACATTCCTGGGGCGGGGTCGTCATCACGGAGGCGGGCAACGATCCGAAAGTCCGCTCGCTCGTCTACGTCGCAGCATTCGCGCCGGACACCGGACAGTCTGCACACGATATCGCCGGAAAATATCCACAGCCGCCCGGGCAGCAAACCTTCGTCAAGGATGCGGACGGCTTTCTGAAAGTCAGCGACGAAGGCGTGCGCAAGTACTTCGCCGCCGATCTCACCCCGACGGAACAGGACGTGATCGCAGCCGTGCAGGGCAGGTTTCATGTGCGCACCCTGACCGCGCCGATCAGCCAGGCGGCATGGCGCACGCGTCCGTCTTTCATGGTGGTGTCCATCAACGACACGATCATCTCGCCGCAGCTCCAGCGCGATCAGGTACAGCGCGCGAAAGCCACGGCCATTGAGGTGCCATCGAGCCACGTCGCGATGCTGTCGCATCCCAAGGCAGTCGCGGATTTGATCGTGAAGGCGGCAAAGTAGGGCGCTTCGACGTGCAACTGCGGCGCGTCGAAGCGGTATCCCATCCTCCACCCATCCCTCAGAACTTGTAGCTCACCGTTCCCAGCACGGTGCGGCGGCTGCCGTAATAGCATCCCGTCGCGGAGATGCACGTGTTGACGTAGCGGCGGTCGAACAGGTTCGTGGCGTTGACGGCCACCTTCACGCCACGAAGCTGCAGCGGCGATTTGGCAAGGTCGTAGCTGAGTGCGGCGTCGAACAGCGTGGCGGCGGGTACGCGGTAGACGTTGGCCGCATCGCCGTAGGACTTGCCGATGTAGCGCACGCCTGCGCCGATGCCGAATCCTTGCAGTGCGGTGGTGTGGAACTGGTAGTACGTCCACAGCGAGGCCTGGTGCTGCGGCACGAAGGGCAGCGCATTGCCGAGCGTGCCGGCGCCGCGTGCGTTGGCATTGGCTTTCAGCACTTCGGTGTCGGAGTACGCATACGAGGCCACCACGTCGAGTCCGCGCGCGAGGCTCGCCTTGCCTTCGAGTTCCACACCACGCACGCGGGCTTCGCCGCTCTGCGTGTTGAAGTTGGTGTTCAGCGGATCGGGCGTCAGGACGTTGGTCTGCCGCAGGTCGAACGCCGACAGCGTGACAAAGGCATTCACGCCCTTGGGCTGATACTTCACGCCAACTTCGGTCTGACGGCCGCGCGTGGGTTCGAACGGCGTCCCTGCGCGCCCGGTGCCTGCCTGCGGCTGAAACGATGTGGCAAAGCTGGCGTAAGGCGCGATGCCATTGTCGAACTGGTACACCACGCCCGTGCGCCCCGTGAAGGCGTTGTCGCTCTGCCGGGAGTTGACGGTGTTGCCGGTCTGCGCGGTCAGCGTGTTGGTATCGCTGCCAGCCCAGTCGTAACGGCCACTGAGCAGGAAGGTCCATCGGTCGATAGCGAGGCTGTCCTGCACGTAGCCGCCCACCTGATGGCGGCTCTGGTCCACGCGCGTGCCGAGCGGCGGACGCGTGACGGGTGCGCCATAGACCGGATTGAAGACGTCGATGGCGCGCACGGCTACCAGTTGCGATTCTTCGTAGCGCGCGTCCTCGTACTGATAATCGACGCCAAGCAGCAGCGTGTGTTGCACCGGTCCCGTGCGGAAATTGGCTTCGGCCTGATTGTCGATCGAGAACACACCGCTGCGTTCCGGGAAGGCCCAGCCGTAGCGGCTTTCCGTGCGCAGGTCGGGGTTCATCGCCAGGCCCTGCACGCGCTGGGTATCGGTGTCGATGTAGCTATAGCGGGCGTTCTGACGGAACTGCCACGTCTCGTTGGCCCGATGCGCGAACTTGTAGCCGAACAGCATCTGCTCGCTCTCGAACTTGTCGTAGGCGGGTTCGCCGATAAACCGGTTGCTCGGAATGCTGCCGTTGGGATTGGGCAGCAGCGTGCCGGCAGCCGGCAGCGCCGGCGATGCACCGCCGCCGTCGGAGCGGATCTTCTGGTACTGCGCCATCAGTGTTAGCGACGTGTCCGTGCTGGGCCGCCATGTCAGGCTCGGCGCCACCATCACGCGGCGCTCGTCGATGTAGTCGAACTCCGTATTGGTATCGCGCGCGAGTGCCACCACGCGATACAGCAGCTTGCCTTCCTCGTCCACGGGGCCGGTCAGGTCGAACGCGCCCTGAGCGCGGTCATGGCTGCCGGTTTGCAACACCACCTCGCGCGAGGTCTGCGCCTGCGGCAGCTTGCTCACCAGATTCAGCAGGCCACCCGGCGAACTCTGGCCGTACAGCACGGAGGCGGGACCTTTCAGCACTTCCACGCTTTCCAGCGCATACGGATCGATGCGGGGCTGCGAATAGCCGCGCGCGCCATAGGGCAGGCGCAGGCCGTCGAGGTAGCGCAGCGGCACGAAGCCGCGCACGGCCAGCCAGTCATAGCGCAGGTCGGTGTCGCCATACTGGTTCACCACGCCAGGTGTGTATTGCAGCGCCTGCATCACGCTCTGCACGCCCTGCTCGTCCATCTGCTCGCGGGTAACCACGTTGATGGTCTGCGGAATGTCGATCAGGGGCGTGGAGGTCTTGCCGCCACTGGTACGAAGCGGCACAACGCCGTCGGCGGCGGCTGAGCGGTCTGCGCTATCCATGCGCACCGTGACCAGCGGCAGCGTGGCGGCACCGGACTCGACCGGCGCATGGACGATGGAGAAGGTGCGCGGCCCGTTGCTGACCACGCGTAGGCCGGAGCCGGCCAGCATGCGGGCCAGCGCATCTTCGATCGTCAGCGTGCCACGCACGGCTGGCGCACGCAGGCCATCGGCGAGATCCGAGGCAAAGAGGATCTGCGCGTCGCCCTGGCGGGCCAGCGCAGCGAGAGACTGTGCCAGCGGCTGGGCAGGAATGTCGATGGGTCGCGCGGCGCTTTGCGCGATGGCACCGGCAGTCAGCATGGCGGCGAACAGGGGAACCAGCGCGGCAAGCGGGCGCACGGCACGGCGAGAGGCGAGCGCAGCGGCCCGCCGACGATTATTGAAAATCACGAGAACTCCTGATGGCGGACCGATCCGATTCGGCCGTTTCATGGAGTTGCCGTCTCACGTCGTGGGTTTGTACACCTTCGGGGTGAAAATTTTTTTGGTGGGCTGATGCGTGTACGAAATGCCATCGCCCGTTGTTATGCGCTCCCCTCTCCCACGCAGTGGGAGAGGGGTGGGGGAGAGGGCATGCGGTTCAAAGGGCCTGTCAGGAATTTTGTGTGTAGGGCATAACATGTCGTTAAGGAGCATGTATGCCACGCAAACCGAAAGCCCCATTGCGGGAATTGCCCGCCATCCCGAAGGAATTAATT
>NZ_SCMX01000088.1 GCF_005503625.1 Cupriavidus sp. 2SB | reverse complement strand
GTTCAAATAGCCATCGCGGCAAGCAGAACCTCCAGCCCTCTCCCCCAACCCCTCTCCCGCAGGGCGGGAGAGGGGAGCACTACCAAGACAGCTTAGGCCGCAGCGACCGGAATCTTGCCGATCTTGGCTTGCCATTCCGCCGGGCCGGTCTTGTGAACCGAGGTGCCCGAGCTGTCCACGGCGACCGTGACCGGCATGTCCTTGACGTCGAACTCGTAGATCGCTTCCATGCCCAGGTCTTCGAACGCCAGCACCTTGGCACCGTGGATCGCCTTCGACACCAGATACGCGGCGCCGCCGACAGCCATCAGGTAAGCCGACTTGTGTTTCTGGATCGATTCGATCGCCACCGGGCCGCGCTCGGCCTTGCCGATCATCGCGATCAGGCCGGTCTGCGACAGCATCGTCTCGGTGAACTTGTCCATGCGGGTAGCGGTGGTCGGGCCAGCCGGGCCAACCACTTCGTCACGCACCGGATCCACCGGGCCCACGTAGTAAATCACGCGGTTCGTGAAGTCGATCGGCAGCTTCTCGCCCTTGGCCAGCATGTCGGCGATACGCTTGTGCGCGGCGTCGCGGCCGGTCAGCATCTTGCCGTTGAGCAGCAGGGTCTGGCCCGGCTTCCATGCAGCCACCTGTTCCGGCGTCAGCGTGTTCAGGTCCACGCGTTGCGACTTCTCGGTGTCAGGTGCCCATTCCACCTTCGGCCAGGCGTTCAGGTCCGGAGCTTCCAGTACGGCGGGGCCGCTGCCATCCAGCACGAAATGCACGTGGCGCGTGGCGGCGCAGTTCGGGATCATCGCCACAGGCTTCGACGCGGCGTGCGTCGGCGAGGCCATGATCTTGATGTCGAGCACGGTGGCCAGGCCGCCCAAGCCCTGCGCGCCGATACCGAGCGCGTTGACCTTCTCGTACAGCTCGACGCGCATTCCCTCGATCCAGTCCTTCGGACCACGGGCGATGATGTCCTGGATGTCGATGTGCTCCATCAACGATTCCTTGGCCATGACCATCGCCTTCTCGGCGGTGCCGCCGATGCCGATGCCGAGCATGCCCGGCGGGCACCAGCCGGCGCCCATCGTCGGCACGGTCTTCAGCACCCAGTCAACGATGGAGTCGGACGGGTTCAGCATGACGAACTTCGACTTGTTCTCGGAGCCGCCGCCCTTGGCCGCCACCTGGATGTCCACGGTGTTGCCCGGCACGATCTCGTAGTGGATCACGGCCGGCGTGTTGTCCTTCGTGTTCTTGCGAGCGCCTTCGGGCGGGCTGACGATCGAGGCGCGCAGCACGTTGTCCGGGTGCGTGTAACCGCGGCGCACGCCTTCGTTGATCATGTCGGTCAGGCCCATCGTGGCGCCGTCCCAGCGCACATCCATGCCCACCTTGACGAAGATAGTGACGATGCCGGTGTCCTGGCACAGCGGACGCTTGCCTTCGGCGCACATGCGGCTGTTGGTCAGGATCTGTGCAATCGCATCCTTGGCGGCCGGACTCTGTTCCAGCTCGTAGGCACGGCCCAGGCTGGTGATGTAGTCCATCGGGTGGTAATAGCTGATGTACTGCAGCGAGTCGGCGACGCTCTGGATGAGGTCTTCTTGCTTGATGACTGTCATTTTTGTGGGGGAGGGCAGCGGTGAAACACAGCCCGGGATGATACCCCATGGCGACGACGGCTGTATGGCATGCATACAGCCGTCGACAGCTTTGGTCGGGTATTTGTGCGGGGCGAGGAAGTCACCCCGGCGAGGTAGGAATGCTCAGTGTGTCTGTTGCGCCGCACCATCGGTGGCGGTGTGTCCATTTCCATGGCTCGACGCTGGATGCGGCCCGTGGGAAACCATGCGGTCTACCCAGGCCATGGCCAGCGCCGAGGCCAGGAACGCCACGTGGATGATCACTTGCCACATGATCGTATGGGTGCTGCGCTGGTCTGCATCGATGAAGGTCTTCAGCAGGTGGATCGACGAAATGCCGATCAGCGCCATCGACAGCTTGACCTTGAGAACCCCGGCGTTGACGTGGTCGAGCCACTCGGGCTCGTCAGGATGGTTGTCGATGCCAAGGCGCGACACAAAGGTTTCGTAGCCGCCCACGATCACCATGATCAGAAGGTTCGAGATCATCACGACGTCGATCAGGCCCAGCACCACCAGCATGATCTTGGTCTCGTCATAGGTGGTCACATGCGACAGCAGGTGCCAGACCTCGACGAGGAAGTGGTAGACGTAGACGCCCTGCGCGACGATCAGACCGAGGTAGAGCGGCAGTTGCAGCCAGCGCGAGGCGAAGATGATGCGCGGAATCGGACGGAGGGGGCGATACGAAGGTTGCGGACGGTAGGGGGTGTCGGCCATGGGCGTGCGGATCGGTGTGAATGTCAGCAGACAATTGAAACGGGTCCAGATTGTACCGTGCGTCTTATGACATTGAATGCGCATGCTGGTAACCGAACGTCACCGCGGCGCGTGCCAAAAGGCGATTGCCCTGTTCGGGTATAGCAGGCACCGTGTAGATAGCTGTGCTAAGTTAGTAGTGCCGACTGCACTTGTGCCCCCAGTCTCCCGCGTCTGGCCCCGCTTCTGCTGTTGCAACGCACCACGCGTGTCGCGTGTGGATTGGCGTTCGACTGTCAGGCCTGACCGTCAGGTTTAAGTAAGGCGCCGGGCGTACCTTGCACGCAAAGCAGTCATAAAGCCAACAGGAGACAACCATGTCCGCCATCGAGTCGGTGATGCAGGAGCATCGCGTTTTCAATCCCCCCGAAGCCTTTGCGAAGGATGCGGCCATTCCCAGCATGGACGCGTACAATGCCTTGTGCGCCGAGGCCGAGAAGGATTACGAAGGATTCTGGGCGCGCCATGCCCGCGAGCTGCTGCACTGGGACAAGCCGTTCACCAAGGTGCTCGACGAGAGCAACGCGCCGTTCTACAAGTGGTTCGACGACGGCGAGCTCAATGTCTCCTACAACTGTCTCGAACGGAATATCGACAAGGGTCTTGGCGACAAGACCGCAATCGTGTTCGAGGCCGACGACGGCACCGTCACGCACGTCAGCTACAAGGACATGCTGGCCAAGGTCAGCCGCTTTGCCAATGGCATGAAGGCCCTCGGCATCAAGAAGGGCGACCGCGTGGTCATCTACATGCCGATGTCCGTGGAAGGCGTCGTGGCCATGCAGGCGTGCGCACGTATCGGCGCCACGCACTCGGTGGTGTTCGGCGGCTTCTCGGCGAAGTCATTGCAGGAACGTCTGGTGGACGTGGGCGCCGTGGCGCTGATCACGGCCGATGAACAGATGCGTGGCGGTAAGGCGCTGCCGCTGAAGGCCATTGCCGACGAGGCGCTCGCGCTGGGCGGCTGCGAAGCCGTGAAGCACGTGGTCGTCTATCGCCGCACCGGCAATAACGTGGCCTGGGCCGAAGGCCGCGACCGCTGGATGGAGGATGTCTCCGCCGGCCAGCCCGACTATTGCGAGCCGCAGCCGGTGGGTGCCGAGCATCCGCTGTTCGTGCTCTACACCTCGGGTTCCACGGGCAAGCCGAAGGGTGTGCAGCACAGCTCGGGCGGTTTCCTGCTGTGGGCACTGATGACGATGCGCTGGACGTTCGACATCAAGCCCAATGACCTGTTCTGGTGTACCGCCGATATCGGCTGGGTCACCGGCCATACCTATATTGCCTACGGCCCGCTGGCGGCTGGCGCCACGCAGGTAGTGTTCGAAGGGATTCCGACCTTCCCGAATGCCGGCCGGTTCTGGGAAATGATCCAGCGCCACAAGGTCAGCATTTTCTACACGGCGCCCACGGCAATCCGCTCGCTGATCAAGGCGGCCGAGGCGGACGAGAAAATCCATCCGAAACAGTACGACCTGTCCAGCCTGCGATTGCTGGGCACGGTAGGTGAGCCGATCAACCCCGAAGCGTGGATGTGGTACTACAAGAACATCGGCGGCGAGCGTTGCCCGATCGTCGATACGTTCTGGCAGACCGAGACCGGCGGCCACGTGATCACGCCGCTGCCGGGCGCCACGCCGCTGGTGCCGGGTTCGTGCACGCTGCCGCTGCCCGGCATCATGGCAGCCATCGTCGACGAGACCGGGCAGGACGTGCCGAACGGTAGCGGTGGCATCCTGGTGATCAAGCGTCCGTGGCCGTCGATGATCCGCACGATCTGGGGCGATCCGGAGCGTTTCAAGAAGAGCTACTTCCCGGAAGAACTCGGCGGCACGCTATACCTGGCCGGTGATGGTTCGATCCGCGACAAGGAAACGGGCTACTTCACGATCATGGGCCGCATCGACGACGTGCTGAACGTGTCAGGCCACCGCATGGGCACGATGGAGATCGAGTCGGCGCTGGTGTCCAATCCGATCGTGGCCGAGGCCGCCGTGGTGGGTCGTCCGGACGATACGACGGGCGAGGCCATCTGTGCGTTCGTGGTGCTCAAGCGCTCGCGTCCGACCGGTGACGAAGCCACCAAGATCGCGGCCGAACTGCGCAACTGGGTGGGCAAGGAGATCGGCCCGATCGCCAAGCCCAAGGACATCCGTTTCGGTGACAATCTGCCCAAGACCCGCTCGGGCAAGATCATGCGACGCCTGCTGCGTTCGCTGGCCAAGAACGAGGAAATCACGCAGGACACCTCCACGCTGGAGAATCCGGCCATCCTCGACCAGTTGAAGCAGACGCAGTAAGCTGCTGCGCGCGTGACCGATTCACGCTGTGCCCGTTCCGGCGTTGCCCGGGGCGGGCATTTTCATTCCATCGCCTTGCGCTGCCGCTTCTAACGTTGATGCGTCATTGATGCCAGATACCCAGTCGCGTTTCCGCAACCGGTTGATGCTGTACTACGGCCTCTTCACGCTGGGCCTGTTCGCGTTCGTCGGCATGATGGGGCTGCTGGAGCATTCCAATGCCGACGCGTTGTGGCTGGGCTACGTCTTCCTGTTCGTCACGATTGCGATCTATGCGTGCATCGGACTGATCTGCCGCACCTCGGACCTCAACGAATACTACGTGGCGGGGCGCCGCGTGCCGGCGATGTTCAACGGCATGGCGATCGCAGCCGACTGGATGAGCGCGGCATCGTTCATCGGTCTGGCCGGCATTATCTTTGCCTCGGGTTACGAGGGGCTCGCCTATGTCATGGGCTGGACCGGCGGCTACTGCCTGGTGGCGTTCCTGCTGGCGCCCTACCTGCGCAAATACGGCGGCTATACGATTCCCGATTTCCTTGCAGCGCGGTATGGCAATGGCCGACCGGGTGGCAACATTCCGGTGCGAGCCATCGCGGTGCTGGCCGCGTCGCTGTGTTCGTTCGTCTATCTGGTGGCGCAGATCCAGGGCGTGGGCCTGATCGTCACGCGTTTCATCGGCGTGGAGTTTGCGGTCGGCGTGTTCTTCGGGCTGGCCGGCATTCTTGTGTGTTCTTTCCTTGGCGGGATGCGTGCGGTGACCTGGACCCAGGTGGCGCAATACATCATGCTGATCGTGGCGTTCTTGCTGGCCGTGTCGTTGATCGCATGGAAGCATCATCAACAGGTGCTGCCGCAGATGGGTTACGGCGGGCTGCTGAACCAGATCGAAGCGGCGGAGCAGCGACTGGAGAAGGACCCCGCCGAGCGGCAGGTGCGCGAAATGTTCCTGAAGCAGGCCATCGATTTGCAGGATCGCATCGCACGGCTGCCGCAGTCGTTCATCGAAGATCGAAACGCGCTGGATGCGCGCCTGCTCGAACTCCGTGCGCGCAATGCGCCGCTACGCGAGATCAAGACAGTGGAGCGGGAGCGGCAGGCATTTCCGGTGGATGCAGCCGATGCCCAGCAGCAATGGAGCCAGATGCGCGCCGAGGCGCTGAGCCGAAGCCAGCCATCGACACCATCGGCGGAACCTTACCCGGCCGCAAGCGAGCAGGAGCGCGACACCCGCCGGCTTAATTTCGTCTTGCTGGTGTTCTGCCTCATGGTGGGCACGGCGAGCCTGCCGCACATCCTGACGCGGCTCTATACGACACCTTCGGTCAAGGAAACGCGCAACTCGGTGGCCTGGGCCGTGTTCTTCATCGCACTGCTCTATGTCTCGGCGCCGACCCTCGCGGTGCTCGTCAAGGCGGAGTTCTTCCAGCATCTGGTGGGCACGTCCTATGCCGACCTGCCGCAGTGGGTGGTGCAATGGCGCAAGGTCGACCCGCCGGTTTTTGGCATTCGCGATATCAACGGCGATGGCATCGTGCAATGGGCCGAGATCCTGATCCAGCCCGACATGATCGTGCTGGCCGCCCCGGAAATTGCGGGGCTGCCTTATGTGATCTCCGGCCTCGTCGCCGCAGGCGCCCTGGCTGCCGCGCTGTCTACTGCCGATGGGCTGCTGCTGACCATCGCCAACGCGCTTTCACATGACGTCTACTATCACATGATCGACCGGCAGGCGAGCCACCAACGCCGCGTGACCACGGCCAAGATCGTTCTGCTGGCCGTGGCGTTGTTTGCCTCGTACGTCACCTCGCTGCGCCCCGGCAATATCCTGTTCCTCGTTGGCGCGGCGTTCTCGCTGGCGGCGTCGAGTTTCTTCCCGGTGCTGGTGCTGGCAATTTTCTGGCGCCGCACGACGGCAGCCGGCGCCGTGGCCGGCATGGCAACCGGACTCTCCGTTGCGGTCTACTACATCTTCGTCAACTATCCGTTCTTCACTCGCATGACGGGCATTTTCGGCAACCGCTGGTTTGGTGTGGACCCTATAGCGTCAGGTGCGTTCGGCGTACCAGCCGGTTTTGCCGCTGCGATTCTGGTAAGCCTGATCACGCCACGCAACGCGCCGGTGATCGACAGGCTCGTGAATTATTTGCGGAAGGGGTGAGGTCCGTTCTCTGGACACCCGTCCGGATCCTGTTATAATCGCCGACTTCCCGGAGAGATGGATGAGTGGTTGAAGTCGCACGCCTGGAAAGCGTGTATAGGTTAATAGCCTATCAGGGGTTCGAATCCCCTTCTCTCCGCCAGAATACGAACGCCCGCGCAAGCGGGCGTTTTCGTTTCCATTCGTCGCGCGATGACTGCGCCGTCCGAAATTGTGAGGTTTACGCCCGGCCCCCTGGCGCCTATAACGGCAAGGTGCCCCGGAAGACACGGGTATCCGTACCACATCGTCTCGTAGCGCATTCTGGGAGGGCAAGACATGCCGTACCGCAAGATTGCTGGTGTCGTGATGGTGTTGCTCCTGACTGGTTGCCTGTCTCGCCAGACGAATCATCTCCTGCCTCCGGCGCCCGAGCCGCCGCGTATGTCGACGCAGCAGAATGCCAACGAGAAGGATGGCATGGGCGTGATGGCGCCTGCCGGCAGTACGTCGATACGAGCAGGGGATACGCCCGTCCGCTAGTGGGAGGGTAAGCGCTACGGCAGTGGTGGCCTGGTCTCATCGATTGTCTCGCGGTCAAATCCGAACAGGATCTGCCAGGGAGTCACTCGGGATACTGCGGAATTCCGGCCGGATTCGAATGCGCTGAGTATGTTCGAAGACATTGCGGCGTTCAGCGATGCCAGACCGATGATCGTTCCGCATGCCGCGAACCAGATGTTCCACTTCAGGGACCGGAAGTCCTTGCGAAGTTCCGCCATCTCGTTCTTGATAGCCTGGAAATCGGCTCTCCACTGCGCTCTCTCGTGTTTCTGGTTTTCGATGTCGGCCGCCAGATTGTCGCGGTGCTCCTGATGCTTGCGATCGTTCTCGGCCTTCCATTCCGCCAACGTCGCACGGAATTCGGCTTCACGCCGCTCATCATCCGCCCGCTCCTTGGCCCGCCGTCGTTCATACGAGTCGTTCCACTGCCGCCTTAATTCGGCCTCGGCCTCATACCTTTCCCTGGTCAAGGCCGAGAAGTGCGCCATCTGGATATCGAACTCGTTGCGGGTGACCGGACCGCTGCGTGTCCGTCTTCGTCTTTGCATACCTGATCCTCGTGAAAGAAGTGGTTCAGGTAAGACTGTCCACGGAACGGCAGTGGAGGGACATAAGACGATTCGCAAAATGCGGATGGATTGACTACGCTGAAACTGACTACGCCTCAGATCACGCGTTAAAACCACACTCACGGAGTCACGCATGTCGAAGGAAAGCTCGGGCATTGCCTTTCCCACCCTGATTGCGTTTGCCGTGGCCGGCATGGCGCTGACGGCGTCGATCGTGCTGGCGTACTACGCCACGCATCCGAACCGCATCGAACGGTAGGGCCAGGAAGGAGGGTCAGGCCGCGGCCTGCTCCACGCGGTTGCGGCCGCCGCGCTTGGCCATGTAGAGCGCTTCGTCGGCGCGGCCATAGGCGTGGGCGAAGGTGCGGCCCTGGGCGGACCAGCTCACGCCGAAGCTGGCGGTGATGGTCCGGTCCACTGGCGCGGCGCAGCGATAGCTGGCAATAGCCTCGCGCATCCGTTCGGCCAGGGCCATGGCGTCCGGCAGGGCGACGTCGGGCAGCAGCGCCGCGAATTCCTCGCCACCCACGCGGCCGATGGCACCTTCCGCGCAGATCGTGTCCTTGAGGCACGCGGTCACGCCGCAGATCACGGCATCTCCCACGGGGTGGCCGAAATCGTCGTTGAGCCGTTTGAAATGATCGATGTCGAGCACGATGAGCGCCAGGCTTCCGCGCGCCAGCGCGGCGGTGGCGAGGTCGATCACGGCGCCGCGATTCAGTGCACCGGTCAGTGTGTCGTGCGTGGCCCGATACTCCAGCTCCTGTGCCAGTTCCTGGAGCCGGTGGTTCAGCCGGTTCATCTCCAGTTCCTCGCGGTCGCTGCGGCGGATCAGGCGGCGCGTCTCGCGCATCAGCCGCTCGTAGTAGCTGATCAACTGACCCAGCGTATGGCGATAGGCGTCCTCGCCGGCGTCCACGTCGCAGAACACGGCCTTCGCGTGGGCGAGCACGCTGTTCTCGGAGTCGAACAGGTCCGGCTCGGTCACGGCGGACGGAAGGATGTCGCGGGGGGCGTTCAACGGTTCAACTGTTGGCGGTCACTTCGTCGATGAAGTTGATGGCCGGGAAGTCGGCATGCAGTTCCTGGCCGAACTCCAGGATCGTGTCGTCGTCCTCGTCGTGGAACCAGTGCAGGCGCACATGGTTGCCACGCTCGGCCGCTTCGTTGAGCGCATCGAACATGCTGAACAGCATTTTGGTACTGGAGCTGTTGAAGTACGTCAACGCCACGTTGACCGTGACCGACGCGTCCTCGCAGTCGGCCAGATAGCGGCGCAGGCGGGCGATGGCTTCGCCGTAGAAGACGGCCGCGTTCTCCGGATAGGATTCGCCCTTGAGCGATAGCGTGTGGCGCGCAAAGTCGAAGCTCAGTTCTGGCGAGCTTGGCGTGGCGGCGATGAACAGGTTTTCCATGGCTGGCTCTGTGCGATCGGCGGATCAGATGGTGGCGACGAGCTGGAACATCGTCGAGACCGGGTCCGTGTCGATCGGCTGAAAGTTGTATTCGAGGGGGGCGCTGGCATCGCGTGCCATCGTCAGGAGTCCGAGTCCTGCCCCCTTGCTGCCTTCCGGTGCTTCGGCGCGCAGCGTCTGCTTGTAGGCGACCTTGATCTCGTCCAGCGTCATCGTGCGCACCTTTTCCAGCGCGCCGCGCAGTTGCTCCACGCGCATCGACGATACCGGGTTGGAGCACATCAGCCGGTAGTGCTCGTCCACCATGCTGATGCAGACCGATCCGTGGCGCAGTTGCCCGTCAGAATGGGATTCTTCCGTCAGCGAGTCGGACGAATAGTGCACGATATTCTGCGCCATCTCCACGAACGAGGAGAACAGCTTGCGTCGCGTAGGACCATCCACGCCGCTGACCGTGAGCTGCAGGCGCACGGCATCGGACATGGCGGCGATGATGTTCTGCGAGAAATAGCCGACGTAGTAGAAGATCACGTTGCGTTCCCGAGCCATCTGGAAGAACGGCTCATATTCCTTGTCAATCGAATGTGCGGCAGTCATGTGCGGGGGATGTGGCGCGCGGCCGGAATGGTCATCGCGCGCGGAAACAGAAGAAGGTCAGGTCGTCGCGACGACGCTGCTCGCCCTGCCAGGCCCGGTGCGCGTCGAGCACGGTCTCGCTGACGCTTACGGCCGAGGCGTCGGGTTGCGCGCAGATCGCCTCGCGCATGCGCCGCTTGCCGAACGCGATTTCCCGGGGGCCGCCGATCTGGTCGACCAGTCCATCCGTGGTCACGAATACCAGCGTGCCCGCTTGCGTGGGGACGGTGACGTTCTGCCAGGCAAAGTCCATGGCGGTGTCCACGTAGCCCACGCCCATGCGCGCGCCGTTGACCATCTCGCCATCGACATCGCCTGGCTGGCGGACGAACACAAACGACTTGGCCCCGGCGAATGTCAGTGCACGCGTGGCATTGTCGAACCAGAAGAATGCGGCATCCATGCCATCGTCCGACGCCGACGCGTCTGGCACCAGGCGCGGCTCGCGATCGTTCTGTCCGAGCATCTGCTTGATGCCGCGATTCACCGCGGCCAGCAGTGCGCCGGGATCGCGCGGTCCGAGTTGATCCAGCGCCTGGCCGAGCAGCGACGATGCGATCAGCGTCATGAATGCGCCCGGCACGCCGTGGCCGGTGCAATCGGCCAGCGCGGCGAACCAGCCATCTTCGAACGCGGCAAAGTGATAGAAATCTCCGCCTACCACGTCACGCGGTTCCCAGACGAGTGCGGCGTCCGGCAGCGTGGCCGCCAGCGATTCGCGCGAGGTACGCAGCATCGCCCGCTGGATCGTGCTGGCGTAGTCGATGCTATGCATGATCTGGCGGTTGCGCTCGGCCTGCATGTCCGCCACTACGCGCATGAGTTGCAGACCTTGCCCCAGCCCGATGTACTGGCCGTCGCGCGCGATGATGAAGCCATCGGCCAGCGCTTTCTCGCCGTACTCCACGGTACGGAAGGTGAGGGCGTCGATGCTCATCGCAGCGTCCACCACCAGCGGTTCCTTGTCCATGAACGCGATGCAGCTCTTGCGGTTGTAGAGTTCGCGGTGATACGGCTTGCTCATCTGGGACAGGAAGATCGACCGGTTGATCAGGCCGATGGGCTTGCCTTGCTCGGTGACGGGCAGGCAGGCGAGGTCGCGGTGCAGCCCGAAGACATCGAGCACATCCTGGTTCGTATGGTCGGTGGTGACGGATGGCGTCGGCGCAGCCAGATCCTCCGCGCAGGGCTGCCGGAAGC
Organism: Cupriavidus sp. 2SB; assembly: GCF_005503625.1. Taxonomy (GTDB): domain Bacteria; phylum Pseudomonadota; class Gammaproteobacteria; order Burkholderiales; family Burkholderiaceae; genus Cupriavidus. The sequence continues at coordinate 14,451 of NZ_SCMX01000088.1, read as the reverse complement.
GCGGTCGGGCAGCCATAGGATCCACCAGAAAGCCGGACATGACGAAAGGACCAGGGAATTGGAAGGTCCAGAGTCTAGGCAGCGTTTATGACGAATCCGTGACGCGCAGTGTCATGCGGGTGTGATTCTCGGCCCCTCTCGCGAGGGGTGGCGGCATTAGGATTCCGGGGTGGTATCGGGAAGATCCGATGCTGGCGCGATGCCTAGCGCTCGCGCCAGCATCGGCCACCGCTGCATGGCTGCATGGGTCTCTACCTCGCCCTGCTGGTCGAAGTAGTGCTGCGCGTCGAAGCCCTCGACATGACGGGCCAGCGCGTCGATATCGTTGTAGGCGATGCCGGCCTTGCGCGACGTGATGGACCGGCTCAGGCCGGTGACCTTGCTCATTTCTGTTCCACCCATACGCCGTCCGGGGTATGGATCACGTAGCCTTCGGTGCGTTTCATCGTGATCGTTCCCTCGTTCTCGCCCACCATCGCTGTTTGTGGCAGGTCTTCGGCGTAGTGCGTCAGCGCGGGAGCGCCCGCACGGAACGGGCTGTCGGCCACGAGATTGAATACCAGTTGCGACAGACCGAGAAAACTCATCGGTGCGTCGATCGTCACAGGTGCAGCGGGTTGTCCTTGCGCCTGTGCCTGCGGTGCGGGCAGCCCCACGAGCTTGACGCCAACGGGAACGTGGATGATGTGCGGCGTGGGAATTTCCCGCAGGCCCGAGATCTGGTTCTTGTCGCCGCGCAGCGCTGCACCGTGCTCGGGCACGAAGACCACCACAGCGCGGCGGCCCGACTTCTCGATCGAGTCGATGATGCGGTCCACGTCGTCGAGCAGAGCCTTCAGGCGCAGCGGGTACGACTCCAGGCTGGTCAGGCGCTTGCCGGGCAGCCGGTTGCCATCGTGCAGCGTCACCGTGTTGTAGTACAGCGCCACGGGTTTGCGCGTCTTCGGCAGCCGGCTGTACCAGTGGTCGAAGGTGGCGAAGTCACCGAGGATCGGGGAATTGTCGAACGAGCGCATGGCCTCCGGTACGCCTTCGGTGGCCTCGGCCTGGATGCCCGGCACGCCAATCTCCTTTTCCACGATGGCGCGGAAATTGTCGAAGCGGCCATCGTGGTTCATCAGGATGTGCGGCGCAAATCCAGCCTGTGCCAGATCGGCGAACAGATGGCATTGCTCGGGATCGGGGTCATACAGGTCCTTGTGCGCCTCTTGTCCGCACGAGGCGCGCATCACGCGGATGGCCGCCGGGCCACTGTAGCTGGCCGCCGAGCTGAAGTTCTTGAACAGGTAGTCGAAGCGCGAGAGTAGCGGATGGTTGGTGCTCTTGGCCGCGTCGAGATCGTCCCAGGACAGCGAGCAGATATGCAGCAGGATGACGTCGAACTGCGCATCGGGACTCGCCGTCAGCGGCGTCATGGTGGCGCTGCGCTGTGCTTCCTTCTCGCGGAACGCGGCCAGGATGGCGTCGTAATTATTGGTGGCGTCGATGTTCGCACGCGGGCTGTCGGCCGTGCGCGCGGCGGCCTGTCGTGCGCCGGCACCCGGCAGGTTGACGCCGAGCCCATACCAGAACGGCATCGCGAACAGTGCGATCAGTACGAACGTGGTGGTGCGTACCCAGCGGTTGACCAGCAGGAACAGTGCAAGCACCAGCAGGGCGGCCACCACGAGCTGGATCGAAACGATCCGCTGCAGCAGTTCCAGCAGGTAGGCCGGTGTGAACTCGCTGATGTTGGTGAACTGCGAAATCACGCGCTCGAACGGCGGCAGTGTGGATTCGTGCCACGCGAGCGCGGCGCCGAAGCCGATGGCAAGAAGCTGTCGGATGATGCGCAGCGGGCGTGACTCCATCGGCGCCACCAGCAGCAGCGCGAACACGATATTGACGAGCCATATCGGATGCATCTGCCCGGTATGGAACAGGTAGAGCTTGACGAGAAAGTAGAGGTTCCAGAGTCCCATGAGGTCTCGCTTGCGTTTCCGTGCGAACGGTCAGGGCTGGCGCGATCGTCGTCGCGCGACGATGACGTCCACCGCATCCATGAAGGCATCGTAGAGCCGCAGCAGCCCCTGATAGCCCATTTCGATCACTTCCTTGAGGCTGCGCAGCGGCGCATCCACGCGTTCGTCGTCGAGCCAGTCGATCCATGCATCGGCACGGCCGAACGTGCACTGGATCAGTTGCGTTTCGCGCTGCACCGTCAGGTCTTCCATCCGCACCCCAAGATGGCGATTGACGTTGCGCGTGACCACGGCGGGAAAGTGATAGGTGCGTGGTCCGCGCGACAGGCAGACGCCCAGGCGTGCGCCTTCCTGCAGCGGCACGTCGATCGGCAGCACCACGCCGAGACCACCCATCGAATAGTTCTCGGTCTTGCACGCCAGCGTGCGTCCATCGGGCAGCAGCAGCGTGGCCGGCACGCGCATGGGAATGCGGTGCGAAACGCGCACCTGCCGCGCCTCGCGTGCCACGCCGATGGCCGCGCCCAGCATCATCAGGTTGAACAGCGCCCACGCCATGTTCATCAGCACTGTGGCCGGCTCTTCGGTGCCCGTGAACAGTAGCCGTCCGATACCGGCGCCCAGGCCAATGATGTTCAGCGCCAGCAGGAACAGGTAGGGCTTGGAGATGGTCCAGTCGAGGTAGTCATCGGCAATCTGCCCGCCCTTGGCCGTGACGTTGAACTTGCCCGCGCGCGGATTGATAAAGGCAACAGTAGTGGGCAGCACGATGTACCACGCCAGCACGGACTCGTAGACCTCGGCCCAGAACGAATGCCGGAAGCGGCCCTGTAGCCGGGAGTTGGTGATGTTGGCGATCATCAGGTACGGCAGCACATAGGCGGTGATCATCAGTGCCGAGGTATTGATCACGTGCAGCCCGAAGTACAGGTACGCAATCGGCATTGTCAGGAAGATCAGCCGGGGGATGCCGTAGAAGAAGTGCAGCATCGCGTTGCTATAGCAGAGGCGCTGGAAGAACTTCAGTCCCTTGCCGAGCATTGGATTGTCGAGCCGGAAGATCTGCGCCATGCCGCGTGCCCAGCGGATGCGCTGCCCGATATGGCCTGACAAACTTTCCGTCGCGAGCCCTGCCGCCTGCACCGTGCGCAAATACGCGCTGTTGTAGCCACGGCGGTGCAGCTTCAGCGCCGTGTGCGCATCCTCGGTCACGGTCTCGACAGCGATGCCGCCGACTTCGAGCAGCGGCCCGCGCTTGATCACCGCGCACGATCCGCAGAAGAACGTGGCATTCCAGAAATCGTTGCCGTCCTGGATGAGTCCGTAGAACAGGCTGCCCTCGTTTGGTACGCGACGGAAGGTGTCGAAGTTGCGCTCGAATGGATCGGGCGAGAAGAAGTGGTGCGGCGTCTGCACTAGCGCGCATTTCGGATCGGCGAGAAACTCGCCCATCGTCATCTGCAGGAAAGAGCGCGTGGGGATGTGGTCGCAGTCGAAGATCGCCACGTATTCGCCGTGGGTCTTTGGCAGCGCCGCGTTGATGTTTCCTGCCTTGGCGTGGCGGTTGTCCGTACGTGTCAGATAGCCGACGCCCGCCTCCCTGGCGAACGCCTCGATATGGGGCCTGCGGCCGTCGTCGAGGATGAACACGCGCAACTTGTGCGCGGGCCAGTCCATGCTGCGCGCGGCGAAGACAGTTGGCTGGATGACGTTCAGCGATTCGTTGTACGTGGGGATGAAGACATCGACCGTCGGCCACTGCGTGGCATCCACCGGCAGCGGCTTGGGCTTGCGGTGCAGCGGCCAGGCGGTCTGCAGATAGCCGAGTGCCAGCACGATCCACGTGTAGATTTCCGCTGCGAAGAGGATATAGCCCACGGCGGCTTCGGTGGGCGTGGCGAACTGCAGAGTCTGCGTGGAACGCCACCACATGTAGCGGCCCGCCATCAGCGTGGACAGCGCGATCATCGTGATCGTGGCCAGCCGGCCGGGTACGCGTCGCACGATCGACAAGCCGATCCAGATCACGGCGAACATCAGGACCTGATCCGCCAGCGGCAACGGCGTTGTGCTGACCGCGAGCACGGCGATAGCCGCGAGCACCAGCGAGACAGGCAGTACAAACGGAATGCGGCCGATGCGCGCCGACATCGTTTCAGTGACGTACGCCACGCGATTCCAGTCGGGCCGCGGCAACCGTTTCGATAGCTTGTACCGCAATCGGCTCACGCCGTGCCATATGGGTTCGACGCTACGATCGAGCGCGCGCCGCAGCCAGCCGGTGCGCTCGGGGTCGACCGTACCGCTGCGCTGTTTGCGCGGATCGGCTGCCAGTCGCACGCGGGGTTTCGGCGGACGCACGAACAGTCGCCAGATCCACGTGCCGGCGTGGATGTGATTGCGGTTGCGCCCATTGGCGACACCTAGCCGGGCGAGTGCGCGCCGATAGAGCAAGGTGGCCCACTCGGCGGGGATGTCGGGCTTGCCGGGGCGGGGCGGCTGGAAGAATAATCGCAGCAGCCAGTCGCCGATATGCGGCTGGGCACTGGTGCTGGTGCCAACGCCGAGCTGGCGCGACAGCCAGTCGCGTACCGACGCGAGCCGCATCCGCGTACCCGGCGAGCGCGCATTCATGCTGCACTCCCCTGTGCGATGGCGGACTCGGGCGTGTCGATCCACGCGGCCAGCCACGATGCGAGGCCATTCAGATCGTGCGCGGCCTGCGAGTGCGGCGTGCTGCGACTAAAGCTCTCGCTGCGCGCCAGCGCATCGGGCACGCTGCTGTCCTCGTGCACGTGATAAGGCAACATCGCCGCGCCCAGCATCGCCTGCAGCATGGCGATGATGTCGACATGAAGCTGACGGGCGGGATTCAGCCGCGTGGCGAGATACCGCGCGGTCTTGCCGCGTGCAGCGAGGCTGTCGGCCAGGCGGCGCACCGTCAGGCAGGTCTCGGGCTGCGTCGGGAGCAGCACCAGCACAAGGTCAGCCGCGTCGATCGCCTGGTCCGCATGGGCTGAGGGCCACGGCGTGGTGTCGATCAGGATGGCGCCACCGTTGGGCAGATCCACGGCTTCCACCTGACGGGCGAGCCAGTTCGCGGGCAGGCGCTCCATCGCACCGGCTTCGACGCTGTCACCCCAGGGGACGAACAACACGCCATCGTCGCTGCGCCGGCCCGCTGCCGCCCATGACGCGGGCGCGGTAGCGTGCAGGCTGGCACCGAGTCCGTCGATGGCCGCCTCACGCAGGCCGAAGTGAAAGCCCAGCACATTGCGCGGATCGCACTCCATGGCGAGCACCGCATGATTGCGCCACGCCAGCAGCGAGGCCAACTCCGCCGTGAGCGTGCTGCGTCCGGCGCCGCCCGTGGTGGACACGATTGCGATGGTCCGGCTCATGTCGCTCATCGGCCGTCTCCGCTGCGCACCTGCCGCTTGCCGCGTATCACCATGGCCTGCAACTGCGGCGGCAGGCGCACGGCGCGGCGTGGTCGGGGTGCTGTCCAGCGCGGCAGCCAGCGCAGCAGGTCGAGGCGCCACGTCAGCCACGCCAGTGGCGCCGCCAGGATCAGCCCCCAGATGAAGTAGCCGAGAAAGATGGGCATGGGTCAGTCCTGAGGTTTGAGTGGCACCGGATAGTGCTCGGGCAGCGCGCGTGCGGCACCCTGCGTGGCGCGCCGGGGTGTCACCAGCGGCAGCGTGGCCGGTGCGGGTGCATCGACGATGACGGTATCCCTGGAGGTTTCCGGCTGCGCGGGCGGATGGCTGTCCCGCTGCGCAGGCAGCCACGTGCTGTAGTCGGGCGGCGGATACTCGGCCACTTCGGCATCGAAACGGGTCAGCACTGCCGTGATGGATTCGGCATCGCCGCTGCGCAGGTCGCCCTGGAACAGATCGGCCATGGGTTTGCGGAACACGCGCTGGCAGACCGCATCCACATCGTCCATGCGGCAGGCGAAGAAGAAAGCGTAGAGACTGTCGGCGCCAGCCGTGCACAGATCGCCCGCGCGGCTCATCTGGCAGGCGCGCAGGGCGTCGATGTGCGCCACCTCCGGCAGCAGCGGCAGTTGCAGCAGCACATGCGGCAGCTTGACCATGCGGCTGCGGTCCACCGCATCGCGCACCAGTGCGATGAAGGTCGAGGCGGTGACGTAGCCGCTGGCCGTGGTGGTCAGCACGGCCGACAGCGCTTCGTGATAGTCGGCAAGGATGGGCCGTGAGAACACCTGTCCTTGCAGGCCATCGATCATGGATTGCATACGCGCGAAAGGCGTGCGTTGCGCAACCACGGCATTGGCGCCGAGGTTCAGCATGAGCAGTTCGTAGTGCTGGCGCATGGCTTCGCGGTCCTCGCGGATCACGATTTTCAAGGCGCGGCCCGCACTGCGCCGCAACCGGTGGACCTGCCCCGCCAGCATCTCCAGGTCACGACTGCCGGCGTAGTGCAGGATCACAGTGGCTGCCACCGATTTGCTCGCGGTTGCCACTGCGGCTTCATTGCTATCCACCACGCGCCAGGATTCGGGGATAAAGCGCTCGCGCAGCACGGCGTCGCGACTGGCAATCACGCGATCCTCGTCCGGCGCCAGCATGCCCGCATCCTCCACGGCGCCCTGGTAGGTATCGGCGGCCACCATCAGCCGCTGCTCGTGCGGTGCAAAGCGCAGACGGATCACTTCACCGGCCACCACGGCCTGATCGTCGCGCCAGAAGGCCACTTCCCAGGTGTATTGCCCCTGTTGCTGAGATAACTGCACCGCTCCGGCAAAGCGCCCATGAAACCCTTGCAGGTCAGGCGGCGCGTGGCCCGCTTCGAGTTCGGGCGGTGCCATCACGAGCAGCAGCGCGCACCGCTCCTGCGCGCACCAATCGCCGAGACGTCCACCGGCCTGCGTCATTGCAGTGGCGTCCTGCCAGTCGATAAACGCTTCGGCACCTTCCACGAGGAACGGTGTGCCACGCGCGCCGCATTGATCCACCAGCGCGTCCAGGGCTTCCATCAATGCATCGATGCCGGCGCGGCCCGGTTGGGGTTGCAGGGCGCACAGGTTGGCACGCGCATGCATGGCGCGCGGCACGTCGATATCGAGGCCATGTTCGCGCAACGCGCCAGCAATGCCTGCCGCATCGCGGTTCGCCAGTACACAGGCGGGGCCGCGCAATGCAGATGCGGCGGTTTGCCAGAACAGCGCATCGCGCGCAGGCGAGGACCGCGCGTAGACCACGTGTGCCCGGCCCGGCGTCAGCGTGGCCAGTGCGGGCGCGAGTCCTTCGATGGCGAGCATGCTGCGCGCCTGCAGTCGCGCGAGCAGCGGGGCGCGCGAAGACGCAGGGGAAGAAGCGGGGCGGCTGGCGGCGTCGTTCATCGCTGGCTCGTTATCTCAATAGGCCGAGTAGGGGCGGACCGGCGTGGGCGGGAAGGGCACCGGCATCTGCCGCTTGTCGAACAGGTAGCGTAGCCACGCCATGGCGCGGTTCGGCGCGTAGTCGCGCGAGCGGTCGATCGAAAATCCCGCGCCCACCACCCAGTGCGGCGCGAACGTGTATTCCACCGTGGCGCCGAGCGTGTAGCTGAATCCACCGCCCGATCCGCCGCCATACTTTGCATCGCCGCTGAGTGCCTGCAGGTCCGGGCGCGTCGGGAAGAATGGCGCTTCGTCCTCGTACGTGAAGGACCACCCCGCCGAGCCGATGAAGCGCCACGACCACTTGGCGTAGCGGCCTGTCCAGTCCAGCGGAATGCCGAACGACACATAGCGCTGCGGGCTGTAGTAGCCGCCGTGGCCGAACGTGTAGAAGCGCTGGTTCTCCGAGTAGTGCCAGTAGTTGACGACCAGGCCGCTTGTCACGTGCTGGTCGCGCTGCGTGTAGACCGGCACATCGAAGCCCGTGCGCACTGTGACTTCGCGATTGGTTTTCACGTTGTCACCAGTGTAGAGGCCGTAACCGACGTCGGCAAACAGGCCGACGCGGCCCACGTCGCGCGCGTACCGCACGTGTACGCCATTGCGCACGATGCCGCCCCATGTCTCGCCCGTCACCGGGTCACGCGCGCCCGCGTACGAGATCAGGGAACTGGTCTGCGCGCGCCGCGAGATATCGACGGTCACGGCTTGCGCACCCAGGTCCGCGCGATAGCGGAAGCCACCTACCACGGTGGATTCGAGAAAGCCCAGCGGCGTGGTGCCGATATCGGCGCGCCAACTGTTGTAGGCACCGTCGTACTCGTAGCCAGCGGCCAGCGCCACACCTTTGTCGTTTTCGCCGATATTGCCGAGCCCAGCATTGCCCAGCGCGGGAATTTTGCCGAACTCGAGGTTGCGGATGCTGCTGGCGCCGCGCAGCGTGCCGGCATCGAGCAGCACGGTATCGGCATGAAAAAAGGCGTGGCCCGCGTAGCCGTTCGGAATCCGCACATAGAGCGGGATCTCGGTGGCATGGAGCTTGGAGATGCCATCGTCGCCGGACTTGTTCGACTGCATCACCGCTGTGGACACTTCGCCCTGTCGGCGCGCCTCCAGCCCGGCAAGCGCGCGTTGTGCGGGCGTGCCATCGCGGCCAGGCGTGACGCTCTCGCGTTGCTCCAGGCCCAGCGCCGAGCGATAGATCTGCGCGGCGTCGTTGAAATCGCCGCGAGACTGGGCGATGCGTCCGCGCTGCACCGTGATGTCGGCGCGATTCGGAAAACGTGCGTCGAGGGCATCCACGACTTCAGTGGCTTCGTCCTCGTGGCGCATCGCGGTGAAGCGGCGCGCTACCGACAGGCGTGTATCGATATCGTCCTCGGGTGTTTCGGCCAGCACGGTGCGCACGATGTCGAGCGCCTGCGTGGTGTCGCCGCGTCGCTCGTACTGGCGCGCGAGGGTGAGTTGCGCGCCAGCGTCGTGCGGCTGCGTGGCCAGCACCTGACGCGCGGCATCGGCGGCGCCCTTGTAGTCGCCATCGGCTTCGCGCAGATCGGCCAGTGTCAGCAGCCAGCGCCGGTCGGTCTGCTGCGCGGCGGGCACGGCGTCGAGCGTGCGCTGTGCCTGTTTCAAGTCACCAGCATCGATCTGCCGGTCTGTCTCGCGCAGCGCCAGGCGCAGGGACTGGTCGGCCACGTCGCGACGTTCTTCGGGCCTGATGCCGGGCAGGGCGTTGGTCTCCGCGATCCATTGGCGCAGGGCATCGTCGCGATCGGCTGCGGCAAGCAGTTCGCCATAGCGCAGGCGGATGTCGATGTGCGGATCGCCGGGATGTGCGGCAAGCCAGTCGCTGACCAGTGCGAGTCCCTTATCGGCTTCGCCCAATGCAATCCATTCGCGGCCAATCGACGCCAGCATGTGGCCGTCGTCCTTCGCTTCCACGGCCGCCTGTTCCAGCAATTGCCGAGCCTCGGCATCGCGCCCTTCGGCCACGCGCTGGCGCGCATCGCGCAGCATCTGCTGGGCCGCAAGGTTGTGGCCGAGATTGCGCATGCCTTCGGAGCGGTCGGCCTGCGGCACGGCAGCGAGGATGGTTGCAGCGGCGTCGATGTCATCGACGCTGTTCAGATACAGCGCGGTGGCATAGCGCATCTCGCTGTTCGGCGCGGTTCGCATGCCATCGTCCATTACGCTGCGGCCGAGTGCGGGCAGCCCAAGATCGCGATAGACGCGTGCGAGCGTGAAACGTGTCCACGGCGCATCGGGCTGCAGACGGATAGCGTCTTCGAGATTGTGGATGGCGGGGCTGCGCTTTTGTTGCGCGAGCAGGCGGTCCGCGCGGGTGGAGAGCAGGTCCGCACGCATCGCGCGCAGGTCGCTGGCCGAACCGCGCATGCGCGCTTCCTGGCTGGCGATCAGCGGGCCCACTTCATCGTCGCGGCCTTCCTTCTGCAGCAACTCGGCCAGCGTGCGCAGCGTGCCGACTTCCGGTTTGGGCCGCGCCAGCATCTTGCGCAACAGCGCCTCGGCTTCCGCGTCCTTGTTCTGCGCGACGAGCGCATCGGCCAGCACGGCCTCGGCGTTCTCGTTGTTGGGTTGCTGGGCGAGGGCCTGACGCGCCAGTGCTTCGGCTTCGGCGGGCTTACCTTGTTGGTTGGCCTCGCGCGCACGGGCGACCGTGCCCCAGAACGTGGCCGTGGCAATCAGACCGCGCCACTTGTTGCTGGGATCGAGCTGCTGCGCGCGCGTGAACAGTTCGCGTGCTTCGTCGTGACGACCTTCGCGCAACCGCACGAGTCCGAGACCGCCCACGACCTCGGCATCGTTACGGCGCTTCTGATACGCCTTTTGCAGCGCGATGTCGGCGTCACGCGTGTTGCCGCGTTCGAGCTGGTTCAGGCCGCGCTGCCGCGCCTGATAGGCCGGGTCTGCTTCCACCTTTTGCCGGGCGGTCGCGCGTTTGCCCAGCGCGGCCAGCGTTTCCTGTGCGGACTTGTCGTCAGGTGCCTCCTTGACGTACCGCTCGAACCAGACGTAGTAGTTGGGGTCGTCGTTGACGCGATTGAGCGTACGGCGCCACAGGTCCAGTGCCGTGGTGCGGTCGCCGTCGGGCCGTTGCGTCATGCGATAGAGAATGCCGAGACCTTCCTGCCGCGTGGCTTCACGGTCGGTCAGCAGGTCTGCCAGCGCCAGTTGCAGGTAGTTGTCATCGGGATGCTCGCGCGTGCGGCGCCGCAGTTCCGAGATCGCCTCGTTGCGGCCTGCTGCAGTGCTCGACAGGATGCGGTAGTAGTCGCGCGCCAGATCGCCATCGGGCGCGCCGCGCGGAAACAGCTTGCGCAGGCGTGCCACGGCTTCGTCGTCCTTGCCGGTGCGCGCCGCGAGCCGTGTGGTGGCCATCTCGCGCTTGTCACGCGTGGCGATGCGGTAGGCGTCTTCCAGTTCGAGCGCGGCGGCGCTGCCCGGCGCGGCGGCCTGTAGTGCCTTGAGATACTTGTCCGCTTCGGCGGGGCGGTTCGAGCGGATCTCGATCAGCCCCATCAGTTTCAGGGCCTCGGGCTGCCTGGGATCGATGACGAGCGCTTTTTCCAGAATGCCGCGCGCCATGTCGGCGCGATTCTTGGCCTCCCACATCCGGGCGGCCGACAACAGTTGCACCATCTGCGCGGACGGTGCGGCTGCGGATGCTGGCGCTGCATTGGCAGCGAGGCCGGGAAGGGCGGGACTGGCCAGCAGCAGCGCCAGCGCAGGGGCTAACGCGTGGCGGGGCATGTGGCATCCCAGGCCGGCACCAGCGTGCCGTCCGCTTCGAAGCGGAAATGTTCTTCCAGATAGCCAAGCCCGAACAGCGCCAGCACCTGGCTGTAGTAACCGAATGGCTCCTGCGCGGCCAGCGTGCGGGCGCGGCTTACCTGCTTGGCAGCCACGCCGTCCTGCCCCAGCGCGGCGAGGTAGGGCGCCACGGCTGCGGAGAATCCGCCGTTGCCAGCGTTCGGGCCGAACGTGCCCGCTTGCGTATCGACGTGCTCGGGCGGGTGGCCATGCGTGGCCACGTAGTCGGCCATCGGACGGAATGCCTGCAGCGCCGTGGTGCGCAGCGGGTCGCGCGGGGCCATCATGCCGATCCAGAGATAGACGCGGATCGCGTTGTACGAGCCGTTGGCCAGCGTCTGCGTATCGGGCACGAAGCCGCGCCCCTTCTGATAACCGACCCAGTCCGGCGAAAACCCCTTCGGCGCGGTATCGACGATGAGTTTGGCCGAGGTCTCCACCAGTGCCTGCCAGCCGCTTTCCTCGGGCAGTGCTGCGGCCAGGCGCCGCATGACGGGCATCGGCACATAGCTGGGATTGAGCCGCCAGAGATCGGGCGAGGGATGGAAACCCACGGGCCCCGGCAACAGCGTGCGGCCCAGGCCAGGCAGGACCGCCGTTTCCTCGCGCATCACGCGACGCGCCATCAGCGTGCCCAGTGCCGTGTAGCGGCGCTCCTTCCAGAGCCGGCCCGCTTCCAGCAGCGTGTAGGCGATCCACAGGTCGGCATCGGAGGCGGGGTTGGCATCGAGCACGCCCCACTTGCCGATTTGATCGCCTTCGGTGTGCTTGCCCCAGATCCACGCGGGCAGATGCGCCACGAGATCGCCCTGGGCGAGGTTGTTCTCGGTCCAGGTCAGGAGCTTGTCGAAGGTGGCGCGGTCATTGGCGGCCAGCGCAAAGAACAGGCCGTAAGCCTGTCCTTCGGACACCGTGGCCTGCTGCGGCGTGCTGGCGTCGATCACGCGGCCATCCGGGCTGATCGTGGTGCGGCGGAAGGCTTCGTAGTCGGGCCAAGGGCAGGTGGCGGCGAAGCCGGGCGCGACGCCACCCAGCGCGCAGGCCAGCAGGCAGCCCGCAGCCATCCGTCGCAGCCAGCCCTTCGCCCTTGGCACGTCAGCCACCATTGCGCCGCGCCGCGAGCCGGCCCAGCGCCCAGAACAGCGTCAGTGCCACGAGCAGCCCGGCCAGGATGCCGGCCACGGCCAGCAGCGCCGGATGCGCCGACATCTTCATCCAGAGCCGCGCATACCAGGGCAGGTTGCCGACGTAGTAGGTGTCGCCCAGCCGCAGCCCCTCCAGCTCGCGCTGCCGGATCACGGTCAGGTCGCCACGGATCTGCGAGACCTTGCCGGGATCTTCCAGCACATCGAGCACGTCTCGCACGCGTTCGTCGCTCGATGCGGTGATCGCCACCACGCTGCGCTGTTCCGCAAATGGCGATTCAAAGCCGATCAGCGCCGCCATCGGGCCATCGGCGGTCAGGATCGCGCGGCCCGCCGGCGAGATGTTCTCTTCCTCGATCCCGCTGAGCCAGTTCGACCATGCATGGGTGCGCTGGTCGCGCAGCGTGATCTCGGTCTTGCCGCGTTCGATCAGCAACGGCAGGGACTTGCCCCAGCCCTGCAGCACCTGCGCGGCGCTGCCCGTGCCGATCACCACCAGATTGCGATCCTTGACCGATTCGATCGACTTGGCCGGCACCACGGTCACGCGCAGCGACGGCAGGCCGGTCCACTTGCCCATATGGCCGAGCACGGTCAGCAGCGCTTCCTGATCGGTGGCGGTGGGCGCATCGGGCATCACGATGGCGGTGTCCGAGAGGTCCGCCATGCGCGTGAACGGATAGCCGCTGTTGGCGAAGAAGGCGAGGTTCGGCATCGCCGCGTAGTGCAGGAAGCCGCTGAAATCGATCGACGAATCGGGGTCCACCGCCGCACGCGCCACGTTGGCGGCGGTGGACGAGCACAGCCCGGTTTTCTGCGAATCGATATGGAACCGGAACTGCATCTGGTTGTTGCTGCCCACGCGGAACGCGGGGATCAGGATCGAGTTGCTGACCGTGGCGCTGCCGCCGGACAGCAGCGGCACGGCTACCACGTTCTCGTCGGTCTGCACCGTCAGCGGCTTGAGCCGGTACGAGCGCACGAGCTGGTCGTTGACGTCGATGCTGAGTACCGAGTCGTTGTACGTGGACGGCGCGGTGTAGCGATACTTCATGCTCAGCGGCACGGCACGGTCGTTCCAGCCGAATAGGTCGGCCGGCACGCGCAGGTTCACGCGGATGGCGTCGGGTGTGGCGCCCGATACCTGCAACTGCTGCGGATCGGTCACCAGTTCCTTGAACATGACCGGACGATCCACCGGTGCCCAGGCGGGCGCGTCATACGGGCGGCGTGGCTTGCCGAGGTCCACCGACTGCACGGCGGCGCGCGGGCCTGCCATGCCAGCCTTGCCAAGCACCACGGCGTTGGCGGCGATTTCAAGCTCCTGCGGCGTGCGGCCGGCCAGCACGAGCAGTTTGCGCGACGGATCGGCCGGATTCGGCATCACGCTGACCGACGGGCCTTCGATCTTCTCGATGCGGATGCCGTCGGGCTGGGCATTGGGCAGTACCAGCGCAATCGCGTTGGTATCGGCTGGCGCGGTGCGTGCCACGGGGAAGCGCAGTTCGCGATAGCTGGCCAACGCGCCCAGCCACGACGCCACCACGCCAGCGGCGCGCAGTGTTGCGGGATCGGCACCGGCGGGCAGCATGAACGGCACGGTCACGCGGCGATTGTCACGCCGGTCGAAAAACGGCGCGGGCAGCAGCGCCAGGCTGTCGGGCAGCGTGATGCCGGCCTTGGTCAGCGTCAGCGAACTGGTGGGGCTGATGTCGGTCCACAGGCTCGAATGGTACGGGTCCTCGCAATGATCGAGCGTGTAGTGCGCGATCATCTGCACGTTGATGCGATTGAAGTCCGTGAAGAAGCGGGGATCCAGATCGATCTCACGCGAAATCTGCTGGCCCGCGTGTTCCTTGTCTAGCGGAATCGTGGCCACGACTTCGTCGTTGAGCCGCACCTTCAGGTGTGAGAGCGGATAGATCAGCGAGGGCGAATACGTGAAGACGAGCTTCAGCTTGGCGGCGGTCACCACTTCGTCCAGACGTACGCCGACATTGACGGTGCGGTCCGGGTCCAGCCCGCGCAGCGGGATCGTGTAGTTCGCGCCCATCTGGGCGAAGGTCAGGGTATGGCTGCGCCCCGGGGGCAGGGAAGTGGCATCGGA
>NZ_SCMX01000087.1 GCF_005503625.1 Cupriavidus sp. 2SB | reverse complement strand
AGATGGAGGCAAGTGCGGGCGCGCAAGCGCTCCCTGTCGGTTTGCTCCCCTCTCCCGCAAGGCGGGAGAGGGGCTGGGGGAGAGGGTCAGCGGTGCAATCGCTGACAGGTCGCAAATTGAACCGCATGCCCTCACCCCCACCCCTCTCCCACTTCCATGGGAGAGGGGAGCGCATAGCGACGGTTATCGTTCTAGCTGATGGGTTTGCTCCCCTCTCCCGCAAGGCGGGAGAGGGGCTGGGGGTGAGGGAAAGACAGGAAGGCGGCCTCAGACAGCCGCCAAGATCGAATCAGACAGCCGCAAGCGCAGGCAGCGCGAACCGGGCACCCGCAGCGCGGCGGGCGTCGGCCAGGGCGGCCTTGGCGGTGGCGGCATCGCGGCCCAGGCGGATCAGCCCGGGCAACTGGTTGGGTGCCTTGAGCAGGCCCAGCACGATGGCGCGCACATCGGTGCTGCCATCGTCGCCCATGCCGGCCACGGCCAGCGGCGGCACGGCGCGGTCGGCGGGGTCGATCACCACGCGCAGCGCGGCGAACGGAATGCCATGCGTGTGTGCCACGCGAGCCGCGATATGCGATTCCATATCGACAGCCAGCGCACCGTGGGCGTCGTGCAGCGCGCGCTTGTCATCGACGGCGGTGACCGCCGCATCGGCACCGGCCAGCAGGCCGCAGACGGCGTTGGGCAGCGCGCGCCGCAGCGCGGCGGTCCAGTAGGGAGCCGTGCTGAAGGAGTGCGCGCCGCTGCGTACGGCGGTGCCGACGATCACGGTGCCGGGCGGCAGCGTGGGATCGAGCCCGCCCGCCACGCCGAAGCTGATCAGCCCGGCGCAGCCCTGCATCAACCGGATATCCAGCGCGCGGGCCAGCATCACGTCGCGGTGGCCGAACATCGTCTCGACGCCGGCGCCCGCCGCGATGCGGGCCTCGAAATCCATGCCGCTGAGCGCCACGACGAGCGATTGCGGCGTGCCCATGGCGGTCACAGTCCCCACGCCACGGCGTGGTTGCCGTCGCGCAGCAGGTTGCGGAAGCGCGCCAGCGCCCACAGCGGGAAGAAGCGCGCGTAGCCGTGATAACGCAGGTAGAACACGCGCGGGAATCCCACGGCGGTGAAATACGGCTCGTCCCAGAAACCATGGCTGGCCTGCGTGCGCAGCAGGTATTCCACGCCGCGTGCCACGCAGGGGTGATGTCCCGCACCGGCCGCCATCATGCCGAGCATGGCCCAGGCAGTCTGCGACGCCGTGCTCGGTGCCTTCTCATAGCCGCGATAGTCGAGCTTGTAGCTGTCGCCGGATTCGCCCCAGCCGCCATCTTCGTTCTGGATCGAAGCCAGCCACTGCGCGGCGCGCTGCATCTCGGGCGCATCGGCGCCGATGCCGGCCGCGTTCAGGCCGCACAGCGCGCTCCACGTGCCATAGATATAGTTGGTGCCCCAGCGGCCGAACCAGCTACCGTCCGCCTCCTGCTCGTCGAGCACGTAGCGCAGCGCGCGTGCCGCCGCCTCGCTGTTGGCGGGCATCTGGCCGAGCTGGCACAGCATTGCCAGGCAGCGTGCCGAGACATCGGTCGTGGGCGGGTCCAGCAGCGCGCCGTGATCGGCAAACGGGATGTTGTTCAGGTAGAGATGCGTGTTCTCAGGTTCGAACGCGCCCCAGCCGCCATTGCCGCTCTGCATGCCGATGACCCATTCGCACGCGCGTGCAATGGCGGGCGTGTAGCGGTTCGAGCAATCGCCACGGTCGGCGCGATCCATCGCGGCGGCCACCACGGCGGTGTCATCCACATCGGGGTAGTGCGGGTTGGCGTACTGGAAGGCCCAGCCACCGGGTCGTACGTCGGGCCGGCGCACGGTCCAGTCGCCGCGCAACTCCAGTTCCTGCAGCGGCACCAGCCAGTCCAGCCCACGCGACGCCGCGGCAATGGTGCGCGGCTCGCCCACCTCCAGCAGCGCATGGCTGGCCAGCGAGGTATCCCACACGGGCGAGAGGCACGGCTGGCAGTAGGCTTCGTCATCGCGGATGACGAGCAGCTTGTCGATCGACTTGCGCGCGATGGCACGGTCCGGGTCGTTCGCGGGCACGCCCAGCACGTCGAACATCATCACGGAGTTGACCATCGCCGGGAAGATCGCGCCCAGCCCTTCCTCGCCATTGAGCCGTTCGACCGTGAAGGCCCGTGCGCGCTCGATGGCGCGCTGACGCATGCGGCGCGGAAACAGCGGTTCGGCCACGCGCACCACGGCATCGAGCGCGCGGAATACGGTGACCCAGAGCGGACTCTGGTGCGGCGCGCGCGCCGGCAGCCGCGTGGCCTGAGCTGGTCGCAGGAAGAGTTCGTCGATACCGATCTTGCGCGGGTTGCGGGCTTTCGGACGCAGGCTGTTCAGCACGAGCAGCGGCACGACCACCGTGCGCGCCCAGTACGACACCTTCGACAGATGGAACGGAAACCACTCGGGCAACAGCATGATTTCCACGGGCATCATCGGCACCGCCTGCCACGGCATGACACCGTACAGTGCGAGCAGCGTGCGCGTAAAAACGTTACTGGCCTCGGCGCCGCCCATCGCGTGGATGGCGGCGCGCGCGCGGCGCATGTGCGCGGCCTCGGGATCGTCGCCGGCCATCTTCAGTGCGAAGTACGCCTTGACGCTGGCGCTGACATCCGGCGCTCCGGCGTGGAACAGCGGCCAGCCGCCGTCCGTCCCCTGGATGCGGCGCAGGTAATTGGCGATCTTGCCTTCGAGTACGAGGTCGGGTGTTTCGCCCAGGTAGTGGACCATCAGGATGTACTCGGCCGGAATGGTGGCATCGGCTTCGAGTTCGTACACCCAATGGCCATCGGCCTGCTGCTGGGCCAGCAGCGCATCAACGGCGTGCGCGATGCTGTCATCCAGCGGATCGGGCAGGGTGGATGGGGCGGCACGGCGCTGGCTGGCGCGCTGTGCGTCGTTCCTGGAAATGGTGATCGTTGCAGCCTGGTTCATCAAATCTTGAGGGCGCTTCTTTCTGGGCGATGCGGCGGCCGGCGCCGCACGCATCGACGACAAACGGGGGTCAGGCGATGGCGTGCCGCAGCACGATCCAAGCGAGCCTGGCCTTGGGAACGCGCACACGCACGCGCGGCGTCTGCCATCCACGCGCCAGCAGGCGCGTCAGGATCTCGTGATAGACGTCGTACATGATGCGCGGCGAACGCACCACACGCGAGGGGCAGCGCGCCATGATCGATGTGGAGGCGTCGTAGTGCGCCTGGGCATCGCGGGCAATGCCACGGCAAACCGCGTCGATACCGGCATGGTCGATCACCGCACGCGGCGTGCTGACCGGAATGCCGGCAGCCGCCAGCGCTTCGGCCGGCAGGTAGAGCCGCCCGATCTCGGCATCTTCGTCGAGATCGCGCAGGATATTGGTCAGTTGCAGCGCGCGGCCCAGATGGTGCGCCAGTTCGATGCCCGGGCGCTCTTCGATGCCGAAGACGCGTACTGCCAGGCGGCCCACGGCGCTCGCCACGCGGTCGCAATAGATATCCAGCGTGGCGGCGTCCGGTGCAACGATCGTGGCGACGACATCCATGATCATGCCGTCGATGACGTCATGAAAATCCTGCTGCTGCAGGTTGAACGCCTGGATCTGCTCGTCGAGTCCGCGCAGGTGCGCGGGCGCCTGGCCGGCATAGCAGGCCGCGATGTCGGCGCGCCAGTCTTCCAGCGCTGCCAGGCGGTCGGCATGCTGCGTGTCGCCGTCGGCAATGTCATCCACAGCGCGGCAGAACGCGTAGATCTCGAACATGGCCTGCCGCTGGGACACGGGCAGGATGCGCATGGCCGTGTGGAACGAACTACCAGCAGACACGGCAGGGCCAGGCGTTGCGATTTCAGTACCGGCCACGGTTTTTCCTCGGCGCGCTATATGTCAGGCTCATGGGTACGGCTTCCGGCCTGGTTTCGGGTTTTTCAGAGTCGGGCGATTATAGCAACTTGGCCCTGCTGTTGCTGTGTGGCCCCTTGAGCACATGAGAACGCCGGGAAGGAAGGCTCCCCGCCAGCGCAAAACCGAATCATTGCGCCAGTTCGTTGCGCGCACTGGGCGTTGCTGCCCGGCCGTCGCAATGTCTTGCTGCGCGAACCGGCAAATACGAAAAGAACACCGCTTTTGAATCGTTTGGAATAAATCGACCGGCCGGTAGATCTTCATCCATTGCAACGATTATCTTTTCTACAAAATAGAAAGCCCCGCCGAAGCGGGGCTCCCAGGCCAGAAACTCGGCCCGCCAATCCTGACTTAGACAGCCTGGATCTTCGTGGCTTGCTCGCCCTTCTGGCCCATGGCCTTGACGTAGCGGACCTTCTGGCCTTCCTTCAGCGACTTGAAGCCATTGCCTTCAATCGCCGAGAAGTGGGCGAACAGGTCGTTGCCGCCTGCGTCCGGGGTGATGAAGCCGAAGCCCTTGGCGTCGTTGAACCACTTAACGGTACCGGTTTCCATATTTGCTATATCCAACCTTGAATTTCAGATGAGCTTGATTGCCCGCCAAAGCATGTTGCCCACTACGAACCGGAGCAATAACAGCTACAGGCCGATGCACATGCGAGGAGTCATTCTGCCGTTTTTTTTCTGCGTGTCAATCGGACTTACCCCCTAACGGTGTTTCGGCATGCAAACAGCAGATATTAGAGTTTTCTACATCAATTCCGGGTTTGTCTGACATCAGATTAGATGGTCAGGTGATATGACATGGGGCATTGCATATCCGCGGTATCGGTAGTCGGTACGAATGAGGAGGGTAGCCGGCAAGGGCAGGGGGTGCCTGCCACAAAGGACACCATCCTTGCTTACTCCATATGGACTATGGCTACCAAAGTATGATGCCGGGACAATACAGGTTAAAACATTATCCGGTGGCCAGCAGCAATGCCGAGATGCCGGAACCGGGTGCGCAGGCACCCAACGCCAGAAACGGGGAATCAGATGTCATTCCAGAACTAGCCAGAACCACCGGGCGTCTTGCGCTCGTCCAGCACCAACTTCAGTGTTTGCCAGTTGTTCGATGCCACAAGGTCCGGCAGGGTGGCCTGCGCTTGTGACGCCGGTATGTCAGCGACATTTAGGCACAATTTTTGACATTCTTTTTGAAACGGATGGCCTAGCATCCGCCCTGCCCGGCAACTAGTAAAAACGCTAGTTCGAATCGAGGTGCGGCATTCATAATGCGGGGCCGTTTGCCGAAACGGGGCCAAACGGGGGCCAGCGGACGCGCAAAGACAACCGCGCGCCGATCCAGAACAGAAGAAGCGGGTAACAGCCAGTGAAGCGATTGCAGCGATCTATCCGGGGGCTTTTCCAGAATGTTGGTTCCGATGTGCCGAGGCGCTCGTTGGCGCGCGGCTGCCGTAACGTGCTGCTCGGCGTTGCGGTAGTGGCGATGCTTGGCGGGGTTGCGCTGGGCACGCTGGCACCTTCGACGGAGGCGCTTGCCCAGGTGCCACAGGGCGCCGTCCAGCCTGGTCCCGCCGCGCCCAGCGTGGCATTCCACTACGGTGCGAAACCGCCTGTGGACCAGCTTCAGGCATTCGACATTGCCGTGGTGGAGCCCGATAGCGGCTTCGATCCGCGCATGGCAAAGACACCCAGCACGGCCTGGTTCGCCTACATCAGCGTGGGTGAGGTGCTGCCGAACCGCAGCTACTTCAACGATATTCCCAAGGCATGGCTGACAGGCAGCAACGACGCGTGGAATGCGCGCGTGGTGGACCAGTCCGCCGAGGGCTGGCCGGCCTTCTACGTGGACCGTGTCATCAAGCCGCTGTGGGATCGCGGCTACCGTGGCTTCTTCCTCGATACGCTGGACTCCTATCACCTCGTGGCCAAGACCGATGACGCCCGCGCCGCGCAGGAAGCCGGCATGGTGCGCGTGATCCAGGCCATCAAGGCGCGGTATCCGGAGGCCAAGCTGCTGTTCAACCGTGGCTTCGAGATCCTGCCGAAGGTGAACACGCTGGCCTACGGCGTGGTGTTCGAATCGCTGTTCCGGGGCTGGAACCAGTCGCAGGGCGCCTATACCGAGGTGAGCCAGCAGGATCGCGACTGGCTGCTGAACCAGGCGCGCATCGTCCGTGAGCAGTACCGCCTGCCGGTGATTTCCATCGACTATTGCCCGCCGGGCGATCGTGTCTGCCAGCGCGATACGGCGCGCCGCATCCGCGCGCTCGGCATTACGCCGTACGTGACCGATTCGGGCCTGCAGACCATGGGTGTGGGCGCGATCGAGGTCATGCCGCGCCGCGTGCTAGTGGTGCAGGAAAGCCAGCCGGGCGTGAGTATCGACAATAGCGAGGGCGTGCGTTTCGCCTCGATGCCGCTCAACTACCTCGGCTATCGCGTCGATTTCGCCGAGACGCGCGATGAGCTGCCGGACGTCACGGCAGACCGCTATGCGGGCGTGGTCGTCTGGGCGAACGGTTATTTCCAGCGTAACGCTGGCCGCTTTCAGACCTGGCTGGAAAAAGTCAGCGCGCAGGGTGTGCCGGTGGCGTTCATGAACGGTTTCGGCATGCCCGCCAGCAGTCCGTTGTTGCGGAACATGGGCCTGCAGACGGTCAAGGGACGACTGACGAGCCCGGTGCGCATCGTGTCGCAGGACAAGATGATGGGCTTCGAGCAACCCGTGGCGCCCGATGCCACCGATGCCGTCGCCGTGCAGGTACAGGATGGCGCGCCCGGTACACGCTCGCTGCTGCGCCTGCGCGCGGGCACGGTGACCTACGACGCCGCGGCCATCACCAGGTGGGGCGGCTATGTGACCGGCCCGTACGCCGTGCGTCAGAATTACGCGATCCGCCAGAATTCGTCGAGTGACCAGGACCGCTGGATCGTCCAGCCGCTGGATTTCCTGCGCGAGGCATTGCGCCTGCAGCCTATGCCGGTGCCCGACACCACCACCGAGAGCGGGCGCCGCCTGCTGACGATCCATATCGATGGCGACGGCTTTGCCTCGAAGGCGGAGATTCCAGGTGGCGGCTTCTCCGGCGAGGTGCTGTTCCGGGAAATCTTCGACCGCTATCGCCTGCCGATGACCATGTCCGTGATCGAGGGCGAAGTGGGCAAGTCGGGCATGTACCCGAAACTGAGCGCCGAACTGGAACCGATCGCGCGCAAGATCTTCGCGCAGCCGTACGTCGAGGTAGCGAGCCACACGTATTCGCATCCGTTCGAATGGGGCCGCACGGTACCCGGCGGTAACAGCGAGGCGCGCGTCACCGAAGGCGACGAGGAATTCCACCTCGCGATTCCGGGCTACAAGATGGACCTGAACCGCGAGATTGGTGGCTCCATCGACTACATCAACCGCGTGCTGTCGCCGAACAAGCCGGTGAAGATGCTGCTCTGGCCTGGCGACTGCCAGGCACCGCCGGAAGCGATCAAGCTTACCGATGCTGCGGGCGTGCTGAACATGAACGGCGGCGATACGCTGATCACGCGCAGCAATCCCACCTGGACCGCCATCGCGCCGCTAGGTATCCACAAGGCCGACAACACGTTCCAGGTATTTGCGACCAATCAGAACGAGAACGTCTACACGAACCTGTGGCGTGGCCCGTACTACGGCTTCGAGCGCGTGATCGAAACCTGGGAGATGACCGAGAAGCCTTACCGCTTCAAGGCCGTGAACATCTACTACCACAGCTATGCGGGCACCAAGGCGGCTTCGCTCAAGTCGCTGCGCAAGGTGTATGACTACGTGCTGACGCAGAACCTGTTGCCGATGCACTCGACGGACTACGTGCTCAAGGTGCTCGACTGGCAAAGCATGGCCGTGGCGCGCGAACTGGGCGATGGCGCCAATGGCGCACCGGCCAGCGGCGCGTGGGTCGTGCGCGGCGACGGCAACCTGCGCAACCTGCGCTGGACCGGTGCCGGCGTGCCTGACGTTGCCACGGCAACGGGCGTGACGGGTTGGTCTCCGGCGCCGGGCGGCGGCGTCTACGTGCATCTCGATGGCGGCAACGCACGCTTCGGCTTCGTGCCGACCGATACGCGCGCCGTGCCGGAACTGCCCGAAGCCAACGGCCTGGTGCGCAACTGGCGCCGCGACGGCAACACCACCCGCTTTGCATTCTCCGGCTATTACAAGCCGTTCTTCCGGCTTGCCAATGCCGGCCAGTGCAGCGTGACCATCGATGGCAAGCCAGCCCGTGGCGTGCGCGAGAACAACACGCTGCGTTTCGATACTCCTGCGGTGAATGATCCGATCAATGTCCAGCAACAAGTCGAAGTCCGCTGCGGCGCCTGAGCGCGAGCGGCTCTTGCCGCCGGCGCTGGTCCTGACCTTTACCGCGATGGTGGGGGTGGGCCTGGCGCTGATGTTCCCGCGCGAAACGCTGCGCGAGCGCCTGCTCGGCCAGGGCCGCACAGTCGATGGCCTGACCGTGGCCTACCTCGAAGCGTGGTCGCGCGTGGCGCCCAACGACACGAACTTCATGAGCGTGCTGGCCGAACAGTACGCACGCAGCGGCCGCCTGGACGATGCAGAGAAGATGCTCGAACGCATGCTGGCGGTGCAGGGCCAGGACCTGGGCGGCCAGATCCTGCGTACGCGCATCGAGATCACGCAACAGCGTGCCTATGCTGCACAGCCGGATTCGGCCGAACGCGGCGAGCGCCTGACGCACATGAAGGATCTGCTCCGGGAGGCCATTACGCCGGACTACATGAAGCGCTGGTCCATGGCCGATCTGCAGACGCTGGCGACGCAATCGCGCCAGATCGGGGACGCCAATGCCGCCAACGTGCTGTATCGCACGCTGGCCCAGCGTGACGCAGCCAACGCCGACTTCTACAACCGGCAACTGGCCACCATTGCGCTGGCAGGCGGCAACTATCGCGATGCCGCGCAGGCATTGTTCGAAGCGCAGTCGCGCGCGAAGAATCTCTACGAACAGCGCACGATGTTCCTGCAGGCGCTGCAGACGCTGCAGGCCGGCAACCTCCTGGATGAAGCACTGATACAGGCCGAGCGCCACGGCGGTCGCCTGCTCGACGATCCCGAGACGCTGCGCTTCCTGACAAAGTTGGCGCTGGCGGCCAACAAGCCGGACGTGGCGGCGAAGTATGTCGAACGGTTGCTGAAGCTGTCGGCCATGCCGATGCCGTCCGGCGCGGCGCGGATCGCACTGGCCGAACTGCGCAAGGACAAGGCGCTTGCGGAAAATCGCGCCGAAATTCGCCGCGTTTCCGACACCGAACCGTGGCTCGCACGCCGTTACGAATACCTGGACGGCCCGCGCGGCGCGGCCCGCCGCGAACAGATGGCCGAGTTCGGCATGCGCCGTGTGCAGGCCAGCGTGCCCGCAGCGGCCGTGATTCCGAAGCCGGCGCCCGGCAACCCGACGCAGGCCGAAGCACAGGCCGCCGCCAAGGCCGAAGTGGCCGAAGCCGTGGCTGCAGGCAAGTCGTTCAACGCGGATGACTACGACCTCGCGTATCGCGTGTTCCTGGCCGCCGGCAAGCTCGATCAGGCGCAGAACGTGGCGCAGACCGCCGTGCAGAAGCTGCCCGGCGATGCGATCTGGCGCGAGCGTCTGGCGCAGGTGGCGGAGTGGAACCGCCAGCCCACGATCGCATTGCAAAGCTGGCTCCAGTACGCACAGGCTACCAACGACGAACGCGCGTGGAACAACGTCATGCGCCTGGCGCCGGGCCTCAACGACGACCGTGCCTATCTGGCTGCACTGCGCCATCGCGCTGGCGGCGGCAATCTGAAGGTCATCGACGAGGTGGTGGCGGCCTATGAGCGACTGGGAGAGCCGGAAGCCGGCATGGCCTTCCTCGACGGACTGTCCAATGGCCCCAACGGCCGGCAGGTGATGGAGCGCAACGCCGAGCTGGCCGAGCGCGCGGGCAAGGACGACCGTGCCTTCGAGATCTACGGGCAATTGCAGACGCGCTACGGCGCCCGGCCCCGCTACGCGGTCAAGCGCGCAAACATGCTGTTCGTGCGGGGCCGTCTGCAGGAGGCGATGGATGCGCTGCTGCCGGCGCGCAGCCAGGCGGGTCCGCAGGATCTGCTGTACTGGCGTTCGTTCACCGAGCTCGCCCGCCTGACGCAACGCGAAGACCTGCTCAAGGACGGCTATCGCCAGATGATGATCGCCATGGCCGCAAAGCATGACGATCACTGCCAGCAGCTGCCACCCGGTGCCGCGCGCAACGACTGTATTGCGGAAGTGCGCGATACCGAGGAAGCGGACTTCGCGAACATGGTCCAGTACTACGACCGCTCGCCGATCGACGCCGGGCGTATCGCGGAAGCCGGCTGGCGCAAGGGCGGCAAGCTCGACGACCTCCAGCTCGCGATGTATTACTACACGCGCGCCCATGCCTATCGCCGCATCGACCGGCTGCTGGCCGACCTCACGCCTCAACAGAGAGCCGAAGCCGAATCGTCGGCCCTGTTCCTGATGCGTCGGTCGGAATACTGGCGCCTGACCGGTAATCGCGACCGCGCCATGGACGACCTGCGCCGGGCTGCCGGACAGCCCGATGCGGATAGCGAAACGTTCGGCGCACTGCTGTGGGCGCTGGTCGACACCGGCACCGACAGTGAAGTGCGCGCGGTGATGCAGCGTCTGAAGCCGAGCGCGGAGAAGGACCCGAACCTGTGGGGCGCGTATGCCGCAGGCGCCATGCGATTCCAGGATGGCCGTACCGCGCTGCACTATCTGAACAAGATGCAGCAGGGCAAGAACGCCGACCCGCTCTGGCTGGGTCTGACTGCCGACGCTTACGATGCCATCGGCCAGACGTCCACGGCCTGGCGCATCCGCCGGCAGGCGTGGGTCAGCCTGCACCACGCATGGGGTGAGGGCGGTGCAAACTGGGCCAGTGCTGCCGAACGCGAGGACGAGGACGACACGGCGGACGGTCCCGTGCGCGCCGACCTGCGCCGCCAGCAGGTGGCGCTGGGGCAGATCTTTGCCTCGGGCGATGTATCGCGCAGCCTGGTGATCGAAATGCTGCGCCGCGACCGCGCCGACGTGGCCGCGCGCCGCGCCGCGCCCGGCGATGCGAAATCGCCATCGCAACTGGGCGACGTGCCGGGCCTGCCTCCGGTGCAAGTGGCGCCTCCTGCCGCAGTCGCCGAGGCGCAGGACCGCCGCCAGAGCCAGATTTCCGCTGCCAGCCGCGAGGTCGCGCTGGCCTGGGCGATGTCATCGGAATCGAACGAACTCGCGCGCGCATGGCTGGCGCGGCAGTACGCCAACCGGCTGCAGCGTCCCGCCTATGCCGAGATCACGATCGCCCTCGATCGCAACGACATGGACCAGCTGGACCGCATCATGGAGCGCCAGGCTGGCCGTGTGCCCGTGACGAGCCAGATCGAGGCCAACCGCCAGCTGGACCGCTTGTCCGCCGCGCAGACCCAGGCGTTCGAGACGCAGGAACTGGCCCGCACCGACAACACGCTGCAGGAAACGCTGCAGGACGCGTTGCTGTTCAATGCACAGGCCATCGAGCCGCGCGTGTCGTTCCAGCGCCAGAAGCCGCTGGAGTTCTACGAGTACAGTCTGGCCGGCAGCGCACGCCTGTGGGACGGCTATGCGGTGGGCCTGCGCGGCGTGTTCCGCGACCAGCGCTCGCTCGATCCCACGCAGATGGTGGGCGTGCCAGGCATGGATCGCCGCGCCGAGCTGCTGCTGAACTACCGCGACAGCCAGAAGAACTGGCTGCTCGGCGTGGGTCGTCGCGACGGCCTGGAGAGCTTTACCACGGCGCGACTGACCGGCAACTGGAACCAGGAAGGACGCATCCAGTACACCGGCACGATCGGGTACAACCAGCCGGCCGACGAGTCTTCGCAACTGCGCGTGGGTGGCATGAAGGACGTAGCGGAACTGGGCGCGACGTGGCGGCTGGGCCTGCGGGAGTTTATCGGCGGGCGCGTGCAGTACAACCATTTCTACGGACAGGACCGCACGGCTCTGGGTCATGGCACGGTGTTCGACGTCGAGGCAGGCTATCGCATCCGCACACAATACCCGGACTACACGGTGCGCATCGTCGGTACGCGTGGCATCTACAGCACCAACGGCGGCACGTTGTCGCCGACGCTGCAGCGGTTGCTGCCGCCCGATGATGACGAGGCGAACCCGACGTTCTACATGCCGCAGAGCTTTACCCAGGCCGGCGTGCTGTTTGGCTTCGGTACTGACCTGATCGACGACTACACGCGCAAGTGGCGGCCGTTCATGGAAGTGGGCGCCCTGTACGACACGCGCGCCGGTCACAACTTCCGTGGCCAGTTGGGTGTGGCGGGATCGGTGCTCGGCAACGATCATCTTTCGCTGTTTGTCTCGCACGACACCGCGGCCCGCACCACGGGTACGCCGCTGACCCAGGTTGGCCTGCGTTATCGCTGGCTCTACTGATGACCGATGATTGTTGGCTGATCGATTGTTGAACGTTTAACGAAATTCAAGGTAACGAGGGGAATCGACATGAAAAAAACCACTAACCGCATGGGCCGCTTGATGGCCTGGTGCGCCGCCACCGGCGCTGCGCTCTGGCTGGCCGGTTGCGCTGTCACGGACGTGGGCCGTGCGCCGCAGATGGCCGCTGGCGACACCGTGGCCGTGCTGCCGATCGTGAACTACACCGAGACGCCGCAGGCTGGCCTGCGCGCCGAGGCCATCGCCGAATCGCTGCTGAAGACCGGCGGCGTGACCAACCTGAAGCGCTACCCGGCGTCGCTGAACCCGGAAACGCTGTTCGAACCGGCCGAGCGCGAATCGGTGGGCAAGGCACTGGACTGGGCACGCACCGAGCGCGCACGCTATGCCCTGACGGGCGCCGTGCAGGAATGGCGCTACAAGGTGGGCGTGGATGGCGAGCCGGCCGTGGGCATCTCGCTGCAACTGATCGATGTGGCAACGGGCCAGGTGGTGTGGTCGGCCACGGGCAGCAATGCCGGCTGGAGCCGTGAATCGCTGTCGGGCGTGGCCCAGAAGCTGCTGCGTCGCCTGCTGGCGCCGCTGATGCAAGGTTGAGATCGCAAGACAAAGGACGGGTGACAAGCGTGGCAGACACCGCCGATAACACGCGCCAGACGGCTCGCAAGGGGCAGGGCATCAGCCTCGGCGGACGCTATGCGCGCTGGCTGGCGCCCGCGGGGAGCGGGGCGGCAGCCGTGCTGGAGATGATCGTCGTGATGGTGGTGGCCATGGCCATCGCCTGGGCGATCCTCCCGCAGAATCCGCTGCTGCTGGACATAGGCTTTCCGTGGGCCTGGCTGCTGCCGGTGATCCTGGCGCTGCGCTACGGCACGCTGGTGGGCGTGGGCGCGGTGCTGATGCTGCTGGGGGGCTGGTTCTTCTTCGGCAACCTCGGGGCATACGCCACGCTGGCGTTCCCGCGCCTGTTCTACCTGGGCGGCCTGCTGATGGTGCTCGTGGCCGGGCAGTTCGGCGACGTGTGGAACACGCGCCTGGCGCGTGCGCGCGCCGTGAACCGCTACCTCGACGAGCGCTTGTCCGCACTGACCAAGAACCACTACCTGCTGCGCATTTCGCATGCCCGGCTGGAGAACGACCTGCTGGCCCGCCCGACCACGCTGCGCGACACGCTGTCGCAACTGCGCGCCGTGGCAATGCAGGACGTGGCCCGCCTCGGACATACGGATCGACTGGCCGGTGCCCAGCCGATGCTGCAAGTGGTGGCGCAGGCGTGCCAGGTGGAAGCCGCCGCGCTGTACGCATGCGATGGCGAATCCATCCTGCCCGACGCCGTGGCCTCCATCGGCCCCGCGTTCGGACTCGATATCGATGATCCGTTGGTCCGCCACTGCCTCGACACGCATGAACTGGCCCACCTGAAATCCAACGGCCTGCAGCAGGATGCGCAGACGCGCTACGTGGCCGTGGCGCCGGTGCTGGCGGGCTCCGACCGCCTGATCGGCGTGCTGGTGGTGGAGCGTATGCCGTTCCTGTCGCTGACGTACGAGAACCTGCAGCTGCTGATGGTGCTCATGGGCTACTACGCCGATGGCGTGGACCATGCCCGTGCCACGCACGGCATTCAGGAACTGGCCCCGGCCATTCCGTATGCGTTCGCACTGGACTATGCGCGCCTGTCGCGCCTGCGCCGCGAGACCGGTATCGAAAGCTCGGTGGTGGCGCTGGTGTTCGACCTGGACGAGGCGCGCGACGCGCTGTTCGAACAGGTGGTGCGCAGCCGCCGGGCGCTGGACGTGGCCTGGCCCGCGCACGGTGCGCAACAGCGCGCCATGCTGACGCTGATGCCGCTGTCTGACAGCCAGGCCGTATCGGCCTACCTGGTGCGGATCGAGGACATGCTCCGCGCGCAGTTCGGTACGGATTTCGCCAGCGCGCACATCGGCGTCTACACGCTGCCGGTGCCCGCCGCTGGAGCGGAAGACGCACTGGTGCGCCTGCTGCATCGCTGCCACCTGGACGGCATTGCGCCGGCCGCACCGGGTGCGCAAGCCGCAGCCGGTGCCGCGCCGGCTGCGGGCCAGGCGCAGCCGGGCTGAGGGAGCACTGAGACATGGGCAAGCTGACCATCGGCGGCACGACCGTCCAGATCGCCGCGCTGTACCTGCTGTTCAAGGGGGGCACGGGCCTGCCGCTGCTGCTGTCCTTCCTGGGATTGCAGCTGCTGGCCTCGGCGCTGCTGGGGCTGGCACTGTGGCGCCTGCTGCCGCGCCGCTTCCGCGCGCCGTTCGTGTGGAGCTACGCGTACCTGGCGGCGTTCTGCTTTTTCGTACCGCTGGGCGGCACGCTGGTGTGCCTGGGCAGCCTGCTGTTTTCCAAGCTGTTCCGTGCGAAGGGTGACAGCGCCGGCATTGCGTCGGTGGCGCTGCCGCAGTTCGTCACTCACCTGATCCAGCGCGTGACGCACGGCGGCGGGGCGCGTCTGCGCGCGCAGCTTGGCAACACGCGTGCGCCGCTGCCGGAGCGCATGACCGCGCTGGTGGCGATGCAGTCGATGCCCACGCGTACGGCAAGCCCCGTGCTGCGCGAACTGCTGGCCGACAGCACCGACGACATCCGCCTGCTGGCCTACGGCATGCTCGATGGCGCCGAGAAGCAGTTGACGCAGCAGATCCTGGCCGAGCTGCCGCGCCTGGAGGCGGCCGATACGCCGCAGGCACGCGGCGAGATCAACAAGCGGCTGGCCGACCTGTACTGGGAACTGATCTACCAGAACCTGGTGCAGGGCGACGTGTACCGCTACACGGCCAGCCAGGTAGAACGCTACGCGAGCGCGGCGCTCGAGATCGACGATTCCAATGCGGCGCTGTGGTACATGCGCGGCCGGCTGGCGCTGAGCCGCAATGCACCGGGCGAGGCGCGCCAGTTCCTGGCCCGCGCCGAAGCGCTGGGCTTTGCCAACGAGCGCGTGCTGCCGCTGCTGGCCGAGGCTGCCTACCTGGAACGCGACTACGCCGCGGTGCGCCGCCTGATGGCGGCTTTCGACAGTCCTTCGCCGCTCCCGCTGGTGCGGCCCCTGCTGCGGTATTGGCAATCATGAGCGAGATTCTGGTCAAGGGGACGTCCGCCGACGTCATGTTGTTGCTGGAAGGCACCTTCCCATACGTCAGCGGCGGCGTGTCGAGCTGGGTCAACCAGATGATCCGCGCATTCCCGGACATCCGCTTCGGCATCGTCTTCATCGGCAGCCGCCGGCAGGACTATGGCGACATGGCCTACACGCTGCCCGACAACGTCGTGCATCTGGAAACCCATTTCCTGTACGACTTCCCGCCGCCGCCGATGGTGCATGGCACCTCGGGCGATGCCGGTGCATTCGACCGCTCGGACCGCCTGCACGAATTGCTGCGCGAGCCGGGCAAGGAAGCCGAGGCTGGTGAACTGATCCGCGAACTGATGCCCGCGCTGCGCGAGGGCGGGGCGCTGTCCGAGGACGCGTTCCTCTACAGCAAGCGCGCCTGGGACACCATCACGGGCCAGTACCGCCAGTTCTGCACGGACCCGTCGTTCACCGACTACTTCTGGACCATCCGCATCATGCACAAGCCGCTGTGGCAACTGGTGCGGATTGCCGATGGCCTGATTCCGGCCAAGGTCTATCACACGGTGTCCACTGGCTACGCGGGCTTCCTTGGCGCGATGCTGCGCCATCGCAATGGCCGGCCGCTGCTGGTGTCGGAGCACGGCATCTACACGAAGGAACGCAAGATCGACCTGTTCCAGAGCCAGTGGATTCGCGACAACCGCAACATCTTCGAACGCGACATTTCCCAGATCAGCTATTTCCGTGAACTCTGGGTGCGCTTCTTCGAAACGCTGGGCCGCGTCTGCTACGAAGCCGGTGACGAGATTACGGCGCTGTACGAGGGCAACCGCCGCCGCCAGATCGTGGACGGCGCGCTGGCCGAGCGCACGCGCAATATCCCGAACGGCATCAACCTGCCGCGTCTGGCCGCCCTGCGCGAGAAGCGCGCGCCCGGCGTGCCGCCGGTGCTCTGCCTGATTGGCCGCGTGGTGCCGATCAAGGACATCAAGACCTTTGTGCGCGCCATGCTGACCGTGGTGCGCGAGTATCCCGAAGCCGAAGGCTGGATTGCCGGCCCGGAGGACGAGGATCCTGAATACGCCCGCGAGTGCCGCAGCCTGGTGGAGAGCCTGGGGCTGGCCAGCAAGGTCAAGTTCCTGGGCTTCCAGAAGATCGACGACCTGCTGCCCAAGGTGGGCGTGCTCGTGCTGAGTTCGATTTCCGAGGCACTGCCGCTGGTGGTGCTCGAAGGCTTTGCGGCCGGTGTGCCGTGCGTGACCACCGACGTGGGATCGTGCAGCGAACTGATCTTCGGCCTGCCCGGCGAGGATGCCGAACTGGGCGCGGCCGGTGGCGTGGTTCGCATTGCCGATCCGGCAGCGCTTGCGGCTGCGGCGCTCAACCTGCTGCAGCATCCGGACCGCTGGCAGGCGGCGCAGGCTGCGGGCATCAAGCGCGTGGAGAAGTACTACACGCAGGAACAGATGGTGGGCAGCTACCGCACGCTTTATACGGACCTGATGGCGCAGCCGGATAACACGCGTCGCGAGCGCGGCGCGGGCCCGGCGCGATGCCCGGTGCATCACGGCGGCGGCGCCCCGGATGCCGCCAAGGCGGGAGGACGCTGACATGGCCGGTATTGGTTTCGAACTTCGCAAGATGCTCCGGCGGGACAGCCTGTCGGGCATGCTCTCCGCCTATGCGTACGCAGGCGTGATCAGCTCGGGCCCCTGGGTGCTGTCGATCCTGGGCATCCTGCTGATCGGCCTGCTGTCGATTGGATGGGTGATTCCCGGCGCGCTGATCACGCAGTTCCAGGTGTCGGTGACCTACCTCATTGCGTGCAGCCTGATATTGACCGGGCCGATGCAACTGTCGTTCACGCGCTTCACGTCGGACCGCCTCTTCGAGCGCCGTGGGGATCTGGTGCTGTCGAACTACCACGCCGTGGCACTGCTGGTTACGGGGTTGGCGGGTGCCATCGGGCTGGCCTGCGCGGTCTGGGCGTTTCCGGAGCAGTCCGTGCTGTACCGGCTGCTGATGATCGCGGGCTTCGTGATCATGAGCAATATCTGGATCGCGGCGATTTTCCTGTCGGGCATGAAGCAGTACAAGGCCATCGTCTGGACTTTCTTCATCGGCTACACGATCACGGTGCTGGCGGCGCTGGCGCTGCGCTCGCGCGGGCTGGAAGGGCTGCTCGGCGGCTTTGTGGCGGGCCAGTTGTGCCTGCTGGTAGGCATGATCACGCTGATCTACCGGAACTACACGAGCCATCGGTTCATGTCGTTCGAGGTGTTCCAGAAGCGTTACTCGTACCCGAGCCTGATCTTCATCGGCCTGTTCTACAACCTGGGTATCTGGGTCGACAAGTTCATGTTCTGGTACGCGCCGTCCACGGGCCAGGCCGTGATCGGGCCGCTGCATGCGTCGATCATTTATGACATCCCGGTGTTCCTGGCCTATCTGGCGATTATTCCGGGCATGGCCGTGTTCCTGGTGCGCATCGAGACCGATTTCGTGGAGTACTACGACGCGTTCTACAACGCGGTGCGCGGCGGCAGCTCGCTGGAGCACATCGAGGACATGCGCAACACGATGGTGCAGACCATCCGCCTGGGCCTGTACGAGATCGTCAAGGTGCAGGCCATTGCGTCGCTGCTGCTGTTCGTGATCGGCGGGTGGTTGCTGAACCTGCTCGGTATCTCGGAGCTGTACCTGCCGCTGCTCTACGTGGACGTGATCGGCGCCAGCCTGCAGGTGGTGCTGCTGGGCGTGCTCAACATCTACTTCTACCTGGACCGCCGCCGCGAGGTGCTGATGCTGACCGGGACCTTCGTGGTGCTGAACTTCGTGCTGACGCGCCTGACGCTGGAACTGGGTCCGGCGTGGTATGGCTATGGCTTCGCGGTGTCGCTGCTGGTGGTGGTGGCGCTGTCTCTGTACCTGCTGGATCGCAAGCTGGACCGGCTGGAGTACGAAACGTACATGCTCCAGTAGCCGCGGATAGCCGCCAATAGCCATCCTCGTCATGTGGATAAAGCGCCGCCCCGTACTGTCCAGTGCCGGGCGGCGATTCTTTCTGGCACGGTTTCATTGCGCCCGCAAGCCATAATGCCCGCTCGCATCACGCGCACAACAACGGCGCCGGCGGTGCCCCCCCAATGTAGCCTCGACGCATCAAGGTCCATGCCGGTAACATGACGCCGCCGAGCCCGACACCAGGCCGCAGTCATCAGAGGGAAGTAATGAGAATTGCCTCAGTGGAGGACGATGCCGCCCAGGCCGCGCAGATCCGCCAGTTGCTCGAGGAAGCCGGGTTTTCCTGCTCCAGCTTTAACACGGGGTTTGCGTTCCAGCGCGCGCTCCGGGACCAGTCGTTCGACCTGGTACTCATGGACTGGCAATTGCCGGATATCAGCGGCTACGAGCTGGTCAACTGGGTGCGCCAGCATTCCGGGCGCCTGCCGCCCATCCTGTTCCTGACCAGCCGCATCGACGAGGGCGATATCGTGGCGGGGCTGTCCGTGGGCGCCGATGACTACCTCGGCAAGCCGCTACGCCCGGCGGAGTTCCTGGCCCGCGTGCGCGCACTGCTGCGCCGTGCCTACCCGGATGCGGTGCAGGACGACGAACTGACGCGCCAGGGCAGCTACGTGGTGGATGCACGCCGTCGCACCATCGCGCTGGCCGGGCAGGGTGTGGAACTCTCGCCACGCGAGTTCGACCTGGCGCTGTTCCTGTTCCGCAATATCGGCCGGCTGCTCTCGCGCGACGTGGTGGAGCAGGCCGTGTGGGGCCGTGCCATGGACGCCGGCTCGCGCACGCTGGACACGCATATCTCGCGGCTTCGCATCAAGCTGGCGCTGCGGCCCGAGCATGGCGTGCGCCTGAGTTCGGTCTACTCGCATGGCTATCGCTTCGAGGCAGTGAGCACGGCCGATGCATAGGGTGGAGTGCGTGTTCGGGATGCGTGACGACATTGCATCGGCGGAGGGTGTGGATCATGACGTCCAGACCTGCGGCCGGTAGGTTCGCCGCCGCCTTCTTTCATCGCCGCACCCGTGTGGAATGGGTGCTGCTGCTCGTGGCCGCGCTATGCGTCACCGCCGTGGTGGCCCGCTTCAACTGGTTCGAGCGCGCCGACCTGGCCCTGCTCGATTTTGCCGTCGCCAGCCAGCCGCACCTGGCCATGGAGATCCCGGCCAACGCGTGGCAGACCCTGCGCGTGCCCGAACTGGCCGGCTGGTTCGCCACGCTGCTGCCAGTGTTGCTGGCTGCGCTGGCCGCCTGGGTGCTCACGCCGCGCGACGCGCTGATTGCGGTGGTCGTGCTCGTGGCCGCGCTGATCGGCGGCAGCATCACGCTGGTGGGCAGCGTGCACCTGTGGTTCGCGCCGTCTGCCGCCGTCTTTGGCTGCCTGCTGGTCTATCCGCTATGGAGCTGGCGGCGCCAGGAGGCGGCACTGCGCTTTCTCTCGGAAGAACTCGTGCGGCTGGGACGCGAGCCGGGCCTGCTGGCAGCGCCGACGCGGGTCGATCATTCGCTCGATGGCCGCATGCAGGCTGTGTACGACATGACGGCGCGCCTGCGCGACATGCGGCGCTTCCTCTCGGATGGACTGGAGAGCCTGCCCGAGGCCACAGTCATCTGCAATCTCGACGGTGGCATCCTGGTGGCCAACCGCCGCGCCGTGGCGCTGGTGCCTGCGGTATTGCAGGGCATCAACGACCTGCCGCAGCCTGCAGGATTGGGCGCATTGAGCGGGAAGGGCGGATTCGGGGGCGATGACGGGTTCTATGACGACGCCTACGGCGGACTCGACCGCCCGGGGCTGCCCGATGTGGTGGAGACGCTGTTCCCGGTGCCCGGCCCCGGGCTGGCGTACTGGGATGCGCTGTGCGGTGCGTTGGATGCCGATGCGCCCGTGATGTCGTCCTCCGACTCGCATGGCGTGGAACTGGCCACCGAGGACGACCGGCGCTACCTGCTCCACGGCGCGCCGTTGCACGGCGAGGAAGGGCGCCCGGCTGGCGTCATCGTCAGCCTGGTGGATATCACCACCGTGCGGCGCGCCGAGCGCCAGCGCGAGCAGACGCTGCACTTTTTGTCGCACGACATGCGCTCGCCGCAGGCATCGATCCTCGCGCTCATCGACATGCAGTCGCGCGCGGAGCGCGCCTTGCCGCAACCGGAACTGCTGGGCCGCATCAGCGAGCATGCGCACCGCACATTGGCGCTGGCCGATGATTTCATCCGGCTCGCACAGGCCGAATCGCAGAACCTGGTCTTTGCCGACGTAGAGGTGACCACGCTCGTGCTCGATGCCACCGACGAGATGTGGGCCCTGGCCAAGACGCGTGGCATCGAACTCGAACTGGATCTCGATGCCGAGGGCGTGGCGCTGCGTGTCTCGCCAATGCTGCTGGTGCGCGCGGTGGCCAACCTCGTCAGCAATGCCATCAAGTTCAGCCCACCCGGTGCACCGGTCAAGGTGAGCCTGTACCGGTTGGGACCGTATATCGCGATCGATGTCATCGACCAGGGCCCAGGCATCGCGCTTGAGGCGCAGGCGCGCCTGTTCCGCCCATTCAGCCGCGTGCATGCCCAGGGCAACGATGCGCCATCGGGCAGCGGTCTGGGACTGGTCTTTGTGAAAACCGTGGCCGAACGGCACGGCGGGCGCGTCATGCTGAAAAGCGATGCGGGAGAGGGCGCCACGTTCTCGATCTGGCTGCCGCTACGCAGCCGCGCGGGCTGACACAATTGTTGGCAATCCAACACTCAAAAATTGCCTACGATCTGTCGAGCCACGGATACCGCATCCGCTGGTCTTCGCGTCCGCGCCGGGCCCCGGCGCGGGCGCTTTTTTGTTTTCCAGACGCTTGAATTCTCTTTTGGTTTTCTCCCCTCTCCCGCAAGCGGGAGAGGGGCGGGGGAGAGGGCCGGCCGTTCAGATTACGACAACATCGGCAAGCAGACCCTCCAGCCCTCTCCCCAACCCCTCTCCCAGAGGGAGAGGGGAGCAAACCAACAGGGGAGAAGTCCTACTTCGCCATCCCCGGCGCCGGAGCCGGCGTCGCTGGCGTAGCAGGCGCCTTATCCCCGGCCGGCGCCGAATCCTCGTCATCGTCGTATGTCGGCAATTCATCCCCGCCGCCGCTCAGCAGGTATTGCCGGCGCTGGCGGTAGGCATCGCGCACGAAGGCGTACTTGTCGAGCGCGGCCTGCGAAAGCAGGTCGGTGGCGCCCAGCATGTTCGCGCGGACGTTGATCACGTTGATGCCGAACATCGTATTGCGCCACGCCGGATCGAAATAGTGTGCCGGGTCCAGGTAGAAGCTCCCGGCCAGCCCGATACCGTCGCGAATCGAGCTGGGCCCGAACAGCGGCAGCACCAGGTACGGGCCAGCCGGCACGCCCCAGTAGCCGAGCGTCAATCCCAGATCCTGCGAATGGCGCGGAATGCCTGCTGCCGTGGCGATGTCGATCAGGCCGCCGATGCCCAGCACCGTGTTGATCGCCACGCGCATCATCGTCTCGGCCGCTTCCACGCCCTTGAGCTGCAGCACGTTGTTGGCGAAGTTGCCCACGTCCGAGAAGTTGTTGAAGAAGTTTGTCACGGCCGCACGCGCCGGGGAGGGCGTGACGTACTGGTAGCCCTTGGCCAGCGGCTGGGCCACGTAGGTGTCCACCTTGTCATTGACCGTGAAGATCGCCCGGTTCATCGGTTCGAGCGGGTCCTGCGGATTCGCATTGGGGCCGGTTGCGCAACCGGTGGTCAGGGCGCAGAGCGCGGCGGCAGCCAGCGCGCTGCGGGGAAGAACGTTGCGGGAGAGCATGGTGAGACGGTCGGTCTTTTGGTTCTTGTCGTGGAGACGGTCGCCGGAAACGCTGGCCAACCATCCTGATTGCCGAGGTCGCGTGCTAGCGCGACGATTTTCCTGAATCGGCTCCTGAATTATCGGCAGATTGTGCCATGGTCGTAGCCACCGTGAGTGGGGGAAGAGACGGACCGAGCGGCTCCGGCCGGCCCGGCTGCTCGCGCCGGGGGCGTCCCATCAGGATGGGCTGGAAGAACACGGCGCCTGCCAGCGTGCAGACCAGCGCCAGTGCCAGCAGCTTGCCCATGCTGGCCGTGCCGGGATGGTGCGACAACCAGAGGCTGCCGAACGCCGTGGCCGTGGTGGCCGCGCTGTAGAGCACCGCATGGGTCAGGCTCGACTGCAGCAGCTTGGTCTTGCCGTGGCGCCACGCAATCACGTAGTAGATCTTGAACGCCACGCCGATGCCCAGCAGCAGCGGCAGCGCGATGATATTGGCAAAGTTCAGCGAGATGCCGAAGATCACGCACAGCTCCAGCGTGACCAGTCCCGACACCAGCAGCGGGATCAGCGTGCGCACCACATCGCCCACGCGGCGCAGCGTGATCCACAGCAGCACCGTGATCGAGATCACGGCCCAGATCCCCGCGTGGATGAACGCGGTCATGATCGTATCGGCCGAGCCCTTGATCGCAATCGGGCCGCCCGTGGCATCGGGTTGCACACGGGCCATGGTGGCGATGAACTGGTCGAGCGCAGCCTCGCGCGCGGCGTCGTTCTTCGCGCCCGGGGGCGGCAGCTTCGGGCTGACGTTGACGAGCGCCTGACCGTTCGGCGCCAGCCAGTCGCGCGCCAGTTCGGGCGGCAGCGTCTGGCGGGTCACCGGCTCGGGCTGGAGCGTGCGCTGCAGCGAGGCCAGTGCCAGTCGCAGCGGCAAAGCGATGGCTTGCTCGGCACGGTCCCGCACGGCCGGGGTGGCATCGGCCAGTTGCTTGAGCGCGCGCGACAGATGTTCCGCCGATGCCGCACCGGGCCCCGGATGATCGAGCGCGGCCAGCGACAACTGGCGCGACGCGTTGCGCAGCGAGGCCACGCGCAGCGCATCGGAGGCAGGCGTTGCCGTCGATTGCGTGAGCACTGGCATCAGCGTCTTGTTCAGCGCGGCGATCGTGGCGAGCTTGGGCGCCTGATCGTCGGGAATGAAGGTCTTCAGCGTGACCACGCGCTCGACCTCGGGCAGCTTGGAGAGCTTCGCCGCGATCTGCTCGGCATCCTTGAGCGTAGGGGCCAGGACCTTGACATCGTCGGTGCCGGCCTGCGGAGCATCCTTGAGCGCCAGCAGCGTCGCCATCGATTCCGAATGCGGGTCCTTGAGGTGCAGCGGATCGAAATCGAAACGCAGGTGCGGCAGCAGCGGGGCACCCGCCACGAGCACGGCCAGCACACCCACCAGCGTGCCCTTGCGATGGCGCTCGAAGAACGCGTCCGCAGGGGCCAGCCAGCCGAAACCAGGCATTTCCTTCTCGCCGGGCGGCGCCAGCACGCGAATCAGGGCGGGCAGTGTCGTGAACGTGGTAGCGAAGGCGATGAACATGCCCACCCCAGCGATCTTGCCGAGTTCGGCCACGCCGCGATAGTCGGTGGGCAGGAAGCAGAAGAACGCAGCGGCCGTGGCAGCGGCGGCCAGCGTCAGCGGACCGGCCACATCGCGCGCGGCCAGCGTCAGCGACTCGTTGAGGTCGCCATGCTCGCAACGCTCGGCGCGGTAGCGCACGCCGAACTGGATGCCGAAGTCGACGCCGAGGCCCACGAAGAGCACCGCGAACGCCACCGAGATCATGTTCAGCGCGCCTACCATCAGCAGGCCCAGCGCTGCCGTGATGATCAGGCCGGCAATCAGGCTCACCAGCACCGCCGTGATCAGCCGTGCCGAGCGCAGGGCCATCCACAGAATGCCGACCACCACCAGCAGCGTCAGGATGCCGTTGAGCGCGGCCCCCTCGCTGACCGAGGCAAATTCGTCATCGGCCAGCGGCTGCGGGCCTGTCAGGCGCACCTGGGCGTTGTAGCGCTCGGCCAGTTTGAGCTTTGCTGCGGCGGCGCGGATGGCATCGCTGGCGCCGGCACCTGCCTTGAGATCGCTGTAGTCCAGCACGGGGGAGACCGTGACGAAGCTGAACGCGCGGCCATCGGCATTCGGCTTGAGGCTGTCGTCGACGAGTCCCGCCCACGACAGCGCCACGGGCTTGTTGGCCAATACGCCGTCCACGGTCTTTGCGCTTTCGCCCAGCAGCTTGTCCATGTCGGACAGCTTGACCTGACCGAGCTGCAGCGGCAGGGCCAGCGTGGTGGTCAGCAGGTCCGACAGCCCGCGCAGCGTGGGATCGTGCGCGAGGTTGTTCAGCAGCGGCCGGGCCTGCGTG
Organism: Cupriavidus sp. 2SB; assembly: GCF_005503625.1. Classification (GTDB taxonomy): domain Bacteria; phylum Pseudomonadota; class Gammaproteobacteria; order Burkholderiales; family Burkholderiaceae; genus Cupriavidus. The sequence continues at coordinate 1,282 of NZ_SCMX01000087.1, read as the reverse complement.
AGCTTGTCGGCCATCTCGCTGACGCTGGCCGGGTCTGCGAACAGCAGCCCGTTGCGCTCGAAGAATGCCCCTGCACCGGGCTGGCCCACGGCGTTGAAACGGCTCGGCTCGTCGCGCAGCGCAGCGGCCAGTTCGTTGGCGGCGGCATCGGCCAGTTCCTTGGCCGGTGCCTGCACCACGGCCAGGATCATCTTGTCGCGCTGGGGGAATGCGGCGCTGATCGCCGCATCGTTCGTTGCCCAGGGCGCGTCGGACTCCAGCAGCTTGCTGATGTCGGTGTTGATGGCGAAATTGCGCGCGACGTAGAAGCCGCTGGCGGCGGTGAGCAGCAGCGAAATGCCGATCACGAGCCAGGCGTGAACGGTGGCGAATTTGACGGTGCGAACCAGCAGGGGTCTGATCATGAGTCCTGTATCTATTGCGTCCACCTTCGGCAGGGCGCCTGGGGCGCGGCGGGCGGCAACCGGAGTATAGCGGCTGGATACCTTCCCTATGATGTTTGGCGCCTTGTGCAGCGCACTGGTTCGGCAACCCGCCCACGTGCCGAGCGGCTCGCCGTTCCGCTATATACTGGCCCGACCGGCCACCCCGGCCGCAGTGCATCGAAGACTCATGAACCGTTACGCAATGTTCCCCGCCGCAATCATCGCGCCCATCGCCGCCGTGGCCATGGTCGCCGTGGTTTCCCCCGCGCACGCGCAGTCCAATGCCGCACCGGACAAGCTGGTCCAGTCCGCGGTGGAGGGTGTGATCACCAAGATCAAGACCGATCCGGAGACCCGCTCGGGCGATCTTGCAAAAATTACCGCTGTCGTCCAGCGCGACTTCCTGCCTTACACGGACTTTGGCCGCACGACGCGACTGGCAGTAGGAAATGCCTGGAAACAGGCCACGCCCGAACAACAGAAACAGTTGCAAGAGCAGTTCACCGCGCTGCTGGTACGCAGCTATGCCATCTCGCTGTCGCAATTGCGCGAGCAAAGTCCCAAGTTTACGTACAAGCCGGCCAAGTCAGGCAATAACGCCAACGACGCCGTAGTGGCGACACGGGTGCTGAACAACGGGGACGAGATGCTGATCGACTACCGCCTGCAGAAGGGCGGTGACGGCTGGAAGATCTACGACATCAACATGATGGGTGCGTGGCTGATCGAGGTGTACCGCAAGCAGTTCGCGGACATCGTCGCACGCGATGGCGTGGATGGGCTGATCAAGTATCTGACCAGTCACAACAGCCGGTGAGGTAGGGGGGGTGTTCTCCCCTCTCCCGCATGGCGGGAGA